>JBQTJI010000039.1:0-86904 GCA_052387255.1 Gemmobacter sp. | reverse complement strand
GGGGGGGGCTGGGGTGGGGCACATTAACTGGGGGTGGGGGGCGGTGGGGGTGGCGGGGCCCCCCCCCCCCCCCCCCACGTTCGGGGGGGCCGGGCACCCCCCCGGCACAACCGAAGGTGAACGTGGGGTGGGTGTCACACCCACCCACCCTGCCGAGGAAAAGCCAGCCATTCGAAGGGTGGTCCTTTCGCCTTTGGGCGCATATGCTGAGGGCACTTGGAAGGGGGGCAACGGTGCTGCGACTGTGCGTCTTGACGACCGTCGTACTTTGGCACTGGTCCGCGTCGGTCGGCGCTCAAGCATTGCCAGATATTCCCTCGCCCCATGCGCTTTATCATGCCGAAGTCCTGCGCGTTATTGATGGCGATACGCTCGATGTGAGGGTCGACCTGTGGCCGGGCCTTGCAGCGACCTATGCAGTTCGCGTTCGGGGGGTCGACTCGCCTGAAGTGCATGGCGCCAAGTGTGCAGAAGAACGAGCCTGGGGCGAAGAAGCCAAGGCACTGGTCGAGAAGCTTTATGCTGTCGGCAGCTTGGTCCGAATTGAGAATGTCGAGCGTGATCCATTTTTCGGTCGTGTGGTCGCCGATGTCAGGCGCTGGCGTTCGGATCGCTGGCTGTACCTTGCGGATGAGTTGGTGGATCGTGGCTTGGCAGAGGCGTGGACGCCCGAGATGGAAGACATTGATTGGTGTCTGCTGGCCAAGATGCGGTGATTGTTCACGACACCATGAGGGCCGCCCCGCCGGGCGGCCCTAATCCATTGGTCGCCTTGACGGCAGGGCAGGCGACGGCGCAACATTGTTGCGGGGACGGTGCCAGCCATGTGCCCGATGTTTGCCGGACAGAATCCGGTCCGCTACGAATCCGTTGCCCGCCGCCTGCGCCTGAACGGGCAGGTGCCAACCCCCCACAACCGTAACGTCCGCGGGGTGGGTTACCCATATGCGCTAACTTAAATGTTGGCAGGGGAGGCTTTGCGTGATTCAACATTGGGATGAAGCATGAGATTTCTTCCGATGATGGGTGGTCCGGGGTTCTTTCGCGGATCGGTACTGCCGATGCGTTGGATGCATCTGCGCGGGCAAGTGGTGCGCTGACGCGGAGGCGCGGGGTTCGGGACGGGGCGAGCCTTTTGCGATTGGGGCTTGGCTATGGTCCGGGTGGGATGTCGCTGCGGGAGGCTGCGGCCTGGGCGCAGATGCGAGGCATCGCCGAGGTGTCGGACGTGGCGCTGCTCAAACGCCTGCGCGGGGCGGCGGACTGGTTTGGCACGCTTGCCGGTCAGGTTCTGGCGGGCCGTGCGGCAGCGGGGGACATCGGTACGCGCCCGTTGCGGCTGGTGGACGGCACCGTGCTGACCGCTCCCGGCAGCCAGGGCGCGGACTGGCGGGTGCACATGGGATATGATCCTGTCGGCTGCCGGTTCACCGACTTCGAACTGACCGATGGGAACGGGGCCGAGCGTCTGGAACGCTTCCCGGCAGTGGCGCAGGAGATCAGGATCGCCGACCGTGGCTTCGGCCATCGCCCGGACGGCTTGCGTGTTCTGGCAGAGGGGCCGGGCGACTATCTCGTTCGGGTTCACTGGCGCGGGTTGCACTGGCTGGATGCAGCAGGTGAACGCTTTGATCTGATGGGATTCTTGCGCGACTTGGGGGAGGCTGACACCGGCGAAGCCCGCATCCGGATCGGTCGGGGCAAGGGTCGTGACGGATGGCAGCCCTTCGCCGCACGCCTCGTCGCCCTGCGCCTGCCGCAGGACAAGGTCGAGGCTGCGCAGGCCCGCATCCGCAAGGACAATCGTCGCAAGGGCCGGGCGGTCCAGCCGGAGACGCTCGAGGCTGCGGCCCATGTCCTGCTGCTCACCTCGCTTGATCCCGAGGACTATCCGCCCGCACGGATCGGCGCTCTCTACCGCCTGCGCTGGCAGGTCGAACTCGCCTTCAAGCGCCTGAAAAGCCTCCTGAACCTTGACACCCTGCGGGCCAGAGACCCGGCCCTCGCAAGGGCCTGGATCTACACCAACCTGCTGGCCGCCTTCCTGCTCGACGACCTGATCCGGCCCGCGCCGGACTCTCCCCCCTGAGCAGATCGGTGGGTTCGTCGGACCACCGCCCCGCCATACCTCGCTCTGGCGCATCTTCAAGATGCTCGTCCATGCCCTGCGCGCGGCCATCATCGGCACGCTTCCTCTCGTAACATGCCGAGAAAGACTCCTGTCAGCCGCCCATCGCATCAACGAACCACCCAGACGAAGGATACCGCAGATGGCTCAAAGCTTAAGTTAGCGCATATGGGTGGGTTACCCCCCACCCACCCTGCCGAGGAAAAGACAGATGCAAGGTCAGAGGGTCGCACCCTTGGGGTGCGGCCCTTTGTTGTAGGGCGCGACAGTCAGCGCCCGGTGCCGCGCAGGACGACAGCGGCAAACCCGCCCAGAAAGGCGACATAGCCCAGATGCTTCAGCGCTTCGGACAGGCCGGAGGCGGCGCGGATCACCGCGAAGTCGAGGCAGGCGATCAGCGCGGCGGCGGCAAGCAGCAGGCCGAAGGCGCGGCGAGCATCGATCACCACCAGCGCCGCACCCAGAAGCGACATGCCGATGTTGCGCGCGCCGGTCGTCTGCATCAGGGCACCATCGCGGACATCGGCCAGCGTCACACCCAAAGATCGGACCGCGACCTCGGGCGCGATCAGACCTCGCAGGCCGAGGAACAGGAAGGCGGCGACGGCCAGAAGCGCCATGATGGTGACGGGGGATCGCCAGGGAAGGGCACGGAGAGCGGTCATGACGGGCCTTCGGATTGCGGGGCTGGTCACAGGCTAGCCCTGCGGTCGCCCCGGGCCTATGGTCAGGGATGAAGACCTGTCGACCGGAATCGAAGGACCGCGCCCGATGTGGGACGCCCTGCGCCTGTTCGCTGCCGTGGCCCGTGCGGGGTCCTTTGCCGGTGCGGCGGCCGAGACCGGGCTGTCGGCGGTGACGCTGGCCCGCCGGATCGGGCGGCTGGAGGCCGACCTCGGCACCGTGCTGTTGCTGCGCGGGCCGGAGGGCGTGGTGCCGACCGAGGCGGGGCGGCGCTTGTTCGCGGAAGGGGCGGGACCGCTGGCGGGGATGGCGGACCTGGCCGGTTTCGCGCGGAGGTTGGGCGAGGCAGCCCAGTCGCCGGTGCGTGTCAGCGCGACCGAGCCGGTGATCGCCGAGATCCTCGCCCCCGCCCTGCCCAGGCTGGTTCTGGCGGACCCGGCGTTGCGCCTGCATCTTTGTGTGGCGGATGCGGTGGTCAACCTGTCGCGGCACGAGGCCGAAGTGGCGATCCGGCTGGCCCGGCCCGAGGGCGACAGCCTGATGGTGCGGCGACTGGCGCGGCTGGACATGGGGCTTTACGGACGGGCTGACGTGCCGCCCGACGCGATGGTCATCGGCTATGATGACAAGTACGGCGAGATCGCCGAACGGCGCTGGCTGCGGACGGCGGGGCTGGAGGCGCAGGTGCGGGTGCGCACGTCGAGCACGCGGTCGATCCTTGCGGCGGTCGCGGCGGGGGCCGGCATCGGTGTTCTGCCGGCGCTGCTGGCGGAGCGGGCGGGCGGGCTGGTGCCGGTGCCGGGCCATCCTCCGGTGCCGCCGCGCGACATCTGGATGATGGCGCACCGCGACGTGGCGCGGCAGCCGCAGGTCCGCACGGTGATGCGCTGGATCGTGGCGGCATTCCGCGCCGCCGGGGACGGGCGCGGACCCCCAGTCCTTTCGTCGCCTTGACGACAGGCACGGCCAGCGCAACATTGTTGCGGGGAGGACCCAAGCCATGTGCCAGATCTTTGCCGGACAGGACCCGGCCCGCTACGAATCCGTCACCCGACGCCTGCGCCTGAACGGGCAATCGACCAGCATCCGCCTGGAACGCGCCTTCTGGGGCATTCTGGACCAGATCGCCGCGAAAGAGGAGCTGACGACGCCTGCCTTCATCTCGAAGCTGCACGCCGAGGTGCTGCTGGGGCAGGGGGAGGTCACCAACTTTGCCTCGCTTCTGCGCTGTGCCTGCACGATCCACCTGGGCGAACTGGAGCAGATGCGCGAACACGAAGGCCTGATCGCGGCGGAGTGAGAAAATCTGTGCGTAGTAGAATGCTACTACCTGCGCGCTGATCGGCCCGTCCACTCTGACCTGACCAGCGGTCGGGGAGGGGCGATGGCCAAGGCGATACACTCGATGATCCGCGTCCTGGACGAGGCGCGGTCATCTGCGTTCTATGCCACGGCCTTTGGGCTGCGCGTGGCCGACCGGCTGGATTTTCCGACTTTCACGCTGGTCTATCTGTCGAACGCCGACGCCACGTTCGAGCTTGAACTGACCATCAACAAGGACCGGACCGAGCCCTACAGCCTGGGGGACGGTTATGGCCATCTGGCGTTCAGCGTGGATGACGTGGACGCCACCCATGTGCGGCTGGTCGCGGCGGGCCTGGCCCCCCGCAAGCTGGTGGATTTCGCGCCGGGGGGGGCGGTGATTGCGCGGTTCTTTTTCATCGCGGACCCGGACGGATACCAGATCGAGGTGCTGCAGCGGGGGGGGAGATATCTCTGACGCAGCGCCGGAACGAAACAACCTAGGGAGGAAGTCATGACCAAGGTACTGAGGGGGATGACGCGCCGCGCGTTGCTGGGTCGCACGATGGCGGCTGGGGCGCTGGCAGTGACGGGGGCGGGGTTCATCGCCGCTCCGGATGCGGCCTGGGCGATGGAGGTCAGCGTGATCACGCCGGAACAGATGGCGACGCTGTTGCAGATGGCGCGCGACATCTATCCGCACGACCATGTGGCGGACGAATTCTATGCCGTCGCCGTCAAGGGTTATGACGCCGAAGACAAGAAAGACATGGTGGCGGCGGGCGTGGCGGAACTGGACGCCGCTGCGGTGGCGCAGGGCCATGCGTCCTATCTGGCGGCAGGCTGGGAGGAACAGCGGGTCAAGGTGCTGCAGGCGGTCGAGACGTCGGCCTTTTTCCAGGCGGTGCGGGGGGGGCTGGTGACGGGCCTGTACAACCAGAAGGCGGTCTGGCCGCTGTTCGGCTATGAGGGCGAGTCCTTCAGCCAGGGCGGCTATGTCAACCGCGGCTTTGACGACATCAACTGGCTTTGAGGGGGACGACACATGGCAACGTTTGATCTGAAGGACGATTCCGTGGTCGTCATCGTCGGCACGGGTGCCGGCGGCGGGGTTCTGGCCAACGAACTGGCGCAGAAGGGCGTCAAGGTCGTGGCGCTGGAGGCGGGCGGGCGGTACCTGCCCGAGGACTATGTCAACGACGAATGGGACAGCTTCGTGCAGCTGGCCTGGCTTGATGCCCGCACCACAAGCGGCGACTGGCGCGTGGCGAAGGATTTCGCGGGCCTGCCCGCCTGGATCGTCAAGGCGGTGGGGGGCACGACGACGCACTGGGCCGGTGCCTCGATCCGGTTCCAGGAGCACGAGTGGAAGGCGCTGACGAACTATGGCGCGGTCGAGGGGGCGAACCTCTTGGACTGGCCCGTCGATGCCGCCGAGATGGACCCCTGGTACACCCTGGCCGAAACCAAGCTGGGCGTGACCCGCACCGGCGACCGCGCGGGCCTGCCGGGGAACAACAACTACAAGGTGTTCGAGAAGGGCGCCAAGGCGCTGGGCTACAAGGACGTGCATACCGGCAAGATGGCCATCAACTCGACCGAGTATGATGACAGGCTGGCCTGCCAGCAGACCGGGTTCTGTTTCCAGGGCTGCAAATGGGGGGCGAAATGGTCAGCCGCCTATGTCGACATTCCGCGCGGCGAGGCGACGGGCAACCTTGAGGTGCGCGACCGCAGCCACGTGGCGCGGGTGCTGCACGACGAAGCGGGCAAGGTTACCGGGGTCGAATACTTCGACAAGGACGGTGCGTTGCAGATGCAGAAGGCGCGCATCGTCTGCGTCGCGGGCAACACGTTCGAAAGCCCCCGGTTGCTGCTGAACTCGGCGTCGTCGATGTTCCCGCAGGGCCTGGCGAATTCGTCGGGGATGGTGGGCAAGAACTACATGCGCCACACCACGGGATCGGTCTATGCCGTCTTCGACAAGCCGGTGCGGATGTGGCGCGGCACCACCATGGCGGGCATCGTGCAGGACGAGGCGCGGCATGATCCGAGCCGCGGCTTTGTCGGCGGGTACGAGCTGGAGACGCTGGCCCTGGGCCTGCCGTTCATGGCGGCGTTCCTGAACCCCGGCGGCTGGGGTCGGTCGTTCACCACGGCGCTGGACAGCTATGAGAACATGGCCGGCATGTGGATCGTGGGCGAGGACATGCCGCAGCTTGGCAACGGGGTGACCCTGTCCGAGACCAAGGACCAGCACGGGCTGCCGGTGGCGAACGTGCATTTCGACGACCACCCGAACGACATCGCCATGCGCAACCACGCCTACAAGCAGGGCATCGCGATGTACGAGGCGGTGGGCGCGACGCGGGCGTTTCCGACGCCGCCCTATCCGAGCACGCACAACCTGGGCACCAACCGCATGTCCGCCGAGGCGAAGGACGGCGTGGTCAACAAGTGGGGCCAGACCCATGACATCAAGAACCTGTTCGTGTCGGACGGCAGCCAGTTCACCACGGGTGCTGCGGAGAACCCGACGCTGACCATCGTGGCGCTGGCGATCCGCCAGGCCGACCACATTGCGCGCGAGATGAGCGCGCAGAACATCTGACGGGGCCATTCGCCCCCTCGGGCCCGCCAGGGATCGTATCGCTGGCGGGCCTTGTATTGTCTGCCGGGGGTGGGCAGCGCCGAACAGGGGACTTGCCGCAGAGGGCCGGTTCGGCGCAACCTTGAGAAGAGAGAGGCAATTCGATTCTGTAACGGAGGTCTCATGTGTCAGGCCTGCTTTGACGGCGCACTGCAATCCGACGGATTGCACTTCTGCCATTGCGCGACGCCGGAAACCCAGGCGGCGATGCGGCGGATCGAGGCCGATCTGTCGCGGCGCCAGATGCTGGGGGGCATGGCCTCGGTCGTCGCCATGTTCGCAGGCTTTGGCCTGGCCCCGCGAAAGGCGTGGGGGCAGACGGCGGGGTGGCCCCTGCTGCTGACCAATCTGCGGCTGTTCGATGGCGAGACGCTGGCGATCCGTCAGGGGATCGACATCCTGGTGCAGGGCGGCCGGATTGCCGCGCTGCCCCCCGCAGGCCAGGGGCCGACCGATGCCGATGTCATCGACTGCGGCGGCCGCACGGCCCTGCCCGGGCTGATCGACGCGCATTGGCACGCCACGCTGGCCTCGGTCAGCCAGATCGTGGCGCTGACGCAGGACATCGGGCTGGTGCACCTGCTGGCGGGGCGCGAGGCCGGGGCGACGCTGATGCGGGGGTTCACGACGGTGCGCGATGTCGGCGGACCGGCCTTCGGCCTCAAGGCGGCCATCGACCGGGGCGTGGTGGCGGGGCCGCGCGTCTTCCCCTCGGGCGCGATGGTGTCGCAGACCTCGGGGCACGGCGATTTCCGCTTTGCCAATGCCCTGCCGATGATGCCGTCGGACCCGGCCGACTATGCCTCGGCGCAAGGGATGTCGGCGCTGGCCGACGGGGTGGCCGAAGTGCTGCGCCGGACGCGCGAGCAGCTGATGAAAGGCGCAAGCCAGATCAAGATCAGCGCGGGCGGCGGGGTGGCGTCGCAGTACGACCCGCTGGATTCGATGCAGTACACGCTGGACGAGATGCGGGCTGCCGTCGATGCGGCGTCGGACTGGGGCACCTATGTCTGCGCCCATGTCTATACGTCGGCAGCGATCCAGCGCTGCATCGCCGCCGGGGTGAAGTCGATCGAGCATGGTCAGCTTGCCGACGAGGACACGGTGAAGATGATGGCCGACAGCGGCACCTGGTGGTCGATCCAGCCCTTTCTGGCCGACGGGGATGCCAACCAGTACACCGATCCCAAGGCCATCGCGGCGCAGCAGGTTGTGTCCGAGGGCACCGTGCGCGCCTTTGAACTGGCGCAGGTTCACAAGGTCAACTGGGCGTTTGGGTCCGACATCCTGTACAGCGGGGCCGAAAGCCAGGGCAGGCAACTGGCCAAGCTGGCCCGCTTCATGTCGCCGCTCGAGGCGCTGCACCGTGCGACCGGGGCGGCGGGGCAGTTGCTGGCGCTGTCGGGGCCACGGGCCCCCTACGACGGGCGGCTTGGCGTGATCGCCGAGGGGGCGCTGGCCGACCTGCTGGTGATCGACGGGACCCCAGAGACCGACCTGTCATGGCTTGGCGACACGGCCAACCTGCGGCTGATCGTGAAGGGCGGCCAGATTGCAAAGGACAGCCTGTGATGGATGGCCCGATGTCCCAGGCCCGGCGGACCGCCGCAGGTGCCTGCGCGCTGCTGGTGGTGTCGCTGTGCCCTGCGGCCGCGCAGGACGACAGGTGGCAGGGCCAGATCACCCCATATGTCTGGGCGTCGGGCGTCGGCGGCGACATCACGCCCTTTGCCGGTGCGCCCACCATCTCGTTCGACAAATCCTTTTCCGACGTCCTGGAAGATTCGGACGGTGCGTTCTTTCTGTCCGGCTTTGCGCGGAAGGGGCGGTTCGTGCTGCAGGGCGACTTCAGTTCCTCCAGCAGTTCGAAATCCGGCCTGGTTCCGCCGGGCGTGTCCGCTGACGGCGGGGTCGAACAGCAGTCGCTGACGCTGCTGGCGGGCTACCGGGCGGTGGCCGAGGACGGCCTGACGCTGGATGTCCTGGGGGGCGCGCGGTTCTGGCATATCAGCGGGTCGGTCCAGGCCCTGGGCGGCGCGGTGCAGCGGTCGAAGGACCTGGATTTCGTCGATCCGGTCATCGCGCTGCGGGCGAACGTCACTCTGGCCCCGCGCTGGTCGGCGATCCTCTATGCCGATGTCGGCGGGTTCGGCGTGGGGTCGGACCAGACCAGCCAGCTGCTGGCGGTGGCCAACTATCAGGTTAGCGACCGTTTCTATGTCTCGGGCGGGTTACGGCGGCTGCATGTGGATTACAGGGACGCAGGGACGCGGCTTGATGTCACCATGGCCGGGCCGATCCTGGGGTTGACCTGGCGCTTCTGAGGACTGTGTCGGACCGGACGGACGTGGCCCGTCGCGCAACGCCCCTTGATTTCCGTCTTGCGCTGCCGTAACCCCGCGCCTGACCTGAAGGGGTATAGCTCAGTTGGTAGAGCGACGGTCTCCAAAACCGTAGGTCGCGGGTTCAAGCCCTGCTGCCCCTGCCAGTCTTTTCAAGGCGTTACGAGATGGGACGCCAACGTCATCCGGGTTTTTTTACAGAACCTTTTACAGACCTGTTCGCCTTTCGGGCCACCCGGGCCAGCTTTGCCGCCACTCCATCGGTCGATTCGGGAGCCAGGGCGGCGTAGGTGTCGATCACCGATGCGGCGTGTTTCAGGCTCCAACCCATGTGGGTCGCGATCTCACGCAGATCGGCTCCGGCTGCCAGCAGGCGTGTCGCAGCCGTGCCCCTCGCATCGTAGAGCCGAAGGTCCGCGCGCAGCTTCAGATTGTCGCGCCAGGTGCTGACCGCCGCCCCAAGGTAATTCTCGTGCTGCCAGGGTGTTCCTTCGGCTGTCACCAGCAGGCGTGACTGGCCCGGCGGCGTGGCGGAAATCAGCGCTGTCATGGCGGGGGTCACGGGGATCGAGGCCATTCGCCGCCGCTTGCGCGTCCAGATGACGATGCGCTGGCCCTTTGGGGTGGGATGGATGTGTTCGCGCGAGAGGACGGCGAGGTCGCCGGGGCGCAGGCCGGTTTCGGTGGCCGCGATGAGGATGCGGGCGACGTGTGGTGGCGCGCCTGCCACGAAGGTCGCGATCTCTTCTGGCGTCCAGATCACGTCGGCCCGATCAGCGCGGTATGTCGTTGTGATCTCCCGCAGATGATGATGGCGCAAGTCGCCCCGGTCCAGAGCCCAGGCGACGATTCGCTGGAGATGGCGCAGCCGGTCATGGCCGACCTTGCCGCCGATGCCGTCGCGCCAGTCGATGACCTGGCGGCGGATCCGGGGGTCATCAAAGGCGGCGACGGGGGCGGCACCGAACTTGGCGTCGATGCCGTTCTTCGGATGGTAGAGCGACGTGCGGAAGTCTTTCTGACTGCGAGGGGCAAGGGTCGCGAAGGCACCACTCTCCAACCAGGCGATGATCAGGAAGCGGAACAGACCCTGCGCCGATTTTGCCTTTGGCGCGGTGGCGGCAAGGGCGGCAAGGTATTCGGCAGACCCTGCCGGAAAGCCGCTGTCGGACGACCAGAAGCGCGGCCCGCCCCTCCAGGCATAGTGATACTCGCGACCGGAAGCAGCCCGGACCCGGTGAACGCCCTTGAGATCAACGCGTGTCATTTCCGCCTCCGGCAAACCATTCCTCGACCGCGTCCTTCTGTGTCACCGGCGGCAAGGGTGTCCCCTTGGGATTGATACGAAACACCATCCCGTCTGGCGACACGATTTCGATCACGCGCCCGGTCTCATCCGCCACGCGCGCAGCGCGCGTCATGACGGCCAAGGTGGGTCGCGGGCGGTTCATCGTGGCTTCCTGTCTGTCTGGTTGTTGATTTGCGTCGCTTCGGCCTGGGGGCCTGCCATGGTCAAGCCTGGCGTTGGCGCTCGAAGGCCGCCCAGGCGGCTTCCTTGTCGCTGACCGGATCAGGCAGCTGGTCCGGGGCGAGCTGGGCCGCGACCTGTTGGCGGATGCGGATCACCTCCTCCTTGCGGCGGTCGGTGATGGCATAGATCTTGGCCATGTCCTCTTCCCTGACCCAGAGACGCGGCAAGGGCACGAAACCGGCCTCGCGCATGGCCGAGGCGACGGGAAAGTCGCGGCGGTGCTTGGGGTCCGGGCTGAAGGCGGTGACGCGCTTGTGTCCGGGGTTCTTCATGAAGAGCGGGGTCATGGGGATCAGGCCGTGGCAAGGAGGGGAGGAAGCACGACCAGGTGCTGGGTGGCCCGGTCGATGCGGTAGAGGACCTCGATGTCGAGATCGCTCCAGTGGGTCTTTTCGAGCGACGTGCCGCCGTTGCCCTTGAGGCGGATGAAGCTGGCGCCGTCCTTGGCGTAGAGCTCGTCCTTCAGGACATGCACGCTGGTCGACTTGTAGCGTCCGCGGGTCCGCAGGACGACAGAACCTTCGATCTGCGAGAATGCAGGCATGGAGGAACTCCTGAATCTTGTGGGACTTGTTCCGGACTGTTCCCGGAAGGTGCGATGCTGCGCTGAACCGTATCTTTCAGGTGATTGCCTGCACGCAGTGACGTATATGCCCGGCTCGAGTCGTCCGAGCGAGCAAGGACCAAGTGATGAGTGATGCCACCAACCTTCACGGCGAAGCCCTGGTCGTCCTGACCCGCGCCGAATATGACGCGCTGATCGAGGATGCAGGTGACGCCGCGCTGATCGCGGAAGCCCGGCAGGATGACGGGCCGTCCATGTCGGCCGCGCTGGTGTTGCAGGTTCTGGACGGTCTGCATCCGTTGACCGCCTGGAGAAAGGCCCTGGGTCTGACCCAAGGCGAACTGGCAGAGAAGGCGGGGGTCCGCGTGGCGACGGTCAGCGACATCGAAAGCGGCAAGATCGACCCCCGGCTGAGCACCTTGGTGTCGCTGGCTGCGGCGCTTGGCGTCGGAGTTGGTGATCTCGTGAAGTAAGGCCGTCCCCATCAGGACCTGACCACTCCGGTCGATGTTACCGAGTGCCAACTGATTTGTGCGGGATTCAGTGGACATCGGCCAGCATCGCGGGGACGGGACGAGAAGCCTGGTCCTGATATTTGCCGACGTAGCACACGGGGTTCAGGATGCGCTCGAAGATCACCTGGGCGATGCCCATGCCCTTGCGGAGGGTGATCGGAGCCCAGCCCGAGTAGCGCAACTCGATGGTCAGGAAGCCGCGCCAGCCGGGCTCGATGTTGGTGGTCATCGAGGCGTCGATGCCGCGACGGGCCCAGGTGGACTTGTTCAGCACCCGCCCCATCAGATCCGGGGGCAGGCTGAAGTACTCGATCGAGCTCGCCAGGACGAAGCGTCGGCCGAAGAACATGGTGACGTCCTGCGCGATGCGGATGTCGTAGCCGCACTCGGTCAGGCCGTAGCTCAGACCAAGGAAGCTCACCTTCCGGGTGGCCATGTCCCGGATGGGTGCGGCTGCCAGAAGATCCGGGCCGTTGATGATCATGCAGCGGTTCCTTGTTCATCTTTCGGGGATGATGATCCTTGATAACTAGCAAAGAACAAGAGATAATTACAAGATCATTATCACCGAAAGAACGTGACATCACCGGATATCTATCCGGAAACGTGAACCAGCTGACCGTAGGGGACGGCCTTCGAGGGGTTCTCGATGCAGACCCAGACGATGGGGATGCCCGGGTTCGGGGGGATACCCACCTCGAGGTCGGTGAAGACGATCATCGCCGTCGGCGCGTTGGCCTGGGCGTGCTCGAAGACCTCGTGGAGGCTGGTTCCGCCGCGACCGTGGACCACGATTTTCTCGAACGGGTCCTCGCGCTCGAACTCGTAGACGTCCTGGATCTTGGTGTCGAAGGTGACCAGGGTGAGACGTTCCGGCTGGAGCGTCTCCTGGATGTACTTCACCTCGGAGTTGAAGCGCAGGATATGGTCGTCGGTGATCGAGCCCGAGATGTCGAGGTAGTAGATCAGGTGGTCGAGCCCGTTGCGGCCGGTGATGCCGGGGATGATCGGGTCATGGTAGCGCCGGTTCGGCCGGGTGAAGGAGTATTCCTGGCTCGTCATGGCGTTGAAGAAGTTGAAGAGGATCGTCTCCCAAGGAAGCTTGGGATGCAGGAAGGTCTCGATGACCAGTTCGATCTCGCCGGGGATGTTGCCCGGCTTGCCGCTCATGCGGGCGACATGGGCGGCAGAGACCACGTCGGCTACGGCGTCGGCAACCTGGGCGTCGGGAACGTCGAGGACGTCGCCGGAGAGATTTGCACCAGGGCTTGAGGACGCTGCGTCTCCGCCGCCACCGGGCCTGATCAGGATGTCGTAGACCTCTTCGGTCGACATACCCCTGAACTGCTCGTCCATCACATAGGGGAAGCCTCCCATGAAGTAGCCGTGTTCCTTCAGCATCAGGTTGATGACGTGATCGGCGGCGACGTTCCAGATGTCGGGGCAGCGGTCACCCCTGCGGGCGCCGTGCAGGAAGGCGTTGTGCCAGAGCTCATGGGCCAGAACGGTGATCCGGGTCTCCTCGTCGAGATCCATGAAGAAGTCGGGGTTCCAGTAGAGCGTCTTCGGGTTGATCGCCGCGGTGGGCATGTCGCGGGTCCAGACGAAGCCGACCTTGGCCAGGAGGGAACCCAGGAAGCCTGCGCCCTTCTTGGTGAACAGCCTGCCCTTGGTGCGGTCCAGGAGGCGCTTGATGTCGTTCGGAAGAGCCGTCTCGGGAACGGTGGCGAAGCTCATCAGGTGAACCTTTCAGGGTAGCTTTGGGAAACGGCTGCCAGCATGGCCTGGATCAGCCTCTGGGCGGCGTCTTCACCCACCGTGGTGAGGATCTGGCGGCCGAAAATGATGGTCATGGGTCAGTCTTCTTCGATGGTCTCGATGTGCAGCTCGCCGCAGATCGAGCGGTTGCTGTCCTCGATCTCCATCCAGCCCAGGAGACCGTCCTGTTCCGCGATATTTGCGAGATTTCGCAGGACTGTTGCGAGTTCGGTCATCGGCTCGTCCCCCGCAAGTGCGGGGGTGTTCATGTCGATGGTGAGGCGGATGCGTTGGAAGGAGGGAGGATAGAGAGGGCCTTCGGACATGGTCCGATCTCCTAGTAAAGATACCGGGTCATGCTCTCGATGTAGGACGAGAACGCCTTGCTCTTGTCCCGCAGGGTGCGGTCCTTGGTGACGGCCCCGCGGCAGAAGATTACCTGGAACTCGATGTCGAACCGCTTCAGGTAGACGATCATCTGGTCGAGATTGTCGTCGGTGAAGTGCTCGATCAGCATCGAGATGGTGGCATACTTCGTGCTGTTCTCGGCTGGCACGGGCGTGTTGGCGGGGCTGCTCAGGATGTCCCGCAGCTTGGGCAGACGGTCGAACTCCTGGGCGAAGGTGATGAACTCGACGCCGGTGCCCGAGCCGATGGTTCCGGCGACCCGTGCCGCGATGTCGAAACTGACCTCCTGGTCCTTGATCAGCCGGGAGAGGAACTCCCAGGTCCGGGGACAGGCGAAGGTCTTGTCCTGGTGATCGGGCCGGAAGTCCATCAGCTTCGAAGGCATGTAGTTGATGAAGCCGGTAATCCGGTAGTCGATGCCCGACCGGATCGCGTAGTCCATCCAGTCCTTGACGCTGACCTCGAGCTCGTAGTGGACGAGCCGCGACTGCAGCGCCGTGGACATCTGGTTCACCACCGCCTTGTCGGTGCTCTTGTTGCCGGCGGCCACGATGGCGACGTTGGGGTGCAGGTGGAAAGACCCGACCATGCGATCCAGGATCAGCTTGTAGGCGGCTGCCTGCACGGGCTTGGTGGCCGAGGTCAGCTCGTCCAGGAACAGGAGCCAGCCCTCATGGCCTTCGGGGATATCATCCCCCTCGAGGGGAAAGATGTCGAAGGGCGTGAATGTGGCCTTGTTTCCGTTGCGCATGGGATAGCCCTGGAGATCTTCGGGCGTGCACTGGCTCAGACGGAGGTCAATGATCTTCAGCCGGTAGTCCCGCGCGACCTGGTGAACCAGCGAGGACTTCCCCAGGCCGGGGCTGGACAGGATCAGCGGCGTCAGGCCGGCGCTGATGCAGTGGACGATCTCGGTGAACACCTGGGACGGCTTGAGGGTGGGTTGCAGACCGGCGGAAGACATACGGGGGCATTCCTTCATGAAGGATGGCGGGAAATCGGGTGATGGGGTGCCGGTCTTTCCCGGCTGTCGCTGGCGCGAGGTTTCGGCGATCCTGTCGATCAGAGCAGATCCAGAAGGATCGCCCGAGCCTGATCGGTGTTGTTCTGGTTCAGCGCCTCGAGCGCCTTGGCAATTCCGGTCTTGCAGCGCGAGGTCTCGACATGCGCCGAGGCCTTGGGATTGACCAGCAGGCCCGCCGTGGGCGCCAGGCCGACCTTGCCCACGCGATAGGTGAAGGGAACCAGGAAGGCCTTGGCGACGCTGTTGACGCCGTCGGCCAGCGCGCTGACCACCGTCTGCACCTGGTCGGGCGTGTGCTCGTAGGTGCGGGCGTTCAGCTGGGAGATGAGGCGGATGTCGTCGAGGGCCCGCGAGACACGGGCCTCTGCCAGACGGAGGAACTTGTCCGCCTTGCTCTCCTTGGCCGGTGCAGCGGGAGCGGAATGCGCGTTCATGGATCCGTTCCTTGGGTTGATGCAAAGGGGGAGCGGGAATCACTCCCCCCAAAACAGAAGAAAGATTAGACATATATTTCGAAAGTATCTAGATGATATTCTGATTATATCAACCGATAACTATCGAGATATCTTCGATGCAGGGCTAACTTCGCCCCCTAGGGAAGCACGCCGCCCTCGCCATGTGCGACCTCGGCTCTGTCGGCGCAGGTGCCACACAAGCCGTCGTAGCCTTCTCCGTTGTCGGCGTCGGTGGCACCGCACTGGACACAAATGCCGGCATCCGCGGCATCGACCCAGACCCAGGCCATCACATAGGCACCGGGGTCATCTCCGATCGACACGAGAGCGCCATCGTCGATCTCGCAGAAACCATCATCGCCATGCTGCGCCTGGGCCGCCGCGACATAGGCTGCGTCGATCTCCTGGCTGCGCTGGTTCAGGCTGAGGTCGATCTTCTCCTGCAGCCGGTGGCAAAGCTCCTTGGCAGGAGCAACCGTCAGCGTTGAAAGAGCTGCAACGAGCAGGGCCAGGTCTTCGGTGGTGAGTTGGACATACATGGTCAGCCTCCCGGTTCGTCAGCTGAAGGAGAACAGAACCATCGGATGAACCTGCGCCTTGCGCTTCTTGGCAAAGGCGAGGCTGTCCACCCCGGCGTCGAAACCCCGGGAATAGTCTGCCTTCTGGTCCGGGGTGAAGGTCGTGGGCGGGCTGTGCGGATGCCGCTTGGTGCTGCCGTGGGCACGGCCGAGGTCGTAGGGAGAGAGATGCGAAGACGCGGTGCTGGCGCCGTTGATGCGCGAATGGGCGGTCATGGTCAGGGTTTCCCGGGCTTGATCTGGACAAGGATGGGGAGAGGCGTCTCCCCGAAACCCACCTCGTAGAGGACAGGCCCCAAGACGCCGTCGGAGCCGCTGGAGCGAACAGATCCGGATTGGCGCCTGTCGTAGACAACCTTCCGGTCCTGGTTCGCCAGGGCCATGATGTCCGGCTTGTCGCGGTTCAGCTCATGAGGGTTCTTGCGCCCGTCCGGATTGGCGTAGGGGTTGGGCGTGCGATGGATCGGTCTCGATGCGATGGCCATCGGAAATCACCCACGGCAACGTGACCGCACGGCAGCATCGTGCTGGGAGCGGTTCGAGAGCTTTTCCGCGATCGCTTCCGACAATTTGTCCATGGCTTCCAGAGCCACGTCGATCTCATCCCTCGCGCCGTTCAGGCGCGCTTCGGCGATGTCGATCGACTCGCAACCCTCCGGCGTCGAAAGCTCGATCAACAGGAAGGTGAGCAGCGTGTCACCCAGGTCGAAGGGGTTCTCGATGACGCCGCCCTCGATCAAGTAAGCGAATTCGCCGTTGCTGTAGTCCTGCAGAACAGCCTTCTGGAAGTCGTTCAGGATCAGGGGTGATCTCTTTGTCATCTGGCCGGTCATCAGGACGTTCCTCTGCTCGTTATTGGGTCTTGGTGCTCTGGATCAGAGCTTGATCGAGGCCATCAGCCGGCGCTGGTAGCCGGAGTTGGGCTGCATCCAGGGTTCCTTGGAGATGTGCTTCAGCCAGTCGGCGACGGTCGGGATGAAGCCCGAGAAGTCCTCCATGACGTGCTGTTCGCCGAGGATGCGGACAGGCACCTGCTTGCCGTCCGCGTTCAGAATGGTGTGACCGAAGACACGTTCGGCCTCGAAGATGCCGTGGCTGTGGTGCCGGAGCGCCCGGTGCCGAAAGTCGGGGAACAGCTCCTTTGTGGCATCGAACCAGTCATGCAGCGCGAGGTAATCTTCCGGCTTGCCGCCGTGACGCCGGGCCGAGGACTGGGCATGGTGGAACGCGTGGGCCATCAGGGTTTGACCTCATAGGTGTCGTAGGGAAGCTGACAGGCTTCCCGCAGGTCTTCGTGGGGGTTGCCGGTGAGATCGGCGAGGCGGAGAAGGATCGCCTTCATCAGCATCGCGTGGGAGACGTCCGAGGCTTCCTCGCTGCTGGAGACGAGCGAAAACCCAAGGGTGAAAGCGTGATTGAAGCGCCGCATCACGCCGCCTCCAGTTCTTCACCGTCGGCATCGAGGATGACCGAGGCGACGTCGTGCTGGATCAACTCGTTCCAGTAGCCGTCGATGGTGATCAAGTCGGCGACGACGTCCCAGGTCACGCTGCCGCCGCCGCCCTCGTTGTTGTACCAGTCGAAGGTCACCTGGGTCTGCAGCAGGTGGTCGAAGAGGTGTTGCACATAGGGGTTTTCGTGGCGCTCCTGCCAATCTCCGCTGTCGCCCTCGCCGGAGAACGACTGCTCGATGATCAGGGAGTCTTCCTTGCCGAGGATGGTGTCGGCAAGCAGGGCCGTGCGCAGGGCGGCACGAAAGAGCTTCAGGTTGTCCGCGTCGGAGAGGTTGATATCCGACAGCGACTCAAGTGCGGGAAGCGGCATGGGCGGAGTTCCTTGTGTGAAGGGAAAGGGGGAGTTCAGAGGCTTTCATCAGCCCTGCTCCCACTCGACATCGTCGGCCAGACCGAGGAGGTGATCCTGCAGGTCCTTGGGCGGAACGTTGGGATCGACGGCGACTCCGAAGATCGACAGGCTGTCGATCTCGACATCCTCGATGTCGCTGAACACCGGGGAACCAGGTACGCCGTAGTCGGACAGGACGCTCCTGGCCCGCAAGGCGACGGTGATCTCCTCGCCCTGCCAGTGTGCCGCAAGGTCGTTGTTGGCGCTGACAGCATCGTCGCCACGGTCGTAGTCATCATCTCGGTCGTAGGGCATGTTGTTCTCGAACCAGAGGTTGAAAGTCGGGGTCCTGGTTCTTCTTGGACGGTATTTTTCGCGGCACATATCCAAGAATATCGCGCATAGTCAACAGTAGACAACGGCATACCGATCTAGATGATAAGACCCAAAAAACCGAAAGATCATCACAGCTTTTGATAAGCAGGATGAACATTTGTTCGGATTGTGCCGAACGTGCGTTTTTCCGCGCGCGTTCCTCCAAGTCAAGTGGCGAAGCCACTTGACGATCTGATATCGGAGGGTAGAATGGTCATGCAGACCCGGAGATATCTAGGATATATATTAGAGATATTCTAGGTAAGGCACTGTCCCCCAAGAGAAAGACCGGATGGTCTCTGAAAGGAAAAGCCCCCTCTAGGCTGTCATGACATTGCTGCATGACAGGCATGAAGGGGGCGAATAGGTCTCTGGGGTTGCCTTAGCAGATGGCGTAGTCGGACTGGCGAACCAGGTTGCCGATCTCGCCGAGCTTGGAGGCAGGCAGGTAGCGTCCGACGATCTGCGAGGCGATGAACGTCAGCAGGGTGGAGTCGGCGATCTCGGCCAGGATGGTGCGATACTGGTTCCGCAGGTCGTTCCCGTAGTTGGGATGCGCCCGGAAGCAGTCGTGGATCGAGATGACCGGGAAGGGCTTCGCAGGCAGGCCCAACACAAGCTTCTTGATCAGCTCGGGGTCCACCAGGCCGATGTTCTTCTCGTCCAGCAGATCCAGGATGCGGGCGGAGAGAAAGCCTGAAGCCTGGTAGAGCTCCCAGAGACGCGCCACCAGCTTGTCCTGGGGACGGGTCTTGCAGGTTCCCTCGTAGCGGGACTGGTTGCCCAGAAGCACGATGAGACGCTCCAGCATGGCGGGATCGTAGGAGCACCGCCGGTGCATCTCCCGCACGATCATGCCGTCGACCGAGTGGATCACGTTCGGCCCCAGAGCCCTCCCTTCCCTAGTTCCCTCGTTGACCTGAAGGGTGACGGGAACGGGCGTGTTCTGGAACTGGACGTATCGGGTGACCGACTTCATGACCTTGATGTGGGCGTGGAAGTTGTCCGGAAGCACCCAGTCATGACTGAGGGCATCCGGCTGCCAAAGCTCCCGGAGCGCCTGGTTCAGAGCCCACGCGCCGGGCGCCATGGCCTCCATGGTCTGGTAGAAAATCCGCAGGAGCTCGCCCTCGCCAAACACGCGCCGCGGCTCTGCCGTGGACGAATAGAGGCTGGTCATGATCGCGACTTTCGTGTCCTTGCGGTCGATCCTGGCCGCGTCCCCGATCTCCGCGCACATGGCCTTGTAGATGACCGTGTAGGCATCTTCCCGGTGGCCAGTGCTGACCACGCCGCAAAGCCTGGCGGAGGCCTCGCAGCCCGTCAGGACAGCGAGGAGCTGCAACCCCGAAGACGCCGCATCCAGGCTGATCGCATAGCCGGTCGGCTGGCCCTTCTGGGTCTTGCGGTAGGCCTGGACAGCCGCGAAATACATGGCCGGGGTTTCGGCCCGGGAGAGGAGATCCTCGAGCTGCTCCTCATTCTCCTCGGCCCAGGCGATGCGCTGGTCCCAGTCGAGCTTGTCGAGGCCGAAGTGCGAAGCGATGTCGATCTGCAGGTATTGGAGTCCGGTGAAGGTCTGCATGGCGATATTCCTTGAGTATTCCCGATCTCGGGAGATGACTGGAATGACGAAGGCGCCCCCTTGCGGGAGCGCCTTTCGGTCGTTGTCAGGATCCTGAGATATTGGGCGAATATATCAGGGTGAGCGTACGAACCACTGTTCGGAGATGGTTTCCCCGAGCCACATGTCCGATTGCAGCTTGAGTCCGCGGCCGACGTAGAGCCTGACCGTGCCTCCGGTCGGGATGTGGGACCGGGCGTTGAGGTTGGTCAGCTCCGTGCTGTTGAGCACCATGTCGCCCTTGAAGCAGGCTTGGTACTCCTCCTCGGTGATCATCTCGCCCTGCCTGGCAAAGCTGAGCGCGGCATAGTTGATCCCCGCCTTCTTCGGCTTGGCCTTGACCATGGGCTTGAAGAGCGACTTGGGCATGGATCAGGCTCCCGTGACCAGTTCCTGGTCAGCGAACTCGATCACTGCCTTGTTCCAGGCGTTGCCCTGGGTGTTCACATGGTAGCCCTGGGCGTAGGTTCTCCCCCGCTTGTCGTAGCGGTGTGTCAGGTAGAAAGGCTCTCCGGTCATGAACAGGGTCTCGATCACCTCGCGGCTGACCCTGTCGTACTTCTCGAAGGCCCTGACGCGCTGCTCGTAGTCGCGCTGGCTCTCGCCTTCCTTGGGCCGGTCGAGGTTCTTCCACTGGTTCTGCACCAGGCGCGCGGTATCCGCGTTGATCACCAGCGGGATCTGGTTCACCCGATTGAGGTGATCGAGGCAGACATCGTCCTCGTGGTGGTTGGTGGACCCCTTGAGGATGACAGAGCCCCTGATTGTGACGTAGCCGGTGTCCCGGTTGCTCTGGATCGGCTGGGGCGGCACGACCATCGGCAGGGGATACTGGAAGCGGTCCAGGTCGAGACGCACGGCGTCGCTCACGTCGAACCGCATGGTGAACTGCCAGGCGATGGGGTCGTAGTTGACCACGCCGGCCTCGGCCGCCTTCCAGATCATATCGGTGCAGGCCTGCAGCTCGAACATGTTGTCGCCGAAGTGATGGTGCAGGATGCCCACCATCGTCGACATGGGAGCCCGGCGATGCAGCGCCATATGGGCCATCATGTCGACCACGAAGTTCTTGGGCAGCTCGTGCTCCTGGCAGAAGTCTTCGAGGCCTTCCACGTCGAACTCGCGGCGCAGACGGCCCATCAGATGGTTCTTGGCGAAGAGCTCCTCGAGCTCGATCTGGGACTGTTCGTCCATGGTACGTCTCCTGACAGGTTCTAGGGGACCTTAGCGAAACCGCTGTGTGATCCGGCTGGTTGGGCTATAGGTTGTCCAGAAATATCACAAGATAATTTCCGAACTATCTCGCGTCTGGAACTATCGCTTCAAAGCGAGAGACCCTGAGGTTTCCCCCAGGGTCTCTTGGTGCTCAGGCCGCCATGCCCAGCATCTTGGCCAGCGCCGTCAGAGCCGGCGACTCGCCCACGGGTGTCTCGGCCGCAGCCTCCGGCACACGCCTCGCCTGCGCCACGATGGGCAGGTTCAGCATTGCCGTCTGGCCCGGAGCCAGCTTGTCGGCGCGGGTCTCGGCCTTCAGTGCCGAGAGCAGCATGTTGCGCATGCGGACCTCCTCGACCCATTCGGGCGTGTCCGAGGGCTTGGTCTCGATCGGGTCCATGTTGTCCAGGGCCAGGCCCATGGGCAGGGAGATGAACCTCGGCACCAGCTCGCCGTCCGCGTTCGGGACCTCGATGTTGATGCCGAAGTTCAGCCAGACCTTGGCCTTGTCGTAGGGCTTGCCCGTGCGCGGGTTGATGCGGCCCGACTGGGTGCCGGTGCCAGCGGTGGACGCCGGGTTCTTTGCGAACAGGTCGGAGATGGTGCTCATGGTGTGGTTCCTTCTCGGTTGGACCATGGGTTGGGACAGGGAAAGCAGGACGGATGGCGGCAGGCTCTCGTGACCGGCACGGAACGCGCCCCGTCCGGGCCAGGCAGAACGTCGGCCGCCATCCACCCAGGCGCGGAGCGCCAGCCCCACCAAAGACAGGGCTGACCCAGCAGGAGGAGCGCGCAGGGGCATCACTCCTCGAGGCAGTAGACGTGGGTGAGATCGCCCGACGCACTGGACTGCCGATTGGCTGCCTGCGCGTAGATCCGGCAGGCAGCCAATGAGCCGAACAGGACGTCGGCATCGGGTTCAGCCGTCTCGACGTGGATGTCCGAGGCGCTCTCGGCCACCATCAAGAGGACGGCTGGTTCAGGGGAGGTCTGGGCCGGTGCTATCGAGGCCAGGATGAAGAAGCCCAAGGTCAGGAGCCAAGCCTCACCAGGAATGGACGCAAAGCCCTGAGCGAGGGCTTCACGCAGAAGGTTGAAGGCACGCATGTCAGCGCACCTCGGGGCCAGCGAGCGCCTCGAGTTCCGCCTCATAGCGGCGGAACGCACGCTCCATGGGGTCCAGCTCGGCCTCGTAACGAGCGACCATCGCGGCATTCATCCGCTCAATGGTGTCCTCGTCGAGGTCGTCGACGTATTCTTCGGGATCGAACACGGGATCCCAAGGGGCAGCCGCTTCGATGCGGCTTGCGACATGCGCAGGCAGGGACATGGCAGTCCTCCAGTTGGTGTGTGAGGTTTGGGGAATGTTCCACCGGCCCAGATGCGGAGCATCCAGGCTACAGGTGGGCTTAGGTCGGGATCGGGAAGGCGATAGGGCTCAGGCGCAGCGGATGAACAGCAGGATCAGCACCGGTATCCAGCGCTACTCAGCTCCCCCGGTCAGCAATCCTTATGGGCGAGGAAGACCAGAATGCTATCCAGTGAAAGTGCTGGGGCCCTACTGGGCCTCAGCGAGAACGGCTTCCATCTTGGCGACGGCAGCACGGAAGACAGCGGTGCGGTCGAAGGGCTCGT
This sequence comes from Gemmobacter sp., assembly GCA_052387255.1. Taxonomy (GTDB): domain Bacteria; phylum Pseudomonadota; class Alphaproteobacteria; order Rhodobacterales; family Rhodobacteraceae; genus JBBQXK01. The sequence goes on along the minus strand of JBQTJI010000039.1, from coordinate 64,270 downwards.
TCGGGAAGTTCCGGCGGTGGGAGTCCTCGATCATGTCGGCATGGGCGTCGGCAGCCGTGAGGATCTCTTCTGACGTCATGTTGACGCGCTGCAGCTTGCAGTTGGTGAGGACGCGGTCGTGCATCAGCTCGGCCTTGGCATCGAGCATCTCGACAGAGCGAGCGGCGGTGCGGACGAGCGAGGCAGCAGTGTTGGTGGTGTTCCCGATGAAGTCGAAGAACCCAGCGGTGGAGCGGCGGGCAGAGCGAAGGACAGAGGCCATGGTGGTGATCCTGGGTTGGGGGTTGATGTTCCACCCAGGCGCGGAGCGCCGTGTTGACGTGTTGGAGGGGAGCAAGGGGGGGGTAGCTCAGTGTTGAGGGAGTGTTCACACATACCCCTGCCTGAGACATCGCTCACAGAGGTTCTTAATGGGCTGAAAAATATGGGAAATTTGCAAATTATGGCATTATTTCGGGAATATTCCCGCAGTGCCATTCGTGCTCTGGTTCCTCTTACGCGCGGTCTCGGGCGAGCGTGGCGGCTTTGCGAGAGCAGTTCGCTGCATTTGCACCTTGATATTGATCCGGTCTAGGAGCATCTTAAAGGCATCCGGAAATTCGGAAGGGTTTTGTCATGGAAGTGCTCGGCAGTTCCCCGTCGCACGTCGATCGGCTTACGATCAGTGAAGCCGAGGCGGTTACCGGCGTCAAAAAGACCCATATCAACCGCCTTCTCGATGACGGCCATTTCGACTCGCTTTGGGCTATGGACCGCGTCTCCGGTCGACGCATGCTGGATCTGGACCTGTGTGTTTTCGTGAAGTTCCATGAGGACACTGGGAAGCTTCTCGCGCCGAAAGCTCGGCACAAGGTCTGGAACATGTTCGTTGAGAAGGTCACCTGTTCGGGGACGCCGCTGGTGCAAGGATCTTGCGGCGCAGGCATGAAGAGCTTCCTCTTTGTTCTCGACAGCGCGCTCTCGGTGGACATGACTCCGCATTGCCTGCACGTCAAAAGCAATTGGGACAAGCTGCGCCGGTCGAACGTGGAAATCGAACGCGATCCGGATATCAGGGGAGGTCTTCCAGTCATCGCCGGGACGCGCATCGGCGCCCACGAGGTCGCGGACGTGGTCGACAGGGCAGGAATAGATGAAGTTCTTGGCATGTACCCGTCACTTGATCGTAAGAAAGTCGACGCAGCAGTTCTTTACGCGAAGGCCAATCCACGAACCGGGCGGCCGACCAGAGAAAGTGAGTACCGGTCCGACAAGCTTCGTCTGACGTACACGCGCAAGCACACCCGCAAGGTCAGCTAGGGGCGTTGGGTGAAGTTTCTCATCGATGAGTGTCTTGCCCTCGACTTGGCGGAGGAGGCGGTCGAGGCAGGATACCCTGAGAGCGCTCACCTGACACGTCGTGGTATGGCCGGTCTGAAGGATCATGCGCTCATGGCGAGGATCCTTGCCGAGGACTGGACCTTGGTCACACGCAACTCGGATGACTTTCGACCAGCTGATGGGAGCGGATCAAACGCCCCATGCTACGTCGGGGTCGAACTTCATTCCGGACTTGTGTGTCTGAACCTGCCAAACGGTGCGCTACGGGCCGATCACATCGCATTCTTCCGTGCAGTGCTCGACGACTTGGCAGAAAATGGCGATCTGACGAACCAGGTCCTGGAGGTCTGGCCCGCAGACGAGCAGGATTCTCTTGTGGTTGAACGCTACGACTTTCCGGAGGACAATCCGCCGGTGGATGCCGAGGAGCCGCCATGCGCTGGCAGGGTGGGTCGTCCGTGCTAAGATCCTGGAGGAAAAGTAGATAGATCATACACATGACTGACGGTTGGCAACATATCGAGATCATCGACCACGGCACCGTCGTGTGCCTGCGGCCGTTTTCCGATGAGGCGCTGGACTGGTTCGCGGAGAACGTCGGCGAGTCGGGGCCGGGTGGCCTATACACCTGAGAGCCTCGGCAGGCGCAGGACATCCTGCGGGCTGGTGCGCAAGCCTTGCTGAACTGGCAATAGAACCTTCAGGTCCAGTCAAGCGGTGTGTTCCGCAGTGCCAGTTCGAGAGTTGCGTCTGCGGCGCGGTTCTTCTGGATCTCCCAAGCCCTCAAGGGCGACGGGTTCCTTGCCGGGGAACTGGACCATCAGCTTGAGCGACCCGCCCATTGCTCGGACGTAGCCGGTGAGCGTCGACAAGAGAATATCGCTTTGACGCTCGTACTTCGCCACCGTGGCTTGCTGGATGCCGAGTGTCTCGGCCAGTTGGACCTGAGTCAGATCGCGGGCCTTCCGAAGTTCCCGAAGCGTAAGGTATTCGGTGTGCAGCTTTTCGGCCTCGGCTTCGATCCGTGCCCGGCGATCAGGGTCGAGTGTGGCCAGCTTGTCCTGAAGGCTTCGTACCATGTTCTTCATCCTTTCCGTGCAGCAAGGTGGCGGTCGAACCGTTCGTCGGCGCGGGTGATCAGCTGCTTGTAGAAGCGTTTTTCACTGCCACCCGATTTGTCGCCGCCAACAAGCAGGATCGCTTGCCGGTCGGGGTCGAAGGCGAAGGCAACACGCCAAACTCCGCCTGCGGCGGTGCAACGCAACTCCTTTATATTTGCATGTTTCGACCCGGTGAGAGTGTCGGCATGCGGCCGTCCGAGTGATGGCCCCTCGCGTTCGAGGAGCAGCACCCGCGTGAGGATCGCGTCCTGGACCTCGGCGTCGAGTCCGTCGAACTCAGGTTCGAACTCGTCGGCGAAAAAAACTTCCCACGGCATCCGGTCCTCATGTCTTGAAAGCTATATAGCCTGAAGGAACTATTCTTTCAAGGTGGAAGAGTCGAGCGTGGGCTCTCCGTCTCCGCCCTTTCATGTCTAGCAGGCCGGTGCGGCTAGGAAGTCACAGCACCAGCTCGTAATGCGTGCTGCGGCCGCCGCCTTCGCCCTTTCGCAGGAGGCCTAGGTCGAGCAAGGCTGCGATGTCGCGGTTCGCTGTATCCTGCGAACATTTGGCAATCCTCGCCCACTTCGATGACGTCAACTTGCCCTCGAACCCGTCGAGCAACCGGTTCAGCACCTTGATCTGGCGTTCGTTCAGTGCCAGCGACGCGGCGCGTTCCCAGAACTGCGCCTTGGCGACGACCGCGGCCAGGACGCCATCGGACCCATGAATCGCGCGGCCGAGGCACTCGAGAAACCACAGGATCCAGGCGGTGACGTCTGTTTCACCCTTCTGGGTCCGTTCCAGCTGATCGTAGTAGGCGCTGCGTTCGGCCCTGATCTGCGCCGACATGCTGTAGAATCGATGAGGACTCTTCTCTGACCGGGCAAGCGCCAAATCGGCGATGGCGCGGGCGATGCGACCGTTGCCATCCTCGAACGGGTGGATGGTGACAAACCACAGATGCGCCAGCGCCGCCTTGATCACCGGATCGGTGGACAGCGGCGCGTTGAACCAGGCGAGGAAGGCGTCCATCTCGGCCGCGAGCCGTGGGGCCGGTGGTGCCGAATAGTGCAAGTTTTCCCTGCCGTACGGCCCTGACACGACTTGCATCGGACCCGCGCGGTCGTCGCGCCAGTCGCCAACCTTGATCCGCGTCATGCCGCTGCGACCGGTCGGAAACAGGGCGGCGTGCCAGCCGAACAGGCGCTCGGCGGTCAGGGGATTCCCATAGTTCCGCGTTGCGTCCAGCATCACCTCGACAATGCCTTCGACGTTGCGGTCAGTCGGGGGCAGGGCGCCGATATCGATGCCGAGGCGGCGTGCCAGCGAGGAACGTACCTGTGTGACGTCCAACTGCTCGCCTTCGATCTCGCTGGTCTTGACGACATCCTGCGTCAGGGTCTGCAGCACCGCCTCTTCGCGCAGCTTGAAGCCCAGGGCCCCCATGCGGCCGATCAGTCGTCCTTGGTCATGGCGCACCGCTGCCAAGGGTCCGGCGATGTTCGCATCCTGCCAGACCAGCTTCGGCCAGTCTGGCTGTTCCCATATGTACATCGCAATCTCCGCAGCTTGTGCAGGGATTATTCAGCGTATTCTCCGCAGGTGCAAGAAAAAAACGCCGCAGAATATGCGGAGAATATTCGTGCCATTCTCTGGCGATGGCAGGGGGGCAGACTGCCGAACGCATCCTGCAGCAATGCGGGGCGCGCGAGGTCCTGGTTCAGGACTGAGCGTTCGTCTTGCCCTTCTTCGCCCTGGTCTTGACCTTGGCCATGCGCTTTTCATAGCCCTCCATGATCTCGCGGATCTGCTGCACGGCATAGCCGGTCAGGTAGGCCCGGACTTCGGTGTTGTCGGCACCGGTCGGGATGCCCCGTTCTTCCATGACTAGATCGGCCAGATGGACGGCTTCGTGCGCCCAGGTGGACAGCGATGCTTCGGGGGTGATCGTCATGGAGAACACGGCCGCCCCGTTCTCGTCCTGTAGGCGCGACACGCATCCGAGGCAGGGCTGTGGCAGGCCAACATCCGGCAGGCCCAGAAATCCCATGGCGTCGACGCGGGTCTTCTCACTGGTGTAGACGGGGACTTCGAGCGCGAAGAGCTCATAGCGGACAACGCCCTCGGCACGCAGATGCTCGGGCAGTTCGACAGGATGGTGCTTCAAGGCCTGGGCTCCTGGTTCCCCTGCGGGGAGGGGCATTCGGGGTAGGTCGAGCGGGCACTCCCAGCCCGCAAACCGGTGATGGCGATCCGCCTCCTGGAAAGGAACCAAAACAGGAGAAGATCGCAGCCTCGCTCGAGGGGGCCATCGCCACGATGGGAGGTGTGACACTAGGGAGGAGGTGAGTGCGGCGATGGCCCTCTGAAGAGAGGCGGAGGGGCGAAGGGGTGTGAGGCTCGATAGGCTTGTCGTTGACCCCTTGCGCCGGGTTTTCGCGGATCAGAAGATAACTGTCAACGATTTTGCGTTGAAATATCCACGGAAAGTTTATAGGAGAAGAGAAGCCAAGAACAGTAAGAAAGAAGCAGCCGATATGCTGACGATGGAGGAGGTAAAGAACGCTGTCCCCCCGCAGCTGCGCAATGCTGTCAGTCAGGACCTGGTCGACAAGCTGAACCTGGTGTCTTCGGACCAGGAAGCAGCGGCCGCCATCCGCGACACGTTCGTGGGCTTCACGACGGTGCTGAAGGAGGGGAAGTTCAAGCTTGAAGACTACCTGAACGCCGCGGCCTTCGTCAGCTACCGGATGATGGGGTTCAACAACCAGGAGTCCTACGCCCGGACCTTCCCGCAGCGATACCAAGGTCTGGTGGCCAGGGGCGCCACGCCCAAGGACATCTCGGCTTATGTGTCGATCTACGCCCGGGGCAAGCTGGTCAACCTGATCCTGGAGCAGGCCATGATCCCGGTGTGGGTCATGAACCAGGACGCCTTCCAGAAGGCGGTGACCAAGCAGGTCGAGCTGATGAACACGGCCCGCAGCGAGATGGTCCAGATGCAGGCGGCCAACTCGATCCTGACCCATGTGAAGCCACCGGAGAAGAAGCAGATCGACGTCAACGTCACGACGCCGGAGGCCTCGGGCCTGAACGAGCTGCGGCAGATGCTGGGCGACATCGCCCAACGCCAGATCCAGCTGATCGAGAGCGGGGCCACAACGCGCGAGATCGCGCACCAGAAACTGATCTCCAACGGTGCGGCAATGATCGACGTTACGCCCTCGAGGGCCAGTGAATGACCACGGCGCAGACGATGATCCATCAGCAGGACGGCTTTGGCAGTTCGGCGGCTGGGGCGAAGCGCGAGAAGCTGCACGCGCTGCCCTATGACCTGGTGCCCTTCCAGGAGATCACGGAGGCCTATGCACGGGTGGCCGAGATAGGGGCGCGGAAGTATGCGCCCTGGAACTGGTCCCTCGGCCTGAGCCGAGTCCAGCTCCTTGGTTCCCTGCTGCGGCATGCCTTCGCCTACATTCGTGGCGAGGAGCGCGACAAGGAGTCGGGTCTTTGCCACGCCGATCACATCCTGTGGAACGCGGTGGCCCTGGTTCATAACGTCCACTGGAACCTCGAGGACGGCCGCCGGGGAGAACCCGAGCGCTTCTACAAAGGTCGGCGGACCACGATGACGGCCGGGGATGACCATAGCCAGCCCAGGGAACTGGCTCCGGTCGACGTCGTGGACGTCTGAGGTCCTGGTTCCTGTGATGCAGTCGCCGCAGCCCCAGTCCCCGCCCCAGATCCCTTATGCGTTGCTCAGCACCGACGTGGTGAAGCGAACCGTCGACGAGTGGCTCGACCTCGTCGACTACGCCGGGCTGAACGGCGGCCGCTACATGCCGACGCCCTTTGCCCTGAAGTTCATGAACTTCATCAAGCTGGTGAACGGCGGCCAAGGCGAGCAGAACCTGACGCCCGTCGTGCATCTGGCGATGCTCGACAAGATCGCCGGAAAGAAGCAGCGGGTGGCCAACCTCTGCGCCCGGGGCATGGCCAAGACCACGCTGATGTTCGAATACCTGGTCCTCTACCTTGCGGTCTTCGGCGAGATCGACGGCTTCGGCCCGGTCGAGGGGATGATCTACATCTCGGACTCGATGGACAACGGGGTGAAGTCGGCCCGCAAGAACATCGAGTTCCGCTACAACAACAGTGACTTCCTGCAGGAGTGGCTGCCTCGGAAGAACGTCAGCTTCACCGACAACTACCTCGAGTTCACCTCGAAGGAGGGCAACAAGCTCGGCGTGAAGATGTTCGGGGCAAAAACGGGTCTGCGCGGCACCAAGATCTTCGGCAAACGCCCTGTGCTCGCCGTCCTCGATGACCTGGTCAGTGACGATGACGCCAAGTCCAAGGTCGCCATGGCCGCGATCAAGGACACGATCTACAAGGGCGTGGACTATGCCCTGCACCCGATCCGCCGCAAGATCATCTTCAACGGCACCCCCTTCAACAAGGACGACATCCTCTATGAGGCGGTCGAGTCCGGAGCCTGGGACGTCAACGTCTGGCCGATCTGCGAACGTTTTCCCTGCGCGCCCGAAGAGTTCCGCGGTGCCTGGGAAGACCGCTTCACCTACGAATTCGTGGCCGAGCAGTATCGCGTTTCGGTGCTGTCGGGCAAGCTCGCCGCCTTCCAGCAGGAACTCATGCTGCGGATCACAAGCGAGGAAGATCGACTGGTTCAGGATGGAGAAATCCGCTGGTATTCGCGGCAAAGTCTGCTAAATAACAAGGGAAGGTTCAACTTCTACATCACCACGGACTTCGCGACGTCCGAGCGCCAGAAAGCCGACAACTCGGTCATCTCGGTCTGGGCCTACAACGCGAACGGTGATTGGTTCTGGGTCGACGGCGTCTGTGAGCGCCAGACCATGGACAAGTCCATCGACGCGCTCTTCCGTCTGGTCTCGGAATACCGTCCCCAGCAGGTAGGGGTCGAGATCACGGGTCAGCAGGGCGCGTTCATCTCCTGGATCCAGCGGGAGATGATGACCAGGAACATCTGGTTCAATTTCGCCATGGAGAACGGCAAGCCCGGGGTCCGCCCGACCGTCGACAAGCTCAGCCGCTTCAACCTCGTGGTGCCGCTGTTCAAGGCCGGCAAGCTGTACTTCCCGGAAGAGATGCGCGCCACGAAGATCCTCGGCCAGTTCATGAGCGAGATCACCCTCGCCACGATCAACGGCCTGAAGGGCAAGGACGATTGCCTCGATACAATCTCGATGCTGATGAACCTCAAGCCCTGGAAGCCGAGCGACGACATTCCGGCCCAGCAGAAAGAAGACGGTCGCTGGGACTTCGAGGATCAGCAGGACAACGGCGGGGATCGTCTGGGTTCCTACCTCGTCTGAGCCAAGCAACCCTTTCCTGAAACCAAAGCCGGGACGCAAGCATGACGCTTGACCAACTCTTCAGCAGGCTGTCGCTCGGGGTTCTGTCGAACCTCTCGATCGGCAGTGAAGGGCAGGGAATGATCCCGAGCCAGCATCACCGCCGGGTGGCGATGATGGTCGATAACGCCCTGACACAGCTCTACTCGCGCTTCAACCTGCTCGAGCGGGAAATGGTGATCCGGATCTACGGGTCCTGGACGGAATACCCCTTCGAGAAGAAGTACGCCGACACCGATCCGACGGTGGGACCGAAGTTCATCGAGGACAGCCTCGCGAACCCGTTCACCGAAGATGTCATGAAGATTCTCGAGATCTTCAACGAATGGGGCGAGGAGGTCGTGATGAACGATCCGGGCGACCCGACATCGCTCTTCACCCCGAACAGCCGTCTCCTCCTGGTTCCCACGCCTGTGGACGGCGACTGCTACCACCTGCTCTACCAGGCCTATCATCCGAAGCTGGCCCTATCGGTGCCGGTGCAGCTGAGCCAGCCGATCCTGGCTCCTGCGGTCCTGGTTCCCGCCATCGAGCATCACGTCGCCTACCAAGTCTTCTCCGCGATAAACGGCATGGAGAACGCCTCCAAGGCCGGCGAGCATCTCGGCCGCTTCGAGATGATCTGTTCCGAAGCTGAAACACGCGACCAGGCCACGACGAGCCTGGTCCAGACCCATTCCAAACTCGAAGACCGGGGGTTCGTATGAAGAGGGTTTTCACCCCGCCACGGCCGCATGACCATCTGAGCGAACCGCCCGAAGGCGGTGGCGGGCTGCGGCTGATCAGCGGCGAGCTGATCCTGCCGGATGGCACGCTGGTCCTGCAGAACGGCATCGACGCCGAGACGCCGATGGGCGATCCGGTCACGGTCGATCTGACGCCGCTGGTGAACCAGGTGCAGCTGCCGGACATCGACATCCGGCTGAGCGCGGCCACCGTCGATCCCGACACCAGGATCCTGACGCTGCAGAGCGTGGACAAGGAGGGCAACGCCGTCCTGCCTGACGTCAGCGTGGACCTAACTCCGATTGCCGGCACGGGAACGGGCCCGGGCGTGGGTGGCGGTGCGACGATCTCGGAGCAAGATGTCCTGGTGCTGGCGCCCGGTGTGACGCCGACAAACATCAACTATGGCGACCTGGCCTTCGCCCTGGTCGACGATGGCGACGGAACCATCACGGTCTCGCTGAACGCCACCGGCGACGGCAACCTCCGCAAGCTCCGTCGGCCGATCATCAGCAAGACGAGTGCCTTTGCCCTGTCCCTGGCGGACGAAGGGACTGCCCTTCACGTCGACAGCGCCACCGATCTGGTGGTGACGATCCCGCTGAACGCGGCGGTGGCTGCCCCCATCGGCTACGAGGTCGAGATTGTCCGCATCGGAAGCGGTGCCGTGACTATCGACGCGGTTCCGGGCGTGACACTGAACGGCGTGGACGGTGGATTGACGACGGTCACGGAGCGCTACAAATCCGGGATACTCCGGAAAATCTCCACCAATGGCTGGCTGGTCGTTGGTGCGGTCGCAGCGGTGTCGCTGCCGGTCGAGACGACGGTGTTCCTGTGGGCCGACGTCTTTGCCGACCATACCCCCAATGGTGGCCAGAACTGGACCGGATGGGGGACTTCCCAGGCTCAGCCGGCCGAAGCGGCCATCGAATGGTTCATGCGCAACCGGGTGCCTGCCCTGGCTCCCGAGGGTGCGATCCTGGACCTGAATTCGCCCACAGGCACCATCTACATCATGGACCGTCTCCAGCCGCCGCCGACCAGTGTGGCGCGGAACTGGGTCCTGGATCTGACGGGAAACACGATCCAGCGCGGCAAGACCACGCAGAACTGGGGCGTCCTCTTCATGTGGGGCGAGCTGGTGAAGGACCCCGCACTCCTGTCCGATGCCGTTGTCGGGGCCAACGCCGCCATCGGGGCAACGACGCTGGTGGTCGGTTCGGGGGCATCGAGCGATGCCTTTCTGGCGGCCGTCCAGCCGGGCTCGGTGGTGGAGATCCGCACCAACACGACGGCGCCCAACTATCACCCGGCGGAGTCCCGGACGACGGTCTATGTCGCTTCGAAGAACGTGGGCACCCGCACTCTGACGCTGCACCGGCCGCTCGACATCACCGTGCCGCAGAACAACACGGTCGACAGCTGGGAAAGCTCGGACCCCTCGACGCTGTCGCTCCTGGTGGGTTCGCTCCTGTCGGTCAGCGCAGGCGCCGGGGCCAACAAGATCAGTCTGGTGGATGCTTCCCGGTTCAACGTGGGGGACTGGGTCCATATCTCCACCTCGGAAGTCCCGAAGCCCGGCTGGCACCAGCTCATGGACAGCCAGGGTGCCGAAGACTTCACGGTTGTGAACAACGGCTCGAACTTCGGCACTGTCGAGATCCAGTGCAACGAAGAGCTGCACCAGGTCATCGCCAAGTCGGGAAACACCCTGACGCTGGCGGGCAACCTCGGCAAGAACAAGCTCGTGCGCTGGAACGCCTGCGCCGTGAAGGTGGATCCGATCCAGGGTGCCCGGGTGGTGGGCGGGCAGTGGCGCGGTTTCCAGAGCAACTCTGGGGCCGACCCCTGGGTCCACCAGTACATCTGGGCGCGCTACTGCGTGGGCTGCACCTTCGAGGGCGGTGAATTCGACAAGTTCACCACGGCCGAGGAACCGCTGAACGTGCGACGGATGGGTCAGGCGATCCGTCTGGACTCGGGCGATGCGAACCTGGTCAAGACCACCAAGGTCGGCCCTGGCGGGTCGATCGAGGCGGGTTTTGCTTATGGCATCTCCATGCGCCTGGGCGAGCGCAACAGCACCGTGCGGGAATGCGAGATCACCGGCTGTCGCCACTCCATCGAGCTCTGGAGCACCTCGGGCGGCGTCATCATCGAGGAGAACCTCTGTCTCGACGACACGTCCTCCTCGCTCGACACGCACGGGTCCTGGAACGTCGGCGCGATCATCCGGCGCAACACCGTGCGGCGGTCCTCTTCGGCGCTCTACTCTCCGGACTCCGGTGGATCCACCGATGCGATCCGGATCGGCAACCCCAAGTTCCTCTGGGACGAGGACATCCAGGTCATCGACAACGTCGTCGAGAACTACAAGGGCGTGGCTTTCGTGATCGTCCCGGGGGCACGTCGGGTGATCGTCGACGGGCTGAAGGTGACCAACGTGGAACGCGTGGTCAGCATCTCCAAGAACAGCCGCCATCCGGCAATGTTCTCGGAAGATGTCGTGATCCGCAACGTCGAGGCCGATCAGATTGCTGGGCGGATCTGCGAAATCAGCCACTCGGATGACCTGACGGTGATCAGGGGTCTGGTCCTCAAGGACTGGATCATCGGCCGCTCGGGCACGGGAACGACCGGCACGCTCGAGACGATGAACGTCCGGGTCCTGAACGCCGAAGACGTGACGGTCGACAATGTCCGTCTCGAGGCCATCGTGACCGAGGCCGGCGGCTATGGCTTCTGGTTCGAACGCGTGGCCGGTCTGAAGCTCATCGACATCTACCAGAAGGGCGGCGAGCGGGGGATCAGCTTCCGCGGTGTGACCAATGCAAAGGGCACAGCCCTGATCCAGGGACTGACCAACAGCACGCCGTATCTGCTCCGCGCTGATACCTCGGGAGGTGCGCCCACCAACAGCGGCACGATCACGATCTACCACGACCAGGGCGGATCGCCGTCGTCGTCGCCGGCCACGATCACGGCAACGCTGCTGACGCAATGAGGAATATCGCCGGGATAATCGAGGGAAGTTTCTCGAAGGTGTCGAGATCGCTGAACGCGGCTCTCGGGGGTGATCCTGACCTGACACTCTGCGCCCAGTCCTGGCGGGACGGGTTCTTCGTCCGCCCCTGGCTCGACTGGGTCTTCAAGCAGCTCCTGGGAGAAGACGATCACTGCCGGAAATCCTGGGAGTGGTACGCGAACATGACGATCAACGAGAACAAGAAAGGCGGGCAGGAATGAACGGACGTGATCTGGGAGATGTAGCCGCTGGGATCGGGGCATTCGGAACGGTGATGGGCTACCTGCCTGAAGTTTCGGCCGTGCTGGCGATCATCTGGACGGTGATCCGCATCTACGAGTGGGCACGGGTCCGGATCTTCGGGATGGACGACAAGGAGACCTTCAAATGAACACCGAGAGCCCTGAGCTGAAGTTCGTGGACAACTGGAAGACCGTGGCCACGAAAGCCTGGTCGATCCGGCTCATCCTTCTGGCCGGCCTGTGTTCCGGGCTGGAAGTGGCCCTGCCCTACCTGCCGGAGATCATCGAGATGCCGCAGGGCACCTATGCCGCGATCGCGGGCGTGGTGACCCTTCTGGCCTCGGTCGCGCGGCTCCTGGTTCAGAAGGAGCTGCAGCCGGCGGACGACACGAAGGGGGAAGGCGCATGAGCCTGCAGCTGAGATCCGTCCCACCCCGGCGCGCCGCAGGCGTGGCCGGGGTGGGGGCAGCAATCGCTGCCGTCATCGGTCTGGCACTGCCCATGATCAAGGATCACGAAGGGCTTCGCACCCAGGCCTACCGCGACCCTGTGGGCATTCCGACGATCTGCTTTGGCGAGACGCTCGGGGTCGAGATGGGTGACCGGGCGACCGTGGCCGAATGCGAGGCGATGCTGCAGCCGCGTCTGGAAGGCTTCCTGCGGGAGATGCGGGCCTGCACCGCGGTCACGCTCCCGGCAAAGACCGAAGCGGCGCTGCTGTCCTTCACCTACAACCTCGGCACGGGCGTCTACTGCCGGAACATGGCGGCCCCGCGGATCAACCAGGGCAAGTTCTGGGAGGCCTGCGCAGCCATGTCGCTCTACACCAGGGCCCGGGGGCGAGAGCTTCCCGGCCTGGTTCGCCGTCGCGCCGAAGAGCGCGCACTTTGCGAGGACGGCCTGCGCGAAGCGGGCCTCCCGCGCACCTGACACCCACGAGAAAGAGGAAAGATCATGGCTCTTCAGCTCTCCGTCGCCGTGCGAAATGCCACGCTCGACGCCATCGAAACCGCGATCGGAACGGCTCCGACGCTCGAGATCCGCAGCGGGTCTGTGCCTGCCAGCTGCGCGGCCTCGGATACGGGCACCTTGCTGGCGTCGATCACCCTGCCGTCGGACTGGGCGAACGCTGCCTCGGGCGGAGCCAAAACACTGCTTGGAACCTGGCAGGATGCCTCGGCCGACGCGGCGGGCACGGCCGGGCACTTCCGGATCAAGCAGGGCGGCACCTGCCATGCCCAGGGGACCTGCTCGGCCACGGGCGGCGGAGGCGACATCACCTTCGACAACACCGTCTTTGCGGTCGGGCAGGAGATCAACATCGCCGGGTTCACGATCACGGCCGGCGGCGCCTGAGGCGCAAGGCAGACTGACGGGGGCGCGCCATGGGTATCTCGACCGAAGGTGATTGGGGGACAGGCTCGCATGCCACGAGTGCGACCTCCTTCACCTTCACGACGTCGACGACGGCGCTCTCGAGCCTGATGAGCGCCATGCTGATCGTGGTGACGGACAACGTCAGCACGTCCAGTGGCGAGACCAACCTTCACACCAGCATCACGGGCGGAACCGGCAGCTGGACCAAGGTGGCGGAATACACCAACGGCGAGGGCGCAGCCGGAGCGGGGGTGACCACCTCCCTCTGGATTTTCGACGCGTCCGGATCGGTGCCCACTGGCACGACGATCACCATCAACCTGGCCGAGGCGGTGGTTGACAAGTGCTGCTCTGGGCACGTCTTTGCCCGGGACTCCGACAAGAAACTGCGGATCGTTGCGGGATCTTCGCCGCAATTCTCGGAAGTGGACGCGGCCACAGGGTTCGGGTCGAGCACCATCTCTGGGCTGACCTCGAAGCAGTACCTGTTCATCCGGGCGCTTGGCAAGGAAGCCAACTCGACCGGAAACATCACCCCGACCTCGAGCTACGGCACGTTCGGGGCGCAGAGGTCACGCAACGATGCCAGCGCTGTTCTGGTTCGGGGCGAGCGGCGTGTCGTCACGACGACCTCCCAGACGTCGAACCCGAGCATGTCGGTCACCGGGGATACTGCCGGGATCTTCGTGGCCATCGAGGAGTATGTGCCCACGGGCAACCCGGTGGGCACTGGAAGCGTATCGCTCGGCTTCTCGCTGACAGGGAACGGCACGGGAAAGGTGAAGGGCGTCGGCGCGGTCGGTCTCGGTGTCACGCTCGGCGGCACAGGCAGGGCAAAGGTCCGCGGATCAGGCGCGGTCGATGTATCCTTCACGGCAAGCGGTGTCGGCGGCGAAGTCCTGCCGGACGTCCTGGGAACCGGCAACGTCAGCTTCGGCTGGAGCCTCTCTGGCAGCGGCAGGGCCAAGGCGAGGGGTGCTGGCACGGGGGGCCTGGCTCTGTCCGTGCAGAGCACCGGAAAAGCCCGGATCAAGGGACAGGGTGCTGCACTTCTGGACTTCGTCGCGGCAGGGCTGGGCAGTGTGCGTTCTCCCCCCGGCACTGGCATCGGTGCGGCAGTTCTGGAGTGGTTCCTCACCGCCAACGGCAGGGCCCCGGCCAAGGGGACAGGTGCCGTCGGGATCAGCTTTGCCCTGAGCGGGGGCAATGCTGGCGAGGAACCGGAGACCGATCTCGGACCGGATGTCGTGGGCGTCTGGGCGCAACGGATGCGGATCGGGTGCTTCATCGAGCGAAACACGACGGGGACCTGGAAGAAGCGGGAAAGGATGGGCAGATGGCTCTGAAGAGCAGCGAGATCACGGAAAGCGAGACGCTTCGCATCCTGGTTCAAGTGACCAAGGACGACGGATCTCCAAAGCCGCTGGCAGGCGCGAGCTATGCGGCCGTCATGGGAAAGGTCGGGAACCAGAGGCTCGGCGCCGTCACGGTCATCGACGCGACCAGGGGCCTGGTGCAGGCCGCCTTTCCTGCGGCGACGGGCATGGCCGGTCAGGTCGTGGCCTCGCTGCACGTCACCATCAACGGCGAGACGCAATGCGTCTGGAGGGAGCGCTTCCAGGTGTTCCCCGACCTTGAACCCCTGTGAGGTATCCCATGAACATCACGGCAATCTTGTCCTGGGTGCGTCGGCTTGTGCCGGTGATCCTGATGGCTGTCATCGCCTTCCAGACGATCCTGCTGTGGAAGCGGCAGCACGACCTGGAGGCCGAGCGAAGAATATCAAGTGATCTGAATCAAGAAATCTTTGAGATAGAACGCTCGATCAGATTGACGGAAAGACTTCGGAATTATACAGGAGAAATTACAAGGGAAACCGCTGATCTGGAAAGGGGCATAGAGGGTGCGGCAGGTACTGAGGACCGTTTGTCTCCTGACCTGGTTCGCGTTCTTGAGCGCCTGCGGAGCACGGCACCCGGGCGTGAGGGGTCTCCCTGACTCGGTCTTCCTGCCGGAAGACGAATACCGGCCGTCCATCGTGACGGTGGGGCAGCTGACCCGGGCGCATGTGACGAACACGATGTCCCTGCGACGGGCGAACGCGAAGATCGAGGTCATCTGCGTCGCCATCGCCCGCTGCCCGGAACATCAAGAGTGAACAAGGCAGCCGAGGCATGAACGCGCAGACGGGCAAGCGGATCGAGGATATGACGGACGCCGAGTTTCTTGGCGAAACGACAGAAGATCCCGTGCCCGAGCCGCGCGACGGAAAGCTGACCGAATGGGCCAAAGAGCCCTCGGTCATGGACTTGAAAGCCGACCTCGAGGTGGCCCGGTCCTTTCACGATGCCCATGTCCAGAACGTGCGGCGCTGGAACGATCTGCGCAACATCACCGGCAAGGTCGCCCCGAAGAAGGTTCAGGGCCGTTCGTCGATCCAGCCCAAGCTGGTCCGCCGCCAGAACGAGTGGCGCTACTCGGCGCTGTCCGAGCCGTTCAATTCCAGCCCCGACCTGTTCAGGGCCAGCCCCGTCACCTTCGAGGACACGTTCGCCGCCAAGCAGAACCAGATCATCCTGAACTGGCAGTTCAGGAGCAAGATCGACCGCGCAGCGTTCATCGACGAATATGTCCGCACCGGCGTTGACGAAGGGTCGGTGATTGTCCGGACGGGCTGGCAGCGCCAGACCCGTCAGGACGAGGTCGAGGTTCCGGTGTTCAGCTATCTGGAGATCCGCGACGAAGCCGAACTCGACGCGCTTGAGCAGGCTCTCATGCTGAAGGCGCAGAACCCGGCCGAATACGAGGCTCTGCCGGTCGAGATGAAGGCGGCGGCCGAGTACATGCTCGAGACGCAGATCCCGACCGTGGCGACGGTCACGGGCTACGAGACGGTGGTCGAAGAGACCATCCTGGTGAACCAGCCGACGCTCGAGATCGTGGATCCGGAGAACCTCTACGTCGACCCGAGCTGCAAGAACGACCTCGATAAGGCCCGGTTCATCATCTACAGCTTCGAGACGTGCAAGGCCGACCTGATCAAGGACGGCCGCTACCGGAACCTCGACATGGTGAACTGGTCGGGGGCCGATATCCTGGCCCAGCCGGACCATCACACGACAACGCCCAACGACATCCAGATGCGCGACGAGCTGCGCCGTCCGATCGTGGCCTACGAATACTGGGGCTACTACCCGGTCGAGGGCACCGACGAACTGACCTGCATCGTGGCGACCTGGGTCTGCGATACGATGATCCGGATGGAGGAGAGCCCCTTCCCCGATGAGAAGCCGCCTTTCGTCCTGGTTCGCTACCTGCCGGTGAAGCGCCAGCTGATGGGGGAACCCGACGCCGAGATCCTGGAGGACAATCAGGCGATCCTCGGGGCGGTCTACCGCGGCATGGTGGATCTGATGGCACGCTCGGCCAATGCCCAGCAGGGCATGGCCAAGGGCTTCCTGGATGCGATCAACCGGCGCCGCTTCGAGAAAGGTCTGGACTACGAGTTCAACCCGTCGCAGGGCGACCCGCGGCTCAGCGTCTACCAGCACGTCTATCCCGAGATCCCGAACTCGGCCATGACGATGATCGGCCTGCAGAACTCGGAAGCCGAGGCGTTGTCGGGCGTCAAGGCCTTCTCGGGTGGTCTCTCGGGCGAGGCCTATGGGGAAGTGGCCGCCGGCATCAAGGGCATGCTCGACGCCGCCTCCAAGCGCGAGATGAACATCCTGCGGCGGATGACCGAAGGCATCAAGAAGATCGGCCGCAAGATCGCGGCGATGAATGCCGTCTTCCTGTCCGAGGAAGAGGTCGTGCGCGTCACCAACAGCGAATTCGTGACGATCCGGCGGGACGACCTGAAGGGGAATTTCGACCTCGAGATCGACATCGCCACCCCGGAGGTAGACGAGGCACGGAGCCAGGATCTGAGCTTCATGCTGCAGACCATGGGCCCCGACATGGACCCGACGCTGAGCCGGATGATCCTGGCCGAGATTGCGGACCTGAAGCGTCAGCGCCTGCTGGCCGAAAAGATCCGCCAGTTCCAACCGCAACCCGATCCGCTGGCCGAGAAGCTGAAGGAACTCGAGATCGCGAAGCTCGAGGCCGAGATCCAGAAGATCCGAAGCGAGGTCGAGAAGAACGCGGCCCTGGCCAGGAAGGCGGCGGCCGAGGCGGACCTGAAGGATCTGGAATTCGTGGAAGAGGAAACCGGCACCAAGCACGCCCGGGACATGGACAGGCTCTCCGGCCAGGCCCGTGCGAACCAGGACCTGGAGGTGACCAAGGCGCTGCTCGCATCGCGCAAACCCGAAGAGCGGGCACCGGATGTGCCGGCCGCCGTGGGCTTCAACCGCCTGACCGACGTGAGGTCGGGAAACGTCTGATATTTCGGGGATATCCACTGAATACCCCGCGCTCCATGCAGCGCCAAGAGTGAGGCTGAGACACCGCAGACCCGAGGAACAGATGAACATCGAGCATGGGAAGACTCCCGAAGAGGAGTTCCAGGAACTGGAAATCACCATCGAGCAGGCCAAGGAAGCCGTGGAAACCGGCAAGGCGGCCCAGCGGCTCTACTCCAACCCCGACTTCAAGGCCCTGATCGTCGACGGCTACTTCCTGAAGGAAGCGGCCCGGCTGGCGCTTCTGCACGGCGATCCCGGTCTGCGGGCCGACATCAAGGGCGCGGTACTCGACGAGATGAAGGGTCCGGGCGCGCTCAAGCGGTACCTGTCGCTCCTGGTTCAGCGCGGACGCGCGGCCGAGGACGAGATCAACCAGGCGCGTGAGGCCATGTTCGAGCTGATGAACGGCGACCGGGACGGCGAGGAGTGACCAGCATGGCGACCAAGGAGAACCCGGAAGGCATGACCAGCGAGGAGATCCTCTCGCTGGACGACGAGGCCATGTCGCAGATGCTGACGCCCCCGAAACTGCTGGTCCGGGAGGGCGCGCAGGACGAGGGACAGGACGCAGAGGAAGACGAAGAAGACGGGGAGAACGAGGGATCCTCGGCCTCTTCGCAAGCAGCCAAAGATCAGGGAGCAGGATCGCAGGACGATGATGATGGCGCTTCTGCTGCTGATGGAACTGTTGATGCCGACGGCGACGGCGATGACAAGGGCGAGCCCTCCGACAAGAAGAAGGCCGATCCCAAGCCCGGAAACATGGGCAAGGAAGCCGCCGATCAAGGCCGCGACCCGAAGCCGGGCAGCGATGACAAAGGCGACGGAAAGGGCGAAGACAACGCCGATCCGAAGGCCGGAGCTACCGAGAAGGTAGATTACAAGGCGGCCTACGAGCGGATGATGGCCCCGTTCAAGGCGAACGGGAAGATGATCAAGGTGGAGAGTCCGGATGAGGCGATCCAGCTCATGCAGATGGGTGCGAACTATACCAAGAAAATTCAGGCTTTGCAGCCTGGATTGAAGGTGCTAAGAATGCTCGAGAACCACGGGCTTCTCGACGAAACCAAGCTCTCCTACCTGATCGACCTGAGCCGGAAAGATCCGGCCGCGGTCAAGAAGCTGGTGAAGGAGAGCGGTGTCGACCCGATGGACATCGACACCTCCAAGGACCCTGGCTACAAGCCTGGGAATTACCAGGTCTCCGACGAGGAGATGGCCTTCACCAATGTGATCCGGGACGTTGGTTCCGAACAGGGTGGGCGCGAACTTCTCCGTTCGATCCAGCAGACCTGGGACAAGCGAAGCAAGGATGCGATCCTGAAGGATCCGGACATCCTGCGCGTCGTGAACGAGCAACGTGTCAACGGCATCTACGCCAAGATCAACGCCGAAATCGAACGGCGTCGGATGATCGGCAAGATCTCGGAGACCACACCCTTCCTTGAAGCCTACCGTGTCGTCGGAGAGGAAATGCAGCGGAGCGGTGCTCTGGCTGTCCCCGCCGCGAACCCCCAGGCCAGCCAGCCGACTTCGAAGGTGCCGCAACAGGCGCCTGCGAACACCGGCAGCAACACCCCTGGTGGCAATCGCCGTGTCGTGGATCAGCGGGTCGCCCCGCGCAAACCGTCCGGTGCCCCGAACGTCTCGGATCGTGTCCGGGCGGCTTCCGCAGCGCCTGCCAGCTCCGCGAAACCGGGCGGCAAGAGCGACTTCAACCCCCTCGCCATGTCGGACGAGGACTTCAACAAGGCCTTCGCGACCGGGAAGCGCTACTGACGCGCGACCCTTGAGCTGCGAGAGGCACGAGCAGAACGAGGCACGAGATGCAGCACTACAACAACCCGCCCGGTGTCGCCTCCGACATCGGGCCCCAGATGAACACCTTCTTCTGGTGGAAAAAGGCGATCGTCGACGCCCGCAAGGACATGTACTTCACGCCGCTGGCGGACGTGACGAGCATGCCCAAGCACATGGGCAAGCAGATCAAGGTCTACCAGTATGTTCCCCTGCTGGATGACCGCAACGTCTCCGACCAGGGCATCGACGCCAACGGCGTGACCCTGACGGGTGCGCGCTTCATCGTTACCTTCCCGTCGCTGACCCTGTCGGCGACCAACGCGGGCAAGGCGGCTGCCGTGACCGCGATCAACGACGTGGTGGCCGGGACCGCTTCTCCGGGTGCCGTGGCCGGTGCCGATGACTCGGCCGGCTCGGGCCGGGCGACGATCACCCTGACCCATGCGACGGGGATCTACCTGAACGCGACCAAGCGGGACGCCGTGACCGCGCTGAACATGGGTGTCTCGGTCAAGGGCGACTACGGCAACCTCTACGGTTCTTCGCGGGACGTCGGCACCATCGTGGGCCGTCTGCCCTCGCTGACCGAGAACGGCGGCCGCGTGAACCGCGTCGGCTTCAAGCGCCTGGAACGCTCGGCCTCGCTGCAGAAGATGGGCTTCTTCACCGAGTTCACCCAGGAGTCCTTCGACTTCGACAGCGACGAGGACCTCTACAACCACACGAGCCGGGAACTCGTGTCGGGGGCGACCCAGCTGACGGAAGCGGTGCTGCAGATCGACCTGCTGCACGGGGCCGGCACCGTGCTCTTCGCGGGTGCGGCCACCTCCAACGGGTCTGTGACGGGCGAAGGCGCTGGCGCCGCGATCCTGGACTACGATGACCTGATGCGTCTGAGCCAGATCCTGGACAACAACCGGACGCCGAAGCAGACCAAGGCCATCACCGGGTCGCGCATGGTCGACACCAAGGTGATCGAGAAGGGCCGGATCATGTACATCGGCTCGGAACTCGAGCCGCATTTCCGGAAGATGAAGGACCCCTTCGACAATCCGGCCTTCATCTCGGTCGCGCAGTATGCCGACGCGGGCACGATCATGAACGGCGAGATCGGCACCGTCGGTCAATTCCGGATCATCGTGGTTCCCGAGATGCTGAACTGGGCGGGTGCCGGTGCTGCGGTCTCGTCGAACCCGGGCTACCGGACGACCAACGGCCGCTACGACGTCTACCCGGTCCTGGTCGTGGGTGACGACAGCTTCACCACCATCGGCTTCCAGACCGACGGCAAGAGCGTGAAGTTCAAGATTACCACGAAGATGCCGGGTGAGGCCACCGCCGACCGCAACGACCCCTACGGCGAGACCGGGTTCAGCTCGATCAAGTGGTACTACTCCACCCTGATCAAGCGTCCCGAGCGCCTGGCCGTCGGCAAATGCGTCGCGCCCCAGTGATGGGCTGACCAGACGCGAGGGGGCGAAAGCCCCCTCCCATCGCATCACGAAAGCCATGCGACAATCGCGGAACCTTCACCGGATACCCCTGAGAAAGAACGGACATGACGAACACCGACACCATCCCCGAGGACAAGGAACTGGCGCTGCTCAAGGAGCGTGCCGACGTGCTGGGGATCCCCTACAAGGCGAACATCGGCCTGGAGGCCCTGAAGGCCAAGGTCAACGCGGCCGTGGTCGCAGACAAGACCGTCCCCGAGAAGGACCCGTCGGCACCGGAGACCCAGCAGCAGATGCGCGAACGCATCCATGGCGAGGCCCTGGCTCTGGTTCGCGTCCGCATCCACAACCTGCATCCCGGGAAGCGGGATCTGCCGGGCGAGATCATCACCGTGGCCAACCGCTACATCGGCACGGTCGCCAAGTTCATTCCCTTCGGCGAGGCCACCGAGAATGGTTACCACATTCCGAGGGTGATCTACGACGAGCTGATCTCGCGGCGCTTCCTGCACATCAGCCTGAAGAAGCTGCCCAACGGCCAGGACGAAGTCGTCCGCCGGATGGTGCCCGAATACAACATCGAGATCCTGCCGAACCTGACGGTCGAAGAGCTGCAGGACCTGGCTCTGAAGCAGGCCGCCGCCGAGCGCTTGGGCGCCTGATCGAGAAACGAACCACTCCCCGGGAGGCTTCTCCCGGGGAACATGCGACCCCACACGACACCAAACGACGACAGGAGTAGAGGGAAATGCCGGCAAGCGTCGCATCGGAGGTTCGGGCCGGGCAGATCTTCAACGCCCTCGACCAGGATTTCGCGCTGCCTCCGGTCGACCTGTCGGGGTCAAGTTACTCCCTGCCAACACAGACCGACAATCCGATCTATGGCGAAGTCGAGAAGATCGATCTCGACAACCTGACAGATGGCACGGTCGGAGGTGACGGCACCTTCGAGATGCTGATGGCCTCGATACGCGCCCATCTCCAGCTGGAGTTCGAGAAGAACCGCATCACCGGCGAGCAATACACCAAGGCCTACATCGAGCTCACGAGCCTGGCCATGAGCACCGGGCTGCAGATGGTGCTCGGGCGGCAGCAGGCCTACTGGCAAACGCTCCTGGCGCGGGAACAGGCCAAGCGCGCGGAAGCCGAAGCTGTGGCGTCTGTCGTAGCCCTTGAGACGGCCAAGGCCCAGCTCGCTGCGATGCGTTACCAGGCGGAGATGGCCGAGGCCCAGATGGTGCTGGCCAAGCTGCAGCTCGCCAGCGAGGACGCCCGCTACCAGCTGACCCATTTCCAGATCGACCTGACGAAGGAACAGATCGAGGTGGCCCGGGCACAGCACGCCGATACCCGCACGGACGGGTCGGCCATTGCCGGCACGGTCAAGCGCCAGCGCGACCTTCTGGAACAGCAACGCGAAGCCTTTGTCCGCGATGCGGATGCCCGCGTAGCCAAGATGTATCTCGATGGCTGGATCACCCAGAAGACCATCGACGAGGGGCTGACGCCGCCGAGCCAGCTGACCAACGCGGAAATCGAGGAAGTCATGACCCAGATGCGCCAGCGGGCCGGCTTCACGCTCTGAAACCCATGAGCGAGTGAACCAGCCCCATGGGACTCTTCAGCAGCAAGAAGAAGGTCTATGTCGCCTCGGTGGCGTACAACCTGGCCGGTCCCATCGAGGACCGGCCCAACTTTCTGCGCTCGGTGGTTCTGCAGGGTGTGCTTGGCCAGAGCGACAGTCTGGGAGCCGACATCGTCGGCCAGCACCTGAACGGCCCGGGCATCGACCAGCGCAGCTTCTACCGCTGGTCCAAGACCAACTATCCGCTGGGCTCGATGCAAGCGCAGATCTTCCAGTCGAACCCGGTGGATACTACCATCGTGGCGGCCGAGATCCCGATCTCCACTGGTGAGAGTGTGACGGTCCAGACCGCGTTCATCGACACGGCGGACATCGTCTACTGGGCGGAAGCCTGGCTTCTGGCGAACGATCCCACCAAGTTCGACCTGGCCTGGGTGGTCGACTTCGACGAGAGCACCATGGAGATGGTGATCAGCTTTCCCGCGGATCCGGAGGTCCGGGTCGCCATGCCTGGCTTCCAGCGGACGCGGAAGCATGTGTTCGCCTACTACACGCTGACGCTGGTCGACACGACCCAGGAAAAGCGCGTCTTCATCTATGCCATCGGATCGGGCAATCCCGATCTCGACGCGCTCGAGGAAAGTGTCCGGGAAATCCCGGAGATATTCCCGGTCATTCCCCTGCGGATCGACAACCGACCGATCAACGATCCGCTCTACGCGACCGACTTCCCTTCCCACAAGAAGGCCTACAAGAAGGCCATGGGATCGAAGATCGAAGACATCCTGAAGTCCATCGAAGAGAACGAGGACATCGGCGACATCGACCATGCCTTCCTGGTGCACGGCGTCGAGATGAACACGGTCGAACCCCTCGGCCGACGCTACATCTTCGAGTTCCTCAAGAGCGTGGTTCAGGACCAGAAGACCACGCCCACGGACCTTGGCAACTGGATCTCCTACATGCTCGGCTATGAGACGGCCCTGACCGCCTATGCCGCGTGGCAGGCAGCCCAGCTTGATCCGCTGGATCCTCTTTATGGAACGCCGGAGCCGACTGTCCCGGCGCATACGACGATCGAGCTGACGCGCTGCGAGATGCGCACCAGCAGCACGATGCCCTATGAGGCGCATATCGGCTGGGTGACGATCGACGAGGAGGTCTTCTCGGGGCTGGGAAGGCCCGGGGCACAGGTGGGGGAGGTCTGGTTCCAGACGCTGAGCGACCTGGACATCCCGGGGGTTCCCTTCGTGGTGGTGGAGCCGGATGGCAGCGTGGCCAGGGGAACGCTGACCCGTTTCCGGGCCTATCGCCAGGAAAGCGCCACGACATTCCGGCGGCTGACCGTCTACGGGATGTACCACGAGAACTTCGTCTACGGCGGCAAGTCGGTCTACATCGAGGCGCCGGAAGCGCTGGATGACCCCGACGAGACAGGCTTCATCTTCCCGCTCCACTACCCGTCGCTGCTGGGCATGTCGCTGATCGACTCGACGCAGCTCGCCATGTCGAACAAGCTCGTGGTCTTCAACTGCTACAAGGTGGTGAAGCAGCGCTGGTACCAGCGCGGGATATTCCGGTTCCTTTTCGCAATCGTGCTCACGGTGGTGGTCTTCCCGGCGGGGGCCGGGCTTCTCGGCACCAACATTGCGCTCGGAGCTGCGCTGGGTTTTTCAGGCGTGGGGGCGCTCATCATCGGTGCCATCGCCAACTCTCTGGCAGCCATCGTCCTGATGAGCGTGATCGAAAAGGGGGCGGTGGACCTGTTCGGTGAAGAGCTGGGCGCGATCATCGGTGTGATCGCCTCGTTCCTGACCATGCAGTATGCCTCGAGCTTCTTCGGCGGCACGGGGATAACGCTGAACTTCGGCACCATGTTCCGGGCCGAGAACCTGCTGAAGCTCACCGACCTCGCATCGAACATCATCGCCAAATACGCCGAGGTGAAGATCGGCGACTACCAGGAGCAGTATCAAGATGCCCTGGATCAATACAACCTGGAGTCCCGGGACATCCGCAACCGGAGCCTTGAGCTGCTTGGTTCTGGCGGTGCCTTCTTCAATCCGCTATTCTTCCTGCAAGGGGACGACAACGGCTACCTGGGAATGCCAGGTGCAACCGATCCGACGCTCGGCATACCCGAGGCGGAGTCCCCTTCCACCTTCCTCAAGCGCGCGCTCCTGACCGGAAGCGACATCGCGGAGATCAGCCTCTCCGTGATCGGGGCCTTCCCCCAGCTGTGCCTTGAGCCACCGAAACTGATCGCCTGAGGGCGAGACAACAGGGCATCGAAAACCATGTTCGACTTTCTGCGAGGTATCTTTCCGGGCCGGGAAAGCATGACGCCTGTGGTGCCTCCGGCGCCGGTACTGACCAATCCGGCCAGCATTCCGATGCCGACGATGACGCCTGCAGCCGTGGCAGGCGCAACCGCGGGGGCCAGTCCCGGCATCAGTGGAGACGAGCTCAAGGCGGCGGTGCCCCAGAACTTCTGGCAAAAGCTGGGCGGATTGGAAGGGATGGGGTCCATCGCGCAGGGCTTGGCCTCGCTCGGCAACCTCTATGGCGCCATCCAGGGGATCGGCATCGCCCGCGACCAACTGAAGCTATCCAAGCGGGCTTTCGAGACCAACCTGGCGAACCAGACCCAGAGCTACAACACTGCGCTCGAGGATCGCATCCGGTCGCGCTACGTCGCCGAGGGCAAGGATGCCTCGGCGGCCGACGAATACCTCAAGCAGCACAGCCTCTGAGCCGGGGAGACACGCAGAAATGGCACCTCTGACCTGGCGAAACGTCGACGATCCGGATCTGGGCAAGGCGTCCCGCATCCTCGACAGCGCAGTGAACAACTGGGACCGCGGCCTGACCAACATCTCGGACACGCTCGGAACTGTCCGGGACAACCAGCGGCGGAACCGCTCGGCCGCGGCCATTCCCGTTCTTGCCGGGATCAACTCGGGCGGAGACGTCGATCGCATCCTGGCTCAGGTGACGGGCATGGTGGACCCGCGCGACATGACGCCCGAGCTGCAGCAAGCCGTTCTGAACGCCCGAGGCACGGGCCTCGGTTATGACCAGACCCGGACTGCCACCGACGCGACCCGGTCGAGCACGGCACGGGCCAACGAGACCCACAGCCGCCAGATCGCCCGGGAAGACCAGGAAGCGTCCATGGCGGACGAGATCATCGGCGCTTATCAGAACACCCTTTGGGGGAACCAGGGAGGAGGGGCAGGTGACGCGGGACCGCCCCTGAATGACCGCGAACTGCTGGCGCGGACCATCGAAGCCGAAGCAGGTGGCGAAGGTTACGACGGCATGCTGGCGGCCGGTTCGGTGATCGCCAATCGGGCGGCAGCGAGCAATGGCAACCTGCGCGGCGTGATCCTGGCACCGGGGCAGTTCTCGGCCTGGAACAGCCTGACGGGTTACGCGGGTGGGCAGGGCGGTCTCGACATGAACGCGATGCGTCCGAGCGAGGAAGCCTACAGGGTGGCTGACGCCATCCAGTCGGGAGACTACCAGGACCCCACGGGCGGAGCCACACACTACTACAACCCCAATGCGGCCGATCCGGACTGGGGTGCCCGGGCAGGCGGTCAGTGGAGGCAGATCGGCAATCATGTGTTCGGCACGGCGGCGGGAGGCGTCCCTGCGCCACCGGGCGGTGGTATTCCGGAGCGACAGCCGGTGGATATCTCGGGAATGATCCCGGAAGGTAACCGGCTGGGTGTCGACTTCTATCTCGACCTGGCCAACCAGATGTATGGGGCCCAGGACCGGGCGATCACTGATCGGCGGGGCGACATCGGCTATGCCCAGACCCAGACCGACGCCGCGGAGCAGGAAGCGCAAAAGGCGCAGGCTGATCAGCTGCGGGAGCAGGGTTGGAACTACGCCCGGAACCTGGGTCCGGACGGACGCGAAGAAGCCCAGAACTATGTGATGGGCCTGGGTCTGCCTCCGGATCAGACGCGGCTCATGCTGGAAGGCGTCAACTCGGCCTTCGACACGGCCCCGGCCTATTTCGAGCCGAGCGACAGCGTCACGACCAGCCCGGAAGCGCAGGCGGCCATGGCGCAGCTCGAGATGAACGCGGGCATCGCCGACGACAAGAACCCGGTCCTGATCGGCCTCGAAGCACTGGGTCTGAGTTCGGCCGACCAGCTGGCCACGGATGAGGCCGTCTCCGGTTCGGGCGTGGCGCAGGACGTGAAGCAGCAGGGCGTGACCTCGGTGGTCGAAGACCTCATGAGCCGGGCCGAACAGCTGGATCTGCGCGAAGAAGCCCCCGACATCATCAGCACGGTGAACAAGATCGCCGAAGCGCTGAACATCGACCCGCGGATCGTGGCGCGTCTGGTGGAACCTTCGCTGAGCGCGGGGTTCTGGGGTGGCACGGTGATCGACGAGGCCCGTCTGCGTTCGCTGGTCGAACCACTGGCCGATCCGGAGGAGCGCCGTCGGCTGATCGGCATCGAGAATGCCCAGGCCGGTCGGCGGGAAGAACTCACGGCGGCCATTGACGCACAGCGTGATGCCGCCGAGCGGATTGACGTCTACGGCCGTCGCCCGGGGGAGGATGCCGCCGCGCGGCTGCGTGAGGCACAGGAGGACAAGACGGAAGCCGACCGGCTGATTGCCGAGATCATGGCCCGAGACAACAGCGCCTACGGCATCGGTTACGATGCGCCTGACAGCCCAAGCACGGAAGACCTGGTCGCGGCCAGTTCGGAGGAGCGGCGCGAGATGATCGCCCGAGGTGAGGCCGTGGCCACACCCGGCGGGCGGCGTGTCGATCCGAACGCTTCTGGCTGGGACCAGATGTGGAGCCGCATGGGTCGCAATGGCGAGATTTCGGGGGCCCTGGAGCAAATCCGTGTCGGACTGGCGACAGGCGGCGGTGCCCCGGCCAATCGGTTCTTCGGCGCGATCAGTGATTTCTTCCAGCCGGCACCGCAAGCCGGCGCAAACCAGGACCGGCGGGAGACGATGCGCCAGGCCCTCGAGTGGTTTCAGTCGGAGGATGCCGAGGTCCTGTTCTTCAGCAATCCGGCACTTCTGGAGGAGGCCCGTCGCGATCCCGTCGGCTTCTGGCAGCGGATGCAGGAGCAGAACGAGCGGCGCTGAACCGACCGGGATCGAGGAAAACAAGGGAGGGGTTCACTTAGATGTGGACCCCTTCTGCGTCTTGTGGAAAAAGGCGATATTGGCGAGAGATCGTGGATATATAATCCCACGATATTCCGTGAAGATCGAAGATATCTTCTTGCAGCTTATCCTCGACAGCGAGTGAGACCCCATGAACATCTGGTTCCCAGGAGCAGACGAAAACGCAGCAGCCGACGAGCCGGGTCCGAGGGTCGAAGAGGCGCTGCCGCCCCTGGGTTCGTCCGCAGCCTTGCTGCGCACCTTCGGCCAGCCGCTGGCTGCGCGCGCACCGTCCGTCGCCGAGACCAAGAAGGACAGCGTTGCCCAGGCCTCGGAGGTCAAGCGCCTTCTGCTCGGGGGCGCCGATGATCTGCGCCGTCTGGGCACAGCGATGCGGGAAGGGAACGATCTGGCCGACACCGAGGAAGCCCGGATCCTGGCCAGCGGCAATCCCTACGACATCCTGACCCGTCTGGGTCCGGAGACGGCCGCCAACACCGATCGCCTCTACCGTTCGATGCGGGACGATGCATTTGCCCTCGACCAGGGGCGGGACCCCGGCGAGATCGCGGGTGACGCCGCGCTCGGTGCGGGCGCCGGTTTCGTGTCGGGTCTGGGGGGCCTGGCGGCCCTCGGAGCCGGTCTGGTCAACGACCGGGCCGGTGCAGTGGTGTCGGACGGCGTGGCCTTGGTCGGCGAGGGACTGCGTGGGTTCCAGAGCGAGGAGCTCCAGGACCAGCGCGAGATCGGCGCCGTGCGGAGCCAGCTCGACCAGGAAGACATCGACCGGCAATACGAAGAGGACCTCGAGGAAGGCGTTTCCTATCCGGGTCTGCGGCGCTTTGGCCGGGAGATCCTGTCGGCTGGAGCGGATCTGGCGCAGAACCCGGCACTGGCCGGCGACATGGTCGCGGAGGGGATCGGCAGTCTGATCGGCGGGGCCGGACTGGGCCGTGTGGCGGCAATGGGGGCGGCCAAGGTTCTTCTGAAGAGCCGGGGGATCACGGGCGCGAACGCGCAGGCTTTCCTGCGTACGCCTGAGGGTCGGCGCATGGTCTCGGAACTGGCCGAAACACGCATGCCCTTGGCCATCGGGGGTCTGGAAGCCGGGGGTGCCTATGCCGGCATCCAGAGCGAGATCCAGGCCATGGACGAGCGCGATCTGCTGGAGAATTCCCCGGAATATCGTGAACTCCGTTCGGGCGGCATGGACCACGAGACGGCCCGTGACCGCATCGCCAACCTGGCCGGCCTGGAAGGCGGGGCCATCGCGGGTCTGGTCGGGGTTGCGACCGGGAAACTCACGGCACGCTTCGAGGCCAATCCCCTGAACCTTGGCAGGGGATCCGATGACTTCCTGACCTCGCTGCGCTCGCTTGGACGGGAATCTCTGGCGCAGGGTGTGGAAGAGGGCGCCCAGGGTGTGGCTGGTTCCCTGGCTGAGAACAGGGCTATCCAGCGCTACGCGGACGAAAACCGCGACATCGGTTCGGGCCTCGGCATGGAAGCGATCAGGGGCACCGTCGCCGGTGTCGGCATGGTGGGTGCCCTGCGCGCACCCGATCTAGCCTTTGCTGCCGGACGGGACCTCTTCGATCTGGGCGAAGAGGGGGTGGAGACCGCGTCGAAGGCGCTGAAAACCGCGGCGCAGAACCGGCTGAAATCGGTCGAAGCAGACATCGACAGCCAGTCTCCCGTGGGGAACAACGCCCTCGCCGAAGCAGCGACGACGCTGCGTTCGAGCCTCGAGACGGTGCAGAAAGCGTCTGTCCCCAAATCTGCGGAAAATGCCGACGGCCCCGCGACGGGAATGAGCGCCGAGCGGATGCAGGAGATCTCGGAACAGGCCAGCCAGCTCCTCGATCTGGAGCCGGAGGTGCTGTCGGACCTGGTTCAGCAGTTCGAGGCGGGAGAGCTTTCCCCGCAGGACGAGGCGGATACGGCTCTCGACATCTACAAGCGCGTGCAGGCCTTCGACGCGATCACGACGCAGGAGCTTCAGGCCATGCGTCCGGAGATGCGCAGCGCCCTGCGTTCGGCCAGTAGCGCAGTCGACACGATGCTGTCGAACCCGGTGGTGGCAAGGGCGCTGGAACGGGCGAAGACCCTCACCTCGGCCGAAGCCTATGGAGCTCTGCCGGAGGTCAACAGCGCGACGCTGGCGACGCCGGAAGTGGCGAAGGCCCTCGAGGCGACGGTCACCCTGGCGCAGTCCAACCCGGCCGGGATCGACCCGCGTTTCGTGAACCAGGTGCTGAACCAGCGCCGGGCGTTGAAGCTCTCTGACAGCGTGCGCGCGAAGCTCGAGGCGGCGGCCCTGATCGTCAAGGCGATGAACCAGGCAGAAGGCCGCAAGACCAAGAACGCCGAGGCCACGGCCGCCGAACTGAAGCGCCGGGGCCTTGAAGAGAAGCCCCGCAAGCCGTCGAACATCGTCCGCGAAGAAATCCGCGAAAAGGGCCGCAACAACGAGTACCGCCAGTTCTCGCTGTCGCGGCACCAGTCCGAGATTATCGGCGCAATAGATCGCGGAGATATCCCGACAGCGCAGAAGAGCCTCGACGCACTTCGGAACTTCGGCGAGCACATGGCCAACAAGCTGGCCGCGGCCGAGGCCTCGGCTGCGCTGAAGCGCAGCAAGAACAACGCGCTGAGCTTCCGGACCTGGACCGGGGCGCGGTGGGTCGACGCCGACGCGGAAGGGTCGAGCAGCATCTACATCAACCCGTTCTCGCCCAACAACGTTCAGCTTCTGAAAGACATCCGGATCGATGCGGCCACCGTGCAGGCGGTCTACAACAACATCCTGTCGATCTACGGTCCCCTGTCGAACCTCGAAGGCACGCCGTTCACCGCCGCGAAGGCCAAGGACGAAGCGCCAGCTTCGGCCGCTCGGCCGACCGCGGACGTGAACACCCAGACCGACATCCAGAACCGAAGCCCGAACGGGGGAGCGGACAGCAATGCCGACGAAGTCGAAACCGGCGCTGGAGAAGTCCGCGCAGAAGGCGAAGCTGAAGCGGGCGCGGCGTCGGCGGCTGCGGAACAAGATCGAACGGGTGCGGATCAGGGAGAGCGTCGCGAAGGAGATGACCGAGCTCGCGAAGATGACCGCGGAGAAGGGACGGATGCCGACACTGGAAGAGATGGAAGCGAACCTGAAACTCGCCCTGATCCTGAACCTCTGAACGAGGCACCCGAAACCGAAGCGACCAGTTCCGAGCCTCTGAGCTTCGACCATCTGCCGGCGATCGGCGACGACACCCCGAAGTTTTCGGCAACATTCTCGGTAGATATCGAGAATGTTCCCCTGATGAAGGAGCCGGCCCCGGCAAGCAAGGCAATCGACGTGCTGAAAGGCACGGGCAAGGCGCGAGAAGACGAGCGCTTCACGCTGCCCTACTTCCTGGATCGCGGTCAGACGCTGGGCTGGGCTGGGATGATCGGCACTGAAGGCAAGGGGCTGATCGACCGCGTCAACGCCAAGCTCAAGATCCGTCAGAAGAACTTGCGCGGCATGAGCCCGCTGGAGGCGCTGAACAAGACCCTCGCGGGCGAGAGCGAACTCAACTGGCTCGAGCTGCGCGACAGCATCGGGCTGAACCTGGTGGACCCCTCGACCGGCGAATACGACGCCCGTCTGGTCCAGTCGGCCATGCTGGCGTCCCAGCACTGGGTCATGACGTCTTCGGGCACGCAAAACCTCGACGACAGTGAAGTGGCGGAAGTGTTCGGCACCACAGTCGACAAGGTCACCGAGCAGATGCGCGTGGCCGTCAACAGCGGCCGGGGTGTGAAGCCGAGCGTGGAGTCGCTGGCGCGCACGATCCGTGCGTTCTGGGGGGTCACGCCGAAGGCGAACGTGCCGATCTCGGACGTACGGGGTCTGTCCGAGCACATGGCGATCCAGTTCCTTGATGCCATGGAAGGCGAAGCGGGTCGCTTCACCACCTCGAGGACCTTCGAAGTGGTGGACCGAGAGGACAAGATGAAGAACGTGCGGGTGATCTACCTGCGCAATCCGGCCACGGACGACTTGCGACAGGCGCTGATGGGGTCGAAATCGGTCCTGGCGGATCTGTTTGCGCCCGAGGCGTCAAAGCCCTTCTACTTCGGGCAACCGCCGAAGGAGAAACGTCTGACCCAGAAGGGCAACCCTCTGAGCCCGCTCGGCGACAAGATGCGCGAGGCCCTCAAGATGCAGCGCGAGACGCCCTTCTATCGGAACCGGCCCCAGGTGGATCTGATGAAGGCCCTGGGTCAGGAGACCTGGTCCGCCCTCATGGGGCATCGCCATGTCAACGAAGGGGTGATGAACCGGCTTCACCAGCTGTCGGTCGAGGGCCTGAACAACTCGATCCGGAACAGCTGGGAGGGCGTCATGGAATACGACGCCCAGCTTGAAGCCTATGCCGCAGCGCGGGACCGCGACAGCGCGGAGGTCCCGGTCCACTTCGACTACTATGTCGCCTCGAACGAGCGCATGATGATCGAGGGCTTCAACCCGCAGGCGGACAAGGGTCTGCGCGAGGTGGCCGTCGCCACCTGGTCGACGCTCGATCTGACCGATGACCGCCAGCACGAGGCCTTCTGGCTGACGGTGGGCCAATCGTCGGGGATGAAGACCGAGAAGGGAACCCGCGCGAAGAACGCGGCCAAGGCTGAAGCGGATATGCGCGCAAGGTTTCCGGAAAGCATCGGGATCCTGAAACGCTGGCTCGCGGGTCCCACGCAGGCGCTGTCGACCGAGAAGCGGCAGGCTGTCACCGCCGAGATCCGCCGTGCCCTGAAGGACGAGAACGCCAACCCCAAGCTCATGCACGCGATCCTGAGCGTGGCCCGCTACGACCTGGCCATGGAAGATGCCGTTCCTGGTTCGATGGAAGGCGTCACGTCTTTCCGCCATGGGCTGGCGCTGGAAGCCGATGGCAAGACCGACGGCCCGATCAACGCGATCATGCACTTCACCTCCGGGATGTTCACAGGGTCCTGGCTCCTGAACATGCGCCGCGGCGGCTTCTTCCCCGGGGAGAAGGACAAGACGCTGAACGCCCAGTTCGAACGCGACGGGGCAGACCTCTACGAGGTCGCCGGACAGCGCGCCAACACGCTCTTCGCGGCGAACCGCCTGGTCATCTCGGCGACGCCCGAGGGCAAGATGATGATGGGTGCGCTGCAGCGTGTCCTCGGGCTTCTGGGCGAAGTCGAGATCGGAGACGACGGCAACATCAGGATCGGTCGCAAGGGGATGAAGAACCCCCTGACGATCACCGGCTACGGCTCGGGCGAAAACGGTATCGCGGGCAAGGTGACGGCCCTGATGCTGGAGAAGCTTTACGCCGCGCTGACCGCCATGGAAGAGGCGCGGGTCAGCTTTGCCGATCCGCAGATCCAGCTCGACAGCGTGCTGCCAGGGACCCAGAACCTCGAGCAGTTCCGGAGGGATTTGTCGCTGCTGACGCAGCGACGGCTGGTCAAGACGCGGGACGGCTGGAAGGCCTTCAGCAAGAACCAGAAGGGTCAGCGGCCGGGGCCTCTGGCAGATCTGTCCAAAGGCCGGGACTTCAAGCTGACGCCCGAACAATGGTCCATGCTCCAGGCCAACATCCGCGCGGGATATGTGAGGCCGATGCGGGAGGCGATTGCCGAGGTCTTCGGCAATGCGCAGACCTCCCTGGAAGAGTTCCAGAAAGCAAGTCAGGTACAGTCCCTGGTGCTCAAGGACCTCTTCTGGCAGGAGGTCAAGCGTCGTCTTGCCGAGAGGCGCGAGCGTGGCGAGCTGAAGCCCGGAGCGTTCCTCAGCGAGGAAGATTACCGCAATATCCTGCAAGACTTGCGGAAATACGGCGCGTTCATCGAGCCGATCGACAGCAACGAGAACAGCCTGAACCTGTCGGTCTCGGAAGGCGAGCAGACCAGCGAGGAGTTCGCGCGGGACTATGACGGCCGCTATGCAGGTGGTGCCACGCTGCCTGCCCCCCGCCTTGCCGGGGTTTCGGCCGCGCCCATGGTCACCATCTCGCGCGGCGATGGCCGTATGATGGTGAACTTCTACGGGGATCCTGGTTCAGTCGAAGCCGGCGCGCAGCGCACGCTCGGCGTGTTCGACGGCCTCGAGATGCCGGCCGACCTGATCGAAAGCCTGTCGGAGCGCATCAACAAGGCAGTCGCCGATGCCTGGCTGGCGAACCCCGCCAAGGACGTGGCAGACAGTTTCAGCGATTGGCTCCGGCAGGGCAAGGACGGTCCCCTGGCTCAGGTCAGCGACGAGGCCTGGAAACAGATTGCGACCGTCCTGGAGGCGGAGCCTGCACAGGAAGCAGTCGAGAATGCGCTCCTGGGACTGAACGACGATCTCCAGACGGGAGCTCGGTCTATCCAGGCGCGCAAGAACGCGCTGAAACGGATCGGCTTCTCGGCCGACCACATGGCTTCGGGGGAGAGCCCCTACGTCCAGGAAGGCGAGGAATGGAACGGCGAAGGACGGTTCATCGACTGGCTCAACGGGATCTACGCCGAGGAGCTGGCGAAACTCGCGCAGGCCGGCCGGGAGCGCCGGGTGAGCCTGGGTCCAGTGGTGGAGCCCACCGATCCTGCGCTGGCCAAGCGTCTGCGCAAGGCCGGTCTGAAGGTGAAGGTGGCCCGGGCGATGGGCAAGTCGAAGACCCTGAACCGTATCGGCGTGGCAGAGATGGCGGCCCTGCTGGACGATC
Source organism: Gemmobacter sp. (assembly GCA_052387255.1). GTDB lineage: Bacteria > Pseudomonadota > Alphaproteobacteria > Rhodobacterales > Rhodobacteraceae > JBBQXK01. Next base: position 29,963 of record JBQTJI010000039.1, on the reverse strand, counting down.
CGAGCGTTCCCGAAGCGAGCCGCACGGTGATCCGGGAACTGGCCAAGGTGATGCCGGAATACACCTTCATGGTTGGAGACCGCGAAGCCCTGGCTCAGTGGCGGGCGGAGACCTATCCCGAGCTGGAGGACCGGCTCGAGATCGATCTCGGCCAGACGGACGCCTCGCTGGGGATCATCTTCATCGCCAACATCTCGGTCGAGACGATCCTGCACGAGATGCTGCACGGGGCCCTGGGCAAGGTGCTGACGGATCACTACGCCGGGATCGGCAGGGTGTCTTCCGTCCAGAAGGCCGCCATCACCAACCTCGAACGGCTGATGGTGCAGTTCGCCGACATGGACTTCAGCACGGAAGACCACGCGACCAAAACGGCGGCCGCGGCCGTGCAGGGCGAGATCAGGGCCTGGCTCGGGGAGGACCTCGAAGGGCTGTCGATGTCCGAAGAGGAGGGCGGTGATTATCTCGTGCTGCGCAAGTCCGCGGCGCTGAACGAGTTCATCGCCTGGACCCTGGCGAACCAGAACCTGAAGCAGGTGCTGAAGACCTCGAAGGTGCGGGCGAAGTTGACCCTGCTGAAGGACGCGGTCCTCAACGGCCTGCGGCGTCTGTTGGGCCTGCCCGAGAAGCTGCCGATGGACATGTTCTCGAACATCGCGTGGAACACCGGAGCCATCGTGCAGGAGCTGCGCAACGAGCTGGCACGCGACCGGGAAGCAGACCTCGACCGGGGCGGCGACCTGGTCCTGAACCAGACGATCGGGACCGAGGGGCGTGATCCGCGGCTGGGACGCATCCGCCGGCAGTTCGAAGCCAAGGTGGCCGCGCATCTGCGGCAGATGAAGGGAACAGACCGTCTGAACCAGAAGATGGCCATCGACCAGCTCGCCAACGATGCGCTGCATCGCTTCGAAGCGGCCGGCTTCCAGTTCACGGCCGAGGAGATGGACACGTTCCGGGTGCTGCAGGCGGCCTTTGCCTCGAGCATGAAGGTGGCGCCGGGAGCCATGGCGCAGACCCAGAGGATCTTCCAGAACCTGATCCGGAACCTCACGGTCGAGAGCCTGATGAAGGACCGCACCAACGATCTCGAGCGCGCGGAAGCCCAGGCGAAGTTCAACGCCATCGTCGGCAAGACGGGCACCGAGGCCGACCCGTTCGGGCGGTCCAACCTGATGAGCAGCGTCATGGCCCTGGCCATGGTGGACGAAGGTTTCCGGAGTATCCTGGAAAAGATGGAGCTGCCCAAGGACAGGTCCTTCTCATTTGAGAGCGTGGATGTCTTCCTCGAGTCGCTGGGCGACAGCATGATGAACACGCTCGGCACGGCGATCTCGGAAGAGGGGCGCAGCCTGACGGGATCGCGCAATCGCTCGGTCAGGGAGGCCCTGGATCAGCTCGGTCAGGTGATCGGCCGCATCGAGGAGGACCGCCGCAGCTGGGCCGAGAAGAAGGCCTACGAGGCGCTGAACGGCGGGGACGGGAAAGCCCGCGATCTGATGGAGGGGTTGGGAACCAGGCTCGCGGACTGGGGCGGCAGGAACCGTGTCCAGAACCCTCGTGGGCTGCGTGAGATGACCGAGGAAGCCATCCGCAGCGGCGCGCGGCTGATGGCGGGGGTGGTCAGCGAAAGCCGTGGAGAGGCCATTGCCGAGGCGCTGCTGGGGTTGTCAAACGAGACCAAGGCCCGTTTCGTGCCGACGGCCTTCAAGGAGCTTCTGGCCGAAGTGATCGGGCTGACCCGGGAAAACAAGGGTGTGCTGGGTCTGGTCAACAAGGTGAAGTCGGAGGTCTCGGCGCTTCGCCAGGATTATCGCGAGAAGATGCCGGAAATCTTCGCGCGCCAGTTCAAGGGGGAGATGGAAGACGCCGATTGGGCTGCAATGCACAGGGGGCTGGGTCAGACCGACCTTGCGGTGCTGGGCGAGACGCGCTCGGCTGCCGAGATCCGGAGCTTCCTCCTGGATGAGGCCAAATTCGCCGATGTCATGGCGGAAGCGGAGGACGTGATCTCGGGAGCGGGGCGCAAGACCAGCCGGACCATGCTGAAGAAGGCCGACGAGCTGGCGAAGTTCATGGCGACGCGGGAAATCGCGCCGACGAACCAGAACCTGCTGAAGAATGCCTGGGCGATCGGCAGCCTGTTCGGGGAGACGGGCCAGAGCACAATGGCGCAGGCAGGCGGGCCCACGCCGGTGCTCGTGCAGGCGATCGACGAATACACTTCGCTGCGGGCCCTGGAGATGCTGAAGGACGCCCGCCCCGACATCTGGGAGCGTCTGGTTCGCCTGGCACGCGACGAGGCTGAAGGCTTCGACTTCCTGCTCTACAGCCTCGTCGACCTGCGCAAGACGGAAGTGGCGCGGCTGAACACGTCGGCGTCGCGGGCCAATGCCTGGAAGGGCTACATCCCGGAAGAGGTGGCGGACGGGGCACGCCTGGTGGTGGCCAAAGACGCCGAACACAACAAGCTCGTCACGCTGGGGTTCACCCGCCTGGGCGACTACCAGGGCTCTGGCTTCGAACGCGGCCGCTACGGCTACTACTACTCGTACGTGGGCGGCAAGAGCGCCTATGCCCAGGGCGTGCTGCAGACGATCCAGCGCACGGCCATGGGGACCGATCCGATCAACGGTCGCAACATGAGCAATCTGATGGGCGGCGTGCTGGCAGGGCGGCAGGTGAGTCAGATCCAGACCCTGATGCAGAACCAGCAGGGCAACGGCACGGGCGAGCCGCTGATCCCGATCTACGACGAGAATGGCCGCGCCGTGGCCTATGAGCGCTCGCTGCGCCCGGAAATGCTGAACAAGCTGCCGCGTAACACCCATATCGGCGAGATGATGGGCGCCTGGGCCGGACGTCAGCAGGAAGAGCGGCTGGCGCAGTCCTTCAACGAGCTCCTGGTCGATCGACTGAAGGAGGCCTGGGACGAAGGCCACCGGACCAAGCGGACGAAAGAGTTCGTGAGTATCGCGGAAATGTCCGGCGAGGACGAAGTTTTCGCCGACACCTGGAACATGGTGCCTCCGGAGACCAAGGCCTACATCGAGCAGGTGTTCGGCACCGACGGCTTCATGGTGCGCCGGGACATGGTGAACAACGCCCTCGGCTACCGGGTGCCTTCGGTGAAGGATGCCTGGGACGGGGCTTCCCGTCTGGATCCGCGCACGCGCCGGATGATCCGTGACACGGCAACCCTGGTGATCGGAGCCAAGGCGCTCCCCTGGATGGTGACGGCCGAGAAGGCCTGGGCCGCCGGGATCAGCGTGGTGAAAAACACCATCGTCGTGCGCTCGGTGATCGTGCCGCTGTCGAACATGGCCTCGAACGTACTGCAGCTGATGGCGGCCGGCGTGGGGATCCGGGACATCCACAAGGGGATGCCGGCCAAGCTGGTGGAAATCAACCAGTACCTGCAGAACAAGGGAAGGGAGGTTGAGCTGAAGGCGCTCATCGCCCGCTATCGGGATGACGAGCAGCGGCTTCTGCGGCTCGAGGCGGAACTGAAAGGCCTCGAGGACGCCAACATGCGGATGTCGATCTGGCCGATGATCCAGGCTGGCGAGTTCAATACCATTGCGGATGGACAGACCGAGGTGGACGCTGCGATCAGCCAGGGTAAATGGTCGGAATATATGCAGAATATTCTGGATCGTGTGCCTGCGAAACTGGGTACGGTTGGCCGGTATGCGATGATCACCCGCGACACGGCGCTGTTCCGGGGCATGAGCCGGGCGGTGCAGTACGGGGACTTCCTGGCCAAGTCGGTGCTTTACGATCACCTGGTTCAGCGCGAAGGCGTGAAACCGACCGAGGCACTGGAGCGGGTGTTCGAGGAATTCGTGCCCTACAACGTGCTGCCGGGCCGGATGCGTTCCTACATGGAGAACATGGGGATCACCTGGTTCTGGGCCTACAAGCTGCGCTCGATGAAGGTGGCACTGAACATGGTGCGGAGGAACCCGCTCAGGGCCATGCTGATGAGCCACGGGGCCGAGGTCCTGCCCGACTTGCCCGGTGTTTCGGTCGGCTCGCCGCTGAGCGACAACGCGGCCAACGTGATCCAGGAAGGTCGGGCCGGGTATTCGATCGGGTTGGACATGCTCTGGTCGGGGCCAGGGCTGAACCCGTGGGTGAACCTGAGTTCGTAGGCACTCGCCCACCGCCCTCGTCAGGACGTTCCGGAGCGCTGCGGCGAAGTTGCCATAAGTGGCCATTTGTGCGCCGTGCAGCATTCGCAAGCACAATAGTGCCACTGACAGGACCGCTCTCCTTGCAGTTGTTGGCCGTCTCCTAACGTTAAGATCTCAAGCCAACGTGTTGCGATTGTTGACCTATTCTTCCTCTGTCATGACGCCACCGACTTCATACTCGCGCAAACAGTGGTGGCGTTCTGCGCGAAACTGAGGCAAGAAACTAGTTTAAACCGGCATGTGAGCGGAAGATGGGCAACGATATCTCGAGAAACACGTCGGATGAAGAGGACGTGGACGGGCTCGACAAGACAGAAGATCTCGGGGGCCACTCGAGTGCAATCGAGCCATGGGACCCAGGCAAGATCCGCATCACTACCAAGTCATTTACCTTGCGCGAAGTAGTTGATCAGATCACTGACGGAGACATCGATTTATCTCCGGACTTCCAACGCGAGTACGTGTGGAAAGAGCGGCAGAGAACCCGGCTGATTGAATCAATACTCCTTGGGATTCCGCTACCAGCATTTTATTTCAATCAAGCAGAAAACGGATCGTATCAAGTCGTCGACGGGGTTCAGCGCCTTTCAACGATAGAGCTCTTTATGCGCGGCCGACATAGACTTTCAAGCATGGACTTGGAGTATCTTTCTGATCTGGACGGGCTTGTATATCAACAGCTTGACACTGCGACGCTACGGCGATTTAGAAGTACTCAGATCGTCGTGCACGTCATCGAACCGCAAACGCCAGATGAAGTGAAGTACGATATTTTTAACCGCGTGAACACACTTGGGAGCCCGCTATCGGCGCAGGAGATTCGCCATGCGATGAGCGGGGACCGCTCACGACGCTTCATTGGGGAACTTGCGGAAAGCGATGAGTTTGATGCAGCTACTGAGTTTCAGTACTGGAGGAAACTCCCAGATGGGAGTAATGTACGTAATAGCAGCAGAATGGCAAACCGCGAGCTCATTCTCCGTTTCTGTGCATTTCGGATCAGCTCCATCGAGCAATATAAGCAGTTCGTCAGCCTCGACGCGTTTTTGATGAACTTCACCAAACGGCTCGATGGCAAGACTGAAGATTTCATTTCGGATGTCCAGCTCCACGCACTCAAGGCAGACTTCAACCGGGCAATGTTGGCTGCGAAAGATATTCTTGGTCCCGCATCGTTCAGGCGGTGGCCTCTCGGCGCGGATCGGCGAGGGCCAATCAACCGCGCCGTTTTCGAGGCTCAAGCGAATGCGCTGGCGGACCATGATCCAAGTCAACTTGCTCCGCATGCAGAAGGGATCGTGCTTGCTTTCCGACATGCCTTCGCCGATCCCGAGTATCTACGTTCAGTTACGGTAGGAACAGGCGACGCGAGGAGAGTTGCTTACCGGCTAGAACGAACTCGCGCGATACTATTGGAGGCACTGATATGATTACTGGTGTCGCGATCAAAGGGCTGAAGCGCTTCAAAGATCAGCGGTTTGAACTCGCTCCATTGTCTGTGCTCACCGGCCTAAATGGATCCGGCAAGACGTCGATGATTCAGGCCATTCTGTTGGCAGCCGAAGCCAGCACAACCAAATCGTCATCACTCAGCCTGAATGGCCCGTTCGGTCTCGAACTAGGCACGGCCGAAGACGTTCTTAATTGGGAGAGTACCAGTCCGATTAGTGTTTCGTTTGAGGGACAGGGAGGAGAGATCGGGCGCTGGCAGTTCGCAGTGCCCGCCGAAGATGCGCTTTATCTCGAGATCGTCGATGTGCCTGATAACCCACCAAAAGCGTTCTCCGGCGATCCTCGAATGTTCACCTATCTCAGCGCTGAGCGACTGGGTCCGCGAGGATATACGGCGGCGTCGCCGCTTCCCGAGTCGGAACTGGAGGTCGGCGTTCACGGCGAGTATTGCGCTCACGTGCTCAGTGTGCTCGGCGATCAGGTGATTAAGGCCAAGGAGCGCGCACATCCATTGTATAGAGCTTCGGCACCTCGCTTGCTTAAGTACGAGGTAGAACAATGGCTTAGTGAGATCACAAGGCCGATCGAGGTGACAGGAGAGCGTGCGCAGAATTCAATCGTTGCGGAACTAAAATTCAGGTCATCCGGCGCGACGTGGGTCAGATCGACCAATATGGGGTTCGGGATTAGCTACGCACTTCCTATAGTTCTTGCGGGTTTAATTGCTGAATCCGGTGGCCTATTCCTTATTGAAAACCCTGAAGCTCATCTTCATCCAGCGGGGCAGTCGCGCATGGGTGTGTTCCTTGCTTGGCTTGCCGGTAAAGGTGTTGAGATGATAATTGAGACTCACTCAGATCATATTATCAACGGCATCCGCCGGGCTGTTGCTGAGCACCATTACCTAGATCCATCATCTGTTGTAATTCACTGGTTGGGCGATGCCGACGACGATAGAAAGCCCATCTCCGCGTCGCTTTCAATCGGCGAGACCGGCGGTGTCTCGGACTGGCCAAAAGGATTCTTTGACCAGTACCAGATTGACGTTTCGTCACTTGGCCGGATCAGGCGGGGAAGGCGCGAGCCGTGACATTCATAGTTAACGGGGCGGAATGGGATTTCAACGGGATGGATGCGATAGACGCAGAGCGCCTGATCGATCGGGTTTTGGAATTCGTATATGTATCAGTTGATCGTGGTGAGGAAGTTTTAATTGGGGACGAGTTTCAGACGAGACCCATGCACGGGGCGTTTACCCTATGGGATCTGTTTGGGGAGGAGTCGCCGCTGCATCTGCGCAGGGAGCTAGCGCAAGAGCTAACGGCTTGGCTCTTGCGGGCGCAGCGCTACGCTGATGTTCACGAATGGCCAATTGGAATGGAGGACACCATGATTTCGGTCGGCGGCGCTCCTACCACTCAGAACGAAGACCTTGCATGGGTACACTACTGCTTGCGATCGGGCATACCTACGGCATGTGTTACGCTCGGCGCAAACCAGGTGGCAGCTACTACTACTGCGACTGGGAGTGTCGATGTGCACTTCGTTGGCGATGATTTTGGCCGCAAACACTTTTGGCGGTCCGCGATCACACTTGTGGGAGATAGTCTTAACAACCTGCTGCGTTATGCGTCGCGCGCCTACCCGGACCTGCACTTCGTCGGGAATGTGCTTTCTGACGCCGATCATTTGTCTGGTGGATATCTCGCTTCTAGGCATAGGTTGCGTTCTGCGCTCGCCGTTCTTGACGATTGGGGGAGATGGGTGTTCACCCACCCTCCGCCGACAATTTCGCCTGAGGATACGGGGCCAGTTAGTTCGGATGCACGCCCGAGTAACCAGATCATCGAGCATCGGTTCGCACGATTCGGTTTGGACGCAGCTCCGGAGAACCCCAATGTGCGCGGTCATCGCGTCAGCCGTGAAGCGCGTGAAACTGAGTTGGGAGGGCGCACGCTTTATTGCGAGTGGCATGTCAAGCTCGAGCCGCATCGAAACAGAATACATTTTCATGCTCCAGTCCCGGAAAGTCGAGGCAGGGTGGTTGTAGGCATGATCCATGAGCACCTTCCGCTACCTGCGTGAGCATGTGGCCGAACAAATCTCTGTTTAGCGATCCGTTGGAGCGGCTGCTGTCTTCAGACGCTGCTCGCGCAAGGCAGAATTGGCTTGATCAAGTTCCTCTTACTTGGTGGATTCTAGAGAAACATTCCCATATGTCGATAGAGATGCTACTTGCACGCTGAGCCATAACGCAGCGAAGGTGTTCTGTCGGCAAGATGATCAGGCCGAGTTCGCGAGTGGAGCGGTGGCAGCAGCTCCGCCGCCAATCAGTCAAGCCTCGCTTGATTTCACTGCAATCAATGCCCACCATCTATTGCGCGACCTAAGGGCACAATGACCAGCATGACGATTCGAAACCTGGACGACGACGTCGTGCGCCGCCTTCGTGTGCGAGCGGCTGAACACAGCCGCTCGATGGAAGAGGAGGCGCGTGACATCCTGCGGCAGGTTGTCGGTCTGCCCGTCGCTCCTTGCAACCTCGGCCAGGCGATCCACGCGCGCTTCGCGGCTCTTGGCGTCGTTGACCTGCCCGCAACTCAGCGCGGCCCGATGCGGCTCACGCAGGACTTCGAGTAGTCAATGATCTGGCTCGATACCAATTTGGTCTCGGAACTGATGCTCGCGGAACCCGCTTGCCATCGCGGGCTGCGGGCGCGCTGATGGCCACCCGCAACGTCAAGGACTTCGACGGCTGCGGGGTCGACGTGATCAATCCCTGGAACGACCAATGAACGCCGTCGAAATTGAACAGGCCAGCGTTGTTAACAGCCCGGAAAAAATCATGAAGCTGGCTCAACAGTTGCTGGACCTTGCGGGGCCAGTTGTGAAGTTGCTTGCTGAGTAGATTATTTCTCGGAAAGCCGCAAGCTTCGGCCGCAATTGATTTCAAGATCAGACACTAAACCAAGTTGATCTTCACGATACTAGCACTTCGCACCGTGGACCCTGCCGAGAATTCGAAATCGTCGCCCTCCTCGAGGTCCAACATGGCCTTTGCTAATGGCACGTCCTTGCGCAGAATCCCCTTTGCGGGGTCGTTCTCATTCGCGGAGATCCGGTAACTGCGTTCGGTGCCGTTCTGGTTGATGACCACCGAGCAGCCGACAGCGACAACTTTGCGCCGATCTTGAGCCTTAGAGCGCTCTTGCGCCGCCTGTGCACCGATCGTTTGCCTGAACAGATCAGGTTGGCGGTCCGGTACCCTAGGCTGCGACCGATCCGCCTGAGGTGGAGAAAGCAACTTCGCGCTGATGGGCGGGGGCGGTGCAGGCCTCGCCAGTACCTCGTTGAACGAAGATACCTGGCGTCGATCCGGCTGCAATCTTAAGACGGCAAGACGATCAGCGAGAAACTTTCCGACACGCGCGAGTTCGGCCTGGGAATTGGAATACCAGTCGGTCGACCAGATCCGGCACAGCGTCCATCCGAGCCGTTCCAAGATTTCTTCACGCAGTCGATCCCGGTCGCGGGCAGAGCGTGAGGAATGATAGGCTGCGCCGTCGCATTCGATCCCGGCAATGAACCCATGGGGCCAATCCGGGTGTCGGATACCCAGATCAACACGATAGCCTGCCGTTCCAACCTGCGGCACTACCTCGTAGCCGAGGGCCCCAACCACCGAAGCGACATGCTCCTCGAACGGGCTTTCATGCCCGCCACCAGTCCAGGGGCGTTCACCAAGCTGACCGGTCTTGCAATATTCCAACCAGTTCCGCAACATCCGAACGCCCTTGCTTTTGTCATCACCGGTCAGAATGTCGGTCGGGTCAATTGAGGTAAAGGTGACTATCTTTTTCTTTGCACGCGAGAACAGCACGTTCAAGCGACGATGACCTTGGCCAGTGTTGATCGGCCCGAAACGTTGATGCGTTTTGCCGCCCAGAGTTTCTGGGCCGTAGAGCGTTGAGATGAACATGACGTCTCGTTCGTCACCCTGAATAGCTTCAAGATTCTTGACGAAGAAGCTTTCGATGCCGTCGTTTCGCTCTTCCCAGTCGGCCATATAGGCCTGCACATGTGGATGGCGATCGCGTTCTCGACCGATTTCTTCATCGATCAGGTCGCGCTGTTTGGTGTTCATAGTGCAGATACCCAGAGAGGTCTCGGGGTTCTCGCGTATGAAGCGCACCGCGGCTTCGACAACCTTGCGCGCCTCGGCCACGTTAACCTGAGCATTGTAAGTTCCTTCCACGCGCACCAGTTCGACACCAAGACCCGCATGGCTGTTGTCTGCGCTGGGGAAGATTGTCAGCTTTTCGTCGTACATCCAGTAATTCGAGAATCGAATTAGATCAGCATGCTGCGAGCGGTAGTGCCAGCGCAACTGCCGCATCGGTGTGAAGACCAAGTTCGCCAAGTCGAGTATGCTTTCCGCATCCTCTCGGAGGTCGTCATCTACATCGCTGTCGTCGATGGCGCGTGCAAAGAAGCTGGTAGGAGGCAACTGCTTTGTATCGCCGACAATGACGGCCTGCTTGGCACGACTAATTGCCCCCAAGGCGTTTTCCGGAGTCATCTGCGATGCTTCGTCAATGATAACCAAATCGAATAAAGCTTCGGGCAGCAAGAACTGCGATACCGCCAGCGGCGACATCATCCAGCAGGGCTTTAGCTCCATCAGCGCCCGCCAACTTCGGCGGGTCAGTTCGCGGATGGGTACGCGTCGTCGCCGTTTGCCCAGTTCGTTGCGGATCAGCGCCATCTCGGTGAAGTCGGACTTCCGGCCAATCCCGTTTCCAACTGGTGGGTTAGCAGCAGAAACCACTTTGGCACGGACGACCTTGCGCGTCAGTTCAATGACTTCACGATCTTTGCTCGCAATATCCTTACGAATCTCGTTCAGCTCTTCGCCGGAATATCCGCGCAGCACCGTGCCGTGCGCATCATAAACTGCATCGGCAAGGTTCTTGTCGATAATGGCCGCCACTTGACCCGCAAGGCCGACAATCGCCATATCCCGCCCGAGGCTGATGGCCCAGTCTACGACGGCGTCGAATCCCTCACTGCGCAAACGCGCTTCCGCCCGTCGGATCGAAGCACGGTCCAGCAATGCAAGCGGCATGCTCGCCGCTTCTGCGACTACAGACTCTAGTGATACGAGTTCGGCGAGGCTCAGCGGCAGGTTTACTAGTCCAGCATCGGCCGCCAGCCGGTCACGGGCAACCAATACATCGCTCTGGGCCTTGCCAAGATCACGAAGCGTACTTGCCGATATTGCTGGATCTGCCCCAGTAAGGAACGCAAGGGCAGTGTCCTGACCCAAATGTTCGATCAACTGCGCCACCGTGTCAATTGCCCGAAAGACGAGCTCGGGTCGGACTACTAGTGATCGCGGCACGGTGGCGGCGAGGTCTCTATGAGCTTGGGATAGAGACGTCTCAGCCTCAATGGCCCCCCAGATTCGTTCGAGGTTATCCAGCGTAAGCGCTGTCTCACCTGAAAAACTTGCCTGTACCGCACGCAAGTCTGGCAGACGCGCCGAAATATTGGCGATCCTTTCGCGATAAGTATGAATGGCCGCCTCGGCTGATGGATGGTCCAATTCATAGGACGCACCGGTAGTATCCAACGCTGCTATCTCCGGGGCCAGCCCATTCAGCACATCGCTGCACAGATCGGGCCAGTCGCGCAGGAGGTGGGTTATATTCTCAGCATAGATCCGGCAAGCAACGAGGAACTCACGCGGAGTATCGATTCCCCTAAACCCTAAACCGAACCTGGCTATACGAGATGGATCATTCAAGGCATCGCAGTCCAAAATAAAATTGGCGTAGCTGCGCAGAATCTTGACAATCGATTCCTTTGGTGCCTTCGGGTGTCCGCCCAATTTATCTCTATAGAATGCGAAGGCTTCTCGATAGGATCGCTTAAATGACGAGAACAGGCCGCCCGCCTTGATCGTGTCGGCGGCCGCCATAACGACGTTGTAGGGATGCTTTCCAATGCCGGGCAGGAACAGCTTCAAATTGTCGCGAGTTCTGCGGGCGACATCTAGCTGCGCTTCAATGGCAGCGATGTCATGCTTTATTTCATCGAGATTTCCAAGCCCTGTGCAGCTCATTGCGTCGAAAGGTGCGCCCTTGATCGCCTTGCACAAACCATCAATTATCCCAACAGTGAGTCCCGATCGGCTCCATCTTGTGCCAAGTGCGCGAAATACAGTTAGGCACCGTTCCACCTCTTCTGCTTGGTTGCGAGTCTGGTCTAGAACAGCGGAAGCGCTTTTAGGATCAATTATGCCGCCACTTTTCCGTGCAACGCTTATGGCGCGCTCAACGATTGCGCGAGCGTTTGCCCTATCCGTCACCGCCGACCCGATCATCTCTTGTGCTCGGGCCAGGTTTCTTTCAGCAAGAGCAAGTTGGCGCGCCTGTTCGCGGTTGGCAGGTTCTGCAAGAAACAGCAAGGCTGAACGACTGACGGCTTCTGCCAGCGCCTCTACCGCTTCGGCAGAAGGCAGCGAGGCCGAGAAATCTCGCGACATCCATCCATCAGTTTCAATCCGCTTCAGGCCCGTCGCAGCAAAGGCTTGCCTCAACTCGTCGATCTTGCGAGCAAGATCCCCGGCTTCGTCAGCCAAGTCCTCGGCCATCTCACGCGACCGAATGTCGGTCATGGCATTCATCCACAGGGCCGGCATGTCACGCGCAGCTGCCAGAGCACGGGCGAGGTCGCCAGCGCTAGCCACTGCCGCCTCCATCTCGGCCCGTCTGATTGTGTCAATCCTCCGAATTCTGATCCGGCGAATCTCACGTGGCAAGGTCTCCCGCAGGCCAGCGCTCTTCACTGAGCGACCCAAGATGTCGTGTACAGATAGTTCGGTGTTGCCAAAGCGGCTACCTAGCACATCGAGGTAGGCCTGAAGTTGTCGCTTTCGCGTCTCCAGTTGGTCCTTGCGTAGGTTGTAATCGCTGATGTCGTGCTGTCTGACATCGCCAATCAGCTGCAAACGGTCATCGATGCTGGAATACACAGCGTCGGACGAAGACTTGCCCGCTTGCAGCGCTAGGACGAACTCGCCCAGCCCTACAGCCTCGATGCGGCTTTTTACCACGTCCAGTGCCGTCAGCTTTTCTGCTACGAACAACACGCGCTTTCGGGCGGCCAGACAAGCTGCGATGATGTTCACAATAGTCTGCGACTTGCCAGAACCAGGGGGGCCTTCGATGGCCACATTCTGCCCGCGCAACACGTCGACGAGCGCGCTCCATTGTGAGGCATCGGCGTCGCGTACGACAAAAGGCGCGATATTTTCCTGCTCTGGGATATCTGGTTCGTAATCGAGCGCGTACTCTCCTGGACCACCACCACCAGCAGATGCCAGAAGCTTCGCAATCAGCTCCTTGCCGCCCAATGGCCGACGCGTCGGGTCCAGATCATGGTACATCGCCATTCGGCTCGATGGGAAAATCCCGAATACCACCTGCCTGCGCACCCGCCAGCCCCAGCCCGGTGGTGCTTTGGCGCGGACAAGGTCGAAGTAGTCCTCGACACTGCCTGACTCATACAGTGGCAGTTCCAGCCGGTACTCAGTGAGAAACTTCTCGCGCATCGTGGTGTTGGTAGCAGGCGGGCCCAAACCGCCAATTCGGTATTCTTCACCCGAAGCCGCGGGATACCTGGCAAAGCGGACTTCCATTAGCAGTAATGGGCTAAGGTAGGTCTCCTTGTCCTCTGGGTGTTTCCACTCCAAGAGACCGTAGACAGCGTGTTGCACGTTCACGCCGATTTCGCGTTCGATTCCTTGCCCGCGAGTCAATATGGTTTTGCCCGCTCGACGAAGGCGATCCGGGGTCAACAGGGTCTGGACGCGGTCGTCCTCATGCCGCCCATCACAATGGATAGCACTGGGATGCGGCAAGTCGAAAGAAGGATTGACGTCGTGAGCCCGCGCGTGGTCGACCAGCGATATAGTATCTTTTTTAGGGCGTGGCGGCAGGCCAAGGCTTTCGCGCAATTGGTCCTTCAGGTCACGCTCAATCTGGCGTTCCTTGTCCAGCGCTTTGGGGTCGTTCTGGTCGACGGCGTCCATCGCGGCCAGAAAAGCCTCGTTCTCGCGTCGAGCTAGAAAGAGAGCATCCAGAAATCGGTCGGTTTGCTCGTCGCGAGGGTCCTCTTCGATAGGAGGGAGCGGTGCAAGTCGCATTTCCACGTCGGATGACAACGCAAGCCGTACCATGTCGGGCAATTCATCCACCACACGGATGAGCGACGACGAGGTTGGTCGGAACGTCACATGCACCAAAGGATTGCGGCGCGAGAAATCAAGGAGCCGCTTTCGCAACTGTTCAATTTTCTCGCCAACGAGCCCTGCCACCGACGGATCGACGGACCTGTCTTCCGGTTGTTCAGAGCGCCCCTTATGCGACACCGTTCCACCCCGCATGATTTTTAGGGCGTAGCTTAGCCACCGGGCGCAGACTGCACAACGTCTAACGCCACCCCCCATCGGAAGGAGAAGGCGGATCGCACGACCAAAGGCAGCGCCAACATGACATAGAATGGCCTGACAAGAACTTTCCCAATTTGCCTTGCAAGGTCAGTTTTCCTTGTGGCGGTGGAAGCGCCGACACGGGAGGCACCGAGGAAGCGGCCGGCCCAGAGATCGAGGACCGGCCAGCACTACGTGTTTGACCTATGCGAGCGGCAGGTAGCGGAAGAGGATCATGCCTCCTCCTGCGACCTGGCTTGCCGCACGAGCTGGCGCAAGGAGTGCCAGCCCTTGTGGGTGAAGGTGACGAGACGCCGACGCCGGTCGGTCTGGTCGATGTCGATCCGGATCAGGCCCAGTCCGGGGAAGTTGTCGGAAGGCTTTCCCGAGCCCAGGTAGTCGATCATCCGGGACATGGTGCTGGGGTGCATCTTCAGCTCCTGACTCAGGTCCTGGGTAGTGATCGGCTTCTCCCGGATGCTGGCCTGGCGGATCAGCAGGAGCGCCAGGGCGGCGTTCAGGCTCATGCCGGGGTCGATGTCGAAGAACGCCTGCAGGAGGCGCGTGCTGGTGTCGAAGAGGGCTCCATCGTCGGTGGTTTCAGGGATGGTCTGGGGCGCGTCGAGCATGGTTTCTGGGTGCCTATATTTGTCATTGGGCCAGCGGGGTCTGGCCGTATTCTTGATCGAAGGGGAGAAGGGGAGCGGGCTTCCTGTCCCCAAGAGCCCGCCCCTGGATCAGTCCTGCTTCTCGTCCTGTTCGTCTTCCTGGATCACCTTGAGGATGAACCAGATGAGGCCGACGAGGACGGTGAGGCCGAACAGCGGGGCGATGACAGCCAGTAGGAGCGGCAGCATCAGATACCCGCAGAGCAGCAGGAGCGCGATGAAGATGGCCTTGAGGACCAGCATCACGCGCCTGCTGCGGAGACTGGCTTCGCCCCGAAGCTGAAGATCGACTTCGGCTTAGGCGGCGCTTCGGCGGCCGGAAGTTCGACAGGCGCCTCGGCCGGTTCCCCGTTGGCCATGTCATCCTCGGGAACCAGAGCGCCCCCACCGGCCGCGACGTCGCTGTTCGTGGCACCGTCATTGGGGACCGACTTCAGGCCTGCGAAGATCGAGGTCTTGGGAACGGCGGGAACGGCCTCGGGCTGGCGATCTTCCGGGGTGGCGGTAATGCCACGCGGCTCCGCGGCCGCCATCTCGTCGGACTGGGCCGTCCCACCGATGATGCCGGGCCGGACGATTTCCGGTTCGATGGCCTTGACACCGCGGGGGCGTTTCACCGTGGTGGTCGGAGCCGTTTGACCGACATCAGGGCCGCGGTAGAGCGCAGCCGCCTTGGCCTTCACGCTGCCGGTCTGATCCAGGTAGATCTGGGCGTCGATCTTCGTGGTGCCCGGGTCGTAAGCCAGGCGGGTGGTGATGTGCTGGCCTTCCTGGACAGCAATCTGGGTGCGGACATAGGCGTCGATGGCCGCCTCGATCTCGTGTTCTTCAAGGATGATGCGCATGGCTTTCTCTTGTGTTTCTGGGGGTTCAGGGAGCAAGAACTTCAGCTCCGTAGAGGGCGATGAGGGCCGCCTCAGCGCGGCCGTCATCCTTCACCCGGGAAAAATACTCGGCATATCCCGGGAACCTTGAGCAGGCGTAGGCGCGGCTGACGCCCTTGTCCCTGGAGAGGCGGAAGTGCTTCTTCCAGGTGACCGGGGTGACAAGCCGGTCTTCGTAGCCGTGGCCGATGATGGCCATGCGCAGTGCGCCGTAGCCTTGGCCAAAGCTAAAAGCACCGGCGACACCGTCCTTCGGCATCGCCGAGACACGCTCGAGGACAGCGATGCGGCGGTTGGCCGTGGTGACGGGGAGGAGAACCTCCCCGAGCTTGCGGAAGTCGATCTCGTCCCGCCCCGTCGTCGACTTGGCCAGCGGCATGTCTTCGAGGCGCAGTGCCATGCTGGAGGGCTCCAGAAAGGCAATGGCACCCGACTTGCCGGGGTCGATGCCGACGATGAGGAGAGACGAGACAGACATCAGCGTCACTTGGGCCCGAACAGCGAGGGACGGGTCTGGGCCGCCTGGTTCCCGGCCGAAGGCTGGAAACCGCCCGAGGTGGCTGCGCCGGGCGTGCCGGTCTTGCCTTCCGAGCCCTTGGCCTTGTTGCGGGTGATGCCCTTGTTCTTCTCGGTCCACTTGCCCGCGAAGATGCCGGTCTCGATGCCGTCCCGGATCTCGTTGACGGTGCGCGCGCTTTCGGCGTGGAAGAACTTGTCGACGACGTTCTCGTCGCGGGTCTCGCCGGTGTTGCGGTATTCGCCCGAAGTGTCCTTCTTCTGCTTGTCCACTGTCTGGCGGACGATGGCGGCGGAGACCTTCTTGCCAATGACGTCGATCAGCACCGGCACGTTGGTCGGGATCTCCTTCTTCTGCTCGAAGTCGTAGATCTTGACGACCTTGTCCTCGGCGGTCTGCTCTTCCAGCGGGAAGCCGGTGGTCAGCAGGCACAACTCGTCGACGGAGACGAAGCCCGGCATCGGCTGCTTCTTCTTGGGATCCTTCTTGTCGATGAAGAAGTTCTCGCCGGCCTTGTTGGTGATGTAGAAGGTCTCGCGGTATTCGCGGCCGTCGAGATCCAGATGGACCGTGATCGAGGTGGCACCGCCCGAGGACTTGCCGGCATAGGCCAGCTTCACCGTGCCGGTGTAGAAATCGGTGTCCAAGACACCGCCGCCACCCAGGCGATCGGTGGTCTTTTCCAGTCCTGCGGACGTCAGGCCGCCGAACATCTTGGTCATGGGGGTTTTCCTTCACGCTTGTGGGACGCCTCGGGCCTGGATGCAGGCCGTTCCTCGGATCAGGAGATCAGGCGTAGTACTCCTGGAGGTGGCGCAGCAGCGCACCGGCATCGTTGTCGATGTAGGTCTGCTGCGGCGTGAACATGCCCATCGGCGCACGGATGCGCTCGCCGATGGTGTTCCGGGTGATCCGCGTCTGGAAGACGTGCTTGAAACCCAGCAGGCGCTCTTCCTCGTTGATGTGCAGCATCGCGGGATCCATGCCCTCGAGATCCTTGACCGGGATCTTCTTGGTGGCGACCACGGTCGAGAAGTAGGCCTCGATGCCGTTGTTCCGGAGAGAGCCCTTGACCGGCACGGAAGTCCGCATCTCCATCGCCTTCTCGTCGAGCTCGGCGCGGGTATGCCCCAGGAAGATCACCGCCTTGTCGGAGGAGGCGACCTTGTCCTGCATCAGGGCCTTGAAATACTGGGCATACTGCCCCCAGGCCTGCATCGTGTTCGCCGAGGGCAGAACATAGAGCGACTCGTACATGTCCATCAGGAAGGTGATGGTGTCGATGACGATCGTGTCGAACGCCGGGTTGTTCCTCGCGTGGTCGAAGGCCTCGAAGATCTGCATCGGATCGGTGATCACGAAGCTCTTGAAGCGGTTGCGGAAGGGGAGCTTCTTACCGGCCTCGCAGTTCAGGTACATGACCTTCTCCTGGTTCGGCAGGTTCATCAGGCTGGCAGACTTGCCCGTGCCGGATTCGCCGGCAATCAGGACGAGATGGTCATTGGTCGAGATCATGGTGATGTTCCTGGGGGTTTGAAGGGGGGATCATCCAAAAGAAGATGTTGCGAAAATCTTCACGATCTTTCGATGTTATCGACGGATCGTGATTTCGCATTTATGATGGAAGATCGCAAGAGTTATCCGTGGCTATTTGCCATGGATCTTCCGCGCGACGGTGACGAGGATCGTCGAGCGCAGTTCGTCTTCCGACAGCCCGGACTTCAGGCGGCTGTTGAAGGAGAGCAGGGCTTCCTCGACCTGCTGGTAGCCGAAGCCAGCGTCCACCAACGCCAGCGCATATTTGATGAGCTGGTTGTTGCGGTTGCCCGGTCCCATGCTCTGGGCGAACCAGCGCTCGAGGTTGTCGAGCGACTGGAGCCCTTCCATGGTCTTGCGGTGGGTCTCGTTCTTCGAGGTCCGGGGCAAGAAGGGCAGCACGTCGAACAGCACGCCTTCGGGATTGACGAAGACCTCGTCGCCCGCATGGCTCAGCCATTTCTTGGAGCGTTGGTTCGCCGCCTCGTCGGTCGGTGCCGGGAAGGGCAGCCAGCCAAGGATCTCGTTCATGAACTCGCGGTAGTCGTCCCGGTCGAGCTTCAGGACGTAGTTGGTGGGAAGGATCATCCGGAACCGGTGCGCCTCGGGCGTGTGCCGCTTGGTCGTATAGGTCAGGAAGCGGAAGCCCTTCATCAGGTCCTGGGCGACGTGCAGCGGGATGCCGCTGTCGATGTCCAGCACGATCATGTTGAAGCCGGGGATGACGTTGTCGTCGGTCCTGTGGCCGTTCTCGAAGGCGTGGTTGCACCAGTGCAGGCCGTCGGCCTGAACCAGTGTGCCCAGCTGATCGAAGGGACCGACATCGGGGTTGAAGCCGAAGGCGACGTGATCGGACCAGGAGAAGCTGATCTTCTCGATGTCGGTCCTCTGCAGCGTCTCCCCGGTGAAGACCTCGATGCCCTCGTCCTTGAAGGACTTCCGGATGATGATGTGGTTCTTGTAGCCCCAGGCCGTGGCCAGGCTCATCATCTCCGACCGCGCACCTGTGCTGGACTTGTAGAAGGGCAGCGCCTCGTGCAGGTCGGCATGGGTCAGCTCGGTGCCCTGGTCGGCGATGTAGCGGGCCAGCCGGACGTAGTTCTTCTCCCGCTTCATCATGCGCTCGAAAGCCTGCCCCGACTCCTCGACGAGCTTGATGGCCTGGTAGAGGTGATCCATCGTCACCTCGCTCGACTCGTCGATGAAGGCAAAGGCTCCGGCCAGCTTCAGCGCCTTGAAGTAGCGATGCTCCATCTCGGAGCGGCGCACTTCCTCGTGCGCCAGGAAGCTCGCAGCCCGGGCCACGCAGACCTCCTCGTAGGTGATCAGTTCGATGCCGACATCTTCCGGAACGTCGATCTGCCACATGTAGCGGCGGGGATCGGCCAGGCCGGAGAAGTGGTTCGACAGTTGCTGAATATCCGCGTGATTTTGCGGACGGGTCTTGTGCAGGAACTTGTCCCGGGCCGAGACCATGGCGCGTTCGGAGTGGTTCTGCCGCTCGCCCCAGCCGAAGACGCAGCGACGGGCATAGCCCGCCTCGAGCATCTGCTGGAACTGGCTCTCGACGATGTGGCCGTCGAAGAGCGTCGCAGGGGTGCCGAACAGGAGCGCGTTGGTCGGCGTCTTGCCGTCCAGCTCCTCGCCCCGCTGGCTGTCGGCCGTGCTCTTGCGCAGCGACTGCTTCACTTCGCCCTGGTCGAACAGCTCGAAGAACAGCGTCAGGGCCTCGGTCGAGCCGACGAGATTGGAGCCGATCTCGTCGATCTGCAGAGAGATGGCTCCGCAGTTGGCCATCAGGAGCTTCTGGCGCATCTGCTTGACGGCCGCTGTGGTGGCGCTGTCGAAGCTGAAGGCCAGCTCTCCCAGGAGACGGAACTCCTTGTCGAGCTTCTCTTTCTCTTCCGCTGGATCCTTGCCCGAGGTGGCGGCCCGGTCGCAGGCCATCTTGTAGAGATGGTCTTCCGCGATGGTCGGGAAGGTGCCTTTCATGAAGGCGTTCCGGAAGCCCGCGAGGAACTGCTTCTCCAGGATGTTGATCGAGTGGCCCTTGCCGAAGCCCGAGGAGGCCAGGGCGATGGTGTAGAGGTTCACGGGAATGTCGCCGCGGTCGAGTGTCTTCAGGGTTGCCCGCATGGAGGCCGCCATCTTGGCGAAGAAGTAAGCTGTCACCACACGGAAGAAGGCGCTGTCCTTGTTCGAGGTCTTGTCGCGGATGATGTCCACGACGCGCTCGAGAACCGGGTGGTGATCCACGTTGTCGAGCGCCCGCAGCATGGTGTTGACGCCGGCCGACAGCGGCTGGCTGTGATCGGCGATCGGCGGGGTGGAGGCAGTGTCAAGCATCTGTGCCCTCGGTCTGGGGTTGCAGGTTGTAGGCGTCCTTCTGCGTGCAGAGATCGAACCCGGCGCAGTAGAGGCAGGCCTTCGGTTCGGACGGGACGGTGACCACGACGCCCTTGCCCTGCTGGTTGCAGTAGTGCGCCGCGGCGGGATAGTTCGGGAAGTTCTTGGTGGATTTCCCGCCCTCGGCCGCCTTCCTGGGGTCGGCGTAGTATTTGAAGACTGGCGGGCTCATCCAGAGATCCTTCTCCGTGCAGGGAGCGATCTCCGGTTCGGGGAGGTGCTGGTTCGCGACGAGCTCGCGGATCCGATTGCGGATCCAGTGTTCGGTTTCCTGGATCGGCAGCAGCTGGACCTTGGTCTCCACCACCCGGCTCTTGGGATAGTCGGGGCTGGCCTTGGCCATGGATCGCTGCCAGTCGGTGAAGACATGCTGGATGCGCATCACGTCCGACGTGACCTTGTACGGGCTGATCCAGCGGTAGACCGAGCCCTGCAGGGCATAGTCCTCGGTCTTCGATCCCTTGATCCAGGTGTAGACCGAGGTGGTCTTGGTGTCGTTCACCTCGCCGTTGATGATGGCGTCGAACTTCCCCGAGACGATGACCGGATGCCCGTCGACGTCGATCTCGCGGAAGTAGCGTTGCTCGAGGAAGACCGGGATGATGTCGGGGTTTGCGGCCAGTTCATGGTCTTGCGGGTTGATCCGGACCTTGTCGATCATCTTGCCGGGATAGCCGAGTGCCGCCAGAGCCTCGCGGTAGCCGCGCTTCCAGGCGTGCTCGACGGAGTCGTGGATGGCATGACCCAGACGCGAGGGGATCATGTCCATGACGTCGAGCTGGCGGTCCTTGGGATCGGCGCGGTTCGCCAGGATCAGCTGGCGGGTCGGCTTCAGGAGCGAGGTGGCCGAAATCAGATCCTTGCCCGGATGGTCCTCGCTGCCCGATGAGTAATCGCTGTGGGCGAGCCAGACCGCCAGGGCCAGGCCGATGCCACTGGTGTTCGACAGCGTTGCCGCCATGCTGATATCTCCTGATCTTGTTAGGGTTGCGGTAGATTTATTTCCCGCAATATTTCGAGACATGTTCGGCTGCAAGAGAAGAGATATCCTCAGCCGAAGCATCGTTCGGAACGACCATCTCGCAGGCCCAGTTCGGGTAGAAAACCGAGACCTCGCCGCCGATCTTGACCTCGTCGTGCCAGATCAGGGGGTCTTCTTGCCACTGCACCGCCTTGACCAGGTGCTGGTTGTAGAACCGCAGAACGGCCATGTCGTCGCGGATCAGGTGGTACTGCGCGTCATGGATATGGGCGCAGGGACGGATGCTGAGGCGGTGGACCGAGTTGCGGACCTTGCCCATGAACTCGGCCGAGGCCCGGTTGTTCAGGAGGCACCAGGACTGGCCGAGCGCATTGCCAGCCGTCCGCCCCTCGGCTTGCGCCTCGTGGGGCGTCCGGCTGGTTCCCAGGATCACCTGCTTCAGGAGCGGTGTGCGGACCCTCAACCCAAAAGCCACCTCGACGTGGCCCTGCTTGCTCGCCTCGGCGATGCGGGACGCCACCCATTCGTCCGAGACCCGGTAGAGCTCATGGTATCTCGCCTCGACCATGCGGGCCATGGCCTCGGGCCAGCCGAGCTGGTCCATGATGCCCATCCAGGTGCCGCCATAGGTCAGGAGGAACGTGGGCGTCTTGGAGTCCTGGCGCAGCGGCTTGTATTTCACCTCGATGGAGTTGATGGAGGCCACCGATGTGGGGTCGATGTCCGGCATCTGGTCGCCGAAATAGCTGTAGGCCCGGAGGCAGTGACCGTCATAGCCGTCGGTGTAGACCTTGAGCTTGGCAGGATCCCGGGTGGTGAGGGCCGAGATCCGGTCTTCCAGCGACGAGAAGTCGAGGCCGCAGAAGAGCCAGCCGGGAGGGGCCCGGAAGCAGGCCTTCACCGCCTTGGCCAGTTCCTTCTTGAGCTTCGACTTGCCGTTGGCGGGGATGTTCTGGAGGTTGGGGTTGGAGGACGAAAGCCGTCCCGACACCGTTCCGCCCAGGTTGAAGTTCCCGAAAAGATAGTGCCAGCCGTCGGGTGCCTTGGGCGCGGCCAGCATGGCGGGCAGGAACGAGGTGATCAGCTTGTCGACGGCCTTGTAGTCGAGCAGCGCCTGGAGGAAATCCAGGATCACCCGATCGCTGGTCCGGTTCAGGAGCTTCTCGAGCGTTTCCGCACCCGTGGCCGGCTGCTTCGTGTCCGTCCGGTCGATCACCGGCAGCGCGAAGTGATCCGCGCTGTAGAGGATGTCCTGGAGCTGCGGCGTCGAGTTGGGGTTGAAGCTCTCCCTGGCATCGAGAAGGGACACCCGCTTCTTCTTCAGGGTGCTGTTCTTCATCTCGACCCAGGCGAGGTTCAGGGCCGCGACGAAGCGCTGGACCCCGATGTTGGCCTGCATCCTGGCCGCAGCATTCCGGGAAATGTCCCAGAGCTTGACCTCGAGGCGCTTCACCTCCTCCATGTCCAGGGGCATGCCGGTCAGCTGCATCTGGACGATGTCGCGGATCGACGGCTTGAACAGGGTCCCGTAAATCGCGACCTGGTTGTCGGCCACGACGGTCGGCCAGTGCTTGTGGAAGACGTACCAGGTCGACAGGCCGTCGATCAGGTTGTAGCGCAGGAGATCGGACAGCGGGATCACCCGGATGTCCTTCATGTCCTCGTCGTCGAGGCCCCAGTCGCCGGCAAACTCCCGGGCCTGGAACTTCAGCCCCAGGCGGTTGCCGGCGCAGCTGTTGGTGGCGAGATAGGTGATGAGCTTGGTGTCGTCCCAGGTGCTCAGCAGGATCTCCATGCCGTTCAGGAGACCCTCGGTGTCGATCAGGTCCTTCATGAAGAGCTGGTAGATCAGGACGGTGACGTCGTAGCTGATGTTGTGCCAGATCAGCTTGCGGCCGCGGCGGCGCAGCTCCTCGAAGAAGCTCTTGAGCCAGGAACGCACCACGATGCGGTCTTCCAGGTCGTCGAGCAGATCGACCGGAAATGCGATCCCTTCGTGCTGGTTCCAGCAAAGCGAGATGGACCCGATGCCCGCGTCATGGTGCTTCAGGCTGAACGCCTCGATGTCGGCGGAGAGGTCGCAGTCCATTCCCAGCAGCCGTTCGAGCCAGTGCTGGATCTCGGGGGCCGTCTGCGGATAGGCTTCGAAGCGGATGATGTCGTTGCCGGGCGGGATGTAGGTTCCGCCAAGGTGGTTCTTGAGCGCGTCGAGGGCGATGCGGATCTCGCGCTGCACCTTCTCGGGATTGTAGAAGACCCCGCGGAAGCTCGGGCAATAGATCACCTTGAAGGCGCCGGCGGGTGTCTGGGCTTCGCGGACTTCGGCCGAGTCGAGCACATAGCCCAGACCCGCCTCGGTCGATCCGGTCTTCGTCAGCGTCTTGAAGTAGTCGCCGTCGGTGACCACCAGATACCGGACGCCAAGGCCCTGCAACATTGGCAGGAGATCTCCGAGATACTCCCGCTGGAGTTTCACCGGCGTGGACTTCTCCCCCTTGTAAAGGGAATAGGCGAGGAGATTGTCGCGGTGCACTTCCAGGTGCGGCTGGATGTAGTGGCGCTCGATCTCGGCCTGCTGGAGATGGGACAGCAGGAAGCAGACCTCGTAGCGCGTCTTCTCCGGTTGGCGAAACGTCAGATACCGCATGGTATTCCTAATAGATCAAGGCGTTGGCGCTGTAGTAGAGGACGATCCGCTCGAGCTTGGCGTATTGCTGCGCCAGCACGTGGTTGCCCTGCAGCACGCGCGCCTCCTCACCCATGCGGGCCAGGTGGCTGAACGGCGTGTGCTGGACGAGCGGTTCGGGGATGGAGTCCCGGTAGGCCTGGAAGCTCTCGCAGCGGGCCACGATCACGGCGAGGCCCTGGTTCATCCGCAGGGTGTCTTCCTTGAGCTTGGCCTGCTTCTCGACCAGGTCCTCGGCCATCAGGCCGATCTCGGGATAGGCCCGCTCCAGCTTGTGACCGCGCAGCTTGGAGGGCGGCGACAGCGAGAACAGCCGGCCGTTGTGGTAGAAGCCGTATTCGTGGCCGCCGAGCTGCCGGTTGCGTTGGATCATCTCGGCAAGCAGGGCCTGCTGCCTGCGCCTCTCGGGCTTGAAGAAGCTCTCGACGGTCGCGGCAATCGTGGGGAAGATGATCTCGGAGGCAGAGGACATGGCTGGGATCCGGGAATTGGATGAGGGGGCCTCTCAGGCGAAGAGCCGGGCAGGCAGCGCGCCGTGGAGAACGACCCGGTCGGTGGCCCGGCTGGCGCCGACGTAGAGCATGCGGGCCAGTTGGTCGCTGTGCTTGCAGGTGCCGATGTTGGAGAGATCCAGGAAGACCGTGTGATAGGTCGAGCCCTGGGCCTTGTAGACGGTGGCGGCGTCCTTCAGGCGGAAGTCGGGGAAGTAGTTCTTGAGCCAGAAGTAGCGATCCCAGTTCTTTGCCCTGGCGAAGTGCTGGGTCAGCTCCTTGAAAAGCTGGGCGTTCCTCGGAATGGCGGCCGAGAAGCACTCGTTCACGCCCCGCTTGCGGAACCGCACATGATAGATCTCGAAGGCAGTCGTCGGGTCGCTGGCATCGGCCTTTATGGCGTCGACGGTGTCGGAGACCTCGAGGATCTCGATCTCGTCCTCGATGGCGAAGAGGCGGGTGGGAGCGTTCTTGCCGCTGCCGTTGCGGGCCTGGAACGCGCTGTTGTTGATGAGGACTTCCCCGGCCACGAAGGTGTCGGGATAGCGCCGCAATGCCCGGATATGTGCGTTGTATTCCTGCACTCTCTGGTTCGAATAGGCGAGGATCCGGGCCGACGGGTTTTCGGCCGCGAAGGTCTGTTCGACGAAGTCGTAAGCCTGCTGGTCATCGAGGTGGTCGATCACTCCGGGAACCAGGTCGATGGACTTGAACTGCAGGGTCTCGACGGTGTCGCGCAGCTGGGTGCAGAGCGCCATCAGTGCCGGCTGGCCCGCATTGCGCATGGGCTGCTTCAGTTCGGCAAAGTTCGGGGGGTTGGCATAGACCGGCGAGATGGTCTCGAAGACGGGGGCCATCTGGCAGTGATCGCCCAGGTAGATGATCTTGCAGGTCCGGTCGGTGCCCTTCCGGATGTAGTCGTGCAGCGCCGCATCGACCATCGAGGCCTCGTCGATGAAGACGAGCGTGCGCTCGTGGACCTGCCAGTTGGGGGTGGGTTTGATCTCCGTGGCCCCGGTCTCGTAGTTGTCCCGGACCTTCAGGTTCAGGAAGGAATGCACGGTGTCGGCCGGGTAGCCGGTCGAGGCTGACAGCACGGCTGCCGCCTTGTTGGTGGTGGCGGTGAGCTGGATCGTGAAGTCGATGTAGCGTTGACCCAGGAGCTCGCAGGCACGGCGGTAGTTGGGCAGCGTGTGCCGCATGACGTACTTCATCAGATGCGTCTTGCCGGTGCCGGCCGGGCCCGAGATCATGAACTCCTTCCCGCTCGACATGAGGAAGCGGAAGATCTCGCTGACGGCTTTCTGCTGGTCCTGGTTCAGAAGATCGAACTCGTCCTGGCCGGAGATCTGGCCAGAGATATGGTCAGAGCCAGGAACGGAAGAGATGGAGGTCGGAGCATTCATGGGAGGGGGCCTTTTCTGGTCCGCCTGAAGGCAGATTCGGGTCTTGTCGGAGGGGTGTTCACGAGGGTGTTCAGGAGGACGGAATGCGGCCGGCGATGACCATGCGCGGGCGCAGGCTGGTCTCGTAGACCTCGCGACAGTCGCTGTCGCAGAAGCGGCGCCGGGACAGGGGATCGCCGCAGGCGAGGCAGCTCCCCGAAAACGACGGGGTGTGTTTATTCAGGTCTTTCAGAGACTTGGCTAGGGCTTGTTCGATCTGTTCCTGCGCCATGTCCGCGATGTCGGCCACAAAATCACCTGTAGTTTTCCGTTGATGATCGTTGGTATATATCAGATAAACAATCATCTGATCCATAGATAAATACCTACGGATGAACAAAGGAAAACCCCGGAACCTTGCGGTTCCGGGGCTTGATCGGGGACGTGAAGCGGTGAGGCTGGCTCAGGCGCCGGGAAAGCGCAGGGCTTCCTTGTCAGGCGCGTTGGCGAACCAGAGGGGAGGCTCGCCCTTGCCGGACCAGGTCTGCCGCGGGTTCGTGGGATTGCGGTAGATGGCCGGTGCCTTGCCCCGGACAGTCTGGGTCCGGATCACGGCGACCACTTCGTCATAGGTGAGCTCATACTGGCGCACGAGGCTCTGGATCTGCTGCAGGGCTTCCTTCTTCCGGTTCTCGAGGCGGCGCTGGACAAAGCCCTTGAGCTTTTCCTGGACGGCCTGGAGTTCCTCGAGAGGAAGATCCTTGAAGCTGTCGACATTGGGGGGTTGCTGCGCCATGGGTACTGTCCTTCAGACGAACGGAGCGAGTTCAGGGGGTGAATAGTCGGGGCCTTTCAGGATCTTCCGGCTCTCGTTGAAAATGGGCTGGCCGTCGCGCCCGAACTTCGAGTCGTTGGAGCGCACCACCTCGGCCAGAGCACCCTCGATGTCCATTTCCAGCATGTGCGCCACGCCGATGGCCGTGACGATCTGGTCGCAGAGCGCGTC
This sequence comes from Gemmobacter sp., assembly GCA_052387255.1. GTDB lineage: Bacteria > Pseudomonadota > Alphaproteobacteria > Rhodobacterales > Rhodobacteraceae > JBBQXK01. Next base: position 3,260 of record JBQTJI010000039.1, on the reverse strand, counting down.
GAGCAGCGCCGTGCGGTCCATGTAGCGGAAGTCGAAACCGAAGCTTCTCTGGTGACCCTTGAACCGCTTCTGGGCGTGCAGAAGCACGTCCTGGAAGAACTGCACCTGATCCTTGGTCTCCTGGTTCAGAGCCGCGTCGATCAGTGGCTGGAACATTTCGGAGAATTCCTCGATATGCACGCCGATCTGGGTCGACACGTTGATCTCGGAGGGCAGGGGCACGGCTTTCTGGAACCAGGCCTTGATCTGGTGAACGCTGTCGCGGGGCAGTGTCTCGAGGTCATCCATGCGCTTGTTCCGTAGTTCTTGCTGGTTCGGGGCGCCGGAATGTCGGTCTTACCTTGCGTAAGCTAGATAGTTCCAGATCTCACAAGTCAAGAAAAAAATCTGGTAATCATCAGATGAAAGATTGTTATGATTATGCAATCATCGACCAGTATGCAAGCGACGGCATGTGCGGTTCTGGTCGGCCTTGGTGCGGTGCCGGTCGGTGCCTGGTCGCCGCCCTTCCGTGTCGTACCGTCGAAACATGGCGCTTGCTGAAGCGGGCATCGCCGTCGAGCGCTTCGGCAGTCTGCTAGTGTTCGTCACCTGACACTTGATGCCCAGTGGAAGACGCTTCATGACCCGCTGTGCGATGCTGTTAGTCGCTGCCCCGCCTGCGCGACGTGCGTCGCGAAGAGCCCTATTCCTGCCGTTCGCACAAGTCAGTTTTCGCTGCGGCACGGCCAATCGAACCGGTCATTCGCTGCTAGGGCAAGAAGTGCAGGCGTCGGGAGGTCAGGACCGAGCGCAGACCCGTCCTTTGCTCGCACCGCAAATCGCAGAAAGCCCTTGCAATTGAAGGTGGAAATTCATTGGCACAGCTGAATTCCCGTTCTTGGATTTCAACTGCGAGGAGCTCCTCATTCTTCATTCTTGCAGGTATCTCAGCGCTGCTTTCCGAAGATGTTTGAGGCCAGATAATCAATGGCCTCGCCGTTTTGGCTTCCTGAGCGAAACCGCCGTTGTTCCTCAAAATCTATGGAAGGCGACATATGGATGAACTGATCCTCGCGATAAAGAGACATTAAGGCCTCTGGATCTAGCCCACCAGACCGCAAGCCCGTGAGGATGTTAACAGCCTCGATTGCAGCGCCAATCATGACATCGGCGAGTTGGACCGCGGGACTTGATTTCGAGTCCACTTGCGTGACCTCATTGAGCTTGAGCGGAAACCGCAGTGATGTGATTTCAGTAGCGCGGAATTCAACCTCTTCGTCGTGATCGATGTACCTCTGCAGGAGGTCGTGATAGGTCGAGAGGTTCTTTGACTGATCATGCTCAACCCGATAGGCCCCCTCTGCCATGACCTCCATACGCGTGATCAGCGATATCAGGACCACAATGGCAATATCGGTGGAGACGCCAGGTGTGGCAATGGCTGAAAGGCAGTCGCGATCTGCATATTGTGCGAGCGGTCCCAGAACTTCCGGAAGCTCAATCCAATTGGTTGAGCGGGCTGCTTCAACCAATTTCTGCAGCGATTGCAGGCTTTTCTCTTTCATCGCCCATTGAAATGCGTCCATCAGCGCGGCGAACTCTGTGTTTCCCAGAAGAGTCGGTCCCGCCATGTGTAACATGGAGGCCATCGCGTAGTTCTGGCCGTTCTCGTAAAATTTAAAGCCGCGCGCGTGGTAATAGGGCTCGACCGAATAATCGACGAACATAAGCGTCAGCATAAATCGCTTGTCGGCCACATAGGTCACACAATCGAAATCGCTCATAAGGTCCTTGATCAGACCAAGGAGACGCGGGTGATTGGAGGCGCGCCGCGACAGTGCTCTATACTTGAGCTCTGACGCCTGCATGCGTGGAAAATGCTCTTTGATCAACCGCGCGGCTTCGTCATCATCGATGGAAACAGCGCTCGCGCCCTGAAACCGCTGGTCGGCGTTGAGCAGATCAAATCCTGTATAGCCGCTTTCGTCGATGCGGAAGCAAGTCATGGGCAAATCATCCATCTCGTAGAGCGGTGTTGAACTTACTATAGTTCCTGGCGATTTCCATGTCTTGGCTTCGGACAAGTGAAAGACCGGTTTGTCCGCACAGCTGCCTGTCGCGACCGCACTGCCAAGAGCGCGGGAACCACTTGTCTGGTGGCGAACACTAGAGAGTAAAGAGTGTCGGCTCCGGAGGCAGTGCTCACGCGCACCAGGAACGGCAGCGGCCCGATTTCTCGGTCGGCATCCTTTTACAAATGCCTCGTAACCCATTGATTTCATTAGGGCTGAAACAGAGGAAATTTACAGGATAATGCAGCGACATCAATGCATTGATACGGTCTCCAAAACCGTAGGTCGCGGGTTCAAGCCCTGCTGCCCCTGCCAGGTCCTCTCCGCCAAAACGCCTAAAGGTTGTGCCGATGTTTGCGCATCTCGGCCCCTTTTCGGCCCCAGTTTGCGCGCAGCCTTTCCATCGAGCAATCAAGCCTGATGGAGGGCTGGGAAGATGTCTTTTGGATTTGCACGAATTTTCTCGGGTCGCCGGGCCGCAGACGCGGTGGACCCATCCGCTGCGCCCGCTGCAATGCCCGCAGCGGCCAAGCATCACCGCGTCGGGCTGTGGGTGCTGTCGACCTTTGCCGTGATCGCGGCGCTGATGGCCATCTCGGCCGTGGTGATCGGGCCGCAGAACGCGGACCTGAAGCTGATCCTGCCGCTGGCGATGTTCTGGAGCGTCACCGTCTGCGTCGGGTTCCTGATCCGGGCTGCGCTGGTCAACGTGGTGCGGTCAGTGTCGCGGCGGATCACGGGCAAGCCTGCCGAGACGGTTGAGGACGAGGCGACGCCCTACAAGGTTCGTCACGTCGCGGAAAAGCCCGATGCTGCGCTCGAGCGCCTGGAGCGCATGGTGCAGCGCGAGCGCAACCGCGAGGCCCTGTATCCGCATCTGGCGCGCGGACTGGTGCACGCGGCTTGACGGACGGGGGCTGATGCAGCCTTGAATTCGGCTTCGGGGGGGCGTATCTGCCCCCCCGAAGCCGTTCGTGAAAGGTGCCGGACCATGGCCAGAACCAACCCCGTCCAGTTCGTCCAGCAGGTGCGCGCCGAGGTGGGCAAGGTGGTCTGGCCCACGCGCCGCGAAGTCGTGCTGACCTCGATCATGGTGTTCATCATGGCGGCGCTGACCGCCACGTTCTTTTCGCTGATCGATTTCGGCATCCGCCAGGCGTTGAGCCTGGTGCTGAACGGCTTCGGCTGATTGCGGCCTGCCTGTCG
>JBQTJI010000038.1:0-48780 GCA_052387255.1 Gemmobacter sp. | reverse complement strand
TGACGGGCGTCATCGTGGCACCCGGCGATGACGCCCGTCAGGGCGGAAGAGCGGCCCGCGAGATGCTCGTCGCACCACATCAGCCGCCGCCCGTCAGGCCAGCCGTCCAGCAGCCGGTCCAGCGGTTGCAGGTCTTCCACCACCGGCACGAAAGTGCCGCCGCATTGTTCCGCTGCCTCGATGGCATGGGCCTGCAAGCGGTCCTGGCGGATGCGGTCGGCACTGGTGAAGCGGGTCTGCACCGGCAGGATTCGTGCCGCCCCAAGCTCGGTCGCCTTCTCGACGATAAAATCGGTGCGGGCCTTCTTCAGCGGCGCAAAGACCAGCCACAGGTCGGGCGGCAGGCGCAGGGGGGCGGTCGCTTCCTCGGCCACCAGCACGGCCTGCCGCCGCCCGGCCTGGTCCAGGGTTGCCCGCCACTCGCCGTCGCGCCCGTTGAACACCAGCACCTGCGCGCCCGGCCCCAGCCGCATCACCGACACCAGGTAATGCGCCTGGCCGTCCGACAGGGCCACGGGTTGCCCCGGACCAAGCGGCTGATCTACAAAGAGGCGGACCTTCGCGAACCCCATGGACCGCAGACATATGACCCCGCCGCCCCGATTGCCAGAGGCCGACCCGGGCACCGTCGCGGATGCACCGCAGGACAACTGGGTCGACCTCTCCGCGCCGGCGTGGACCCGCCCCTACCTGCGGCTGTCGCGCGCCGACCGGCCCATCGGCACCTGGCTCTTGTTCATCCCCTGCCTCTGGGGGCTTTTCCTGGCGGCGGCGGCGGATGCCCCCCGTATCCACGATCTGTGGATCGGTGTCGGCTGCGGCCTGGGGGCATTCCTGATGCGGGGCGCGGGCTGCACCTGGAACGACCTGACCGACCGGCACATCGATGCCCGCGTCGCCCGCACGCGCAGCCGCCCGCTGCCATCGGGGCAGGTCACCCCCCGGCAGGCCGCCGCCTGGATGATGGTGCAGGCGCTGCTGGCGGCCCTGATCCTGTTCACCTTCAACACCACCGCCATCCTGCTGGGCGTGGCTTCGCTGGCGCTGGTTGCCATCTATCCCTTTGCCAAGCGGTTCACCTGGTGGCCGCAGGTGTTCCTCGGCCTCGCCTTCAACTGGGGCGTGCTGGTGGCCTGGGCGGCGCATACCGGCAGCGTCACCGCGTCGGCCCTGGCGCTGTGGCTGGCGGGCATCGCCTGGACGCTGTTCTACGACACGATCTATGCCCACCAGGACAAGGACGACGACGCGCTGATCGGCGTGCGGTCCACGGCGCGGCTGTTCGGCGACACGGGCACGGCGGCGTGGATGCTGCGCTTCCTGATCGCCGCCGACATACTGGCGGCCATTGCCGTCATCATGGCCCTGACCGGCGCGGCCGTGTCGCCCCTGTCGCTGCTGCTGGGGCTGGCCGGGGTCTGGGGGTTCGGCCTGCACCTTGGCTGGCAGGTGCGCCATCTCGACACGACCGATCCGGCAAGTTGCCTGCACCTGTTCCGCTCGAATCGTGATGCAGGGCTGATCCTTGCGCTGTTTCTTGCCGGTGCCGCCGCGTTCTGACCCCCCCTGCAATTGATCACGGCGGCGAACGGCCCTAAGACCGGACCCATGGGGATCAAGTTGCCAGTCCTGCCCGTGCCCGACCGCCTGCGTCCTGCCCTGCTTGCAGCGGGGGCTGCGGCCTGTGCGGCGCTGGTCATGGTCGGGGCCGCGACCTGGGCGGCGCAGGCGATCGAGGCGCGGACCGCGCGGGCCATCGCCTCGCGCCTGATGGCCGAGGGCATCACCTGGGCGAGCGTCACGACCGACGGCCTGCAGGTGCACCTGTCGGGGCTGGCCCCGAACGAGGCGGCGCGCCTGCGGGCCGTCAACCTGGCGGGCGGCATCATCGATGCGGGCCGCATCCGCGACGGGTTCGAGGTGGCCGCCGCCCGCGCGTTCGAGCCGCCCCGCTTTTCGGTCGAGGTGCTGCGCAACAGCGACGAGATTTCGGTGATCGGCCTGGTTCCCGCAGTGGCCGATGGCGAGGCGGAACTGATCGCCGATGTCACCGCCGTGGCAGCGGGGCTGCGCGTCGCCGACATGCTGGAAAGCGCGAACTATCCTGCGCCCGAGGGCTGGGACGCGGCCCTGGCCTTCGGGGTCGAGGCGTTGCGGCTGCTGCCCCGCTCGAAAATTTCGGTCGCTGCCGACCGCGTCGCGATCACCGCCATTTCGGACAGCACCGAAGAAAAGCGCCGCCTGGAAACCGAACTGGCGCGCAGCGCCCCGCCGGGGCTGGTTCTGGCGCTCGACATTTCGGCCCCGCGTCCGGTGCTGACACCGTTCACCCTGCGCCTGGTCAAGGACCGGGCCGGAACGCGGTTCGACGCCTGCGCCGCCGACAGCGAGGTGGCACGCGACCGCATCCTGCGCGCCGCCGTTGCGGCGGGAGTCACGGGCAAAGGCAGTTGCACCATCGGACTGGGCGTGCCGACGCCCCGCTGGGGCGAGGCGACACAGGCCGGCATCGCGGCCGTCGCGGCCCTGGGTGGCGGGACGATCACCTTCTCGGACGCGGACGTGTCGCTGACCGCCGCCCCCGGCACCGACCAGGCGCTCTATGACCGCGTCGTGGGCGAGTTGCAGGCGGCGCTGCCGCCGGTGTTCTCGCTGACCGCCACGCTGCCGCCGCCGCCGGCCACGGCGGTCGCGGCGCAAGGCCCTGCCGAGTTCACCGCCACGCTGTCGCGCGAAGGGCGGGTCGAATTGCGCGGGCGGCTGACCGACGATCTGTTGCGCGCCGCCGTGGACAGCTTTGCCCGCGCGCATTTCGGGGCGGACCGCGTCTATACCGCGACCCGGCTGGACGACGGCCTGCCCGACGGCTGGCCGGTGCGCGTGCTGGCCGGGATCGATGCGCTGTCGTCGTTGCAGGAGGGCCGCCTTGTGGTGCGCGCCGACACGGTCGAGGTCGAAGGCGTGACCGGCAGCCAGGAGGCGCGCGAGCGGATTGCCCAGGTGCTGTCGGGGCAACTGGGGCCGGGCCAGGATTTCAAGGTGGATGTCCGCTATGACGAGGCGCTCGACCCCCTGGCCGCGCTGCCCACGCCCGAGCAGTGCATCGCGGGCCTGAACGGCATCGTCAACGCACGCAAGATCACCTTCACCCCCGGCTCGGCCGAAATCGACGGCGCGGCGCGCGGCACGCTCGAGGCCCTGGCGACGCTGCTCAAGGACTGCCCCGGCCTGACGGTCGAGGTCGCGGGCCACACCGATTCGCAAGGGTCCGAAGGCGGCAACCTCGCGCTCAGCCAGGCGCGGGCCGAGGCCGTGCTGATCGCGCTGCAGGGCCGCCGCCTGCCGGTCGAGGGGTTCATCGCCAAGGGCTATGGCGAGGCCGCCCCGGTCGAGGACAACGGCACCGAGGCGGGTCGCGAGGCGAACCGGCGCATCGAGTTCACGCTGGTCGGGATGCCGAAGGTGGTTGCGGAGAAGGCCGCCACGGCCGACCTGCCCGTCGCGGCCGACGACCCCGTCGCGGCCAGGGACGATGGCGCACCCCAGGCCACGGCGGCGCAGGCCGAGGATGCCGCAAGGGCATCGACCCCGGTGGTGCGGCTGGTGACGCAGGGTGCGGGCGTCTCGTCCGGCCAGCAGGCCACGATCTCGACCGCCGGAGAGCCGCCCGTGGCGGTCGCCGGGGCCGCCCCGACCGATCCCGATCTGGGCGCCACCCGCGGGGTCACGCTGGACGCGGCACCAAAGGTGGCGTTCGAACCCACCGACGATGTCCCGCTGCGGCCCCTGCATCGCCCGGCACCCTGACACCTTGCATGCTGACCTGACCTGACGCAGACAGTGCAGGATCATGAACCGCACCGAATTCATCATCGCCGCCACGGTCATCCTGTTCGGGGCCTACATGCTGGGCTGGTTCACGCATTGGCTGCTGCACCGCTTTACCCGCGTGGCCGGGGGCGACATGGCCGAGATCGACCGGCTGGCGCAGTCGCTGCACGATGCCGAAGAGATGCGCGACCGCGCCCTGGTCTACATGGAAACGCGCGAGGCGGAACTGGAGAACCAGGTGCAGCAGGCCGAGGCCGAACTGCGCGCGGCGATGGAAGGCCTGCGCGCCGCCCGCCACGAGGGCGAAGAGATGCGCGCCTACATCGAACGCATCCACGCGGCGGGCTAGGACGTGACGGGGCAGGGGCGTTCCCCCGGCGATCATGATCCGGGGCGGGCAGGCGGTGCAGGGGGCTGCCCGCGCCGCCGCGCCCCCTCTCCCCCCGGGGGAGAGGGCCGGGGTGAGGGGGGATCAGCGGTCGCCGTGCCCCGCCGTCCGGTCCCGCTGCCACCGCCCGGCCTTAGCCCATGACCACCCCCGGGCCCGACGGCGACGACCCCGCCGCCACCGTCGCCCCCGGTGCGGTTGCGCCTGCGCCGGTCACCCCCGAGGCCCCCGTCGCCGTGTTCCTGACCGGCAACCTGTTCCGCCACGTGGCCGTGATGTCGCTGACCTCGTCGCTGGGGATCATGGCGATCTTTGCCGTCGACGTGCTGAACATGGTGTTCATCTCGTGGCTCGGCCAGGCGGAACTGGCCGCCGCCATCGGCTATGCCGGGGTGATCATGTTCTTCACCCTGAGCTTCGGCATCGGGATGAGCATCGCCGCCGCCGCCCTTGTCGCCCGCGCCCTGGGGCAGGGCGACCGCGCCCTGGCACGCCGGAGGGCGGGTCATGCGCTGATCCACGGCGTCTGGATCGGCACGGCCTTTGCCGCGCTGGTCTGGTTGTCGCTCGGGCCGCTGGTGCGCGGGCTGGGGGCCAGTGGCGAGACCCTGGACCTTGCGGTCAGCTATCTGCGCATCGTCATCCCCTCGCTGCCCTTCCTGATCGTGGGCATGATCGGCAGCGCCATCCTGCGCGCCCATGGCGATGCGCGCCGGGCGATGTTCTGCACGCTGTACGGGGCCGGGGTGGCCCTGGTGCTGGACCCGGTGTTCATCCTTTGGCTGGGCTGGGCGCTGGACGGGGCCGCCATCGTCACGGTCCTGGCGCGCGTGGTGATCGCCGGCACGGCGCTGTTGCCGCTGATCCGCCATCACGGGGGCTTTGACCGGCCCTCGGTCGCGGGCTTGGTCGGCGACCTGCGGCCCCTGTCGATGATCGCCTTTCCTGCCGTCCTGACCCAGATCGCGACGCCTGCAGGCCAGGCCTATGTCACCCGCGCCATGGCCCCTTTCGGCGAGGCGGCGGTGGCGGGGATGGCGATCACGGGCCGCCTCACGCCCATGGTCTTTGCCACCATCTTCGCGCTGTCGGGGGCCATCGGCCCGATCATCGGCCAGAACGCCGGGGCCGGGCAGTGGGACCGCGTGGCGCGCACGCTGCGCGACGGGCTGGTGTTCACGGCGATGGTGTCGGTCGTGGTGTCGGTGATCCTGTTCGCCTTGCGCGCGCCGCTGGCCAACCTGTTCGAGGCCAGGGGTGTCACGCGCGACATCGTCTATCTGTTCTGCGGGCCGCTGAGCCTCTTGTTCTTCTTCAACGGCGCGATCTTTGTCGCCAATGCGGCCTGCAACAACCTCGGCCGGCCGTTCCAGGCGACGCTGGTGAACTGGGGCCGCCACACCGTCGGCACGGTGCCGCTGGTCATGCTGGGGGCGGTCTGGATGGGGGCCTCGGGCGTCCTGCTGGGCCAGGCGGCGGGCGGGATCGTCTTTGCCGCCGTCGCCGTCTGGCAGGCCCGGCGGGCGATCGCGGCGGCGGCAGCCTGACGCGGTTTGGCGCTTGCCAGCCACGCGGGCCGCGCGCTAAGCCTGTGTGGGTCAGGATCGGGAGAATCCGGCGTGCCAAGCGCCGGTGCCGAAGGAGCAACCGCCCCGGTAAACTCTCAGGCGCAAGGGACCGTCCTGGCACGAAGACTCTGGAGAGATGGCCGGTCACGGCCCGCCGAAGGGATAACGATCTCAGGCGCAAGGGACAGAGGGGGCACTGGAGGGCGGGATGGTTCCGCCCGCAAGGTGCCGGGCATTCCGGCCGGAGGGACGATGGCCGACGACGACCTGCACCGCACGGGGCTGCACGACCTGCATCAGGGGCTGGGGGCGCGGATGGTGCCCTTTGCGGGCTATGCCATGCCCGTGCAGTACCCGATGGGCGTGCTGCGCGAACACCTGCACACCCGCGCGCAGGCGGGCCTGTTCGACGTGGGCCACATGGGGCAGGTGATCCTGCGGCCGAGGGGCGACATGGCCGACCTGGCAGCGGCGTTCGAGGCAATGATGCCGGTCGACGTGGCGGGCCTGCCGACGGGGCGGCAGCGCTATGGCCTGTTCACCACCGACACCGGGGGCATTCTGGACGACCTGATGTTCGCCAACCGGGGCGATCACCTGTTCGTGGTGGTCAACGCCGCCTGCAAGGCGGACGACATCGCCCACATGCAGGCCCATCTGGCGGATGTGGCCGAGGTGATCCCGGTCACGGACCGGGGCCTTCTGGCGCTGCAGGGGCCGATGGCGGCGGCGGTGCTGGACCGGCTGGTGCCCGGCACCGGGGCGATGCGGTTCATGGACACGGGCGTGTTCGGCGGCGTGTTCGGCGACCTCTGGGTGTCGCGGTCGGGCTATACCGGCGAGGACGGATACGAGATTTCCGTGCCCGACGCGCGGGTGATGGCGTTTGCGCAGGCGCTCTTGGCCGACCCCGCCGTCGCCCCCATCGGCCTTGGCGCACGCGACAGCCTGCGGCTGGAGGCGGGCCTGTGCCTCTATGGCCACGACATCGATACCACCACCAGCCCGGTCGAGGCGGGCTTGACCTGGGCCATCCCCAAGGTGCGCCGCGCGGGGGGCGCACGGGCGGGCGGCTTTCCCGGCGAAGGGCGCATCCTGCAGGAACTGGCCAAGGGCCCCGAACGTTTGCGCGTGGGCCTGCGGCCCGAAGGCAAGGCCCCGATGCGCGAAGGCTGCGACCTTTTTGCCGCCGACGGCACCCCCATCGGGCGGATCACCTCGGGCGGGTTCGGCCCGTCGCTGGAGGTGCCCGTCGCCATGGGCTATGTCGCTGCCGCCCACGCCGCCCCCGGCACCTTGATCGAGGGCGAGGTGCGCGGACGCCGCCTGCCCGCCACTGTCACGCCCCTTCCCTTCCGTCCCTCCACCTACAAGCGCTGAGGCCCCCAGATGAAATACACCAAGGATCACGAATGGTTGCGGCTTGAGGGCGACGATGTCGTCGTCGTCGGCATCACCGAACACGCGGCCACGCAACTGGGCGACGTCGTCTTCGTCGAACTGCCCGAGGTCGAGACGGTGGTCGCGGCGGGCGACGAGGTCTGCGTGATCGAAAGCGTCAAGGCCGCCTCCGACATCCTGGCCCCGGTCGAGGGCGAGATCGTCGCGGTCAACGAAAGCCTGTCGGACAGCCCCGGCCTGGTGAACGAGGATCCGGGCGGATCGTGGTTCTTCAAGATCAAGGTCGATGACCCCTCGGTGCTGGACGACTTCATGGACGAGGACGAGTATGCCGAACTGATCGGCTGACGACTGGAAGCCTGTCGGCTTCCGGTCAATTTTCTTCCAGGAAAATTGCAGATTCCTTCCAAGGAATTTGTCTTGCCACGGGACCAGCGCGATGACCTTCACCCCCACCGACTACAACGCCTATGACTTTGCCAACCGCCGCCACATCGGCCCCTCGCCCGCCGAGATGGAGGCGATGCTGGCCGCCGTCGGCGCGCCTTCGCTGGATGCGCTGATCGCCGAGACGGTCCCTGCGTCCATCCGTCAGGACAAGGGCCTGTCCTGGGCCCCGCTGGCCGAGCATGAACTGCTGGACCGGATGGAAGAGGTCGCCAAGAAGAACCGCGTGATGACCAGCCTGATCGGGCAGGGCTACCACGGCACCGTGACGCCACCGGCGATCCAGCGGAACATCCTGGAAAACCCGGCCTGGTACACGGCCTATACCCCCTATCAGCCCGAAATCGCGCAAGGCCGGCTTGAGGCGCTGCTCAACTACCAGACCATGGTCTGCGACCTGACGGGCCTTGATGTGGCCAATGCCTCGCTGCTGGACGAGGCGACGGCGGCGGCCGAGGCGATGACGATGGCCGAGCGGTCGTCGAAATCGAAGGCCCGGGCGTTCTTCGTCGACCGCTTCTGCCACCCCCAGACCATCGCGGTAATCCGCACCCGCGCGCTGCCCCTGGGCATCGAGATCATCGAGGACATGGTGGGAAACCTTGATCCGTCCAAGGTGTTCGGGGCGATCTTCCAGTATCCCGGCAGCTACGGCCATGTGACCGACTTTACCGCGCTGATCGCCAAGGTTCATGCGGCCAAGGGCATCGCCATCGTCGCGACCGATCTTCTGGCGCTGTGCCTGCTGAAGGAGCCGGGGGCGATGGGGGCCGACATTGCGGTCGGGTCGTCGCAAAGGTTCGGCGTGCCGATGGGCTATGGCGGGCCGCACGCGGCCTTCATGGCCTGCCACGAGGACCTCAAGCGGGCGATGCCGGGCCGCATCGTGGGCGTCAGCATCGACGCCCGCGGCAACCGCGCCTACCGGTTGTCGCTGCAGACGCGCGAACAGCACATCCGGCGCGAAAAGGCCACCTCCAACGTCTGCACCGCACAGGCGCTGCTGGCGGTGATGGCGTCGTTCTATGCGGTGTTCCATGGGCCGAAGGGCCTGCGCGCCATTGCCGAGCGGGTGCATTTCCTGACCAACCGGCTGGCCCGCGCGCTGCAGGCCGCAGGGGCCAAGGTCAGCCCCAAGGCCTTTTTCGACACGATCACGGTCGAGGTCGGCGTGGGCCAGGCGGGCATCCTGGCCGCCGCGCGGGCCGAGGGGCTGAACTTCCGCAAGATCGGGCTGGACCGCATCGGCATCAGCCTGGACGAGACCACTGACGAACGTGTCCTGATGCGCTGCCTGCGGGCTTTCGGCATCGAAGGCGCGCCGCCGCACCGGGCGATGCTGGGCTTCCCCGAGGCGATGCTGCGCACCACCGACTACCTGACGCACCCCGTGTTCCACATGAACCGCGCCGAGTCCGAGATGATGCGCTACATGCGCCGCCTGTCGGACCGCGACTTGGCGCTGGACCGCGCGATGATCCCGCTCGGGTCCTGCACGATGAAGCTGAACGCGGCGGCCGAGATGATGCCGATCACCTGGCCCGCCTTTGGCTCGATCCATCCCTTCGTGCCCTCCGACCAGGCGGCAGGGTATGCCGAGGCCATCGGCGACCTGTCGGCCAAGCTGTGCGAGATCACCGGCTATGACGCCATGTCGATGCAGCCCAATTCGGGCGCGCAGGGCGAATATGCGGGGCTGCTGACGATCCAGGCGTACCACCGCGCGCGGGGGGAAGGGCACCGCGATGTCTGCCTGATCCCGATGTCGGCGCATGGCACGAACCCGGCCAGTGCCCAGATGGCGGGGATGAAGGTGGTGGTGGTGAAGACGGCCCCGAACGGCGACGTCGATGTCGAGGACTTCGCGGCCAAGGCTGCGGCGGCAGGCGGCAACCTGGCCGCCTGCATGATCACCTATCCGTCCACGCATGGTGTGTTCGAGGAAACCGTGCGCGACATCTGCCGGATCACGCATGACCATGGCGGCCAGGTGTACCTTGACGGGGCCAACATGAACGCCCTGGTCGGGCTGGTGAAACCGGGCGAGATCGGCAGCGACGTCAGCCACCTGAACCTGCACAAGACCTTTGCCATCCCGCATGGCGGCGGCGGCCCCGGCATGGGGCCGATCGGCGTCAAGGCGCATCTTGCGCCCCATCTGCCCGGCCACCCCCAGACCGGCGGGGCCGAGGGGCCGGTCAGCGCCGCGCCCTACGGGTCGGCCTCGATCCTGCTGATTTCCTGGGCCTATTGCCTGATGATGGGCGGCCCCGGCCTGACCCAGGCGACCAGGGTGGCGATCCTGAACGCCAACTACATCGCGGCGCGGCTGAAGGGCGCGTACCCGATCCTGTTCATGGGCAACAAGGGCCGCGTGGCCCACGAATGCATCCTCGACACCCGCCCCTTCGCCGAGGCGGGTGTTACCGTCGACGACATCGCCAAGCGCCTGATCGACAACGGGTTTCACGCCCCGACGATGAGCTGGCCCGTGGCGGGCACGCTGATGGTGGAGCCGACCGAAAGCGAGACCAAGGCCGAGATCGACCGCTTCGTCACCGCGCTGCTGGCGATCCGAGAGGAGATTCGCGCGGTCGAGCGCGGCGAGATCGCGCCCGAGGACAGCCCCCTGCGCCACGCCCCCCACACGGTGAACGACCTGGTCGCCGACTGGGACCGCAAGTACAGCCGCGAAGCGGGCTGCTTCCCACCGGGGGCCTTCCGCGTCGACAAGTACTGGCCCCCCGTGGGCCGGGTGGACAACGTGTTCGGCGACCGCAACCTGGTCTGCATCTGCCCGCCGGTCGAGGCCTACGCCGAGGCGGCCGAGTAGCGAGAGGCGCTTCCTTGCAGGGTGATGGCGAAGGCGGATCACTTCGGCTCGGTTCGCCCGAGGATGCGCAGGCGCTGCTGCGTGCCGCGTGGCCGATGATTGTCGACGAATGCCGGGCGGTCCTTGGCGGCGAGTTGCACTATCAGGCGGTGGTCTATCACTGTCTGCGCATGGCGGGGGGGCCGCGTACGCAGATCGGGATGAACGTGAAACAGTGGATTGCAGACCCGGTCAGCGAGGATTTCCGCAGGCGCGACTTGCGCAAGCACGAGTCCTTTCGCGGCGGGTTCGAGCCTATTCCTGACATCGTGTTGTTCGGCAGAGACATCAACGGAGACTGGCGAAGGCGGAACCACGAAAGGACACTGGCCACGATGCTGATGGCCATCGAGGTCAAAGCCTCTGAACGCAGCGCGGGGCGTCTGTCTCTGGCCGAGGTGACCCGCGACATCGTGAAACTCGCCGCGCACCGCGACGAAGTGGCTCGCCTTGGTGGCGGGATGACGCCGGTCATGCTCGTGGCCGACGTGGCCCCCGATCCCGCCGAACGCATGCGTCCTTCTGTGATCGGAGCCTGTCGGGATTGCGCGTCCGGCCATAGCGTGACCTGGCTGTACGTCTCACCCTCACTGTCCGACCCGCAACCTTGACAACGCCTTCGTCATCGGCCACATCACCCCCCGAACGGGGCAGTAGCTCAGTTGGGAGAGCGTATCGTTCGCAATGATAAGGCCAGGGGTTCGATCCCCCTCTGCTCCACCACCAACCCCATTTTTTTGTCAATAAATACAGTAACTTACGCGAAAATCCGAGAATCATCCCCACGCAAATCCCATCATCGGGGATGCTTCGCGCGGCAGGGGCAGCGGGCCGACTCTGGGGGCTATGCACCCCGGTGCGGGATGGTAGCAGCCCACACCCGCCGGAACGGCTATGCGCGCCAGACCCCCGAAAAAGGCCCCTACAGCGCCCTTGCGGGGGCGGGGGTAGGCCACACTACCCGGCGGGGCCGGAAGGCCCTCTAGCGGCCCGCCTATGGAGTCCTGCGCCCCGGCGGGGTATCGCAGCGCCCCCGCGCTTCGCGCTTGCAGCGCCAGCCCGCTTCGCGGCTGGCAAGGTGACGGTATCGGTGGGCGCTTGCTCACGGCGCGCAGCGCCGGGGGCAATTGTTCTGGCCTAAGTGAGCAGAATATCTTGTCCTACAGCTAGTGTAGGCGAGAACAATTATTCCCATACATATAAGTGGATAAGAGAAAGTGCTCACTTATTCGCCCGTTTCGGCCTCTGGCCGCTGCCTTGCCTGAATGTCCAGCCGATAGACCTCTGCCGCGACGAAGTGGTAACGCCGCAGGAAGGACAGGCTCACATGGTGAAGGAACACGTTCTTCAAGTCCTTGCGCGGGATCACCCGCGCCGCCTCCATGTCGGAGTCGTAGGGGTCGGGCGGGATGCCCTGCGCGTACAGGTCAAGCGCGATGCCGATTTGTCCCTTTGCCACCAGCATGAACGTATCCCAGTTCTTGAGGGTATGGACGAACACCTTCACCTGCCGCCCGTGCGGCAAGTCCTCTGCCAGTCCGCAGCAAAGCCCATAGTCCCGCCGGTAGTCCCGCTGCGCGGCTTGCTCTGGCCCGATGTGTTCCCGCCAAAGCTTGGCGATGGTGTTCTTCACCTTGCGCAGCGCGTCGGACGTGGCGTCCCCCAGCCGCAGGTAGGTGGCCTTTTGGCGTCCCCTTCCCCGCGCTGCCGCGACGATAGGGGGCACCGCCACAAGCCGCCGGAAGGTCGGCAGGGTCAGGCCCGCTTTCGTTGCCCATTCCGCTTGCGTCATCGGCCCCGCCCATGTCTGCCTTTCCAAATCGCAGGGGGCAGTTTCAACCATCGTGGCAATCAGCTTGCAAAGGTCCATATGCCGTTTTTTGGCATCGGCCCGCAACTCTCCACCACGGACGGGATTGCCGGTGATTCGGGCTTCTGGTATAGCGTTCATCGGGCATTCCTTACCGACATGGGGAGTGTTCTTGCATCTGTTCCGTGACTTTGCCCCGTTCCCGGTTCCAGCCGGGGCGGGACGTTCCTTTTCCGGCTCAGTGGATGACAGCACCCAATTCTGCGAGGCGTCCGTAGTCCACCGCCCAAGACCGCGAATAGCGGTTCGTGTGGGGGCTGTGGTAGATCAGGCCCCGGCATTCCAGCGCGTGAAGCGCCCGCCGCACCGCCCCTTCGGAAAGGTCGGCAAGGGACATAAGCTGTTCCAGCGACAACTGAATCCATTCCAGCCCATGCGCGTTGGACAGGACGAAGATGTTGAGGAACACCTTCGTCTCGCTGCCGTTCAGCAGCCGGGATGCGTTGAGGAAGTGAACGGTACGAAGCGCAAAGGTGTCTCCCTGTCCGTTCGTGTGTTGACGGTCTTTCATGTCAGCCTCCATTGTGAAGGACGCCAATTTGACACGTTGAAGTCATTAAATAAATGGGCGTTCTGATTATCGGTGAAACCGCCAAGAGATTAACGCTTGACTCAGAGGTAGTCCAATCGGATCAATGGCTTTATGGTGATTCTCGCAGGCCGGTGCGAAGGAATTACTTCCGCACCCGATTGCGGGGGATTGGTTTCGCACCGGGTGCGGAAGCTGAAAGCAGGTTTTCAGACGTGAGCGAAGCCTGCAAGACAAGCACCAAGGGCAAACCGTAACCCTTTGCCAGCTTGCATATGGAGGCGATTCCGGGCACCGCGCCCCCCCGTTCGTAGTGGGCAATCTGCGAACCCGCCATGCCGGATCGTCGTCCCATTTCAGCCTCCGTCGCGCCAAGCTGCAAACGTCGGGAAACCAGTGTCTCCCCCAAGTTTGGCCCCGGCAACATGACGCGCCCTGACAGCAGTTCGGCCACTTCCGTGCCGATGCCGCACATGATGCCAAGCGTGTGCATCAGGTCCGCCGGGGTCGCGGGGGCGGTAGCGGTGGCGGTGGCCTCTGGCCTCCGATAGTGGGGCCACGTCAAGGCGCGCCCCGGACAGTCGGCGGGGTGCCCGTCCAGCGCATCACCGCCACTTTCGTGACCATGCCCAGCCCGTCGCGGCCCGCCGCGCCCTTGACGACAAGGAAGCTGCCATCGGGCAGCCCGATCAGGTCTGGCGCACCGGGTGCGCTGGGTGCCACCAGCGTCACCACGCCGTCCCCTACGTCGCCCCCGCCAAGGTTCGACACTTCGTCCAACGAACGCCACCTGACGGAACCGCGAACCGTCTCCGTGTAGTCGAACGTGTCGGGTGTCGGGCGGTTGAACGTGGGGTCGGTCGCGCGGACATACAGGGTCATCGCCTGCATGTTCGGCAGGAACCGCGCGGCCCGCCGCATGGCGTCTGCGGGGCTGTTCATTCGCTCCACCCCACCAATGCCAGCGCCTTGTCTAGGGTCATCCCTGCCCCCACCAGCGTCCCTACGGCGCGGGCGCGGCCCGCCACGTCTGCCGACATCATGCTGCCGGTGGACAGGGACGTGACACCGATCTTCGCCAGTTCGGGCAAGAGGGTCCGCGCCAAGGGTTCCACCGTCTGTAGGCAAAAGAGGCGGTACGCCTCACGCATGGCCCCGGCGTTCCCCGATGGTGTCAGCAGCGCGGGCGGGATGCCCGCCGCCGACAGAAGCCGATTGTGAAGCTGTTCAACAGTCGGGTTCAGGTCCGCGCTCTCAAGGTCCGGGGTCAGTTCTACCCGGCGAAACTCGGATGCCCGGTTGTTCCCGGTGGAGGTGGCAAAGTCCGCCTTGCTGCGGATCGCCGCCAACATGCCGCCGCCCTTGAGGCCCCGGATCGCCGCCGATTGCTGTTCCTCGGGCACCGTATCCGGGAAGGGCAGAACGCCCCGGCCTACCCAATCCATCGCCCCGGACACGGCCCCCTCAATCTCGACCATCAGCCGGGGGGACGTGCCGCAGAAGGCGAAGGGCGAACGCCCGCGCCAAGGCTGTTCTGCGGGGCTGTTGATGGTCAGGCGAAGGACTTCCCCCTCAAGACACCGCAGCGTCTCCGTGGACGCCGGATGCGCGATGTGGAGGTGATACCGCCCGTTGCCCAGTTCATCCCAGTAGGCGGCTTGGACAAGGCGAATGTCGCCACCCTCCACCCGGATATGGAACGCGACTTCACCCCGCAGACACAGCCCCAAGCCGATGGACGCCAGCACGTCGGGCCGCAGCGGCGACGGGTCCGGGTCCGGGTCCAGCATGGCGAAGGCCCGCGACCTTGTTTGCGCGATTGCGGCGATGGTGGCAGACAAGGGCACCGCCCCGTCTGCCATCACCCCGGCCCGCCGCCCTGCCATGTGTTCGGCGGTCACGGAAGGGAAGGTTGCCCGCACTTCCCGTTCGGGTTCGGTTCGTTTCGTGAAGGGCCACATCACCAGCGCACCTCCCATGCCAGCATCGCCCCGGCCCCGGACATGGCGAACACGCCCCCCAGCGCCTCACGGGTCAGGGTGGAATCACCGGCCTGTATCTGCCGAAATTCCGTCCGGGCGGGGGACTGGATTAGGCTGTAGAGTGCCAGTGCGCGCACCGCCTCAAGCACATTGGCAGAAGGCGCGGGGGTGACTGTCCCGACTTGGGTGAAGCGGTACGTCGCGCCGGGGGCAAGGAAGGTGAACCATCCGGCGTCAGCCATATACATCGGGCCGGTGTCCGCCACCCATTCGCGCCCGGACAGCCGTTCCATCGTGACAGCAGCGGGGGCAGGGGCGCGGGGCCACCATGCTTCGCAGTCGTCCCCGGCCTGCATCGTCAGCACCGCCGCCGTGACCGGCCAGTAGTTGCGCCCGGTGAACGTCTCCGCCATGGCCCATGCTGCACCGATGACGGCGGTTGCGCGGTCGTTCGCGGCCCCGGCCTCAAGCGCCACGTCCACGGCAAGCGGGACGGCGGGAAGCGCGCCACGGGTTTGGGTGAAGTTGATGATGGTCATGGCAACCACACTCCATTGTGCTGGCGCACCGGGTGCGCTGCTAGGGCTTGTGCCCGCAGTTCTGCCTGACTGGCGCTGTAGGCGGGGCGGGTGACAAGGGACAGTTCCACCAGCAAGAGGTGCAGCAATGTCCGAATGAAGATTCCGGGGTTGCCCGGTTCCGGGTCCAGCCGTTCCGCGTTCGGCACCACGTCCTTTGGCGGGACGCGAAAGCCGGGGCTGATACCCGTCACAAAGCCCGCACCGATCATGGCAAGGGCGTCCCGGATGTGGGTCACGTCTTGCAGTTCTTCCGCAATCATCGCCGTGAAGGTCAGGGCGTCGTCACTGTCCGCCAGCACAAGGCTGCCGTTCTTGCGGGATGCCAGCGGCGTGTCGAAGCTGTGTCCGAACAGGAGGTGTATGTCCCGTTCTTCATCAGCCAGGGCGAACCGGAAGGCCCCCGGCATGATGCGCTCTTTTCGCACCTGCCCCCCGGCCATGGTCGCCAACTCGCCATAGGGGAACCGCCCGGCGATGACCGGGCGGCGTCCTTCACGCCGTAGTTCAAGGCCCGCGCCGGGCCATATGGTGCGGGCCTCCATGGTTACGCCCGGTCCTGCACGGCAGTCAGTTTGAAGAAGTGCGTGGCCGTCCGCTGGAACAGCAGGTCAAGGAAGGCGAACGTGGTGATCGCCACCTTGCCCGTCTTGGACTCCGAATAGGGGTCGATGATGACCTCCACCCCGCCCCATGTGGGCATCAGGGCGTAGCCTTCACCAGCGGCGAAGAACACCGTGCTGGCACCCTTGCCGGTGCCGTCGCGCGCGCCCCGCGCCGATACCTGACTGGACCACAGGGGTGCGAAGCCGAATCCTTTCAGCCGGTCCACAGCGGACACCGCCGTGCCCGACACCAGATCGTCGGCCAAGGTCTGCGCCACGATGGGCGCGCCCGCGGTGCGGATGCCCGATGCGTCGGACAGCTTCGCCGTCTCTTGCAGTTCCACGGCCCGTTGCAGGAAGGCGGAGAACGATGCCTTGCCGGTCAGCGCCGCCGTGCGCCCGGCGGTCAGGACTGCGGCAAGGCCCGCCGGTTCTTCCCCGGTGCCGGTGCCACGGAACACGGTCAGGTCGATACCCTGCCGCATGATCGCCGACAGGTCGCGCCGCAGGATGGATTCCAGCGCGGGATTCTGGCGCGTGGCCTGCCGGGTCATCACATACCGCGCCGTCGCGGTGTGGATTTGCGGCGTGGTGGCGGTCGTGGAAATGCTGGCACTGTCACTTCCTGCGCCTTCCGCTACCCACGACATGCCACCGCCGCCGGTTACTTCGGGAAATGCCGGGGTGCCCGTCACCTGCAAGGCGCGGACGCCGAACCGCTCTGCGGCGGAACCGTCAAAGAACCGCTCAAGGGCGTTCATCACCGGGCGGCTGGCAAGCTGTTGCGACACGCCGGGGGCGGAGTCGGTGGCAGCATCGGCCCGCGTCTCAGGGGACAGCGCCGCCCACGGGATGACGATACCCCCGCGCTGCGGCATCTGCCCGCGTGTTTCCAGTTCGGCCACCACCTCGGCCTCGCGGCCCGACAGGGGCTTGCCCTCCGTCATCGCACCGACCAGCCCGGACAGGCTGAACGCGCGGCACTCGCGGTCAAAGTCAGCCCCGCCGCCATGCGCATCAGCGACCACGCCCAGGGGTCGATCACCAGCATGTGCGCGAGGATGCCGATGGTGCCGGCGGCGGTGAAGGCGGCGAAGGCCCGCGAATGGCCGACCTGCCCCATCAGGCGCGGGGCCCACCAGCAGCCGATGAAGAAGCCCAGGAAGTGCGCCGAACCGAGGAACCCGATCTCGGTGTTCGAGAACCCCAGCTCCGCCCCGGAGATGGCGTCGAGCGGGGCCAGCCCGCCCAGGCCCATCTGCAGCAGGACCACCGACAGGAACAGGGCGGCAAAGGAAATCAGCAGGCGCATGTCGCGCATCCTGCGCGGGATCGGCGGGAAAGGTCCAGAGCGGATCGTCAGCGCCGCGCGGCTGCTTGTGAACCGGGGCCGTCGGGACTACCCTTGGTGGTGCGGCGCGGATTCGGGGCAGCCGCGCCACAAGACCATGACACGGCGACGGGACGGGGCAACGGGAACGGGGCGCGGGCAGATGGGCAGGGCAGGCACGGTGGTTGCGGGCGCGGCCCTGGCAGTGGTGCTGGCGGTCGGCGGCTGGTTCTGGGTCGCGCGCGACGGGGCAGGCCAGGCCGCAGCGCAGGGCGAGGGGGGCCTGACGCAGGAAGGGCTGGTGGCCGCGCGGGCGGCCCGGCTGGCCGTGCTGACCAGCACGCTGGAACAGGCCGCCCCCGAGGCCAAGCCGGCCCTGCTGCAGGAAATGGCGATCCTGCGCGCCGACCTGGCCGATCCTGCCGCCGCCCTGGCCGCCGCCCAGGCGCAGCGCGGGCGGATCGAGGCCTTGCGCGACCTCTATCGCGGCACGCCCGCCGAGGCGCAGATTGCCGCAGCACTTGCCGCCCTGGCCGCAGGCGACCGCGCGGGGGCCGAGGCAGCGATGGCCGAGGTGCGCGTGCTGGCCGAGGGCGAGGCGGCGCGCGCCGCGCGGGTGGCCTATGCGGCGGGGGACATGGCTGCGGCGCGGGGGGCCTGGACCGAGGCCGCGCGTGCCTATGTCCGCGCGGCGGCGCTGGACCCGACCTATCCGCATCTGCTGGCCGCAGAACGGCAGGCGCGGATCGCGGGCGACATCGCGACCGCGACGGCCTATGCGATGCCGCTGCTGTCGGCGGCCGTGCGCCAGTTCGGGCAGGGATCGGCCCCCCATGGCGAGGCGCTGAGCGCGGTCGGACAGACGATGTTCGCCGCCGGACGGGCGGCGGATGCCGAAAAGCTGCTGCGCGAGGCGGTGGCGGTGTCGCGCGGGCCGAACGGCGCGCGCGATGCCGAATATGCCAAGCGGCTGAACAACCTCGGTGCCGTGCTGCGCGGCAGCGGGCGCGTGGCCGAGGCCGAGGCGCTGTACCGCGAGGCGGTCGAGGTGGACCGGCAGGTTCTGGGCGAGACCCACCCGGACGTGGCGCTGCGGCTGGCCAACCTGGCGGAACTGCTGGTCGCGACGGGCCGCCCGGCCGAGGCGGAGCCGCTGTTGCGGCAGGCGGCGGGGATCGCCCTGGGGCTGTTGGGCGATGCCCATCCCGACACGGCGGCGCGGCTGGGGGCGCTTGCGGCGTTCCTCGAGGCACAGGGCGAGGCCGAGGCGGCGGGGGCGGCCTGGGTGGACGCCCTGGCGGTGTCGCGCCGCGCCTATGGTCCGGCCCATCCCGAACATGTGCAGCGGCTGGCCCTGTTCGCCGACCGGCTGCGTGCCACGGGCCGTGGGGCCGAGGCCGAAGCGGTCTACCGCGAGGTGATCGAGGGGCTGGCGGCGTCGCCAGGCAAGGCCAGTGCCGACTATGGCCGCGCGCTGAACAACCTGGGCCAGTTCCTGGTGGCCGCCGACCGCCGGGACGAGGCGGTGCCGCTGTTCCAGGAGGCGGTCGGCGTGCTGACAACCGCGCTCGGGGCGGAAGACGCGCAGGTCAGGACGGTCGAGGCGAACCTGGCGGCGGCCCAGGGTGGCTAGTCCTCGGGGCTGACGCCCCTTGCCCCCGCCCGTGCCGCCGCTAGTCTGCCCGCCAACCCCACAGAGGCCCCCCGCATGCAGATGATCCCGCTTGGCCGGACCGGACTGATGGTCTCGGAACTGTGCCTGGGCACGATGACCTGGGGCAGCCACAACTCGCAGGCCGAGGGGCATGCCCAGGCCGATCTGGCCGTGGCGCGGGGCGTGACCTTCTGGGACACCGCCGAGATGTATCCGACCAATCCCGTGCTGGCCCGGACGGTGGGCGATACCGAGGCGATCATCGGGTCCTGGCTGGCGGCGCGGGGGGGGCGCGACCGGCTGGTGCTGGCGACCAAGATGGCGGGCGGTGGTGCCGTCGTGCGCGATGGCGCGCCGATCACGGGTGCGGTGATGCGGGCGGCGGTCGAGGGATCGCTGCGGCGGCTGCGGACGGACTGGATCGACCTGTATCAGCTGCACTGGCCGAACCGGGGCAGCTATCACTTCCGGCAGATGTGGCGCTATGCCCCCAAGGTGCGCGACCGGGCCGCCGTCGTGGCGCACATGACGGACGTGCTGGAAACCGCCGCCGCCCTGATCGCCGAGGGCAAGATCCGCCACATCGGCCTGTCGAACGAAAGCGTCTGGGGGGCCGCGACCTGGCTGCACCTGGCCGAAACCCTCGGGTTGCCGCGCATGGCCAGCGTGCAGAACGAATATTCGCTGCTGTGCCGCCAGTTCGATACCGACTGGGCCGAGCTGTCGGTGGCCGAGGATATGCCGCTTCTGGCCTTTTCGCCGCTGGCGGCGGGGCTTCTGTCGGGCAAGTACGCGGGCGACGTGACCCCGCCGAAGACCCGCCGCTTTCACACGCCCGACCTCGGCGGGCGGATCACGCCGCAGGTGTTCCCGGCAGTGGCCGCCTATCACGAGGTGGCGCAGAGGCACGGGCTTGACCCCTGCGCCATGGCCATCGCGTTCTGCCGGACGCGGCCCTTTGCGACGATCCCGATCATCGGGGCGACGACGCTGGAACAGCTGGAGGTGAACATCGGTGCGGCCGACCTGGTGCTGTCGGCGCAGGTCATGGCCGACATCGCCGCCGTCCACCGCGCGCATCCTGCGCCCTATTGACGGGGGCAGCAGTGAGAGCGGACCTGCGACCGGGCGCAGCGCCCCCCTCACCCCGGCCCTCTCCCCCGAGGGGAGAGGGGGCGCGTCGGCGCGGGCAGCGCCGACTGGCCGCGTCCGGGCTGGCGGTGCTGACGCTGGTTCTTGCCGCCTGCACGCTGGCGCTGCCGGGCGGCAAGGCCGACGCGCCCGCGCCGCTGGCGACCGAGGCCATCGAGGTGACCACGCTGGACGCGGCGGGTGCCGGCACCGCGCCCGTGTCCGCCGCGCCGGAGGAGCCAGAGCAGGCCGAGGGCGGGGAAGTTGCGTCTGACAACCCGACGGCAACGCCCGAGGCGGACGACCCTGCCGAGGCAACGCCCCCCCCCGAAGAGGCCGCCCCGCCCCCCGCCCCCCTGTCACCCGCCGCCCTGGCCTGCCAACGCAGGGGCGGACGCTACATCAAGACCGGGTCGGGCGACCTGCGCGCCTGCGTCAAGGAAACCGGCGACGGCGGCAAGCAATGCCGCCGCGAGACCGACTGTGTCGGGTCGTGCCTGGCGCGCTCGGGCACCTGCGCGCCGGTGACGCCGCTGTTCGGCTGCAACGAGATCTTCCAGGCCGACGGGCGGCGGGTGACCCTGTGCCTCGACTGACCACCCTGCTGCTGGTGCTGCTGGCCGCCTGTGCCCGCGATCCCGGCCCGACGGGGGCCTTCCGCAGCCCCGGCACGCCGATCTATTCCAACGCGGCCTTCGATTTTGCCCGCCTGCCCGGCACCTGGGCGCAGGCCGCGACGTTCGGCGCGCCTTGCGCCCCCGGCCGCGTCGCCATCGCCCCGGATCAGACACTGCGCGCGCGCCTCTGCCTGAACGGTGCGGTCGCGACCGCAACGGGGCGCATCGTGCCGACCGGACCGGGCCGGTTCCGCATTGCCGGGGCCGAGGGGCCGCTGGCGCAGGAATGGTGGGTGGTCTGGGTCGATGTGGACTACCGCACGCTGGCCATCGGCACGCCACAGGGCGGCTTCGGGTTCATCCTGAACCGCGACGGACCCCTGCCCGACGACCGCCTGGCTGCCGCCGCCGAGATCTTCGATTTCAACGGCTATGACCGCCGCCGCCTGACGCCGCTGCCCTGACCCGCCGCTAGCCGACCCGCCCGCGCAGGGCGCGCAGATGGTCGCCCATGTCGCGCGCGCCGACGGTCGCCTCGCGCACCAGCCAGTCGAAATGCTGCGCCACGCTTTCGACCCGCGCGCGGTCGCGGAAGGCGATGTAGTGGCGGCCAAGGTAGACCACCGCCAAGAGCGGCCCGAACACCGTGACGGGGGCCGAGAACACGCGGCGGGCGTCGAACAGGTACAGCCGCAGCGAGGGGTACAACTGGTCGGACAGGGCGATCAGCCGGTCCAGCTGGTCGCGCCGCACCTGTGGCGGCAGGCCCGCATAGTACCCCGTCGCGTCGGTGAAGCTGTCCAGCTCATGCGCCGCCATGGCGATTTCATAGTCCGACCGCGCGCCCCGCATCCAGGCCAGCCGGTCCTCGGACGCGCCGATCGCCTGCTCGGCGGTGCGGCCAAGCTGCGGGCGGTATTCCCATTCCAGCATCGCCCGCGTCTTGAGCATGTCGGGCAGGGTGGCGGGGACGTGGCGGATCTTGTAGCCCGCCGCCTCCTGGTGCCAGGCAAAGATCGTCTCGTCGATCAGGGCGCGCGGGGCCTCGGTGATGGTCAGCGAGGTGGCGAGGAGTTCCGCCAGCGGCTCGGGCCGGTCCGACAGGCCCAGAAGCCAGTCGGCACTGGTGCCAAGCGCCGCCGCGCAGTCGGCGGCAAGCTGGGCGTTCGGCAGCCGCTTGCCCGGCGACAACAGGACCGAGATGGTCGAGCGGTCCGCCCCCGTGGCCCGCGCAAGCGCGCTTTGCGTCACCCCGCGTTCGGCCATGGCCTGGGCGAGCCGCTGGCGGAACAGGTTGGCGCGGTCGCGCTTGTCGATCATTCCCGGCATACGGTGACCAATATCAACAAAGGTGACTTTCCGTTGCGCATTCTCGGGATTCCCGCATCCTGCCGCAAGTGCTAATCATGCGGGGACATTCCCGGAGTTTGCCTTGCGTTCCGATGCCCCTGCTGTCGAGTGGCCGACCCTTCTTGTCCTTCTCGCCACCTATGGCACCTGGCTTTTCGCAACCTCGACCCTCTATGCCGGGTTCCCGGTGGTCGCCACCGTCGTCGCGGGCCTGGCCATCGCCCAGTTTTCGTCCTTGCAGCACGAAACGTTACATGGCCACCCGTTCCGCAGCCGCGCGCTGTCCGAGGCCATGGTGTTTCCCGGCCTGACCCTGACCGTGCCCTATGGCCGGTTCCGCGACACGCATCTGGCGCACCACCACGACCCGGTCCTGACCGACCCCTATGACGACCCCGAGTCGAACTTCCTCGACCCTGCCGTCTGGAACCGCCTGTCGGTCCCGGCCCGCACGGTGCTGCGGGCGAACAACACGGTTCTGGGGCGCATGGTGATCGGCCCCTTGATCGGCAACGCCCTGTGGCTGCAGGGCGAGGCGCGGCTGGTCCTGGGCGGCGATGCCCATGTGCGCCGCGAATGGCTGATGCATCTGGCGGGGTTGGTGCCGGTGGTGGCCTGGCTCTGGGTCGCGGCGATGCCGTGGTGGGCCTACGTGGTCGCGGCCTGGATCGGGCACGGGATGCTCAAGCTGCGCACCTATCTGGAACACCGCGCGCATGACACGGCGCGGGCGCGGACGGTGGTGATCGAGGATCGGGGGCCGCTGGCATTGCTGTTCCTGAACAACAACTTCCACGTCGTCCATCACATGCATCCGGGCGTGCCGTGGTACCGCCTGCCGGGCGCTTACCACGCGCATCGAGAGCATTACCTGCGACGCAACGACGGGTACGTCTATCGCAACTACCTGCAGGTCATCCGCGCCTTCCTGCTGCGCGCCAAGGACCCGGTGCCGCATCCGCTGTGGACCGGCCCGACGTCAGTTCAGGCGACGGAAGGCGGGCACCTGGCCGGAATTATCGAAAAACGGCACCCCGTCGTCGCCACCCCCGCCGAGTAGCTGCGCCACCTCGGCCAGCACGATCTCGGTGATGAAGGGCAGATCCAGGCTGCGGGCCTGACCCGGGGCGATCCATTGCAGGTGTGACAGCTCGCCCGAGGCGTTCGCCAGGTCGCCGACATCCCCGGCAATCGCCGTCGCGGGCACCAGGAAGAACCGCGCATCGAACCGCCGCGACCGCCCCGGCGGCGTGATCGCGCGGAAGATGAACCGCATGGCGCGGGCGCAGGGCTGCAACCCCCGCACGGCCATCCGTGCCCAATCCTCGCCCGCGTCATGGGCCGGGTCCCATGTGCCGGGAATGGCGAGGGGCAGGCCGGTTTCCTCCCACAACTCGCGGATCGCCGCGGCGGCCAGCGTGGCGGGGGCGATGTCGGAGGCCTGCGACAGGCGCGCGGCGGACAGCGGGTCGGGACCTTCGGCCAGCGTCACGCCAGCATCCGCCGGATCGACCGCGCCGCCCGGAAAGACGAACTTCGACGGCATGAAGGCCGCCCCCGCGCCCCGCTGCCCCATCAGCACGCGCAGGCCGTCCGGGCCGTCCTGCCACAGCACGACGGTCGCGGCGGGCCGGATCGTCTGGCCGGGGTCAGGACTGGCCGACATGGCCGAACCCGTGCATCCGCTTGGCCCATTGCAGCGCGACCATCGCCCCCTTGAGCCGCGGCAGCAGGTACAGCGACAGGGCCACCGTGCCAACCCCGAAGATCGCGAACAGGGTCAGCGGATCGGGTCGCCAGGTCACGAAGGCCCACAGCAGCAGCGGTGCCAGGACATGCCCCACGATCAGGATGGTCAGATAGGCGGGGCCGTCGTCGGCGCGCTGGTGGCGCAGTTCCTCGCCGCAGACCGGGCAGGCGTCGCGCACCGCCAGGTAGCCGCGCATCATCGGCCCCGCGCCGCAGTTCGGGCAGCGCCGCCGCCAGCCGCGCAGAAGGGCGGGCTTCAGCGGGCGGTCCTGTGCGTCGTAGGCGTCGGCGTGCTGCATCCCGGTTCCGTCTGCCATGCCACATCCCCCTGCAAGCCCGCAGTGATACGCCCGCCCCCGAGGAAAGTTTAGGGGCCACGCCCGCCTTGCGGCGCGATGTCGCAAAAGCCTGCGCCACCGATGTGCGACGGAAACCCGCGCGCCCGGCGTTTGTGGGTCATCGGGGCCGCAAGGGTCGGCCTCCTGGAGCGGAAAAGGACAACGGAATGAACGTGAAGCAGATGATGGGCAGTGCGGCGCTGGTGGCCGTGACGCTGGCGGGGCTGACGACCATGGCGATGGCCGAGCGCGGCGAGCGGATGGGGCGGGATGGCGCGGGCCTGTTCCCGATGTTCGATTTCGCCGCGATCGACGCGGACGGCGACGGCCAGGTCACGCGGGCCGAGGTCGAGGCGCACCGCGCGGCCCGCGTGGCGGCGGTGGATGCCGACAAGGACGGCAAGTTGAGCGCCGCCGAGATCAAGGCCCGCGCGATGGAACGCGCGGCCGCGCAGGCCGACGCGATCGCCGCCCGCATGATCGAGCGGCACGACAGCGACGGCGACGGCCTGATCTCGGTCGCCGAACTGGAAGCCGGGCCGAAGCCTATCGACATCTTCGACCGGATCGACGGCGACAAGGACGGTGCCATTTCGGCGGAAGAGGCCGAGGCCGCGCGCAAGCAGATGACGCGGCGGATGGGCAGGCATCGCGATCACGGCGGGCCCGACGAGGGCGCGCTGGACTGAACGGGCAAATCCGTCCGCGCGCGGCCTATGGCGCGCGCGGGCATTGCGGCAGGGACGGGATCGGCTAGGCTGACACGCAGGATGACGATGGCCCGGCCCGCCCTTGCCGCAACACCCGACGACCCGGAGGTGCCGGACGAGGCGCTTCTGGTCTTGTATGCCAACGGCGATCCGGGGGCGGCGCGGGCGCTGTCGCTGCGCCTGGTGCCGCGCGCGCTTGGCTATGCGACGCGGCTTCTGGGCGGTGACCGGGCCGAGGCGGAGGACGTGGTGCAGGAGGCGATGCTGCGGCTGTGGCGGATGGCCCCCGACTGGCGCACGGGCGAGGCGCGGGTCGCGACCTGGGTGTACCGCGTGGTGACGAACCTGTGCACCGACCGCAGGCGGGCACGGGTGCGGCGGCGGGCCGATGCGCTGGACGACGCCCCCGAGGTGGCCGACGGCACGCCGGGGGCCGAGGGCCGCCTGATCGCGGCACAAAGGGTGGCCGCGCTGCACGCCGCCCTGGCCGAATTGCCCGACCGGCAGCGGCAGGCCGTGGTGCTGCGCCACATCGAGGGTCTGTCGAACCCCGAGATCGCGGCGGTGCTGGACCTTGGTGTCGAGGCGGTGGAAAGCCTGACGGCGCGGGGCAAGCGGGCGCTGTCGGCGATCCTGGCGGGGCAGCGGGACGCACTGGGCTGGACGGATGGAGGCGGCGATGACGGATGACGACCTGGACGATCTGTTCGCGGCGGCGCGGGCCGATGCCGCGCGGCCATCGGACGGGTTGATGGCGCGCGTTCTGGCCGATGCGGACGCCCTGCAACCGCAACGGCGCGCCCCGGCACGCCCGCGTTTCCGGCTGTCCGCGCTGATCGCGGCCCTGGGGGGCATGGGGGCGATGGCAGGGCTTGCGACGGCCACGGTGGCGGGCCTGTGGATCGGCCTGGCCCCCCCGGCGGCGGTCGATGACCTGGCTGCCGCGTTCTGGGTCGCGGGCGACAGCCTGGACCTGATCCCCGACCTGGAAGGAATGATGGGCGATGCCGATGGATGACCGGGCGACGGGGGCTGCGGCGGTCGCGTCGCCGCGCTGGATGCGCATGCTGCTGGTCGTGTCGCTGGCGCTGAACCTTCTGGTGGCGGGCGCGCTGCTGGGGGTGGCGCTGCGTGGCGGCCCGTCGCCGGTGGCGGTGCGCGATCTGGGCTTTGGTCCCTTCGCCGCCGCCCTGTCGCCCGAGGACCGGGCGGCGCTGCGCCAGGCCTGGATGACGCGCAGCGGGGGCAGCGAGGGCGGTCGCCGGGCCATGCGCGCCGACATGCGGGCATTGCTGGACATCCTGCGGGCCGAACCTTTCGACGCCGAGGCCTTGCGCGCCCACCTGGAGAAGGGGGCCGAGCGGACGGGGCGGCGGCTGGAACTGGGCCTGTCGCTGATCGCCGAACGGGTGACCGGGCTGTCGCCTGCCGAGCGGCTGGCCTTTGCCGACCGGCTTGAGCGCGAACTGCGACGCGGCCCGCACCGCCGCGACGCGCGCCGCGATGGAGGCGACGCGCCCTGAGGGGCGCAGGGTTTGCGGCGTGGCCGCGTGCCACAGCGCGGCGGTCGGCCCTTGTCCGGCATCGACGCCAGTTGCCCCTGCGGGCACACCGGTCGCGACCGGATCAGGCGGCGCTGCGGTCCACCGTCACCTGGTTGCGTCCCGCGGATTTCGACGACAGAAGCGCCCGGTCGGCACGGTCGATCACCGCCTGCACCTGTTCGCGCTGCAAGGGCGCGCCCGCCTCGCTGACGGCAAGGCCGATCGAGGTGGTGATGGTCAGCGACCCGCCGCCCGGCACGGCAATCGGGGTGTCCTTGATCACTTCGCACAACCGTTCGGCCACCAGGCGGGCCTCGGCCAGGGCCGCGCCGGGCAGGGCGATCAGGAACTCCTCGCCGCCGATCCGCGCCAGAAGATCGCCCGCGCGGATGTTGTCGGCCAGCCGTTGCGCCACCGCGACCAGCACCGCGTCGCCCGCCGCATGGCCCCAGCGGTCGTTCACCGCCTTGAAGCGGTCCAGATCGACCACCATCACGGCAAAACTTTCACCCTCGACCCGCGCCGCCTCGGCAATCCCGGCCAGCTGGTTCAACCCGTAGCGGCGGTTGTGCAGCCCCGTCAGCGGATCGATCACCGCCAGGCGCAACCCGTCGCGCACCGTGGCGCGCAGGCGGTCGGCCAGACGCTTGCGCCGCAGAAGGCCGGTCAGGCGCAGCGCCAGTTCGCGCGGATCGACCCCGGCCTCGGCCACGTCATGCGCGCCCAGATCGAAGGCCATCGCATCCTCGCCCGCCGCCGACGCCGGGCGCAGCAGGCAGAACGAGGCATGCCGCGCGGGCCCCCGGCTGCGCAGGTCGGACATCAGCCGCAGCGACCCGCCGTCGCCCGAAGGCTGCCCCTCGATCACGAAGACGTCGGGCACCGAGCCGCCCGTGTCGGCCAGGGCATCGGTCGGCGACAGGCCGACCAGGCGGTCGGACAGCAGGGGCGACAGGTCGCGCCGCAGGCGCAGCGCGGTTTCGGGCCGCCCGGTGACCAGGGCAACCAGGCCCGGCTGCTCGAACGGTTCGGCCGCCTCGGCCAGGCCGAGGTCGCGCAGCGGATCGACGCCGCCGCCCAGATCCTCCAGCGCCTCGCGCCGCCGCAAGAGGTTGCGCAGGCGGGCCAGCAGGGCCAGGTCATCGATCGGCTTGGTCATCACATCGTCGGCACCGGCCCGCAGCGCGGCAATGCGCCCTTCGTGATCCTGCGCCGCCCCCAGGGCCACCAGCGGCACCGTCGACAGCCGCAGGTCGGCGCGCAGCCGCCGCACCATGCCCAGCCCGCCCACCGATCCGGGCAGGTCGAGGTCCAGCAGGATCGCATCCGGACCGCCCTCGCGCGCCAGTGCCATGGCGGTTTCGTCATCGCCCGCCGGCATCGGATCATAGCAGGCCGCCGCCAGCCGCGCCTTGAGCACGATCCGGTTCGAAGCCTGCCCGTCGATGATGAGAACCCTGCCGGTCATGGCCCTTCTGGCGCTGTGTGTCCGATCAACTGTTAACTTTGTGGGCGCGATTGGTTAAGATTTCCTTTCCGAATTACACGGGTTGCGTCAACTGGCAGGGGGAAACCTTGATGACTGCGCGGGAAGCCGCCGAAACCCTGGCCTTGCAGGCGCTGGTCTGGATTCTGGCGGACGACGACCGCCGACAGGCCTTTCTGGCGGCCACCGGGGCGCAGCCGGGCGACCTTGCGGCGGGGGCACGCGATCCGGGCTTTCTGGGGGCGGTGCTGGACTTCGTGCTGTCCGACGAGGCCCGCGTCATCGCCTTTTGCGAGGCCGAGGGCCTGGCCTTCGACGCGCCGATGCGCGCCCGCGCAGGCCTGCCGGGTGGCGAGGTGCCGCACTGGACGTGAGGCGGCGGGTTGCAACCGCCCGCTCGCCCGGCCATCCTTTCGCCGCGCGAACAGGAGGTCCGGCAGATGATCGACGGCGTGATCTTTGACAAGGACGGCACGCTGTTCGACTTTCGGCGCAGCTGGGGGGGGTGGACCGCGCGGCTGGTGCGGGCGATTGCCGCCGAACGCGCGGGCGGCCCCGACGAAGCGCAGGCCGAGCGGCTGGCGGCAGCCGTCGGATACGACCTGCGGGCGGGTGTGTTCGCGCCCGACAGCCCGGTAATCGCCGCGACCGCGAATGAGATTGCAGCGGCGATGCTGCCGCTGTTGCCAGGCGTGTCGCAGGCCGGTCTGGCCGGGCGGATGAACGCCGAGGCGGCCTCGGCCCCCATGGCCGAGGCGGTGCCGCTGGAACCCGTGCTGTCGGGCCTGCGGGCGCGCGGGCTGCGCCTGGGCCTGGCGACGAACGATGCCGAGGCGGCGGCACGGGCGCATCTGGCGGCGCATGGCGTGGCGCATCTGTTCGACGCCGTGGCGGGGTTCGATTCAGGCCACGGGGCCAAGCCCGGCCCCGGCATGTTGCTGGCCATCGCGGCGCAGTGCGGGCTGGACCCGGCCCGCATGGTGATGGTGGGCGACAGCCGCCACGACCTGATGGCGGGCCGCCGGGCGGGCATGCGCTGCGTGGCGGTGCTGACCGGGATTGCCGTGTCGGCGGACCTGGCCCCGCTGGCCGATGCCGTGCTGCCCGACATTGCCGCACTCGGCGACTGGATCGATGCCCTAGCCAAGCCCGCCGTGGCGTGAAAACGACGCATGCCGGTCGGTTCCGGCGCAAGCATCGTCCGACCCTTTGCGCCATGCTGTGCCAAACCCCGACGGGAGGCCAGGATGACCGAGGATGTGAGCCGCAAGCGCCGCGCAGGCGGGCGGGCGGGCAACAAGACCCGCGCGGGCACGGCGGTGATCGACCAGATGCCCTGGCGCATTCCGCAGAACCCCGACCGCCCGACCGAACCCCTGGACGAGGGCGGCGTGCAGCGCATCCACAGGTCGGCGATGCGCATCCTGTCCGAGATCGGCATCGAGATGCTGAACCCCGAGGCGGTCGCCATCCTCAAGGCGGCGGGCTGCATCGTCAGCGGCACCAACGTGCGCTTCGACGAGGATTTCGTGATGGAGATGGTGGGCAAGGCTCCGTCCCAGTTCACCATCACGCCGCGCAACCAAGGCCGCGAGGTGGTGATGGGCGGAAAGTCCATGATCTTTGTCAACGTGTCGTCCCCGCCCAATGCCTGGGACCTGGAACGCGGCAAAAGGTCGGGCGATTTCGCGACCTTCCGCGAGTTCATGAAGCTGACGCAATACTTCAACTGCATCCATGTCGCGGGCGGCTATCCGGTGGAACCCGTTGATATCCATGCAAGTGTCCGTCATCTGGACTGCCTGTTCGAGAAGCTGACCCTGACCGACAAGGTCTGCCATGCCTATTCGCTGGGGGCGGAACGGGTCGAGGACGTGATGGAGATGGTGCGGCTGGCGGGGGGCCTGTCGCCGTCGGAATTCGATGCGAAACCAAGGATGTACACCAACATCAACTCGGTCTCGCCGCTGAAGCACGACTATCCGATGCTGGACGGGGCGATGCGGCTGGCGAAACGCGGGCAACCCGTTGTGGTGACGCCGTTCACGCTGGCCGGGGCCATGGCGCCGGTGACGATGGCGGGGGCGGTGGCGCTGTCGATTGCCGAGGCGCTGTCGGCCATCGCCTTGTTGCAACTGATAAATCCGGGCTGTCCGGTGGCCATCGGCACGTTTACCTCGAACGTCGACATGAAGTCGGGGGCCCCGGCGTTCGGGACGCCTGAGTACATGCGCGCGACACAGATGACGGGGCAACTGGTGCGCTTTTACGGCGTGCCGATGCGGTCGTCGGGCGTCTGCGCGGGAAACGTGCCGGACGCGCAGTCGATGTGGGAGACGTGCAATTCGCTGTGGGCGGCGGTGCAGTCGGGGACCAACATGGTCTACCATGCGGCGGGCTGGCTGGAGGGCGGGCTGATCGCCAGCCCTGAGAAATTCGTCATGGATTGCGAGGTGTTGCAGATGATCCAGCGATACTTCGAAGAGTCCACCTTTGCCACGACCGACGACGACCTGGCCTTTGACGCGATCAAGGAGGTGGGGGCGGGCGGCCACTATTTCGGCTGCCAGCACACGCAGGACCGCTATCAGACGGCGTTCTATGCGCCGTTCCTGGCGGACTGGCGGAACTACGAGGCCTGGGCTGCGGATGGGTCGGTCTGGACGCCGGAACGCGCGCACCGGACGTACAAGGCGATCCTGGCGGAATTCGAGGCCCCCGAGATGGACGGGGCGGCGTTGGAGGACCTCACGCGGTTCGTCGCCCGGCGCAAGCAGGAGGGTGGTGCTCCGACTGATTTCTGACGGCGGGGCGGTGGGTTAACCGGGGAGAGGGCGACCTGATCGGGCCTGCACAGCGCATGCACGGATGATGCACAGCCCATGCTGACGCCGGGGCGCATCCGCGCCGTTAACCCTGTGCCGCGAATCGGGTCTGGCAAGGCCCCGCATGCACCTTGTGCGCCCGGTTGCCCCTGCGCAGGATGCCATCAGGATCAGGATCAGGGGCCGGGATGGACGACGCGGATCGCGCCGTTGCCTCGGTCGACATCGACCACCGGACGACCGGGATCAAGCATCCACGGACGAACGGCCAGGTCGAGCGGATGAACCGCAGGGTCACGGAGGCGACCGTGAAACGCTTTCAAGACGACGACCACGGCCAGCTGCGAAATCACCCGGCCGACTTCATCGACATCGACAACGTCGGTCGCAGGTTGAAGACCCTCAAGGGCCTCACGCCCTACGCGTTCGTCTGCAAACAACGGACACCTGAAACCGAAAGGTTCACCTCAAAACCGCTCCACCAAATGCCGGGACTGAACATCTCGTGCAGCAGGCCCAGGTGGCGGGCGGCGGCGATGGCGGCGGTGCGGGTGTTGACCTGCAGCTTGCCGAAGATGTTGCGGACGTGGAATTTCACGGTGTTCTCGGTCAGCGCGAGGGCCAGGCCGATCTGCTTGTTGGTCCGCCCCGCGCTGATCAGGTGCAGGATGCCGCGTTCGCGCAGGCTCTGGCCGGAGGCATCGGCGACATTTGCCGCCGTGGCCGGGGGGGCCGCGCCCGCGCCCATGTCCTCGGCCAGCAGGGCCGCCAGCGGATCGTGGATCAGGCCGGGCAGGCCCTGTCCCCGCGCCAGCATCGCAAGGTCGCGCAACAGGCCGGGCCCTTGGGCCAGAAAGGACGCGCTGAACGCGCGCACCGGCACCGCCAGCACCAGCGCCGACAGCAGCGGCACCGCCGCCCCTTCGCGCCCCTCGGCCAGCAGCAGCGCCATGTCCAGCAGGTCGATCTCGATGCGGTTCGGCACATGCGGGCGCGTCGTCTGGAAGGTGCGCAACCCCTCGATCACCTGGCGCGCAAGGCCCAGGTCGCCCGCCGCCATCAGCCAGCGCACCCGGAACGTGGCGGGCACCGACCCGCGCAGCCGCAGCGACAGGTCGTTCAGGGGCGCGCTGACCATGGTGTCGCGTCCGATGTGCGCGCGCTCGGCGGCGCGCAGCAGCGTGTCGGCGGCATCGATGCCGCGCCGCAGCGCGGCCTCGGTCAGAAAGCTGCGGAACACCGGATGAAAGCGCACCCAGTCGCGCGCATCGTCCACCGTGGCCAGCGGCAGGGCATAGCCGCCAAGGGCTTGAAAGATCGCGCGCGCGCCGTCCTTGCTGCGCTCTTCGCTGCGCTCTTCGCTGCGCTCTTCGCTGCGCTCATCGCCACAGACCGCCACGGCCAGGTCGGCCGACACCTCGGGCAGGGCCGCCGTCTGCAACAGGAACGCCTGCACGTCCTCGGGCAGGCTGGACACCACCTGCTCCGACAGGAAGCGCCCCATGTCGGGATCGCGCCCCGGCAGGGCCAGCGTCGCCGCCACGCGGTCGGTTTCGCGCATCAGCACGCGCACCATCTGCAGGGCGACCGGCCAGCCCTCGGCGGTCTCGACCAGAGTGGCGATCCGGCCCGCGTCCAGCCTGGCCGCCGCCTCGCCCAGGAACGCGACGGCCTCGGCGCGCGAAAACCGCAGGTCGGCCGGGCCCAGCTGGCGCAGGTCCTCGGCCAGCCGCAGGTCCGACATCGGCAGGCGCGGCGGCGTGCGCGCGATGATCACCAGGCGCAGGTTGGCCAGCGCCGGTGCCCCCAGCAGCGCCGCCAGAAGCCCGTCGCCCGTGGGCGACTGCGCCAGGTGATCGTCGTCCAGAAAGATCACCGGCGGCGCGCGCAAGGCCCGGACGCGGGCCTGCACAATGGTGGCCAGCGTGGCCACCGACAGGCTGCCCAGAGCGCCGGTGCGGTCGGCCTGCGGTGCGGCGTCGCGGTCCGCCGTCGCCGCGCCGAAGACATCGATCAGCGCCCCCAGAAAGCGCGCAGGATCCGCGTCCTCGGACGTCAGCGTCAGCCACCGGGCGCGCACCCCCTCGGCGCGCAAGCTCTCGAACCACTGCCCGGCGAGCGAGGTCTTGCCATGGCCGGGGGCCGCGACGATCGTCGTCAGCCGACGCGGCGGGTGCCGCATCAGGTCGCGCCGCAGGCCGCCCCGCAGCAATGTCTGCGACGCCTTCGGCGGGCGAGGTGTTGTGCCCCGGCCTGCCCGTGCTGCGTCCCATGCCCGTGCTGCGTCCCATGCCGGTGCTGCGTCCCATGGGCGGGCAATCTAGCGGCTGCGGTCGCGGGCGGCCAGTTGGCTGTTTCTCCGCCTTCCCCGCGCCCGGGCAGTCGCCATCCCTACCCGGACCGCAGCGGCGGCACCCCGGTTCGGCAGGACAGCCTGCTTCTGACAAGGCCGTGCCACGGCTTGCAGACATCGCCCGTGGCGCGGTTCCGTGGCCCTGCCTAGTCAGCAGCGCCGCGCCCCGGCACCTGGGCCACCGGGCCGACCTGCGGAACAATCCTGCCGCCTGCCCCGTCGGGGATCACCCGACGGTCGTCCCTGCGCCGCGTGGTCCCGGCACCGTCCGCCCCGTGGCGACGCAGGGGGTCCGGACCCTGCCGGCACCCGCACTCACACACGGCATCCGTCCGTCACGCCACCGGCCCGGCCTGCGCGACCACCCCGCCGCCCGCCCGGTCGTGGAACAGCGCGCGGCCCCGGCCCGCGTGTTTCGACGCATAGGTCGCCGCATCCGCGTCGCCCAGGATGGCGTCCGCCGTCAGCACGTCATAGGCCGTGGACACCGAAATGCCGATGCTGGCCGAGATGCGGCACAGGCGGCCCT
Source organism: Gemmobacter sp. (assembly GCA_052387255.1). Classification (GTDB taxonomy): domain Bacteria; phylum Pseudomonadota; class Alphaproteobacteria; order Rhodobacterales; family Rhodobacteraceae; genus JBBQXK01. The sequence continues at coordinate 15,093 of JBQTJI010000038.1, read as the reverse complement.
CGTGCACGAACGGCTCGCCCAGACGTGCCACGATGCGGGCGGCAATCGCGGCCAGCACGACGGGATCGGTCTCGTCCGGAAAGACCACCACGAACTCGTCGCCGCCGATCCGGGCCACCGTGTCGTCGCGCCGCGTCTCTTCGTGCAGCACGCGCGCCACCTCGCGCAGCACATGGTCGCCCGCCGCGTGGCCCAGCGTGTCGTTCACCGCCTTGAAATAGTCGAGGTCGATGTGCATCAGGCCAAAGGGCGGGCCGCGATCCACCGCATCGGCCATCACGATGTCCAGCGCGCGGCGGTTCTTCAGGCCGGTCAGCGTGTCGGTCAGGGCCTGCGCCTCGGCCATCCGCTTGGCCCCCTGCAGCCGCAGGTTCAGCGCGCGCAGCTCTTCCGTCACCGCCGATTTCGCCTCGACCAGGTACAGAAGCTCCATCGCGAGGTCGGTCGCCGCGAAATCGGCATCGGTCAGCTCGTGGCTGCGCACCCTGTCGATGATGCCGAACCCGAAGGACAGGTTGACCAGCATCCCCGACCCGCCCGCAAAGGGCAGCGCGATCCCGGCAAAGCCCGTACCCTCGGTCCCGCGCTGCACCAGCGTCAGCCGCAATCCTGCGCGCAGCCGCAGGTCGCCCACCGACGCCACCCTGCCGGGGCGTCGCACCTCGAACAGGTCGAAGAAGTCGCGCCCGATCAGACGCTGGCGGGGAAACAGCTTGCGCAGCGTGGGACCGGCCGCCGCGACCGCTCCGTCGGCGGCCAGTGTCAGGTGCAGCGGCATCATCACGTCCAGCGCGGCCTGCGCCAGGCAGACGGCCACCGGGTCCTGCGCCGTCAGGTTCGACGTCTTGGGTATCGCCATGGCCTAGCCGACCCCCACCGACAGATCGAACCGCCGCCCTTCGGCAAAGCGCGCCTCGGGCAGGTGGATCGCGATCTCTTCCGCGCCGTCGCGCCCGCCCAGATGATCCAGCAGCACCAGCGCGCCATAGTCGTCGGCCATCGCGCGCAAGAGCCCCATCACCACATGCCCGGCGCCGGGCAGGGGCGACCGGCAGCACAGCACGTACCGCTCTGCCCCGTCCTCGCGCAGGTCCAGCACGGGCAGGTCGAGGTCGGGCAGGGCGAGCCGCCCGCGCCCGCGCATATCCTCCAGCGAATGCAGGAAATCGGGGAATGTCACGCCACCGAACCGCAGCAGCCGCCGCAGCGGTTCCAGGTTCGGGTGCGACACCAGATAGGTCCCCATATCCTCGAGCACCGTCTCGCTCGGCCGGTCGAGCCGCCGGGCGGCGGCGGCGACCACGGCACGGGTCTGGTCCAGGTCATACTGCAGCATCGGCTCGAAACTGTCGAAGCCAAGGCGCGCGTCGCGCGCGACCTCCGCCCACAGCGCATCGCCGTAGGTGTCCCGCAGAAAGCACTGGAGCGCCTTGTTGATCAGCCCGTGCATCGCCCGTGTCCCGCCTCGATTCCCGCCAAGGCTAGGCACGCTGCCTTAACATTTGCCGAACGCGCTTGCGGGAACGCCGCCCAACTGCACAAAGTTCAGGGAAAGATCGTGACTGTCCGCCCGCCGATCCGCAGGCGGAACGCGGGAACAGGCTCGATCACCGGTCCTTGGTCCAGCAGCGTGGCGATGGCGGCGGCCCCGTCCTCGGCGTCCTCCCCGCTGTCCAGGCGCATGCCGCGCCGGTCCCATCCGTTGCCGTCCGCCGCCCGCACCAGCGCCGACTGCATCAGCCAGCCCTCGGACGACAGCGACAGGAACACCGCCTCGGGCGCGGCAGGGTCGCCCACCGGCCATTCCGGCCACAGGTCGGCCATCACCAGCGCGCAGGCCGCCCGCCCGTCGGGCAAGCGCCGCTCGCAGGCCTCGTGCCAGTCGCGCAGTTCCCACGGCTCCAGCGCCTCGACCAGCCCCGCCGCCGCGTCCGCCGCCGTCGCGGGCACCACCGACAGGACGCGCCGCAGCGCCTCGCGCGCGGCCGGGTTCGGGGGACCCTCGCCGGTGGTCCAGCGGCTGCGGTCGGCCAGCCGCGCCGCCAGCGCCTGCTGACCGGGCTGCTGTCCCAGCGCCTCGAGCGCCGCCAGCCCCGCCGCCCCCGCCACGCCCCAGCGGTCCAGCGCGGCAAGGTCCAGCCGGTCCAGCGTGCCCCGCCCGTCCGCGTACCGCGCCACCTGGCTCTGCGCCGCAATCGCCGTCGCATCCAGCAGCGGCGTCAGCCACAGCGCCGCCAGCGCCACGATCGCCAGCGCCATCCCCAGGTTCACACCCCGGATGCGCCGCCGCCACCGCCCCCCGCCCGCCACCGCCCAGAGGTAGCCGACCCCATATCCCAGCGCCACCGCCGCAACCGCCGCCCCCGCCACGCGCGGCGGCGTCCAGCCCGCCTCGGCCACCCGCAGCATCAGCGCCCAGACCGCCAGCCCCGCCGGCACCACCACCAGCGCCGCCAAACCCTGCCCCGCCCGCACCATCACCGGATGCCCGCTCGCCCGGTCCTCGCTGCAGTCGCAGGCGGCGGCGACCAGCGTGACCGCCACCCCCGCCATCGCCAAGAGCGTGCCCGCCACCGACAGCCCGCCCAGCACGGTGCCGAACCCCCGCAGCGGCAGCGCCACCAGGAACACCGCCATCACCCCCAGCACCACCGGCACCAAGAGGCGCAGCAATCGCAGCAGCAGGTCGGGGGCCAGCACGTCCGACAATTCGGCCACCACCGCCATCGCCAGCCCCGCCACCGCCCCGGTCACCACAAAGGGCACCACATCCACCCGGATCAGCCGCTCGATCACGTCCAGCCCCACCAGCGACAGCAGTGCATCCGACAGCCAGATCACCCCCCAGACCAGCGCCGTGAACACCAGCCCCGCCGCCACCCGGATCACCACCGACCAGCTTTCGCGGAAATGGGTGGGATAGTCGGCCCAGTTGCCCCGGAAGAACGCGATCCAGAACGGCCAGGGAAAGGTGCCCAGCAGCACCGCCGCAAAGGCCTCGGACGGCCCGACCAGATCACGCTCGCCGTAGCGCAGGCTGGCCCAGGTGATCAGCCCCGCCACCGGCACTGCCGTGGCCAGCGCCGCCACGGCGGCCCGGCGCGTGCCCACCGGACCCGCCATCACCAGAAGCCCCGCAAAGAACGCAAGCCCCCCTGCCGACAGGAACAGCATCATGCGCGCGGGCAGGGCACCACTGGTCCAGGCCTCGGACAGGGCATAGAAGCACAGCCCCGCCAGCCCGCCGATCCCCGCCATCACCCCGCGCGCAGCCGTCCGGTCCATGGGATGCTCCTGCCTGTTCGCCCGCGACCATAGCGGCGAAAGCGGGGCGGGCCAACGGGGGCATCCGGCCGGAATGCTCACGCGGGTCGCCTCTCACCGGGCCCATCCGCCGGACCGGTCGCCCCGGCAAAGGCCGGGGCCCCGATCCATCCGCCCCGAGGTTCGGGGTCCCGCCCTGCGCCAGGACGACCGGGTCGGAGGGCGCGGGGGGTGACGCGCATCGGTCGCATCCTGCGCCAGGGTCTGTTGTGAGCGGTCCCCAGGCATCCAGACCTTCCCTTTCGGAAAGCCTGGATCAGAAATCATGCCGCGTGCGAAACCTGATGCTCGACAAGCCCCGAGCCCACCCATTCGGGTGGGTTCCCCCGCCCTCCTGACCCGCTAGGCTGCGACGCGAAGGCAACCGGCTGGGCAGCACGAATGGCGACCGATCCCGTCACGCAGGAAATCATCGAGGGCAAGCGTCTGGCCACGGTGGACGAGATGGGCATCGTCATGGCCAAGACGTCGATGAGCCCGATGATCTGCGAGGTTCTGGACTTTGCCTGCGGCCTGCTGACGCCCGAGGGCGAACTGGTGGCGCAGATGAACGGCATCACGCTGTTCACCGGCACCTTCGGGGCGCAGGTGCGGTCGCTGATGCAGCGCTTTGCGGGAAGCATCGCGCCTGGCGACATCCTGCTGACCAACGACCCCTCTGCCGGGGGCACCCATGCCTGCGATTTCGCCATCGTCCGCCCGGTGTTCATCGACGGCCAGATCGCCGCCATCGCGATCAACGTGGCGCATTATCTGGACGCGGGGGGCGCGGTGCCGGGGTCGGTGCCGCCCGACGCGACCTCGGTCTTCCAGGAGGGGCCGCGCCTGCCCGGCGTCCGGATCGCAACGGGCGACGTGCTGAACCCCGACCTGGTGCATATCCTGTGCGAGAACATGCGTCTGCCCGAGATCGCCATGGGCGACCTGAACGCGCAGATCGCCACCGTCCGCGCGCGAGATTGCGGCCCGCTATGGCCTGGCCACGCTGGCCGCCACCTTTGCCCGTATCCTGAATTCGTCCGAGGCGCTGGCCCGTGCCGTCGTGGCCGCCCCGCCGGACGGCGACGATACCGCGACCGACATCATCGACGGCGACGGCGTGACCGACCGGCCGATCCCGGTGACGGTGACGCTGCGGGTGCGGGGCGACCGGCTGGAGGCCGATTTCACCGGCTGCCCGCCCGCGACGGACGGGCCGATCAACTGTGCGCGCGGCGCGCTGCACTCGGCGGTGCGGACCGTGTTCAAGGCGCTGGTGGCCCCGCAGGCCCCGTCGAACGAGGGCTGGTTCCGGCCCCTGTCGGTGACCGCGCCCGACGACACGATCTTTACTGCGCAGAAGCCGCGCCCGACGGGGTGGTACTACGAAGGGTCGGTCCATGCGTCGGAACTGGTGTGGAAGGCGCTGGCCCCGCTGCGGCCCGACCGGTTCTCGGCCGGGTCCTCTACCACCCTCAGCGCGACCTATATTTCCGGCACCGGGCCGGATGGCCACCCGTTCATCCATGTCGAGCCGCAGCACGGCGGCTGGGGCGCGACCGAAGACGGCGACGGGGCGGGCGGTGTGATCGCGCTGACCGATGGCGACACCTACAACTATTCGGTCGAGGTGATCGAGGCCAAGTTCCCGCTGCGCGTGCGCCGCTATGGCCTGAACACCGAGGGGGGCGTGGGCGTGGGCGCGTTCCGGGGCGGCCATGGCCTGGTGCGCGAGTATGAAGTCCTGGCCGAAGGATGTACCGTGCATGCGGGATTTGGCCGGACGCGGACGGTGCCCTGGGGCATGGCGGGGGGCGGGGCGGGCAGCGCGAATGCGCTGGCACTCGTCCGTGCCGACGGTCACACGGCCAGCCATGGCCGCGTCTCGGGCCTTGACGTGGGCCGGGGCGACCGGGTGGCGCTGGTCACCGGCGGCGGCGGGGTCTGGGGCGATCCGGCCCGGCGCGACCCGGCGTCGGTCGCGCGCGACGTGCAGGACGGGCTGATCACCGCCGCCGAGGCTGGGGCGTTGTATCCGGGGGGTGCGATGATCCGGCTGGCGACCGATGTCGGCGGCACCTTCACCGACCTGGTGGGCCATGACGAGGCGACGGGGGCGCTGTTCCGGGCCAAGGCGCTGACCACCCCGCAGGACCAGTCGGGCGGCGTGCTGGACACCATCGCGGCGGCGCGCGGGCAGGGGATGGAGCCGGGCCGCATCGGGCTCTTCGCGCATGGCGGCACGACGGTGATCAACGCCATCACCGAACGCAAGGGGGTGCGGACCGCGCTGGTGACAACGGCAGGCTTCCGCGACGTGCTGGAGATCGGGCGCGGCAGCCGGCCCGACCTGTACAACCTGCGCTTCCACAGCCCCGCGCCCTTTGTGCCTCGCCACCTGCGGTTCGAGGTGCGCGAGCGGCTGGATGCGACGGGCGCGGTGGTAGAGCCGCTGGTGCCGGACGACCTGCCCCCCATCGCCGCCGCCTGCATCGAGGCGGGGGTCGAGGCGGTGGGGATCGTGTTCCTGCACAGCTATGCCAATCCGGCGCACGAAGCGGCGGCGGCAGCGGCGCTGGCGGCCCTGCTGCCCGGCGTCACCATCTGCGCCAGCCACGAGATTTCGCGCGAATGGCGCGAGTACGAGCGGTCGAACACGGTGGCGCTGAACGCCTCTGTGCAGCCGATCATCCGCCGCTATTTTGCCCGGCTCGAGGCGGCACTGGCGCGCGACGGCGTGGCCTGCCCGGCCTATGCGATGCAGTCGAACGGCGGCATCGCGACCTTTGCGCAGGCCGCCGACCGCCCGCTGACGCTGGTCGAATCGGGCCCCGCCGGGGGCGTTGCCGGGGCGGCGCGGATCGGGCAGGCGCTGGGGGCGGGGGATGGGCTGTCGCTGGACGTGGGCGGCACGACGGCGAAGTGTTCGCTGATCCGCGACGGGCGGCCGCACCTGGACACCGCCTACCGGATGGAGCGGACGCGCGTGCCGCCCGGCTATCCGGTGCAGGTGCCGGTCGTCGACATCGTCGAGACCGGCGCGGGCGGCGGGTCGATCGCGGGGATCGACCGGCGCGGGGGCCTGCGTGTCGGGCCGGAAAGCGCGGGGTCGCAGCCGGGACCGGCCTGCTCTGGGCGGGGCGGCGACCAGCGGACGGTGACCGACGCGCTGGTGGCGCTGGTGGCGCTCGGGGTGTTCGATCCCCTGACCTTTGCCAACGGCACGCTGCCGCTGGATGCCGGGCTGGCGCGGGCGGCCATCGCGCGGGTGGCGGGGCCGATGGGGCTGGACCCCGAGGCGGCGGCACAGGCCATCGTGGATGTCACCCTGGCCAACATGATCAACGCGTTGAAGCTGGTCACCGTGCAGCGCGGCCATGATCCGCGCGACGCGGCGCTGGTGGTCGGCGGCGGGGCGGGGCCTGCGCTGGCCGCGCGGCCGGGGCGCGAGATGCAGACGCGCTGCACCGTCATTCCACCGCATCCGGGCATCTTTTCGGCCTGGGGCATGCTGGCCGCCCGCCCCCGCGCCGATTTCCGCGAGACGTATTTCACCCCCCTGTCGGACGCGGCGCTGGCCCGCGTGCTGGACCTGTTCGGCGCGCTGAAGGGGCGGGCGCTGGACCACTTCGGCCATGCCGACGCGGCGGTCGGGCACGAGATGGCCGTCGATGCCCGCTAACGGGGGCAGGAGCATGGCGTGCTGTGCCCTCTGCATCCCGACGACGATGCGCCGCGCGTTGCCGAGCGGTTCCATGCCGCGCATGCGCAGGCCTATACCTTCCGGCTGGACCACACGCCGGTCGAGATCACCGGCCTGCACCTGGAGGCGACGCTGGAGACCGAAACGATCCGCCTGCGGCCCGTGGACCCTGCCGGGCGCAGCCTGGCTGGCGCGCGAAAGGGCACGCGCGCGGTGTGGTTCCGCGACCTGGGCTGGACCGACTGCCCCGTCCACGACCGCGACCGCCTGCCGGTTGCCACGCCCGTGCCCGGCCCCGCGCTGATCGAAGAGGCAACGGCAACAACGCTGGTCCTGCCCGGCCAAAGGGCCGACCTGACCGACACCGGCATCCTGACCCTGCGCGAGGGGGGCTGATGGCCATCGCGATCCGCATCGAGGCCGTGTCGCGCCGCTTTGGCACGGTGCAGGCGCTGCGCGAGGTGTCGTTCGACATTGCGGCGGGGGCGTTCCTGACCCTGCTCGGGTCGTCAGGGTCGGGCAAGAGCACGCTTCTGAAGATCATCGGCGGCTTCGACCGGCCCGACCGGGCGCGCGTGCTGTTCGACGGGCGGGATGTGACCGACCTGCCGGCCAACCGGCGGCCCGTCAACACGGTGATCCAGGACCTGGCGCTGTTTCCGCACATGTCGGTGGCGGGGAACGTGGGCTACGGCCTGCGCGTGCACCGCCGTCCGGGGGTAGAGATCGAGCGCCGCGTGGCGGAGGCGCTGGCGCTGGTCGACCTTGCGGGGTACGGGGGGCGCGACGTGAACCAGCTGTCCGGCGGCCAGCGGCAGCGCGTGGCGCTGGCCCGCGCGCTGGTGATGGAGCCGGGGATCCTACTGCTGGACGAGCGGCTGACCGGGCTGGACGAACGCCTGCGCGAACAGATGCGCGACGAATTCGGCCGCCTGCACGCCCGCACCGGGGCGACGTTCATCCTGGTCACGCACAACCATGACGAGGCGCTGACGCTGTCGGACCGCATGACGGTGATGCACCGGGGCGGGGTCGAGCAGATCGGCCGGCTCCGGCAGTTCTTCGATGCGCCCGCCAATGCCTTTGTCGCGCGCTTCGTCGGGCTCGAGGCGCTGCTGCGGCCCGATCACGTCGCCGAGGGCCAGGCCACCGTCGCCGGGCAGCGCCTGCCCGTGGCCGGGCGGCCCGTGCCCGGCGCGCTGGTGGCGCTGCGGCCCGACCGGCTGTCGCCGGTCCATGTCGCCGAGGGCGACACCGGCCTGACGCTGGTGATCGACGACATCCGCTTTCGCGGCCTGCACCGCGACATCCGCGCCAGCTTTGCCGACGGGCAGGACCTGTCGGTGGCGGCCCCGGTGGATGTGGCGGCTGCGCTGGCGGTGGGCGACCCGCTGCACCTGTGGCTGCGCCCCGGCGGCGCGGTGCTGGTCGCCCCGGACAGACCCGACGACCCCGACCCCCAACCGACGAGGACAATGCCATGACCGACCGACACCATCCCTTGCACAGCAACCTCGACCGCCATCGCCTGCTGCACCTTCTGGGGGCGGGGGTAGGGGCGGCGGCGCTGCCCCTGCCGCACCCTGCGCTGGCGCAGGGCGGCGAGATCGCCTTCTGGGCCTCGGCCACGCTCGACATCGGCGAGGGCTGGGGCAGGCTGACCGGGGCGACCGGCCTCACCCCCAGCTCCACCGACAAGGGCAACGACATGGGCCCCGTCGTCGCCCGTCTGGCCGCGGGCAACGCGAACGAACTGTTCGACGTGGGCGGGTTCCAGGGCGGGGCCGAGCGCGAGCTGTACCGCCAGAGCCAGATCGTGCCCTGGGATGTGGCCAGGGTTCCGAACCATGACAGCCTGTGGCCCTGGGCCAAGGAGATGGCGCATCTGAAGGGCGACGACGGGGCGCTTCTGGGCATCCCTTCGGTCGTCAATGCCGACAGCATCATCTACCGGCGCGACACGCTGGGCACCGTGTACAGCTATGGCGTGATCTTCGACCCCAAGCTGAAGGGCCGCGTGGCGATGGAGGATGCCTGGATCAATTCCGCCGTCTTTGCCGCCACCTACCTGAAAGAGGCCGAGAACCAGCCCATCGGCGACCCCGGCAACCTGACCGTGGACGAGCTGGGCCTGGTCATGGAGTTCCTGATCAAGCACAAGACCGACGGGCAGTTCCGCACCTTCTGGAACGGCTGGGAGCAGGGCGTGCAACCGGTGGCCGACGGCGAGGTCGACGCGATGACCGGGTGGGAGCCCATCGTCTATGAAGGCCAGAAACGCGGGCTGGACCTGGCCTATGCCGCCCCGGTCGAGGGCTACGAGGGCTGGGGCAACAACACCGTGATGCTGCGCGGCGCGGCGGACCGGGGCCTGCGCGATGCCGCCCATGCCTTTGTCAACTGGATGCTCGACGGCCATTACGGTTGCGCCCTGGCGACAACGCGGGGCTATGTCGTGCCGTCGGCCAAACCGGCGGAGTACGCCGCCGCCAACGCGGGTGCCTTCGACCCCGCCGAGATTGCCGCCAAGGCCGATCATGTGGCGTCCAAGTTCGGTGGCAAGGTCTATTGGCAGAACGTGCGGCCCGACAATTTCCAGCTGTACGAAGAATGGTGGCAGCGCCTGCGCAATGCCTGAACCCGAGGCGCGGCGCGGGGGCCAAGCCCTGCGCCGCCTGCGCCCGATCCCGGAAGCCCGCCCATGCCCCGCGCCAGCCTTGCCCTTGCCGCCCTGCCGCTGCTGGCGATCCTTGCCCTGGGGCTGGCACCGCTGGTCACCATCCTGGTCTGGAGTTTCTGGACCTGGGACCCCGACACTGGATCCGGCCAGAGGCCAGCCTTGCGGGCTATGCCGCGATCCTGGAGGCCGGGCGGTGGAGCATGCTTCTGGACACCCTGGCCAAGGCGGCCTTCGGGGCGGGGCTGTGCGTCGGGCTGGCCTATCCCCTGGCCTATGCGATCCATTTTCTGGCCGGGCGGCGGCTGGCGCTGCTGCTGATGGCGGCGATCACCGTGCCGTTCTTTGCCTCGTACCCGATCCGCGCGTTCTCGTGGCGGCTGGTGCTGGGGCGGAACGGGCCGATCAACACCGCCCTGGTGCAGTCCGGGATCACCGACGCGCCCGTCGACGGCCTTCTGTTCTCGGACTTTGCGGTGATGGTGGGGCTGGTCGCGTCCTACATGCCGTTTGCGGCGTTTCCGTTGCTGCTGGCGATGCGGCGGATCAGCCCCGGTCATCTGGCGGCGGCGCAGGACCTGGGTGCGGGGTTCTGGCACTGCATCCGCACCATCGCGGTGCCGCTGACCCTGCCGGGGCTATTCGCCGGGTTCCTGTTCGTGTTCGCGATGATCGCCGGGTCCTCGACCGAAGTGCAGATGCTGGGGGGGCGGGGGCGTCGATCGTGTCGATCATGGTCAACGACGTGATGCGGGTGGCGAACTTTCCGCTGGCCTTTGCCATCTCGACGGTGGTGCTGGTCATCCTGTTCGCCATGGTGCTGGTCGGCAACCGCCTGTTCCGCCTGGCGGGCCTGTTCGGCGAGAGCGCGCCATGACCCGGGTCGAGGGGCGCGCGAACCTGGTGCTGATCTGGGCCGTCGCGGTGGCGGGATTGCTGCTGATCTACGCCCCGCCGTTCTATCTGATGGCGATCTCGCTGAACCCCGCGCTGCAGCCCGGCCTGCCGTCGCTGTCCGACCTCAGCCTGCGCTGGTGTGCCGGGCTGGCGCAGGAGCGCGGGCTGATCGCGGCGCTGCGCCTGTCGGTCGCGGTGGCCACGCTGACGGCGGTGCTGGCCACCGCGCTGGCGCTGCTGGCGGCGCTGGCCTATCAGGAACTGCGGAGCGGGCGGTCGGCGTGGTTCCTGACGGTGCTTCTGCCGATGTTCGTGCCCGGCGTGATCCAGGGGCTGGCGCTGTCGGTGATCTTCACGCGGCTGGGGGTGCGCCCCTCGGTCGCCACGGTCACGGCGGGGCATCTTTTGTGGGCGATGCCCTTTGCCTTTGTCGCCATCCTGACCAGCATGCGCTATGTGCGGCGGTCCTGGCTGATGGCGGCGGTTCGTGGACGTGACGCTGCCGCTGATCCGGCCCGGTCTGGTCAGCGCGTTCCTGTTCGCATTCCTGCTGTCGCTGAACGATTTTGCCCGCGCCTTCTATCTGGTCGGACGCCAGAACACCCTGCCCATCGAGATGTTCGGGCGCATGAACGCAGGCACCAGCCCCACGATCTATGCGCTGTCAGGGGCGATCCTGGCGGTGTCGATCCTCTGCGTGGTCCTGGTGCTGATGCGGCAGGGGGCGCGGGCGGGGCGGGGGGCGTGACCGAACCCGCGCCGTGACCGGCGCGGGAAGACGGGCCGACTATTTCGGGCCGATCATCATCACCATCTGCTTGCCCTCGAGCCGGGGCATGCTTTCGATCTTGCCGGCATCGCCCACGTCGGTGGCGACGCGGTTCAGCAGTTCCAGGCCAAGCTGCTGGTGCGCCATCTCGCGGCCGCGGAAGCGCAGGGTGACCTTCACCTTGTCGCCCTCTTCCAGGAACTTCATCACCGAGCGCATCTTGACGTCATAGTCATGCGTGTCGGTGCCGGGGCGGAACTTGATTTCCTTGATCTCGATGATGTGCTGCTTGCGCCGCGCCTCGGCCTCGCGCTTTTGCTGTTCGTACTTGAACTTGCCGAAGTCCATGATCTTGCAGACCGGAGGCTCGGCGTTGGGCGAGATTTCCACGAGGTCGAGCCCCGCCTCTTCGGCCATCGCCAGCGCACGGGCGGGCGACACGACGCCCACATTCTCGCCATCGGCCCCGATCAGGCGGATCTCGCCCCCCCGGATTCGGTCATTCACGCGGGGGCCGGTTTCGCGTTGCGGCGGGGCGTTGTGCGGTCTGCGGGCTATGGCGGGCGTCCTTTGGTGGTGGCGGTTTTCGCGCGCAAGGTAGTCGCTGGACGGCGGCTGTTCAACCACATTCGTGGCCGGGGCGGGGCGTGGTCCAGGCCTGGGCTTTCCAACAGGCCGCATCTCTGGCATCCTTGCCGCGCCTGCCGCCATGATGTGCGGCACTCTCCTGGAGACCAAAATGAAGAATATCGTCATCGGCATCATCGTGATCGTGGCGGCGGGGCTGGGATACTACCAGTTCAGCTATGTCCCCGCGCAGAAGGCCGCCGCCGAGGCCGCCGCCGCAGAGGCCGCCAAGGCAGCTGATGAGGCAGCCGCCGCCGCCAAGGCCGCCGAAGAAGCCGCTGCTGCCGCTGCGGCGGAAACCGCCGCCGCCGCGACGACGGCTGCCGAGACCGCCACCGCTGCCGTCGGCGATGCCGCCGCCGCGCTGGACCCCGCGATGTTCGACGCCGCGAAGATCACCGCGCTGATCGACGCGTCGGCGCTGGACGATGCGACGAAGACCACGCTCAAGTCCGCCGTGACCGCCGCCGCCGCCGATCCGGCGCTGGTGCAGGGTGCCATCGACCAGGTGAAGGCCGCGCTCACCCTCTGACGCGCCCGGCCGTTCCGCCGCGACCGGCCAGGCCGGTCGCGGCGGCTATCGCCGTGCGCAAGCTGTCTTTTCAAGGCAACACATTTCTGTCATCTAGGCTTCGCCGCCGCGCTGTCCTGCGGCTTCGGGGTCTGGAGACTGTCATGAACAAGAGCTTTATCAGCATCGTCATCATCGTGGTGGCCGCAGGCCTCGGCTATTACCAGTTCAGCGTCGTACCCACCCAGCGTGCCGCCGCCGAGGCTGCAGCGCAGAAGGTCGCAGAAGAGGAAGCCGCGAAGAAGGCCGCCGAAGAGGCCGCCGCCGCCGCCAAGGCTGCGGAAGAGGCGGCGGCGGCGAAGGCTGCCGAGGAAGCGGCTGCTGCGGCCAAGGCGGCGGAAGAGGCGGCGGCAGCCGCGAAGGCTGCGGAAGAAGCCGCTGCGGCGAAGGCCGCCGAGGAAGCCGCTGCTGCCGCGAAGGCAGCCGAAGAGGCTGCTGCTGCCGCGAAGGCCGCTGAAGAGGCTGCTGCGGCGAAGGCCGCCGAGGAAGCGGCGGCTGCGGCGAAGGCTGCGGAAGAAGCCGCCGCAAAGGCAGCGGAAGAGGCGGCGGCGAAGGCAGCGGAAGAGGCTGCGGCCAGGGCTGCGGAGGAGGCGGCTGCCAAGGCAGCGGAAGAGGCTGCGGCCAAGGCTGCGGAAGAGGCGGCTGCCAAGGCGGCCGAGGACGCGGCGGCGCAGGCGGCTGCCGACGCGGCGGCTGCAGAAGCGGCGGCTGCGGCGGCGGCTGAACAGGCTGCGGCCGAGGCTGCTGCCAATGCCGCCACAGCCGAGGCGGCGGCCGGGCAGGCTGCGGCCGCGCTGGACCCTGCGACGTTCGACGCCGCCGCCGTGACGGCGCTGATCGACGCCTCGTCGCTGGCCGAGGGCCGCAAGGCGGGGCTGAAGTCGGCCATCGCGGCAGCGGGCAGCGATCCGGCGCGGGTCACGGCGGTGCTGGCGCAGGTCAGGGCCGCGCTCGGGATGTGAGCCGGGGCAAGGATGACGCCCGCGCGATGACGGGGTCGGTGACCTGGGACGCGGAAATCGATGCCTCGGGGCTGCTCTGCCCGCTGCCGGTGCTGCGGGCGCGCAAGCGGTTGCGCGCCATGGCGGGGGGCCAGGTGCTGCGCCTGGTCGCGACCGACCCCGCCGCCGTGATCGATGTGCCGCATTTCTGCGCCGAGGCGGGGCATGACCTGATCGCGACCGGGGCCGAGGGGGCGGCACAGGTCTATCTGATCCGGCGGGGCGGGGCGTAGGCGGTCAAGCGCGCAGCCCGAAGGCGGCATAGGGCAGGAAGCGGACCGGATCGCCCGGGGCAACCGTCAGGGCCCCGTCCGCCAGTTCGACCAGGCCCGTCGCCCAGGACAGCCCCGAGATCCGCCCCGACCCTTCCGAGCCATAGGCCTGCGCCTGGCCCCGGTCGTCCAGCCGCGCGCGCAGGTATTCGCGGCGGCCGGCCTTCTTGGCCTTGGCAAAGGCCGCCGGAACGGTGAAGCCCTGCGGTTCGGTCCAGCCGGCACCCGCCATCAGCGACAGCGCCGGGTGGGCGAAGACCAGCGCGCAGAGCAGGGCCGCCACGGGATTGCCGGGCAGGCCGAACACGGGCACCCCGTGCCACAGGCCCAGGGCCAGCGGACGCCCCGGCTTCATCGCGATGCGCCAGGTCGACAGCACGCCGCGTTCCGCCATCAGGCGCGCGACGTGGTCCTCGTCGCCGCCCGAGGCGCCGCCCGAGGTCAGGATCGCATCGCAGCGGGCGGCGGCGCGCGTCAGCCGTGCGGCAAGGTCGCGCCGGTCGTCGCCCGCATGGCCAAGGTCGACCGCCGCATGGCCCCAGTCGCGCAAGGTGGCCAGCAGCATCGGGCGATTGGCATCGTAGGTCTGGTGGGCCAGGGCCGGGGGGGCGGCGACGATCTCGTCGCCGGTGGACAGCACGCCCACGCGCAGGGGGCGGAAGGCCTGCACCTGCGTCACGCCGGTGGCGGCCAGAAGCGCCAGGTCGGGCGCGCGCAGGCGGTGGCCCTGGGGCAGGGCGACCGCGCCGTCGGCGATGTCCTCGCCCGCGCGGCGGGTGTTGGCGCGCGCGCGGAGCGGGCCATCGAAGGCGACGGTGGTGCCGTCGGTGGCGGTATCCTCGTCCAGCACGACGGTGTCGACCCCGGGCGGCAGGATCGCGCCGGTCAGGGTGCGCAGGGCATGGCCGACGGGCACGGTGCCGGGAAAGGGCACGCCTGCCGCCGCGCGGCCCGTCAGCAGAGGCAGCCGGTTCACCCCCGGTCCCGTGGCGGCATGGGCAAAGCCATAGCCGTCGACGGCGGCATTGGCGGCCGGGGGGTTGGCGCGCCGGGCAAGGGCGTCGGCGGCGAGGATGCGGCCATGTGCCTGGGACAGGGGCAGCGTCTCGGCGGCGGCAACCGGGGACAGGCCCGCGCGCAGCCGCGCCAGGGCGTCGTCCACGGGTACCCAAGGGACGCCCTGCGGCATGGCAAAACAGTCGTCACGCAGGCGCGGCGGGGTGAGGGGGGCGCTTGCGGCGGGGGGGCGCCCCCCCCCCCCCCCCCCCCCCCC
>JBQTJI010000037.1:0-4917 GCA_052387255.1 Gemmobacter sp. | reverse complement strand
CCGAGGCTCCAGCCTCGACGCCCGGTTCGTCCAGCACGGCGTTCAGCGCGGCCAGGCGGTCGGGCGCGGCGGGATGCACCAGGGCCAGCGTCGCCATGGCGCGCGCGCCGCCCAGCATCGCGGCGTTACCTGCGCGCGAGAGCACGCGCGTGTCGATCTCCAACGGTTCGGCCCAGATGGGCTGCCCTTCGCGGCGGATCATGCGGTGGTCGCGGAAGTGCAGGCCGGTCACCGTCTCGCCCATGGCGTGGCGGCCGAGGATGACCGTTTCCAGGAACAGGCATCCCGCGCCCGGCCCCAGGTCCACCCGGATGTCGCGCTCCAGGCTTGCGCCGTCGAACAGGATCGTCTCCTGCGGCAGCCAGTCGAGCCAGCCGCCCGCGCCCACCGTCAGGCGCACCTCGGCGCGCGCGGTACCGGCGGCGCTGCGATAGGCGCGCTCGGCGGTCTGGGTGGTGGCGGTGGCGCGCAGGGCAGGGGCCAGCGTCAGTGCATAGTCCAGCCGGTCGCCCCCGGTCAGCCCGCCGCTGGTGTTCAGGAACACGACCTCGGTCGCACCGTCATCGACGCGCGGCAGGATGGCCTTGGCCGAGCCCTGCTGATGCAGGTCGGCCAGCACCGCGCGGCCGCCGCGCCCGGCCACCAGCGTCACCGACGCGCGGCCCTTGGCACGTTGCAGGTGGGCGGGGTCGGTCGGGGCATCCAGCATGCGCAGCACTCCTTCCTTGCAACCCACCACCGCGACCCGGCACAGGCAACGCGGGGCCGCGCGCGGGACTGGACCGTCGCAATCATTGCCGCAGGAATAGACGCGCAACCAAGGTTGCGCACAAGAAACCGGCATTGTGCCAAGTTCTCCCATTTCCCCCTTCATCTGTTCCCAAATATCCCACGGGGGGTCCGGGGGGTGTGAAACCCCCCGGTCCTGCCCGCGCCACCGGCCTAGCCGGTGACCTGTTCGCGCAGGATCGCCGCCGTCATCGACAGCATGAGGTAGATGCCCGCAAACACCAGCAGCGCCACCACCGTGTTCTCGAAGGCGCGGGGATAGGTGGCCTCGTCGGGGGGCACCGGGCTGACCGACAGCGACAGATAGCGGACCTGGCGGTTCGCCTCGATCCGCGCGGCCTCCATCGCCGACAGGCTTTGTGACAGCAGCATCTGGCGCGTCTGGACGTCGGCCTCGGCCACCAGCAATTCGCCCTGCACCTTGGCCAGCGACTGGCCGTCCGCGTTGTCCTCGGTCAGCTTGGCGCGCAGCAGGGCGATCTCGGATTCCAGCGTGGCGATGCGGCGGATCAGCGGTTCCATCCGGCTCTGGTTGGGGTTGGCGTTGGCCTGCATCTGTTCCAGCGACAGCCGGTCCTGGGTCAGCAGCGTTTCCAGCTGCGTGATCTGGGCGGTGATCAGTTGCACCTCGACCTCGGAGGACAGGACCTTGAACTGTTCCTGCAAGGCGACCACGCGGCGCTGTGCTGCCAGCATGTTCGCCTCGGCCTCTTCATAGGTTTCGCGAGCGCCCTGCATCTGGTCGCCGCGCAGGCGCTGCGTCAACTGGTCGACCTGCCCCTCGGCATAGCCGATCAGGGCGCGGGCGAACTCGGCCGCCTTGGCGGGGTCGGCGGCGATGACCTCCATCTTGATGATGCCCTCGGTCGGGTCATAGCTGATCAGGACATTGCGCTTGTAGGTCTTGTAGGCGGCCTCGGCGGTGGCCCCTGCGTCCAGCCGCTGGATCGGGTCGATCTGGGGCTGCGAGAAGTGGGCGATGAACCCGTGGTCGCGGTCCAGCCGCTGCATCGCCTCGCGCGACTGCAGATAGCCCTGGACGGCGATCGAATCCTGCGCCGTGGCGAAGGGCGAGCCCTGGAGCATGCCGCCCAGGCCCGCGCCCTGGGCCGAAGGCATCGAGGATTGCTGGATCACGAATTCCGACTTGGTGGCGAACAGCGGCGTCGCCACGATGTAGAAGTACCAGGCGCAGAGCAGCGTCGGCAGGCCCACGAAGAACAAGAGCCGCGCCGACAGCAGCGCCGACTTGCGGCGGCGGCGGCGGGCCAGGTCGGCCTGCATCTTCAGCACTTCACCGACATGGCTGATCTCGGCGCGGACCTCGGTCGAGGGCACCTGCACGGGGCGGTAAGTCTGCGGCAACTGCGGTCCGGCAGCGGCGTCGGGGGTGGTTGTCAGGGCGCGGCCGGGCTCGACCTCGTCCTCGTCGTCGGGATGGACCAGTTCCAGGATGCCGCCGCGCTGGAACGGATCGATGCCCGCCTGCCGCAGCAGCCGCACGGCGTCGTAGTCCGAGGTGGCGGCCAGCCCGTGTTTCAGCGCCACGCGGCGGGCCAGCCGCAACTGTCGGCCCGTCAGCCCCTCGCGCCGGATCGCATCGATGTCGTCCGACGCGACCAGCGCGGTGCCCTGCCCGGCGGGTGGCGCGGCCTTGGCCAATGGCGCGTTGCCGGCCGTGGCAAAGGTCTGCGCGCCGAAGCCGTCCTCGGCCTCGTCGTCCAGCAGGGCCCCGGCCCCGACCGCCGGTTCAGCGGCGGGAAACTCGGGCCGGCGGATGCGGAACCGGGCTGCTTTCAACGTCGTAGTCATACAGGCGTTTCGCTTCTTCGAGGGTTTCGAACATGTAGAGCTGCCCGTTGCGCAGCACGGCGGCCTGGCGGCAGAACTTTTCCAGCGTCTTGGCCTGGTGCGAGACGACAACGACCGTCGCCCCTTTCAGCCGCTCGCGCAGGATGGTGCCTGCACGCCTGTTGAACTCGACATCGGTGGTGGCGGGCATGCCTTCGTCGATCAGGTAGATGTCGAACTCCAGCGCCAGCATCAGGCCGAAACTGAAGCGCGCCCGCATGCCCTGGCTGTAGACGCCGACGGGGCGGTCGAAGTATTCCTCGATGCCGCAGACCCAGCGGACGAAGCTTTCGACATAATCGGGGTCAAGGCCGTACAGGCGGGCGACATAGCGCGCGTTCTCGGTCCCCGAATGCTTGGCCACGATGCCGCCCATGAACCCCAGCGGAAAACTGATGCGGGCCGTGCGGGTGATCGTGCCCTCGTCGGGTTTTTCGAGGCCGGCCATCATGTTGATGATCGTGGTCTTGCCTGCGCCGTTGGGGGCGAGGATGCCGAGGGAACAGCCCAGTTCGACGCGGAACGTCGCCCGATCAAGGATGATCTTGCGCCGCGCACCCGTCCAGAAGGACTTGCTGACATTGTCGAACGCGATCATTGCCTGCCCTAGTTCCCGGTTAGTCCGGGATACGCGCCATCGGGTTAAGGTCCGGTCAAGGCCGATGGGCCGGGCCGGACGTTAACCTCGCCTTGCGGCGACATTATGTCCGACGCCGGGGCGCAGTGTCCATGGGGTTGCGGCCCGCCCGGAAGACCCACAGCACCATGGGACCGGCCAGCAGGCTGAGCCCCAGGCCAAGGCGCGCGGCCTCTTGCATCGCACCGCCGGGCAGGGCGGTTTCCATCACCAGCGAGGGCGCGGTAAAGCCGATGGCGCTCAATCCCGCAACGGCGATCAGGTCCCGCGCGTCCAGGCGAGGGCGCGGCAGGCCCAGCACCGACAGCGCGACGAACAGGCCAAGCGCCAGACCCAGCGGCTTGCCGATCCACAGCGCGCCCAGGGTCACCCAGGTGGTCGGTGCCGCCGCCCGCAGGTCCAGCGCGCCATGCGTCAGCCCGAACAGGAACAGGACCGCGACCGACGCCGGGCGCAACACCAGCGCCACGCGGTTCGCAGGGTCTGTCAGGAACCCCTCGGCATAGGCGAACAGGCCGAAGCTGCGGCTGGCGGGTGGCAGGGCGGGCAACAGCGGCAGCAATCCCAGGGCCGGGGGCAGGCCCGAGGCCGCGACCGCCCCCCAGACCGGCACGCCAAGCGCGATCCAGGGCCAGACCGACTGCGCCCGCGCGCGCACGCGTTCGGTCGCGTCCGGGGCGGCGGCGGGCCGGGTCAGCCCGACCCAGGCCAGGCACGGCAGCAGCACCGCGACCGCCATCCACGCCGGGCGCAGGTCGCCGCCGGGGTTGGTCAGGCCCGCAAGCAGCAGCGCCGCCAGATCCGCCGCAATCGTCACGAACAGCAGGATCTGCAACGCCGGATGGCCCGATCCGAACAGGCGGCGGCCAAAGGCATAGGCCAGCACCACGTCGCACCCCAGCGGCACGGTCCAGCCCGGCGCGCCGGCCGCCTCTTCCGCCGTCTCGATCAGCGCGGACAGCCCCAGCCAGACCAGCGCCGCGCCGCATAGCCCGCCGATGACCGCGATGGCGGGGGCCAGGCTCTGCCGTCCGGCCATGCCGCTGCGCTCGATCGTCAGGGTCTCCCACATCTCCTTGCCCAGCAGGAAGACGAACCCGGCCATCAAGAGGTCGGTCACCACGCGCACCGGGGTGACAGCGCCCTGGGGCAGCCCGTCCGACCAGGGCAGGTCGGCCAGCCGCCACTCGACCAGGTCGAAATAGGTGCCGGGGGCGACCGCGACCAGCGCGGTGGCCAGGGCGATCCCGGCGGCAAGGGCCAGGGCAGACCGGGTCAGGAAGGGGGAAACCGGGGTCATGGGGGGTGCCTTGACCGTTGCGGTGCGCGCGGCGCGGTGGGGGCAGCCCGACTGCCTGATCCGGCATAGGCCTGCGCCGGGGCCGCCGCAACGGCCCCCGCTGGCGGCAGGGGCCCGATGTGGCGCGCTTGCATCGGCCATTGCTGCGGGACTGCTGACGGACTAGAGCGGGTTTCGACCAATGTGATTCACCCCTGCGCCATCCGCTCCGGTCGTCCCGGGCGTCGCCCGGCCGACCCGGCCGGGGGGGGGACCCCGGTGGACGCGACACGCGGGGGGGGGGGCATCGGGCGTGGGGGGGGGGGGGCGCGGTACGGAGGGGGGGGACGGGGGTGGGTAC
>JBQTJI010000036.1:0-67986 GCA_052387255.1 Gemmobacter sp. | reverse complement strand
TCGTGGGAATGGGGCGCGAGATCAGTTTCCGGGCGGATGGGTTTCTCTAGACCCTGCCGCTTTACTCCGGGTTCACCCCCCGCCCGGGTCGGCCCGGCGAAGGCGGGGACCCCGATGGTCTGCGCTCAACCCATCGAGGTCCCGGCCTTCGCCGGGACGACCGGGGCGGATGGCGCAGGAGTGAATCACATTGGTCGAAACCCGCTCTAGGCGGGGTAACCCTGCAAGGAACCACGGCGCAGGCCGGGCACCGGGATTATCGAAAATTCCGATCCGATCTCTTTGAAGAAATCGGTTCTCGGCGAGTAGTTCGCGCGGAAGTGTCGGCCCCTGCGTCACTGCTACGGCGGTGCCCTGCTTAGGGCGTCTGGGCTTCGGGCGTGGCCGCGATTGCCGGGTCCGTGTTCTCGTCCGCCAGGGCCGATGGCGCAGGTGGCGGGCCGTCCCAGTCGGGCAGCGGGTGCAGCCACAACTCGACCCGCCGGTTGATGTGCCGGCCCGACGGCGTCGAATCGCAGGCCATGGGCAGGGCCTCGCCAAAGGCATCGACGGTCGGCAGTTCGTCGTCGCGCAGGTCGGGGGCGATGCGGGCCAGGCTGGCGCGGACGGCCTCGGCCCGGGTGCGCGACAGGGCCAGGTTCGTCGCGGCCTCGCCAGACCCGTCCGAGAACCCGGCCAGCGACAGCGCGAACCCGTCGAACGCCCGTGCCCCGATCAGCCGGGCCAGTTGCGCCAGGTTGTCCTGCGACGCGGCATCAAGCTGGGTCGAGCCATCCTCGAAGCGGAAGGTCAGCGACAGGCGTTCCCCGCCGGTCATCGCGGCGGCCAGGCGCTGCAGTTCGGGCAGACTGACCTCGGGGCCTGCGCTGCGGATCGCCCCCAGCAGGCGCTGGCCATCCCCGGTCAGCGGCGCGCGGGTCGGGCGGCGGTCGATGTAGCCTGCGGCGGCGATGACCGATTGCGCGGCGTCGGTCGCCAGAAACTCCAGAAACTCCCGCGTGATCAGGGGCATGCGGCGGCGCGGAGCCATCAGGTACAGCGGCACCGACAGCGGATAGTCCCCCGCCTTGACCGTCAGCGCCGTGACAGGCAGCGGAAAGTCGCAACTGTCGGTCAGGGGCAGCACGCGGGCCGGGCCGATGTCGGCGCGTCCCGACAGGGCAAGCGCCCAGGGGTCGCGCGCCACGGCGGCGGCAAGCGCCGTCGCATCCGGGTGGCGGACCTCGGCGGGCATGTCGCCCCCCAGCCGCGCCGCGACCGCACCTTGCAGCGCCACCTCCGGCGACAGGGCGTGCAGGACGATGGGCATGTCGGGGCCGCCCAGGTCCTGCCAGTTCTTCACCTCTCCGGTCAGCGCGCGGGCCAGGTCGGTGGACCGCACCTGCGTCAGGGGGTTGTCGGTGGCGACCAGCACCACAAGCGCCTCGTTCGCCAGGACACGCGCAGCCATGCCGTCGTCGGACAGGGCCGCGACGACCAGGTCCGCCCGCCCCTCGTCCACCCGCAGGATGGCCTCGGCGGGCGCGGCGGGGGCGAAGGTAAAGGTGCCAAGCGCCTCTCGGGTCGAGGGGTTGGCGATGGTGGCGGCAAACCCGGCCGCCCCGTCCTGCCGGTAGGTCAGGCCCCGGCTGGCGGCAAAGGCAGCCACCAGGCGCGGCAGCAGGGCCAGGGCGGGTTCTGCAGCACCGGTGATGCGGATCGCGGCAAAGGGGGCCGACAGGTCGGGGCAGGCGGGGCCCTCGCACAGCACGCCCGCCGCATCGACGGTCAGCACGCCATAGGCCGTGTCCAGCCGGTAGAATTCGCCGTCGAAGCCCACAAGATCGCCGGACAGGGACAGGCCGCCGTCAAGGGCGGTCAGCGTGGCATCCTGGCACCGGGCCTGCCCCGCCCAGACCAGGGCCATCAGTGCCGCGACACGCCAGACCCCGCGCATGTGCCCCCTGCCGCAAACTACTCAGCGGCGGCAGTTGTCATCCCGGCCCGCAGATAGTTCAACACCAAAAAGTCGCCGACGGCGGCGCAGTCGGGCATCGCCAGCGTGATGTCGCTGCGCGTGACCGTACCCGCGCGCGAATCCAGCGTCTCGCCCAGCAGCTCGCGGTCGCAGGTGGCCTCGGTGACCGGGGCTTCGATGTCGATGGCAACCTCGGTCGGCGCGACCGGCCAGGTGTAGACTTCGGCCAGCATCGGCAGATCGACCGAGGCATCGCCAAGCGGCATCATCCAGCCGGTCGCCGCATCGGCCTGCCCCTTGGCCCCGGCGTGGACATGGCCGGGCGCGCCAAAGGCGGCACCGCCCTGAAAGGCGTTCAGCGCGAAACGGTCGTCGGCCATCCACTGCACCGCAACCCGCTGTACGCCGGACAGATCGACCGGCGCGGCGCCCCGCGCGATGGTGCCGTCGGGGAACATGGCCGAGACCTCGCCAAGCGGTTCCATCGCCGGCAGCGCCGTGAACAGCGCGCCCCCGCCCGAGGTGCGGCCCGTCACCGCAAGCCCGCCGTGACGCAGGACCACGCGCGTCGATGGCTGGCAGGGCGACAGAAGGGTCAGGTCCAGCATGCCGTTCGCACCCGCCGACACGTCCAGCGTGACGCGGCAGGCATCGACCTGTTCGGCTGCCGCGGGCGGCTGGACCGGGCCGGGCACGGTGGCTGTGGCGGGGCCGGTCGAGACCGGAACCGGCGGGGGCACGTCGGTCAGGGGCGCGGCAGGGGGCGGGTTCGATGCCGAGGGGAACCTTGCCACCACGCTGGCAACCGCCACCGGGGGCGGTCCGCTGTCCGGTTCGGCTGATGCGGCCAGCGGGGTGATCGCTGTCGGTCTGGCTTCGGCGGCATCGGCGACCTCGGTTGCCGTCTTGCCCGACTTGCCCGACTGCACCAGGTGGCCCGCCCCGAACGCGACGGCCAGCGTGGCCGCCCCGAGCGTGATCTTGCGCTTGATGTCCATGTCCCGACTCCCGCCACTGCCCCTTTCGGGTTTTCGTGGGGAAAGCGGGCGTCAGCGTGGCGCAAACGCGGATTGTTTCCGGCAACTGCGGCAAACCTGCCCCGGCCCCGCCACAATGGCCGTCAGGCGAGTTTGCCGTGGCAGTGCTTGAACTTCTGGCCTGAACCGCAGGGACAGTCGTCGTTCCGGCCCGGATTGCCCCAGGTCGCGGGGTCGGCCTCGTCGAACCCGGCCAGACGCGGCGCGGCCTCGGCCCCGGCCATCGCGAGAACCGGCGCGGGGGTCGCGGCGGGGCGGTTCTGGGCCACGAACTGCGCCATCATCGCCTGCTGTTCGGCCTCGGTCAGCGGGCGCACCAGGGCCAGGCGCTGCGTCACGTCCTGGCGCAGCGAGTTCAGCATCGTCTCGAACAGGGCGAAACTCTCGTTCTTGTATTCGTTCAGCGGATCGCGCTGCGCATAGCCCCGGAACCCCACGACCGACCGAAGGTGTTCCAGCCGCAACAGATGCTCGCGCCATTTCGCGTCGATCGTCTGCAGCAGAACCTGCTTTTCGATCGAGCGCATCGTGTCGGCCCCGAAACCTTCGGTCTTCTCGGACATCATCTTGTCGGCGGCCTCGGCGATGCGGGTGCGCAGGGCCTCTTGATCGACGCCTTCCTCGGCGGCCCATGCCACGACCGGCAGGTCCATTCCCATCCGCTCGACCAGCGCGGCCTTCAGGCCCGCGGTGTCCCACTGGTCGGGGTAGGACTTGGGCGGCAGGTGCAGATCCACCAGGTCGTCGATGACCTGCAGGCGCATGTCCTCGGTGATCTCGAACAGGTCCTCGGTCTCCATGATCTCGCGGCGCTGCGCGAAGATGACCTTGCGCTGGTCGTTCATCACGTCGTCGAATTTCAGCAACTGCTTGCGGATGTCGAAGTTGCGTCCCTCGACCTTGGCCTGCGCCTTTTCCAGGGACTTGTTGACCCAGGGGTGAACGATGGCCTCGCCTTCCTTCATCCCCAGGGTCGACAGCACCCGGTCCAGCCGTTCGGACCCGAAGATGCGCATCAGGTCATCCTCCAGCGACAGGAAGAACGACGACCGCCCCGGATCGCCCTGGCGGCCCGAGCGGCCGCGCAACTGGTTGTCGATGCGGCGGGACTCATGGCGCTCGGTGCCCAGCACATACAGCCCCCCGGCGGCGATGACGCGGGCCTTTTCCTCGGCGTGTTCGGCCTCGATCCGGGCGCGCACCTCGTCGGGGTGCAGGTGGGGGTCGGCGGTGATGGCCTGCATCACCAGCATCTCGACGTTGCCGCCCAGCTGGATGTCGGTGCCGCGACCGGCCATGTTGGTGGCGATGGTGACGGCACCAAAGCGGCCCGCGTCGGCCACGATCTGTGCCTCTTGCTCGTGCTGGCGGGCGTTCAGGACGTTGTGGGTGACCCCGGCCTTCTTGAGCAGGCCCGACAGGAACTCGGACTTCTCGATGGACGTGGTCCCGACCAGCATCGGCTGGCCCAGGGCATGCGCCTCTTCGATGGCCTTGACGATGCCCTCGTATTTCTCGCGCCCGGTGCGATAGACCTGATCGTGTTCGTCCTTGCGCATGACTGGCTTGTTCGTCGGCACCGCGACGACGCCCAGGCGGTAGATTTCGGCGAACTCCTCGGCCTCGGTCGCTGCCGTGCCGGTCATGCCGGCCAGCTTGTCATACAGGCGAAAATAGTTCTGGAACGTCACCGATGCCAGCGTCACGTTCTCGGGCTGGATCTGCACGCCCTCTTTCGCCTCGATGGCCTGGTGCAGCCCGTCCGACAGGCGGCGGCCGCGCATCATGCGGCCGGTGAACTCGTCGATCAGCATCACCTCGCCGTCGCGCACGATGTACTGCTGGTCCTTGTGGAACAGCTTGTGCGCGCGCAGGCCTTGGGTGATGTGGTGGACCAGCGTGGTGCTTTCGGGATCGTACAGCGACTGCCCTTCGGGCAGAAGGCCGACCTCGACCAGCCGCCGCTCGATGAACTCGTTGCCGTCTTCGGTGTAGGTGACGTTGCGGGTCTTTTCGTCCAGCTTGAAATGCTCGGGCGTCAGTTCAGGGATGACGGCGTTGGCCTTGACGTACAACTCGCTGCGGTCCTGGCTGGGGCCCGAAATGATCAGCGGCGTGCGCGCCTCGTCGATCAGGATGCTGTCGACCTCGTCCACGATGGCAAAGAAATGCCCGCGCTGGTTCATCTCTTCGATGGACCCCTTCATGTTGTCGCGCAGATAGTCGAAGCCCAGTTCGTTGTTCGTGGCATAGGTGATGTCGGCGCGGTAGGCGGCCTTCTTTTCCGCGTCGGGCTGGTAAGGATAGACGACGCCGGTGGTCAGGCCGAGTGCGGCATAGACCTTGCCCATCCATTCCGCGTCGCGCTTGGCCAGGTAATCGTTGACCGTGACGATATGCACGCCCTTGCCCGCAAGCGCGTTCAGATAGGCAGGCAGCGTCGCCATCAGGGTCTTGCCCTCGCCCGTCTTCATCTCGCTGATGTTGCCCTGGTGCAGGAAGATGCCGCCCTTGAGCTGCACGTCGAAGGCGCGCAGGCCAAGCGCGCGGCGCGCCGCCTCGCGGCAGTTGGCAAAGGCCTCGGGCAACAGCGCATCAAGGCTTTCGCCGCCCTGCGCGCGCATCGACAGGGCCTGGGTGCGTTCCTTGATGCCCTCGTCGGTCAGCGCCTGGACCTGTGGTTCCAGCGCGTTGATCGCCGCGACCAGGGGGCGCACCGATTTGACCTTGCGGTCGTTCGGCGTGCCGAACACCTTCTTCGCAAGCGTTCCCAGACCCAGCATGCTTTCTCCTCGGGGACATCCCGTTCATGCCAGCATTCCTGACATGATCGTGTGGCTTGCGGCCTTGCCCGCCTCGACCGGCTTCCCTAGAAGTTCCCCGGAAAGGCAGAGGCTCTGCCCCGTCTCACGCGACGAGGCGGATGTAAGGGGCAGCCCTGACTAAGTCAACGCACCACAGGGGCCACGCCCGACCCGGGGCCATATCAAAGGATAGAGAGATGATGAAACGTTTGGCCCTTGCGGCCCTGCTGGCGCTGCCCGTTCCGGTGATGGCCGTCCCGGTGATGGCCCAGGACATGACGGCGGACACGGTGGTGGCGACGGTGAACGGCACGGCGATCACCCTTGGCCACATGATCGTGCTGCGCGAGGGGCTGCCCGAGCAGTACCAGTCGCTGCCCGACGACGTGCTGTTCAAGGGCATCCTGGACCAATTGGTGCAGCAGGTGGCGCTGGAACAGGCGATGGAAGGCAAGCTGACGAAACACGACCTCCTGTCGGTCGAGAACCAGCGGCGCGGCATGGTGTCGGGGCTGGCGCTGCAGGGGGTGATCGCGGCGGCGGTGACGGACCAGGCGCTGCAGGCGGCCTATGACGCGCGGTTCAAGGATGCGGCCCCCAAGACCGAATGGAACGCGAGCCACATCCTGGTCGACACCGAGGACAAGGCCAAGGACCTGAAGGCCCAGATCGACGGCGGGGCTGATTTCGCGGAACTGGCCAAGGCGAACTCGTCGGACGGCGCGGCGGCGAACGGCGGATCGCTGGGCTGGTTCGGCACGGGCATGATGGTCAAGCCCTTCGAGGATGCCGTGGTCGCCATGATGCCCGGCGAGGTGGCCGGACCGATCCAGACCCAGTTCGGCTGGCACCTGGTCAAGCTGAACGAGACCCGTCTGGCAGAGGTCCCGCCGCTGGACGCGCTGCGCGAGGAACTGGCCGCCGAGATCGAGCAGGCCGCCGTGAAGGCGCATGTCGATGGCCTGGTCGCCGCAGCCACCGTCACCCGCCCCGGCGAGGGGATTGACCCGGCCACCCTGCGCGACGCATCACTGCTGCCGAAATAGCAGGGGACGGGCATGGGCAAAACCGACTGGAAGGCACGCGCCAAGGCGCTGAAGAAGGAACTGAAGGCGATAAAGGCTGCGTTGAAGCCCGTCGCTGCTGCGCCGAAGCCCGCCAAGCCCGTCTCGCCCCTGGCCCCCGCCGGCGGCTTTCCCGCCCTGCCCCGCATCGCAGGCGCGTCCTTTGCCGCCGTCGCGGCGGGGGTGCGCTACAAGAACCGGCGCGACGTGATGCTGGTGCACCTGGCCCCCGGCACCACGGTGGCCGGGGTCTTTACCAGGTCTTCGACGCGCGCGGGGTGCGTGCGCGACTGTCAGGCCAAGCTGGCGCTGAAAGGCCCCGAAGATGCCGCAGCGGCGATCGTCGTGAACTCGGGCAATTCCAACGCCTTCACAGGTGCTGCGGGCGACCGCTCGGTGGCCGAGATCTGTGCTGCGACCGCCGCCGCCCTGAACCTGCCCGCCGCGCGCGTGTTCACCTCATCGACCGGTGTCATCGGCGAACCCCTGCCGCACGACCGCATCACCGCCGCCCTGCCCGCCCTGACCGCCGCCCTGACCGAAGAGGCCATCGGCATGGCGGCCGAGGCGATCATGACCACCGACACCTTTCCCAAGGGGGCGTCCGCCGTGGTGCAGACCGCCAACGGCCCGGTCCATATCGCGGGCATCGCCAAGGGCTCGGGCATGATCGCGCCCGACATGGCGACGATGCTGGTCTACATCTTCACCGACGGCCGGATCAGCGCGCCGTCGCTGCAAAAGGTGCTGTCGGCGCAGGTCGACGACACGTTCAACGCGATCACCGTGGACAGCGACACCTCGACCTCCGACGCACTCCTGCTGTGCGCGACGGGTCACGGGCCGGTGGTGCGGGGGCGGGGCCTGGCCACGTTCGGCGCGGCGCTGAGGGGCGTCATGCACGACCTGGCGCTGCAGGTCGCGCGCGACGGCGAGGGGGCCACCAAACTGATCGAGGTGCGCGTGACCGGCGCCGCTTCCCCGCCCGACGCGCACCGCGTGGCCATGGCCATCGCCAACTCGCCGCTGGTCAAGACCGCCGTCGCGGGCGAAGACCCGAACTGGGGCCGCGTCGTGATGGCCGTCGGCAAGTCGGGCGCGCAGGCCGACCGCGACCGCCTGACGATCCGCTTCGGCGACATCCTGGTGGCAGAGGGTGGCGCGCGCGCCAGCAGCTATGACGAGGCGACGGCTGCCGCCTACATGAAGCAGCCCGAACTGGTCATCGCCGTCGATCTGGGTCTTGGCACCGCAGCCCGCACCGTCTGGACCTGCGACCTGACGCACCGCTACATCGACATCAACGCCGACTACCGCTCTTGATTTCATCTGTCCCCAAGTATCCCACGGGGGGTCCGGGGGGTGTGAAACCCCCCGGCCTTGCCGTCAACGCAAGGCCCACCTGATTGCGCCTGATCCTTGTCTCTGCCGTGGCTCTGATCGACCGTGACGGGCGTGTCCTTCTGGCGCAGCGGTCGGCGGGCAAGTCCATGGCGGGCTTGTGGGAATTTCCCGGCGGCAAGGTTGAACCCGGCGAGACGCCCGAGGCCGCCCTGATCCGCGAACTGCACGAGGAACTGGGGATCGAGACCTGGAGAAGCTGCCTTGCCCCCCTGACCTTTGCCAGCCACGCCTACCCCGATTTCCACCTGCTGATGCCGCTGTTCGCCTGTCGCAAATGGGACGGCATCGTCACCTCGCGCGAGGGGCAGGATCTGGCCTGGGTGCGCCCCGACCGCCTGCGCGACTATGCCATGCCCCCTGCCGACCTGCCGCTGATTCCGGTCCTGCGCGACTGGTTGTGATTCGCACGCTGCCCAAAAATTGTTCCCGTCGTGAAGGAATAATGATGGATTTGTGGCGTTGTTGAGATACCTTGCATTGACAGACGATCATAGGGGGGATTGTCGTCGTGCTCAGAACCATCTCGCTTGGCAGTTGCGTGTCGGTGCAAGGCTTGCTTGTCGGGCAACAGGCCGATGGCAAGATCATCGTTCGGGTCGATGAAAAGACCTTCACCGGCTATCCGGTCACCCCGGCCCGGCAGGTCGTCAAGGCCTGACCCACACAAGCGGGAAGGCCGGACCATCGGCCCGGCCCTTGCCTGATTTCCGCTTGATCACATCAGCTTGCGCTGAATTTCCTCGCGCTCGAAGATTTCGATGATGTCGCCCTGGCGGACATCCTCATAGCGTTCGAACGCCATGCCGCATTCCTGGCCCGAGATGACTTCCTTCACCTCGTCCTTGAACCGCTTCAGGGTCTTGAGCGTGCCTTCGTGGATCACCACGCTGTCGCGCAGCAGGCGAACGCCCGCAGACCGGCGCGCGACGCCCTCGGTAACCAGACAGCCCGCGACGTTGCCGATGCCGGTGATCTTGAACACCTCGAGGATGCGCGCATAGCCGATGAAGTTCTCGCGCACCTCGGCCTTGAGCAGGCCCGAGGCCGCTGCCTTGATGTCATCCACCAGGTCATAGATGATCGAGTAATAGCGCAACTCGACCCCGCGCTGCTGTGCCGACTGGCGGGCAGAGGCATTGGCGCGGACGTTGAACCCGATGATCGGCGCGTTCGACGCCTCGGCCAGGCCGACGTCGCTGTCGGTGATCGCCCCCACGCCCGAATGCAGCACGCGCACGCGGACCTCGTCGTTGCCGACCTTTTCCAGCGCCTGCACGATGGCCTCGGCGCTGCCCTGCACGTCGGCCTTGACCAGCACGGGCAGTTCGGTGACCGACTGGTCGGCCTTGGCCTTGGCCATCAGCTGTTCCAGGGTCGTCGCCGCCCCCGCCGCCGCCCGCTTGTCGCGCGCGGCCTTTTCGCGGTAGTCGGCGATCTCGCGCGCCTGTGCCTCGGTCTCGACCACATTCAGCGTGTCGCCCGCCGACGGCGTGCCCGACAGGCCCAGCACCTCGACCGGCACCGAAGGCCCGGCCTCGGTCACCGTCTCGCCCTTGTCGTTGATCAGCGCGCGGACCTTGCCCCACTGCTCGCCCACGACAAAGATGTCGCCCTTGCGCAGGGTGCCGTGCTGGACCAGCACGGTGGCCACGGGCCCGCGGCCCACGTCCAGCTTGGCCTCGATCACCGCGCCCGCCGCCTGGCGGGCCGGGTTGGCGCGCAGTTCCAGAATCTCGGCCTGCAGCGCAATTGCCTCGAGCAGCGTATCCAGGCCCTGCCCGGTCTTGGCCGAAACCTCGACATCCTGCACTTCGCCCGACATCGCCTCGACCACGACTTCATGCTGCAAGAGGTCGGTGCGCACCTTGTTCGGGTCGGCGTCGTATTTGTCGATCTTGTTGATCGCCACGATCATCGGCACCTTCGCCGCGCGGGCGTGGTTGATCGCCTCGATGGTCTGGGGCATCACGGCATCATCCGCCGCGACCACCAGCACCACGATATCCGTGACCTGTGCCCCCCGCGCCCGCATCGACGTGAACGCCGCGTGGCCGGGCGTGTCGAGGAAGGTCAGCTTCGACCCGTTCTCGGTCGTCACCTGATAGGCGCCGATGTGCTGGGTGATGCCGCCGGCCTCGCCCTTGACCACGGACGTCTTGCGGATCGCGTCCAGCAGGCTGGTCTTGCCGTGGTCGACATGGCCCATGATGGTGACGATGGGCGGACGCGGCGACAGGTTTTCGGCGCGGTCCTGCACCGTGTCGATGACCTGTTCCACGTCGGCGTCCGACACCCGCACGGCGCGGTGGCCGAATTCCTCGATCACCAGTTCCGCCGTGTCGGCGTCGATCGACTGGTTGACCGTGACCATCATGCCCATCTTCATGAGCGACTTGACCACGTCCCCCGCGCGCTCGGCCATCCGGTTGGCCAGTTCGCTGACGAGGATGACCTCGGGCAGTTGCACGTCGCGCACCTGCTTTTCAGGCTTGGCGGCAAAGCCCATGGCCTTGGCGCGCGCCTTTTCCTGCTTGCGCTTCATCGCGGCCAGGCTGCGCGTGCGCCCGCCTTCGCCGGCCAGAGCCTCGTTCAGGGTCAGCTTGCCGGTGCGGCGAACCTCGTCACCCTTCTTGCCGCGCTCGCGCTCGGCCTCGCGGGCGTCACGCTCGCGGTCGGTCTTGCGCGGGGACAGGCCGGGCTTGGCCCCGGCGGGGCCGCGTGCCTCTTCGGTGGCGGCGGGCGTGGCAGCGGCAGGCGCCGCCGGTTTCTTGGCCTCGTCGGCCTTGCGGGCGGCGGCATCTGCGGCGGCCTTGACGGCGGCAGCCTCTTCTTCGGCCTTGGCCTTCAGCGCGGCGTCGCGTTCGCGTTCCTCGCGTTCGCGGGCGTCGATCTCTTCGCGCTTGCGCTGACGCTCTTCCTCGCGGGTACGCTCGTCCTCGGCGCGGCGGGCGTTGTCTTCCACCTCGCGGGCCTTGGCGGCGCGCAGGGCGGCCAGGCGGCGTTCCATCTCGGCATCGGAGATCCCGGCCGGTCGCTTGGCCGGATCGCCAAGGTGCGACGCGGGCACGCCGGTCGCGGGGGCACCAGGGGTGCCGGGTTTCTGCGGCACGACCACGCGCTTGCGCTTGGTTTCGACCACGACGCTTTTGGTCCGGCCATGGCTGAAGCTCTGCTTCACCTGTCCGGGACGCGGCGCACTGCCGCCAAGGCCGAGGGGTTTCTTGCCGTCGGTATCAGTCATCAAGCTTCGTATCCTCTCCGGTGGTCTCGCCACCGATCCGCAGTCCCTGCGCCAAGGGGCGCATTCCTGCAAGTCTTGCCGCTTCCTCTACAACACGCCGGGTGAGTCCACCAGCCGCAAGCGCGGCGTGTATTGCATGTTCCCGCCCGAAGGACAAACCCAATTCCAGCGCGGTCAAACAGCCGACAAAGGTCGCTGGGCCGCCCGGCGCGTGGAGCTTCGACTTGCCGCGTTCCGACCCGTCGCTGGCCTGGATCAGCACCGCCGCCTGCCCCTTGGTCAGCCAGTCCTTGACCTTTTCGTACCCGGTCACCGCATCGCCCGCCTTGCGCGCCATCGAGATCAGGTCGGTCACCCGCCGGGCCAGCCCGGCCTCGACCATGTCGGCCAGACCGTCGGGCACCTTGACCGACGCCTTGGCGGCGCGGGCGAACAGACCCTTCTTCGCCGCCTTGTCGATGGCCGCCCGGTCGGCCGACACATAGATGCCCCGCCCCGGCAGGCGGTTCAGCAGATCGGGCACGACCTGTTGCTCCGGGCCGACCACGAACCGGACCAGCCCTGCCTTGGGCTGGCTTTCGCCCGTCGCGATGCAGCGGCGTTCGGGGTCGTCGTGGTTCTTGTCCCGTCCGCCGCGCGTCATCGTGTCTGGTTCAGGCCGTCAGGCCTGCTCCTCTTCGGCTTCGGCAGGCTCCATCTCGGTCGGGTCGACCCAGCCCAGCATCACCCGCGCCGTCATCACCAGGTGCTGCGCCTCTTCCAGGCTCATCTCGAAGGGTTCCAGCACGCCGGTGTCCTTCTTGCGCTGCCCGTTCTCGGTGGTCCAGCCACCGGCCAGTTCCCAGTCGGCGCAGGTCGCGAAATCCTCCAGCGTCTTGATCCCGTCCTTGGCAAGCGCCTCGAGCATCTGGGGCGTCAGCCCTTCGAAGTTCACCAGGCTGTCCTCGACCCCCAGGGCGCGGGCGGTTTCCAGCGCCTTGCGGCTCTGCTCTTCCAGATAGTCCTTGGCGCGGGCCTGCAATTCGCCCGCCGTGCCCTCGTCGAAACCGTCGATGGACAGAAGTTCGTCCAGTTCGACATAGGCCACCTCTTCCAGGTTGGTGAAGCCCTCGGCCACCAGCAACTGCGCCATCATCTCGTCGATATCCAGCGTGTCCATGAACAGCTTGGTCCGTTCGGCGAACTCGGCCTGGCGGCGGGCGGATTCGTCGGCTTCGGTCATGATGTCGATGTCGAGGCCGGTCAGCTGCGACGCCAGACGCACGTTCTGCCCGCGCCGCCCGATGGCCAGCGATTGCTGTTCGTCCGGCACCACCACCTCGATCTTGCCACCCTCTTCGTCGAACACGACCTTCGACACCTCGGCCGGCTGCAGCGCGTTGACCAGGAACGTCGCGATGTCGGCATTCCACGGGATGATGTCGATCTTCTCGCCCTGCAACTCGTTCACCACCGCCTGCACACGGGAACCGCGCATGCCGACGCAGGCCCCCACGGGGTCGATCGAGTTGTCATAGGAGATCACCGCGATCTTCGCCCGGCTGCCGGGGTCGCGCGCCACGGCCTTGATCTCGATGATGCCGTCGTAGATTTCCGGCACTTCCATCTTGAAAAGCTCGGCCATGAACTGCGGGTCGGTGCGCGACAGGAACACCTGCGGCCCTCGCGCCTCGCGCCGCACATCCTTGATGTAGCAGCGGATGCGGTCGTTCGGGCGATAGCTTTCGCGGCCGATCTTCTCGTTCCGGCGCAGGATCGCCTCGCCGCGGCCGATATCCACGATGATGTTGCCGTATTCCTCGCGCTTGACCTGGCCGTTGATGATCGTGCCCTTGCGGTCCTTGAATTCCTCGAACTGCCGGTCGCGCTCGGCCTCGCGCACCTTCTGCAGGATCACCTGCTTGGCACTTTGGGCGGCAATGCGGCCCAAGTCGACCGGGGGGACCTCGTCGATCACCTCGTTGCCGATCTGCGGATCGGGCAGGAACGCCTTGGCTTGGCCCACCGTCAGCTGCGCATGGTGGTTTTCCAGCAGGTCATCCTCGACCACCGTGCGGATGCGGGCAAAGGTCGCGCGGCCCGTCTTGCGGTCGATCTTCACCCGGATGTCGAGTTCGCTGCCGTAACGCGACTTGGCCGCGCGGGCGAGCGATTCCTCCATCGCCTGGATCACCAGGTCCGGGTCGATCATCTTTTCCCGCGCCACCGCCTCTGCGGTCTGCAGAAGCTCAAGCTGGTTGGCAGAGGTGATGGCCATCGGTCGCTCCCCTTAGTGTTTGGTCGGTTCGGCTTCGGTCTCGTCGCCGTCCTCGGTTTCGTCGATCTCGTCGAACTGTCCGGGTTCGGGTTCGGCGACTTTCTTCTGGCGCAGCATTTCGGCGATCAGTTCTTCAGTCAGGATCAGTTTCGCGTCCGACAGCCAGTCGAACCGCAACCCGATGGTCACCGTCCCGGTGCCCTCCTCCAGGTCGATCAGCACTTCCTCGCCCTCGGTCCCCGCCAGCGTGCCCTTGAACCGCCGCCGCCCGTCGATCAGTTCGGTCGTCTCGATCCGCGCTTCCCAGCCCTTCCAGGCATCGAAGTCCTTGAGCCGCGTCAGCGGACGGTCGATGCCGGGCGACGACACCTCAAGGATATAATTGTCCTCGACCGGATCCTCGACATCCAGCACGGCGGACACCGCGATGCTGATGTCTCCGCATTCGTCCACCCCGATCCCGCCATCGGGCCGGTCCGCCATGATCTGCAAGGTCCGCGTCTTGCCCCCCATCAACCGGATCCGCACCAGCTCGAACCCCAGCCCCTCGATCACCGGCCCGACAATGTCGGCCAGGCGGCGGTCGATGGCGGTCTTGGCGATCAGGTCGGACATGGGTGTTCCAGAAAGGGGCAGCAAAAATGCAAAACGGGCCGCAGCGGCCCGTTCCTTCGGTTCGGTGTCGCCGGGGGTGGAGGCCGGAGACGCTGTCGAGGTTGGTCATAGCGGCAACGACTGGCGGTTGCAAGCCCCCTGCCGCTTCCGTGAATTCTGCGCAAAATCTGAAGGCCTTGGTCAAAACTGTTCTTTGATCCGCGATTCTGGACAACCATCGCCACAGGACCGAATCGCAACAGGAGGACTTCCATGGCCACGCAGAACATCACGCTCGACGGCATCACATCCTTCAACGCCTTCGGATCGACGGGCAACTGGTCGGACGCGAACATCAACTACATTTCGGTCGGAATCGATCCCGGCCAGGATCCCGCCGAGGACAACACGCTGAATGCCGACCTGGCAGGCGGTGCCTGGCGCATCCGGTATCTGAACCTGTTCAACGACGGTCCCTTCGACTACGACATCAACCTGACGGACGCGAACGACGGAGTCTTTCGCCGGATCGAAAGGCTTCAGATCAGCGGTCAGGGCGACGCCGTGATCACCCTGTTCGACACGCGCGTGCGCTTTCTGGAAGTGTTCGATGACCGGACGCTGAACCTGACACTGGGCACCCAGCGGCTGAACTACATGGCCTCTGACGGGCGGCTGAACGTCATCAACATGGGCTCGGGCGAGGTGAGTGCCATGCGGCTGGGCAGTGGCGACCGGGAAAGCGACAACACCATCAACGGCGGTGCCGGATACATCGGCGCGCTCGCGTTCCTGGAAGGATCGACCAACACCATCAACAACGGCGGCAACTTCGGCGCGATCAGAAGCGACGGCAACGTCAACAACTTCACCTTCGTTTCGGGTGGCGACGAACTCAGCCTCGGGTCCGGCGTCAGCCACGTCAACCTGACCGGCGGATTCTACGGTGCGATCACGTCTAATGGCGGCACCAATACAGTGACGGTCGGTGCGGATGCCTTTGTGCGCAGCATCGGCTTCTCCAACGGCATCGATATCATTACGGTTGCGGGTGGCGCCGAGCAGGTTCTAACCGGTGACAACGACGACACGGTGACTGTCACGGGACGCGTCGACTCGCTGATGCTGGGCAGCGGCAACAACCTCTTTACGCTGGACGGCGAGTGGACCTGGGCCGTGACGGCTTTCAGCGGCAATGACACGGTCAGCGTCAACCAGGGTCAGATCGACCAGTTGTACCTCGGCGGTGGCAACAACGTGATCACCCTTGGCAACGGGGCTTTTGTCGGCAGCATTCGGGTGAACGAAGGGGCGGACCGCCTGACGCTGAACGGCGGCGACGTGCAGCAGGCCGCACTCGGCAGCGGTGCCAACACCGTCATCGTCAACGGCGGCGGCATCGACCAGTTGACGACCTTCGAGGGCAACGACCGCGTCACCATAACCAGTGGCCGGATCAACTGGATCAACGTCAGCGACGGCGACAACCGCGTCGTCACTGGCGACGAGTGGACCTCCGCGATCACCGCCTATGACGGGCGCGACGCCATCATCATCGGCAGCGGGGGCACGGGTGCCATACAGGTCGGCGGCGGGCGAAACATCGTCACCACGACCACGGGCTTTGTCGATTACATCAACACCCAGAACGACGCGGATACCATCACCATAGGATCGGGCGGTGCGCTGACGGTGGTCACCAGCGGCGGCAACGACCGCATCAACGCAGCCGCCGGCCGCGTCGATTTCGTCGACGCGGGCGGGGGTGGCGACATTGTCGCGCTCGGTGCCGGCGGGGCACGCTTCGTGGTGCTGGGCGATGGCAATGACACGATCAACGTGGCAGCCTTCAACCCGAACTTTGGTGTCGAAATCCAGGGCGATGCGGGCATCGACACGCTGGCCTTCACCGGCTTCGACACCGGCGTGACGTTCTCGCTCAATGTCTCCGACTGGCAGAACCCCGGCGCACCCGGCGGTGACCCCAATGCCGTCGGAACCGGCTATGTCGCGGCGATCAGTGTCGAGAACCTGACCGGCTCGGGCGGCAGCGACAGCCTGACCGGCGACAATTTCCGCAACGTCCTGATCGGCAACGTCGGGAACGACACGCTGAACGGGCTGGACGGCAACGACCGGCTGATCGGCGGGCGGCAGAGCGACCTTCTGTTCGGCGGCGCGGGGCGTGATGTGTTCGTCTTCAATCCCAACGAAGGCATCGACCGGATCGGGGACTTCCAGCAAGGCTTGGACACCATCGAACTACTGGCGGCCAATGACATTTCGGAACTCGCATTCCAGCAGGTCGGCTCGGATGTCCGCATCGTCTTTCAGCAGAACACGATCTTCGTCGCGGACACGACCGTTGCGGTGATGAACGACATCGACAACTTCGTGTTCTGATGGGATCAGGGTGGTGGCGGGATGCGGCCCGCCACCACCACAGCAGTCAGGCTATGCGCGAAGCCGGATCACCCAGTCAACCCCCCCGCCAGATCCGGCACATCCAGCGCGCTGAACCCATAGTGCCGCAGCCACCGCAGGTCGCTCTCGAAGAACGCCCTCAAATCCGGGATGCCGTACTTCAGCATCGCGATCCGGTCGATGCCCATGCCGAAGGCGAAGCCCTGCCATTGCTCGGGGTCCACCCCCGCCGCCGACAGCACCTTGGGGTGCACCATGCCCGACCCGAGGATCTCCATCCACTTGTCGCCCTCGCCCAGCTTCAACTGGCCGCCGACGTTCGAATAGCGGATGTCGACCTCGGCCGAAGGTTCGGTGAAGGGGAAATGCGACGCGCGGAAGCGCAGTTCCACCGAGGGCACCTCGAAGAACGCCCGGCAGAATTCCTCGAGGCACCACTTCAGGTTGGCCATGGATATATCCCGGTCGATGGCCAGCCCCTCGACCTGGTGGAACATGGGTGTATGCGTCTGGTCCATGTCCATGCGGTACACGCGACCGGGTGCGATCACCCGGATCGGTGCGCCATGTTCCATCAACGCCCGGATCTGCACCGGCGAGGTATGGGTGCGCAGCACATGGGGCGGGCGGTTGTCGCCCGGTGCGCGGTGCATGAAGAAGGTGTCGTGTTCCTGCCGCGCGGGATGCTCGGGCGGGATGTTCAGGGCGTCGAAATTGTACCAGTCGCTTTCGACCTGCGGCCCTTCGGCCACCGAGAACCCCATGTCGGCAAAGATCGCGGTCAGCTCGTCCATCACCTGGCTGACAGGATGGATGGTCCCCACCCGCCGGTGGCGGGCGGGCAGGGTCACGTCCAGCCATTCGGACCGCAGACGTTCGTCCAGCGCGGCATCGCCAAGCGCCACCTTCTTGGCGCGCAACCCAGCATCGATCTCGTCCTTCAGCGCATTCAGGGCGGCACCTGCCGCCTTGCGTGCCTCGGGGTCCATCTTGCCCAGGGTCGACATCAGGGCCGAAATTTCGCCCTTCTTGCCCAGAGCCGCCAGCCGCACCTCTTCGAGCGCCGCCTCGCTGTCGGCGGCGGCAATGGTGCCCAGATAGCGCGATTTCAGCGTGTCGAGCCCGTCCATGGCCAGCCTCCTGCAATTGGCGCAGGTGCTAGCCGGGACCGGCCTTGCGCGCAAGGGTCAGACGGGCAGCGCCCGAGGGTCGTACAGGGCCGCCTCTTCGGCCGAGGGCGGGATCGGGCGGATAATGTCGATCAGCACGCCATTGGGGTCGGCGGTGATGAAATGGCGCTGGCCGAAATCCTCGTCGCGCAGGGGCGTGAGGATCGGCAGGCCCGCAGCAACAAGGCGGGCGTGTTCGGCGTCCACATCCTCGACTTCGAAGTTCAGGATCACGTCCGCCACCGGTGCCTGTGCCGCGACAGGCACCGTGGGATGGTCGGCCTTCAGGATGGCGAGGTTGACCGTTGGGTCGTCGCCTTGCAGGTGCACGTACCAGTCCGCCTCGTACAGCGGGCGAAACCCGAAGTGGCGCTGCCAGAAGGCCGAGGTACCGCCAACGTCGCCGGTCATGATGACGGGATAGCAGCTTGTGGTTTTCATGGTTTCCTCCTGTCGCGAGTCGAGATACATTCGGCATGTAGGTATTTAACATACAGGATGTATGTATGCAAGAGGTGAAACCCCGAACCCAGGCCGAACGCACCGATGCCACGCGCGCAGCGCTGATCGCCGCCGCCCGCGCCCTGTTCGTGTCAAAGGGATTTGCCGACACCGGCACGCCCGAGATCGTCGCGGCGGCAGGTGTCACGCGCGGCGCGCTGTATCACCACTTCGCCGACAAGACCGACCTTTTCGCCGCCGTGATCCGGGCCGAGGCGCAGGCCATCAGCGATGCGATCCGCACGGCGGACTTAGCCAGGGCCGACCCCATCGAGGCACTGATCCGGGGCGGACGAGCGTTTCTGGCGGCGCTGGCGGCACCGGGGCGGGTGCGGCTGATGCTGGTCGATGCGCCCTCGGTGCTGGGGCATGACCGGATGGCCGAGATCGACGCAGGGTCCGGCGCGGTCACGCTTGAGGAAGGGCTGTCGGCGGCGATGGCGGCGGGCGCGATGCCGAAGGGGCCCGTCGCCCCGTTGGCCCAGGCGCTGTCGGCGGCCTATGACCGGGCGGCCCTGGCACTGGCGGCGGGGGGCGACCCTGCGGGCTGGGATACGGCATTGGCCCGCCTGATCGGCGGTCTCAGGGCCGCAGGGCTGCCCGCAGACGCGGCGAGACAAGCGCCACAAGATCGGGGTCCATGAACCCGAAACGGTCCGGGATGTCGAGCACGACCACCCGCTTGCCCCGCAGCGCCGCCGGAAACAGCGACCGCAGTCGCCTTGCCTGCCGCGCTTCCATCACCAGGATCACGTCGGCCCACAGCACCTGCTCTATGCTGACCCTTTCGTCGGCATCGTGGCTGAGCCCGGCAAAGTCGGTCTCGACGCCGGGCCAGTCCGCCGCGACGGCGGCGGCGGTCGGGCTGCGCATCCGCGCCTTGCCGCACAGGAACAGGGCGCGGATCATGACCCGGCGGGTCGCCTGGAATGACAAAGGCCCCGCAGCGGATGCGGGGCCTTCGACAGACATCGCAGCTTCGGCGTCAGGCCGCGACCGCCGCCCGCGCCTTTTCAGCGATGGCGTTGAACGCCTCGGGCTCGTGCACCGCCAGATCGGCCAGCACCTTGCGGTCGACCTCGATCCCCGCCTTGGTCAGGCCGTCGATCAGACGCGAATAGGTGAAGGTGGCATCGAACAGCCGGACGGCGGCGTTGATCCGCTGGATCCACAGCGCGCGGAAGTTGCGCTTGCGGGTCTTGCGGTCGCGGGTGGCGTACTGGTTCGCCTTGTCGACGGCCTGGGTCGCCGTCTTGAAGTTCGTGGACCGGGCGGCATAGTAGCCTGCGGCGGCCTTGATCACCTTGCGGTGGCGGGCGTGGGTGACGACGCCGGATTTGACGCGGGACATGGGTGTATCTCCTTACCGGTCGTAGGGCATGTATTTCTTGACGATCTTCGTGTCCTGCGGCGACAGGAGCATGGTGCCACTGGCGTCGCGGATGAATTTCGTCGAGCGTTTGATCATGCCGTGGCGCTTGCCCGCCACACCGGCCTTGGCCCGGCCGCTGGCGGTGAAGCTGAAGCGCTTCTTGGCCGCCGATTTGGTCTTCATCTTGGGCATTTCGATCTCCAGTCGTTTCAGGTGCGGCTCGGCATGCCACTTTGGCCGGCAACACAGGGGTAAGGCGCGTCGCTTACACGCAAGAACCACGGGGCGCAAGCAGGCGCGCGATCCTGCCCGTACGGTCCGGGAAGCGAGCTGCCCCGACGACCGCACCAGTCGCGGCGGCAGCCGGTGGCAAGGCCGCGTGCGACGGCGCCAATCCGCCCCCGCCGGGCGCGGGACTTTGACTTTTCGGGCCGGATCGTGTCTT
Source organism: Gemmobacter sp. (assembly GCA_052387255.1). Lineage (GTDB taxonomy): Bacteria > Pseudomonadota > Alphaproteobacteria > Rhodobacterales > Rhodobacteraceae > JBBQXK01. Next base: position 47,717 of record JBQTJI010000036.1, on the reverse strand, counting down.
GGTTGCGTCGATCCCGCCTCCCCCAACCTACGGGGCAGTGGTCTGACCCCATCCGAACCCCCGTCACGCAGGCCGCACCATGCCCGACCTTCCCGCCCTTCCCCCCGGCACCGATGGCGACGATTCGCTGACCGGCACCACCTCCGACGACTATTTCCAGGCGGGGCCCGGCAATGACACGATCCGCGCGCTGGAAGGCAACGATACGGCCTACGGCGGCACCGGCAATGACGAACTTGAAGGGCTCTACGGCAACGACCTGCTGTATGGTGGCGACGACGCCGACCTGCTCTGGGGCCGCGACGAAAACGACACGCTCCGTGGCGACGCCGGCGACGACACCACCATCGGCGGACTGGGCGAGGACTGGGTCTATGGCGGCGACGGCAACGACCTGCTGACTGGCAGCCAGGACTACGACCGCATCTTTGGCGGCGATGGCAACGACCTGGTGTTCGTCGGCACGCCGGAGGGCGAGGGCGAGACCTGGCTGGATGCGGGCAACGACTTTCTCGACGCGGCCTCTGCCGGATCGGCGCAGTACGCCAGCGGCGGCGCAGGCAACGACACGATGGATGCGGGGATCGGCGACGACACGCTCTACGGCGATGCCGACCAGGACCGGATCACCGGCGGCGAGGGGTCGGACCGGCTGGACGGCGGCGATGGCAACGACCTGCTGCAGGGCGAACGTGGCGCGGGTGCCACCGGGGCCGGGCCGCATGACGACAGCCTGTTCGGCGGGAACGGCACGGACTCCCTTCACGGCGAGACGGGACAGGACCTGCTGTCCGGCGGCGACGACGGGGATGTCCTGTACGGCGGGGACGGCATCGACGATCTACGCGGCGGCAGCGGCAACGACACCTTGTTCGGCGGTGCAGGCGACGACGTGCTGAACGGTGGCAAGGGACGCGACCAGCTGTCGGGCGATGGCGGGCACGACACGCTGACCGGCGGCACGGGACCCGACACGTTCCAGTTCCTGATCGCCCCCGAAAGCGGACAGAATGTCGTCACCATCACCGATTTCGACAGCGCGGCCGACCATCTGGCCCTGTCAGGGGCGGTCTTTGCCGACATCGGCGCAAGGGTCAGCGGCAGTGCCTTCCGCATCGGCACGCGGGCGCAGGATCGGTCCGACCGCCTGATCCTCGATCCCGCCACAGGCTCGCTGTCTTACGACAGCGACGGAAACGGCACGGCTCCGGCCGAGGTCATCGCGCAGTTCCAGATCGGCGTCCTGATCGACTGGCAGGATTTCACCGTCATCTGATCGGGACCGATTAGTTCAGGTATCGCCCGACGACCCGATAGAACGCCTGCGGAATGTCGTTCAGCGCATAGCCCCCCGGATGCTCGCTGAGCGCCAGCACGATCAGGGTTCCCGAGATCAGCACCAGGACCGCCCCGGCCCGCGGTGTGCGCCCCTCGATGAAGGCCGACATCAGCGACGGGATGGTGAGCACGGCAATGATGATGCCGATCACGAGGAAAAGGTCGGGGTCCAAGGACTGCTCCGCAACGAGTTACGCTGCGGCAGCCTACTCTGCCTCGGATTTGAAGATCAACCTTTCGTCACAGGGGGCAACCCGAAGGATGTTCGTCGTGCCGGATTTGTTGAACGGCACGCCTGCGGTGACCACGATGGAATCGGTCTTGACCGCGAACCCTTGCTCCAGCGCCGCCCGCACCGCCGCGATGACAGCGCCTTTGAAGCGGTCCTGCGGCTCGGCGATGGCACAGGTGGTGCCCCAGGTCAGCGTCATCCGCCGCGCCGTGTCCATCAGCGGCGTCAGCGCAAGGATCGGCACGCGCGGGCGTTCGCGCGCGACCAGGGCCACGGTCGTGCCGGTCTGGCTGAAACAGCAGATCGCCTTGATCGGTGTCGTCTCGGCAATCTCGCGGGCGGCGGCAACGATGGCGTCGGCGACCGTCTCGCGGTTGGCCTTTCGGCTGGCCTCGATCACCTCGCGGTAGGTGGCGTCGCTTTCGACCGACATCGCCACGTTGTTCATCGTGTTGACGGCTTCGATGGGGTATTTGCCGGCCGCCGATTCCGCCGACAGCATGATCGCGTCGGCCCCTTCGTAGATGGCCGTCGCCACGTCCGACACCTCGGCCCGTGTCGGCACCGGCGATTCGATCATCGATTCCAGCATCTGCGTTGCCACGATCACCGGCTTGGCGGCGGCCCGCGCGCCGCGCACCAGCCGCTTCTGGATCGGCGGCACGGACGTCACCGGCAACTCTACCCCCAGGTCGCCGCGCGCCACCATGATGCCGTCGCTGACCGCAAGAATGGCGTCATAGGCCTTGACCGCCGCCGGCTTCTCGATCTTGGACAGGATCGCCGCGCGCCCGTTGGCCAGGGCCCGCGCCTCGATCACGTCCTCGGGGCGCTGCACGAACGACAGGGCCAGCCAGTCGACCCCCAGTTCGCAGGCGAACTCCAGGTCCTTGCGGTCCTTCTGCGACAGCGCTTTCAAGGGCAGCACCACGTCGGGCACGTTCACGCCCTTGCGGTTGGAAATCGTGCCGCCCACCGTCACGATGCAATCGGCAAAATCGGGGCCGCAGCTTTCGACGCGCAGGCGGATCTTGCCGTCGTTGACCAGAAGGCTCGACCCCGGCTCGAGCGCCTGGAAAATCTCGGGGTGCGGCAGGTTCACGCGCGTGACATCGCCGGGGGTGGCATCCAGGTCCATCCGGAACGCCGCGCCCGGCACCAGTTCTTCGCCCGCGTCGTTCGCGAATGCGCCGACGCGCAGCTTGGGTCCTTGCAGGTCGGCCAGGATGGCGATGGGGCGGCCCGTGTCGGCCTCGACCTGCCGGATGATGGCATGGCGCTTGGCGATGTCGTCCTGGGTGCCGTGGCTCATGTTCAGGCGGAACACATCGGCCCCCGCCTCGGACAGGGCGCGGATGGTGTCGTAGTCACTGGAGGCAGGCCCCAGCGTGGCCACGATCTTGACGTTGCGGAGGCGTCTCATGCTGCCTTGGTCCTTGCGTTGTGGGGGGCCACGCGGGGCTTATTGCGGAATTTCCGGCGCGGGGCAACCGCCGCAGTGGTGTTGGTGCATTCCCTTCCGGCACCCTGCCCGTTATCTGTGCAACATTCACCAGCGGGGTCACGCAAGCATGACAGGGCAGGCCTACCACACCTTGGGCGAAACGCGCCCCGCGCGTTGGCTGGTCACCTGCGATCATGCCTCGAACCATGTGCCTGGGTGGGTGGCGGGCGGCGACCTGGGCATCGCGCCCGGCGACATGGCGCGTCACATCGCCTGGGACGTGGGGGCAGCGGGGGTGGCGGCGCGGCTGGCCGAGCGGCTGGACGCGCCCTGCATCCTGTCCGACTTCTCGCGCCTGGTGATCGACCCGAACCGGGGCGAGGACGACCCGACGCTGGTGATGAAGCTGTACGACGGCACGATCATCCCGGCGAACCGCCACATTGACGCGGGCGGGATCGAAGAGCGGCTGAACCGCCTGCACCGCCCCTATCACGACGCTCTGGCACGGCTGGCGGCGCGGCGCGACGACACGGTGATCCTGGCGATCCATTCGTTCACCCCCTGCCTGCGCGGCCGGTCCCCCCGGCCGTGGCACGTCGGCGTCCTCTATGCCCCCCAGGACACCCGCCTGTCGCTGCCCCTGCTGCGCAGCCTGCAGACCGAGCCTGACCTCTGCGTGGGCGAGAACCAGCCCTACAACGGCCACCTGCCCGGTGATTCCATCGACCGCCACGCCCTGCAGACAGGTCGGCAGCACACCATGATCGAGGTCAGGAACGACCTGATCGGCGATCCGGGGGGACAGCTTGCCTGGGCCGACCGGTTGGCGCCGCATCTGGAGGCAGCCCTGCGCGAGGCGACGGAGTTGTAAGGGCGCGATCCATTCCGGCAACGGCGGCTGGCAAACTTCGATACTGTTGCCAGCGTCTCCCTGGCAGGAATTGGTGATCTTGACAGGTTTGCGCGAGTTTCAGCCTGCGCGAATTGTTGCAGTTGGGGTCCGCAATGGAATTGCTTGCCCTGCAGATTCGCCTTCGTCTGCTGCCCGCCGCTGGAATCAGCGGGGGCGAAGACGCAATGCAGCAGAATTGTGAGGCGTTGCCGAATTCGAAACGATCCCTTCTGCACGATAGGAATGACCTTCCAATAAAGCGGTGCGGTTGCATGGGCTTGACAAGTCTGACCGCCGTCTCGCATCAACGGTCCGTCATACCAACAAGGACCAGCTTCATGGAACTCCTGGCACTTCTGCTTCCGCTCGGGCTTCTGCTTGCCGTGGGCATCGGAGGCGGCAGCGATGAGGAAGACGCGGAACCCGAGATTCCCGCCGAGAACGATATCATTGCAGGCGACGACACGTCCGAAACCATCGACGGCGAAGAGGGAGACGACCTGATCTTCGGTGCAAGGGGCAATGACGAGATCGAGGGCGGCGAGGGGCCGACCGGCCTGTCCGGTGCCGACATCCTGGCGGGCGAAGGCGGGAACGACGTGCTGATCGGCGGCAACCACGGCGACATCCTGCTGGGCGGGTCGGGCAACGACACGCTGTCCGGCGGCAGCGACGGCGATGCGCTGGTGGGCGGTGCGGGCAACGACAGCCTGAACGGCGGCGACGGCGATGACGACCTGTTCGCCTCGTCGGGCGCAGACACCCTGAGCGGCGGGGCCGGCAACGACATCCTGCTGGGCATCGACCTGACCGGAGACCTGACGGCCGAGAATGCCGTGTCCCCCGTGGCCGACGCGATCGAAGATATCCTTGTCGCCCGCTACGGTGCCGACGCCGCAGCCGAACATCTGCCCCGCGTCGAGCGCAGCCTGTTCTCGGCCAGCGGCGACACCTCGCGTGACCTGCTGGACGGCGGCGACGGCGACGACGCCGTGATCGGCGACGACGGCGACAGGATGGCCGGCGGCGCGGGCATCGACAGTTTCGGCGTCTATGTCACCGGAGCCATGACGGCGGCGGTGATCACCGACTTCGATCCGGCAACCGAGTCGCTGCAACTGCTGGTGCAGCCTGGCGACGGCGGGACGATCACGCTCATGGACTTCCAGACGGGCGAGTCTGCGCAGAACGTGGCCGTCATTCTGGACAGCCAGATCATCGCGTTCCTGCCAAACCTGTACGTCTCCGACATCGATCCGGCCTCGATCACGCTGCGCGAAGTGGCCTGACGCCCTTGCGGTGCCGGGTCCGCCGCCGCATCCTGCACCCATGCCCGCAGGAGAACGCCCGTGCCCGACATCGACCCCGCCACCCGCACCGAGCTTGAGGCCGCAGCGTTCCGCGCCCTGGTCGATCACCTGATGGTCAAGCGCCCCGAGGTGCAGAACATCGACCTGATGACCCTGGGCGGGTTCTGCCGCAACTGCCTGTCGCGCTGGTACCAGGAGGCGGCAGGCGAACGCGGCCTGACCCTGACCAAGGACGAGGCCCGCGAAGTGGTCTACGGCATGCCCTATGCCGACTGGGTCGCGCAGAACCAGACGACGGCGGACGCTGCCACGAAGTCCGCCTTCGATGTTGCATTCAAGACGAACGTCAGTGACAAGGGATAGCACGGCGGCCGGAGAAGATCGTGCAGAAGCTTCAGACGCAGGGCGTGCATCACATCACCCTGGTCGGGGCTGACCGCCAGACCAGCATCGATTTCTGGGAGGGCATGCTCGGCATGCCGTTCATCTTCGATCAGCCCAACCTGGACCGGCCGGAAGAGGGGCATCTGTACTTTGATCCCGGCGACGGTCGTCTGATCACCATCTTCACCAACGAAGGCCGCAAACCGACTGGCCAGCGCACCTCGACCGGGGCCGGGGCGGTGCATCACCTGGCCTTTGCGGTGTCGCTTGCGACCTTTCGCCAGGCGCATGCCCGACTGACCGCGCGCGGCATTGCCGTCGACGGTCCGAAAGATCGCGGTTTCATGGATTCGATCTATTTCGATGATCCGCTCGGCCTCTTGATCGAGCTGGCCTGCTACAAGTTCGAGCCGCCCTTCGGCTGCAGCCATGCCGACGTGATGATCGCGGCGCATCGTCTGCGCGTGGCGCGCGGCGATCATCACATCGCCGAGGTGCATCTGGCCGATGCCATCGAAGGGCTTGTGCGCGACCGGCAGCAATCGCTGTCGACCGACCGCAACGCCAGGAACCCCTATGCGCGATAGCGGAATGGCTGGGGTCGGAACGGGCAAGTCCCCGCAGCCTCGGGCAACTTCAACAGGTCATGCGGGGAAGTTGGTGGAGCCAAGGGGAATCGAACCCCTGACCTCTTGAATGCCATTCGTCCGGTTTTGGTAGTGCTTCACCCCACTTGGTATGGTAAACACATGTAAAACAACAGTTTGCAACAAAATTCAAGTTGTCATAATGGTACTTGATCCTGTATGATCGGCCTCGAATGTTGCAAAGTATGTTGCAAAGGAGCCAAATCATGCCGTCTATCGACCTCTCAAAGCGCCCGTCCATCGCGAAAATCAAGCATCCTGACACGGGCACGGTGTTCTACTCTCACGTCGGCACAGGCTATAAAGGTCTGCGTCTGTCCGTGGGAAAGGCGACCAAGACATGGGTGCTGTCGAAGCGCATCGGGTCATCCGTGAAGTCGATCAACCTCGGCGCGTTCCCGGCCATCGCGACGGGCGATCAGGCGCTTGTTCTCGCCAAAGCAAAACTCGACGAACTCGACCAAGGGCGGGATGCGAAGGCATCGGGCATCAAGACCTTGGGCGATGCGTTCGCCTCGCACATTCAGAATTCGACGGCGAAGCAGGCGACGCTCGACACCTACAAGATCGAGATCGACACCTACTTGACTGACCTGTTCAAAAAACCCGTTGAACGCGTCACACTGCCGATGATGGAGGAGGTTGTTCGCAACATCGAACGCGCGGGCAAGGTATCGACGGCAGAACACATCTGCGCTCTTGTCCGCATGGCATCGCGCCGCGCGTCGATCCTGCGCGGCCTGCCGTATGTCGCGGCTGAGTTGAAGGTGAAGCAGAAGCCCAAGAAAAAGCCGGGCATCCTGTTCGACGTGAACCAGCCTTGGCCCTGCATGGACCTGATCCAAGCGATTAAAAGCCCGACACGCAAGGTCGCTTGGACAGTGATGCTGTTCACGGGCATTCGGTCAGGCGACGTCTGCGAACTGCATTGGTCCCACGTTGACCTTAAGAAGGGCACGATCAAGATCGACGATCTGAAAAACCACCTTGAACGAGACTTCCCGATTGCCGACGTTGTTGTTGCGGCCCTCAAGACATTGCCCCATCGCGAAGGCTGGGTGTTCCCGGCAGAGTCCGTGTCAGGCCATGCCGAAGACCTTGGGCACCTCAGCATCACCGAAGTTGTTGACGGCGTGAAGCGGCAGAGGAAGTTGCTGCGCCAGCACGACACCCGCCGACTGTTCACGACGGCTGCGCGCATGGAATTGCTACCGTCCTACATCATCGACCAGTTGCGCGGTGATACCGAGAAATCGGTTCAGGACGTCTACGACCAAGGCTCGGCCTCGCATCATCACGCAAATCAGATCGCCGCGCGCATTTTGAGACAGTGCGGAGTTGGACCTGATTCCGTAGTTGATCTTGCTTGAGGGTCTATCTTAAGTTGAACAGGCGCGGGGCGCTGTCTTTGCACTTCGCGGTAGGAATATAACCGCCCCATCTCGCCACGCGCCCTTGGTTGAGATGAGATCGTGGTGCAGAGCTGGTGAGCCGCAAGGCAGGCAGCGCGCGCAGGGGTAAGCCCACGGTCATTGGCTTCATCATGAAAGATGACTCCAGTGACTGACCTTTCAGAAGAAGTGCGCGCATTGCGCTACACCGTCGGGCAAATGTCTGACCAGCTAACCCGCATCGGGCTTGGCCCGAAACTCATGAAGACGGCAGATGCCGCAGAATTCCTCGGCGTGTCGCAAGAAGTGCTGTTCGAGTGGCGGCAGAAGGGCGAAGGCCCGCCATACCTGCACATCACGGCCCGAACACTGCGCTACGACCGGGATGACGTAATCGAATGGGCGCGTTCCCATCGGGTTGCAAAGTGAAAGGGGCGAGATTGGTTCTCGCCCCGTTCGGTATCGCGCGCAGAGTGAATAAGCGATTTATAGCAGTTTTCACGTCGATACCTAAGCGGAGTTTGAGGAACCAATCTCTCGGACAGAGAGAATGGACATGAACGACAATGACTTGGCCTTCCTGCAACAGGTGGCCGCCCTTGCAGACCCGTCAGGATATTCCGTGCGGTCGATGATCAAGGGCAAGTGGGGCTACCTCCCTGTCAATGCGCCGATCACGGATGGTGTTCTGACGCAGCACCTGAGCCGTGGCGAGGACTGCATCGGCATCCGTATGAACGTCGATGGCGGCGAGAAGTCACGCCTCTGCATCTTCGACTTCGACGACCATGACGCGGAAATGGATCAGCCCGACATCTTCGCGAAGGTGAAGGCCGTCAGTGACGAACTGACCGCATCGAACGTCCCGCACCTGTGCTTCCGCTCCGGTGGCGGTCAGGGCGCGCAGGTATGGATCGTCTTCGCTGAACCTCGCCGCACAGACCTAATCCGTGACTTCGCTGACCACTTCCTCAAGAAGGTGAACCTGACGCGCAAGGCTGGCGGCAAGCTGATCAACGGCGAGGTCGAAGTGCTGCCGAAAGGGTCCGGCGCGCAGATCGTCGCACTACCCTACGGGCGCAAGTCGGCAGAACTGATGCTCTTCGATGATGGCACACACATGCTCAACACCGGGCGTGAGATCGAGATCGTGCCCTACGCGGGCAAGAAGTCAGGTCGCAAGCAGGCGGCGGAGTCGTCCGAGGTGGATCGTGACGCGGCCTTCGACTGCTTCATCAAGAAGTACGACGTGGATAATCGCGATTGGTGGGGCGCTGCGGGCATCTGCCTCGTCGTAGCATTCGGCAAGGAGAACACCTGGGCGCGCGACCGCTTCATCGCATGGTCAAAGACGTCGGCTGCGTTCAAGCATGGCGACGAGAAAGAATGGGACCGGCTTAGCGGCGCGCAGAAGTACACGCCCTTGTCGTTCTGGCGGTTCGCAAAGGAGCACGGTTATACGGGCAAGACCCCGTTTACTGCCGCCGAAAGCCGCAGGTTGCTTGCCATCGACTTCTTGTCCGACGTCAAGATCCTCCGCGACCAGTCGGACGTTGCCTATGCTGAATTGAAGCCTCGGGACTTCGTTCGGATCGACACAGGTGAGTTCAAAGAGGTGTGTGCGCTCGCGCTGTATCGCGCCCACCAGCGCCTGCCCGACGAGCGAGAGGTGAAGGGGGCGCAGATGATCGCGCAGGCGACGGCGCGCGAGAGCGAACCCGAAAGCATCGCCCTTCGGTTCGCCAAGCATGGCGGAAAGCGGTACGTCTTCCTTGCGGACAAAGAGCGCACCATCATCGAGATCGACGAGGACGGCTGGCGGGTGAACAACGACGCACCCGTAATGTTCCGTAAAGGGGTGGGCTTGCCCATGGCGATGCCTGAACCCGGATCGGCTGACGAACTGGCCGAGTTCCTTAACCTCGACGAAGACGCCTTCATCTTCCTGCTCGCATGGATGGTCACAGCGATCATCAACCCAGCGGAACAATGCCCGATCACGATCCTAGAAGGGCCAGCGGGGTCGGCGAAGTCATCGACCCTCGCAACCATCGTCGAGATACTTGACCCCAAAGTCGGCGCGCAGTCAGGCGAACCACAGAGCGAGGAAGACCTCGTCGTCTCGGGTTACGGGTCTGCTGTCATGTCCTTCGATAACGTCTCGACCCTCGCGCGGCTGTCGGACGCGCTGTGCCGTCTGTCCACGGGCGGGGGCATGTCGAAGCGCAAACTGTACTCGGACGGTGACGTCTTCGCCCTTGACGCCATGCGACCGGTGCTGATCGCAGGCATCGACCCGACCTTCTACCGTCAAGACCTGATCGAACGGATCGTCCGCGTCGATCTCAAACGCCCAGCAGCCTACATGGACGAGGAGACGTTCCGGGCAGCACGACGCGAGAAGATGCCGCGCTTCCGAGGCGCGCTGTTCTCGCTCGTTGCGCATGTCCTCGGGCGCGTTCACCTGATCAAGCAAACGTCCTCACGCTTCGGCGTCTTTACCCGCGTGGGCGAGTGCATCGCACAGGCCCGCGGACGAGAGGAGGGGTGGTTTGTCGCGGCCTATGACGGGATGCGTATGAAGACGGCCATGGAGGCGGGTGACGCGGACAGCGTTCTGATCTTCCTCGTCGACTTCCTCGGGGGGTTGGGGAGTCGCACAGGAACCTTCAAGGCGTCTACACTGCACGCCGACCTCCGTGAGGTAGTGCACGACCTGCGCCTGCCCCTAGACGATATTCCGAAGAATGCGCGGATCATGGGTAAGCGGATCATGGAGGCGTCAACGCTGCTCTCGAAGGCCTATGGTTGGCGGGTGGATCGCGGACCCAATCGGGAGTTCGTCTTCACGAAGGATCGGGACGTTGAGGGTGACGTCGAAGGGGTGATCGCGCTGGCCCGTGAGGCGAGGGACAAGGCTGACCGGGAGGTGCCGTTTTAATCGGTGGACGGCTGACCTAATCGGTGGACGAAAATCGGGCGGGCGTGGTCAGGGATGGCTGCGCCCGTTCGGCGGTTTGCGAGGCGTCCACCGATTGGTGGATGAGGCGGTACAGTGAAAACGGGCGTAGTGGGACAGTTTGCGAGGGTGTCAGGACGCAAACCACGCAAAATCGGTGGAAAGCGAAACTGCTGTATTTTAATCAATGGATGGATGGACGTGTTTTTAGCCATCCATCCATCCATTCATTTCGCGCAAGTAGTTTTGAAAGTGATCGGTTTTGCGTAGTTTGCGTCCTGACGTCGCTTCGACGGCGATGACTTCGCTCCGATCTGTGCAAACCGAGTTCGCCCCCAGTTCTCCACCTTCTTTGTTGCGACCAAGTCGCAACTGGCCTCCTGAAAACTGACCACTTGATGCCGATGCAATCACTTCGATCTGCCAACCGATTCTGATCTAAGCAAGATCAGCGCGCGCCCCGGCGAGTTTGCAACATCGTCTGCAACATTCGCCTCCCATGCGGCTAGGCGGCAAGTCGGGTCGTCTTTAACGCAGTTGCAGGTGTGGTTCGACTGGGACTTCACCGCACAATCCCGCCGATCCCTCGCAATGCCGATCATCGGCACAAGTCCTCGCATCTGCTGCGGCGCTGCCCGGTGCATCGACCCGCCGCCCTATGCTGATGCCCGACAATCGCACCGCCCTTCACGCCCGCGCTGCTACGGTGGACCCCCTCTCGCGGCATACGGAACCCGGCATGGGGTTTAGACAAATCTTGGCAGAGATTCTCGCTGCCCCACCAATCGCGGGTGTCACCTAAGTCCGCTGGTCGATCACCGCGCGCCGCTTGCTGCATAATGCGCTGACAACCATGGAGTTCTTCACATGCCCGTCAAGATGCGCGAAGGCACACTCGGCCTGATCTCAACCAAACCGCTCCGGGCCTTCCCGATGCTGCCGCGAGCAACAGCACAGCCCTACGCCTTGACTGCCTCCTACGACGCTCTGCCCACGATCCCAGCAGGACTATACCCGGTGGCCGAGCATCACCGTGCCGCAGCCCTCAAGGCAGACGCCTTCTACACCGTGCGCTACCACAAGCATTCTATCACACACGGCGCGTTCTTCGCGGACGTTTACCTGTTCGGTGATGCCAACCGCATCCTCGCGACCATCTGCTCCGCCGCTACCATCATCAAGGACCGGGACAACCCTCGCTGGATCGACGCGGCCAACGAGATCGCGGGGCCTGCCCTCCGCGCGGGCAAGTGGGAAGGTCATTCAACCGAGTACGACTGTGCACCACCGCGCTCCCCCTACTACATCACCGACGACTACTATGCTCCCAACATGTATGTCATCACCGACGAGCACGGCCATGCCTTCGTCAAGTTCGCCGACTGGGATTGTCAGGCCCATGACGATCTCGCGCGCTTCTTCATGTGTGCCCCGGTGGTCGTTAAGCGCATCGTCGCGTCGTCCATCTTCTCGAACAGCACCGACGAACCGACGTTCTAATCTCCACCTCGTTATCTCCTTGCTGCACCTTGATCTTTTCACACCCGCACGGGCGCAGGTTGTAAAACGATCATAGCACAAAGGAGCAACGCCCATGAAATTCACTGCCCTCCGTAGCGGGTCCACCGCGACTATCACCCGCGCCGAAGATCACAACGTCACGGCCATTCGCCTGAACGATGCCGACAGTCTCGGCAGTCAACTGCTGGCCTTCATCGACCCGAACGCCGCCCCCGTCGATACCCCCGCCTATCGCATCGACCCGACCGACGCGGGCCTGCGGATCAGCGCGGGCACAGGTCAATTCGACCTGCCGTGGCGCTGGGTCAGCACAGTCGGCAACGCCCTGTCCTGACGAGTCATGCCGATCATCCCAGCGAACTGGCGCACCCGGCCAACGACACCTGAGCAGAAACTTGCGGCGGCCATCCTCGCGCAGGCGTTCAAGGACATGTTCGGGGGCGCGGCAAACGACAGCGTGACCCGCGACACAGTCGATACCATCGCCATCACAGCCATGAGATACCTGACGGCCCGTCACGGCCAGTCGGCACAGTGGCGCAATAAGTGGGCCTCCTACCTCGACCTCGACGGCGACGTTCTCGCTGTCCGAGTGCGGATGATCCTCGAAGGTCAACTTGACCTGCCGGGGGAATCCCGCCTCGCCGTCGCCCGTGCCCGCTGGGCAAGCATCGTTCAACACTCTGCGCCTTCGGACAAGCCGAAGCCCCTGCCGACGATCAAGGCCGCATCGCCCCCTGCCATCATCGACCCTGTCGGCACGCACCTGACCATCCCCGACGATCCATTCTTCGTCACGCAACCGGGCCACATCCGCGCATCCCGGCGCTGGAAGGACGGCGAAGTCTCGCGCTTACTTGGACCCCTACCGTCGATGCACAGCCATCTGGGGGATGCCCTATGGCAGATCACCCAATCACACCGCGCGGGCGCACATTCCCTTCATGCGATAAGTTGCGATGGTCCCGCACTGATTGACGCCCTCCGCGCAGCCCTCCCGACATGTGAGATCGGGTGGACCTCGCAAGGCAAACGCCTGCCCGAATACCAGCCGAAAGCAGGCCTTCGCGTCTACCTCAAACAGTTGGCCGAAGCCGCCTAAAGACCTGCTTTCCAAGTTGAGCATCCACGGCGGAAGGTCCGACAACATCAGTGACGGGTGGGGAACTTGTCGCTCCAAGAACACGGAGGCGGGTTCCTACAAGGTGCCCGTCTTTGTTTTTGGAGAGACAAATGAGCGACAACGAAAAGCAGATGGCCGCGTTCATCGAGGCCCTGAAACCGCACATCCAATCACTGGTCGAAGAACAACTCGGCGGGTTCAAGAAACACGCGGAGAAGCTTCTTGACGAGGTGAAGGACGGCAAGCGCACCAACGTCGAAACCGACAGGTTCGCAGAGATCGCCGCGCGCCATGAAAAGCAGATGCGCGACACCGCAATCCTCCTCGGCACCAAACCTGTTGCCGACCAGCCCAAGAACACAGCAGCAGTGGTCCTGACGCGCGAACAGGCCCGGAACCGCCAGACCTATCAGGAAGCAGAAGCCCGCGCGAAAGCCCGTGGTGTTCCCCTCCGCGTCGCCTCTGACGGCGAAGTGCAGTCATGGCGGAACAACAAGACCCCCGTCGTGCAGACCAAGACAATCTCGTTCGACGACACCCACGACGGCATCCGCTACGTCCGTGCGGATATGCACGACGGACCCGGAAACGTGCAGCGACAGCTTAAGGCCGAAAAGGAAGGCCTCAAACTGCGCACCTTCCGCAGCCTCGACGATCTGCCTGCACATGCGCGGCAAAAGTTCGAGTTGATGGAGGCCGCTGCCAATGCGAACGGCGAGTCCTGAAACCCGCGCCTGCCTCGACTATGCCTTTCGCATGGTTCTCTGGGACGACGATGGGGAGGTCTATGTCTATCGCGACGGCATCACCGTCGCGACGACTACGGCCCTCGAAAAGGTCAAGCTAGGCCACCCGATGGGTGCCCTCACCCACTTCCTTGCGAAGGCGATGCAGGCGCACCTTCGCGGGGTCGATCTCGCGCAGTGTCGCGAGGAACTCCTCGCGGCGAACGTCGGGAAACTGCTGGCTGATAAGGTCCATGATCATCTCGGGTCGATCTCCGTTGGTGAGTGGCAGCGACTGCGGGAACGTGTCGCCTTCTACATGGCAGACGATAACACGGCGCTTTCGGCTGATCCCACCGCAGATGAAGGAACCACCTAAATGCAGGGCGGGAACAAGAATAGCGGGCGGCGATCAGTCATCGACATGCGCGCGGACAAGGCGACGATTGAGAAGGAAATCGTCCTTGGGACGCGTCCACTAGCGGAAATCGCAAAGCGGATCGGCATTTCCTATGACTCGGTCAAGCGACACAAAGATAAGATCACAGAAGAACGCCGCCGCGCCATTCTGGCCGAGGCGCGTATCTCTGCGGTCGAACAAGACACGGGCATCATCAACCAAGACCGCATGGACATTGCCGTCACCTACGAGTCCTTGGCAAAGCGCGTGGAAAAGCTGATCACGAAGGCCGAGGCCTCGGGCGACGACAGTTTCGCCCTGGCTGCGATGGAAGGTTTGCGCCGCGTCCTCCGCGACATTGCCACCATGCAAGGCAAACTCGCGACCGCCCTGACCGTCAACGTGACCTTGTCGCAGAGCCGAGAATGGGTCCAGCTTCGCCAGATTCTTCAAGAAGTCATCGACGAGGTGCCGGAAGCCCGCGAACCGTTGCTGCGCCGGATGCGCCACCATGTCTTGAGCGTGACGAAGGAGGCTGACCTTGGCCTTTGACGAGTTTACCCTGTGGTGCCAAGACCTCGAACGTCGCCTTGATCCGGCAGCACAGATGGCGCACTTCCTCGGTGGCCCGCCTGACCCTTGGCAGGTCGAGGCTGTCACGTCGCGGGCGCAGACGATGGCCCTGCGTGTCTGCCGTCAGGCCGGGAAGTCAGAGGTGCTATCGGCGCTTGGGGTTCAGGAGTTGCAGGCAGGCGGCACAACCATCGCGCTGTGCCCGGCAGAGCGGCAGGTGCGGGAACTGGTCCGCAAGGTTGCCGCACACCTGCGCAAGACAGACCTGATCGTCGAACGCGCGACCCAATCCGAGATTGAGTGCAATTCTGGCGGGCGGTTCATCGCTGTTCCGGCCAGCGGCGCGACGATCCGGGGTTATTCTGCAACGCAAATTTTGGTCGATGAGTGCGCCTACATTCCGAACGATGAAGAAACCATCGTCGCCCTGCTGCCCATGCTTGGCGACGGCCCGAACTGTCGAATCGTCTATGCGTCAACGCCTGCCGGGAAGAACAACTTCTTCGCCCGCCTGTTCCTGAATGCGCGCCCCGGCGACGGTATCCACCGCATTGTCGTTTCCGGGGAGTCTATCCCGCGCCTTGCAACCCGCGTTGCGCGCCTCAAGCAACAGCTTTCGCCCACCCGCTATCGGCAGGAGGTCTGCGTTGAAATGCTGTCGGACGGCCTCGGATATTTTGATCTCGACCTGATCGGTCGGGCGACCTCAGACGTGAAGGCGTTGCTGCTATGATTGAACCTCTGTTCCATAAAGACGGGCGGGTCACGCTGTCCACGGGCAATGACCCGATCATCGAAAAGGCCATCGGTTACGAAAAGTTCTGGGTTTCAGCAGACCTTGGGCAGGCGAACGACTTTTCTGCCGTGACCATGATCCGTGACCGTCGGGTGCCGTTCTATTCAACGTCAACGCGGCAGATGCTTGGGCCGCGTGAGCGGGTCGTCGTTTATGCGGATCGCTTCCGGGGCGTGTCCTACGTCGATGTGGTGGGACATCTGATTGACCTGATGAACCGTCCTGCCGTCGTCGGGCGGTGCGAATTGTCCATCGACGCGACAGGTCTCGGTCGCGTCGTGCATGACATGCTGGTTGAGAAGAACGTGCGCCACAACGCCGTGCAGATGACGACGGGACAGAACTGGTCGCGCAACGGGCAGTATGTCTCTGTCGGCAAAACCATGATGGTCGAAACCTTGTCGGTGATGTTCGCCTCCGGGGAATTGACCTTCGCCTCCGACTTGCCGCTTCGCAAGTTGATCGAAGAAGACCTTGCGAGCTTCACCCTCACGACGACGGCTGCGGGCAATCAGATCATCACGCAGTCCCGCAACGCCGCAGGCCACGGCGATCTTGGGATCAGCTTGGCTGTAGGGGCGTTCGCATCGCAATTCCTGATGCCGGGGTATGTCGGCGTCGGCAAGCTGCGCGGTTATCACTGAACCGGGCCAGCGCCCCGGCAAAGCGCCTGCGCTGTGCGGGGGCAGTGGTTTGCAGGCGCGACGTTGCCCGCTGACCGTTACGCCGCCTAGAATCGACGCTTTCCGACGGTTGCAGGGTCTTCCTCAAATCTGCCTTCCAGCGGGTAAGCTGTCGCTTCGGACCCGTCGCCGAAGTAAACCCGCCAGACAGACGAGCCTAGCGGCACAACACGAGTGACTTCTGGCAGGTCCAGGATGCCGTAGAACATCGCCCAGACGCCCCGTTCTGTGTCTTCGTAGGTCATTCGGCTGCAATCCCGTAAGGCGCTGGCCGTTTAAACGTCGGGCGGGATGCGATGAAGGCGAGGGCGCGCAGCCGACCCTTGCGGGCGGGACAGTCACAGCGCCACTCGCGGCGCAGGACAAGGGGGAAGTCGCGCGGTGGCAGCGCGGGCGGGCGACGGTTGAAGAACATGATTGTGCCTCCGTTGTTGAGGCACAATCACTTGGACGGCAATCCGGGGGTGCGTCAACCGATCTATGGAACGAAGGTTGGCGCAGGAGCCGCAGGAGCCATGTCTGCAATGAACCGACTCGCTTGCAGGATCGCCGTCCCATAGCTGACGGAAGCAGGCGTGATTCCGGCATTCATCGCGGCAGCGAGAGGCATTTGCTGGGAGTAGGTCAGTATGAGCGTTCCCGGCTTCCCGTTGGCAAGGTCGGACTTTACCCGCGTGATACCCACGAAGAAGAGTCTACGCTGTTCTTCATCGTAGTGGCTCCGCTCTAAGGGGGTTAGCGGGACTTTGGGTGCTCTCGGCAACAGACCATTCACGCAGCCCGCAATGATCGTGACAGGCGAACTCAACCCCTTGCTCTTGTGCAGGCTCATTATGCGGACTTCTTGAACTTCCGTTGGGATTTCTGGTTGCGTGATAGCGGAAATCAGTTCCCCCACTAGCGACGGCGCATCTATCGTTGGATCGTCCGTGATCAATCGGACGGCGATCTCGCGCAATTCGCGTGTCGTCGCCTGCCCTGCCGGGAAGAGCGCATCGACCACCGCAGCCAAATCAGGCAGCGCCGCTAGTGCAGATAGGTCGGCCACAAGCGCATTGAAGGCCGTCACTATTGGCCCTGTGTGAGGTAGGGTAAGAATGCCTGCGCTCAATTGGCTGAACACCTGCCAAGGCGAATGCCCCGTTGCCTCACAACGATCTCTGACACGCCGATAGCCCGCAGCGTGGAAATTGTTGCCATCCTTGCCAACGAGCCAGCGCAGTGCAACCCGGTCATCTTGATTTGCGAACAGTTTGAGCAGCGCGAAAGCCCGCTGTGCATCCTCGTTTTCCAGTTCCGATTCCGTATATTCTGATCGAGCGGGAACGCCGCCTGCAAGCAACGCGTCGTAGATCGGCGTTCCAACGGCACGACTTTGCGCAAGGACAAGAATGTCACCCGCTGGTGTGCCCGCAGCAATCATCTGCTGAATTCTGGTCACAACACCCAGAACCTCTCGGTCGAGGTTCGGGAATTGCAGGATGCTCACAACGCCCGGACCCTTCGCGGGAATGGACACGAGTGGGCGTGGCACAGGGCGATGGACGTTGTGCGCTATCAGTGCATTCGCCATGTCAACGACGCGGGTAGGGCAACGCTGGCAATTCATTAGGCTCAGATCGTCCGCACCAGCGTTGACAACCAACCAGTCGCGAATGCCGTCTGGGTGGGCGTGCTTGAAACTGTAAATCGACTGGTCATCATCGCCCACGATGCAGACGTCGGCTGCATTGGACAACAGTTCGATGATTGCCTGCTCGGCCTTATTCAGGTCTTGGAATTCATCGACCAGAATGTGGTTGAACTCAGCGCGCTCAGGCGCACCCGGATTGGATGAAAGATAGCGATAGACTTCTGGGATGACCTCGCCGATCAACATCGCTTGATGAAAGCGTAGCCAAGCAAGCAGGTCATGCTGAAATGCAGCATCCTCCGGCGATGGTGCATAGCCCGGAACTTGGTTGTTGAGTCGTGCCCAAGCCGCCTCATATGCCTGACGACGTGCCGCAACCTCTTTCTTCTTTCGGGTCGGGGTCATCAGGTCGTAGATCATCGCCTCCGTCTCGAAATCGTTGAGCGGGCGCGGGATGCGACCTGTGGCGGCAAGAACGTGGTTCCTCATCAAGATGCGCAACGCGAGGCTATGAAGTGTGTGAGCCTTTAGCGCGTTGCAGCCGGGCACCCCCATTCCGACCAACTCACGGTGCAGGTCTTGCGCCGCAACCCGTGTGAATGTCACCGGGAGAATGAGATCGGGTGAGACGGCAGATTCGAGCAGGCGCGCGACCCTGCGCTTCATCGCGTAGGACTTTCCCGTGCCGGGACCAGCGACGACGCGGACACGCGCGTTTGTCGTCGAAGCAATACTGTGTGCGGGTGTTCCCGGCGTCAATCCATCAAACCAAGCCAACCTCGTATTCTCCTACCTACTGACCGTTTCTGCAATACACCCCTAAGTAGAGGCGAGCGACGATTTTGGCAATGTCGGCAGTAAGTTGAGAGCAGCGCGGCTACGCCCTGTCGCTCCCCGGCAGGGGGCCGAGATACTGGACAGCAACGTCATCACTGTATCGGCGCGCCATGGCGAGGCCGACCGTCCGCAGGTTCGCCTGCGACACGAGTGCTTGCGCGCTGTTCTTATGCTTCGCGTCCTCGGCGCTGTACTGCCCGACGACATACCCACAGCGATATAGGTGGTAGAACCTCGTCGTATCGGTCAGCTTAATCTTCGTCTTGAGCACCGTGCGCAATTCGAGATCGAAGGTCCGTATGTGGGTGCCGGGTTGGTCAGGGGCCTCCGAGAACAGCTTCCAGAGGTCGTTCTCGTCTTCAATGGTGATCATGGTGCAGCCGGGTTCACTGGGGCCGTCGCGATGCGGCGCATGGGTGCAAGGAACTGCCGGAAGGCATCCTTGCGGGATTCGATGGCCTCAATGACGCGGGCGACGATCCGCTCCTTCTGAGGTTCCTCGACCGTGTCGAACTCCTCGCGGGCGCGCTTGATCGTCACATAGACGTAGCGGTCATCTGCGTGGGTGCGCTCGACCTGCCAGCCTTCGGCCTTGACCTTGTCCTCGATCACGGCGCGGGCCGCTTTGCAGGCAACGGCGTTGCGCCCGCTTGCCTGCTCCGCGACCACATGGTCACATTCTGGGATCAGCGCCGGGTCGATCTCGCCTGTCTCGACGAACCGCTGCTGCGCCTCGACAAGGTCGCGCTGCTGCGTTTCGAGGCGGTCGATCTCGCCCGCCAGCAACAAGACCCGATGTTCTGCGTCGAACTTCTGCTTCTTGGCCTTTGCGATCCGCTCTTTTAGTTCCTCGAATGTCATGGCGAAGGGATTGTCGAGGCGCAGGTTCACGCGCCCATCAAGCAGCCGCTCGACGACATGGCGCGGGGTTGAACCCTCTTGGTGTGCAAAGATGCCGTCGCGAAGGCCCGTCATGCTGGCACCGTCCGACTTGCCGTGAAGCCCCGACCTTCGACGCAAGCAAAGGTCGCATCGCCTCCGTTGAAGTCGATCTGATCTGCGACCTTCATTGCAAGGAGCAGGTCCGGGGCGTCGAACAGTAGTGTTTCGGTCGCGCGGGTGTCGGCATCGAGTTTGGTTTTCCAGACAGGCGCATCATCTGGGTAGCCAACGAACCCGTCGGAATGCACCTCAATGCTCGAGTCAGCAGGCAGTGCCGAGAACACTTCGATGAACCGCTTCCTGATCGCAGCGGCATCGAACAGGTCGTTCCCCATGCGCCAGTGCTTGTCGAACATGCGCTTGTAGCGGTCAGGGTAGGTGTCCCGTGCAAACTCGTACTTCTCGCCCGACGCAAACTTGAACACGACGCGCTCGTCGCAAACCGAGATGTGCGTAACCTCCTGCCGGAAGGACGCTAGGATAGAGATGTCTTCGGGCTTTAGGGCGATACCCGGAAGGCCCGTGTCGCCGACCTCGAACTCGACCGCGCTGTAGCCTGTGCAGCCGTAGATGCGACCGTTCACCAGATGAATGGAGCGCGCGAACCCTTGTTCTGGTGAGTCGGGCACCTTGCAGAAGAATGGCCTTGCCGCTTTGAGCTTTTCCATGATCGGCGGCACAGCAACCCACGCGCCCTCGTTGAAGGACGGGGCGACGTGCTGACGATGGATCGGAAAATCGAACGTAACGCCCAACGTGCAGCCCCCTTTGCTCCCGTTTGGCATAAATCCCTTATGTGGCAGGACTTTGGCGCAAACTGGGCAACAGTGCGGGAGCCGTCTCCGCGTTTAAACGAGCAGCCATGAATGTTGCAAGAATGTTGCAAACGCATCAGAAACGCGAAGGCCGCCCCGAAGGACGGCCTGCTAACGCATTGTAATCATTTAGAAAGTTTGGTGGAGCCAGGCGGGATCGAACCGCCGACCTCTTGAATGCCATTCAAGCGCTCTCCCATCTGAGCTATGGCCCCACCGGAGGTCTGCCGCTTGCGCGGCGCTCGCGTTGCATAGTCGTGACCACCCGGCGCTGCAAGCAAAAAAGCGCCGGGCGGCGGGCGGGCTCAGGGCTCTTCGTCGGCCCCGGCCACGTCGGTCAGGTCGTCGAGCGACACGTTCTCGTCGGCATCGTCTTCCAGCAGATCGTCGTCCAGATCGCCATCCTCGGCGGCACCGGGAACGATCAGGTCGTCCTCGGCATCCAGATCATCGACCAGAACCTCATCGTCCTTTTCGGGCGCGACGCGGCTGATCACGGCGGCCACGGCCTTGCGCCGGGCGCTTTCGATATCCACGACCTCGCCCGAATAGGGGCTGATGATCGGGCTGCGGTTGAGGTCGTAGAAGCGTTTGCCGGTGGTCGGGCACACCCGCTTCGTGCCCCATTCGTCCTTGGGCATATGCTTTCCCTTGGCTGAAGGTCATGTCGGAACGCCGCCGCATGCCGCAAGGCCACCGGGCTGTCAAGCGCAAAAGCCAGACCTTGTGCGCCCCGGATCGCCGGGTATCCTGCACATCCGCGAAAGGACCGCCATGCCGCACCTGCCCGGACTGCCCCAGGTCGAGATCCAGCTGCGCCGGTCGGCCCGCGCGCGCCGCCTGTCGCTGCGCGTCAGCCGGGCCGACGGCAGCGTCACCCTGACCCTGCCGCACCGCATGCGCGAGGCGGCAGCGATGGCGTTCCTGTCAGAGCACGAGGACTGGCTGCGCAAGACACTGGCGGCGCGCCCGGTGGGCATCGCGGTCGGCATCGGCGCGGTGGTGCCGGTCGAGGGCAGCGCGGTCACCCTGGCCCCGGCAGCGGGCCGCCAGACGCGGCTGGACGGGACCTGCCTGTACCTGCCGGGAGACCCGGCCACGGCGGGGGCACGCGCGCAGGCCTTTCTCAAGGCGATGGCGCGCGACCGGCTGGCGGCGGGGTGCGACCGGCATGCGGAAACCCTTGGCCTTGCCTACACGGCGCTGACCCTGCGCGACACCCGGTCGCGCTGGGGGTCGTGCAGCGCCGAGGGGCGGCTGATGTTCAACTGGCGGCTGGTGATGGCCCCGGCGGCGGTGCTCGACTATGTCGCGGCGCACGAGGTGGCGCATCTGGCCGAGATGAACCATGGCCCCCGGTTCTGGGCCACGGTCGCGCGCCTGTGTCCGGGGCACGCAGCGCAGCGCCGCTGGCTGCGCACCGAGGGCGAGACGCTGCACCGCTACCGGTTCGGGACGTGACAGCACCATGCTGATCGCCCCGCGCCAGCCCGACAGCACCGCCCCGGCGCATGAGCGCCTGTACCGGTCGCTGCGCGTGCAGGTGATGCATGGCGAGATTCCGCCGGGAAAACCCCTGACCCTGCGGGGCCTGGCCCGCACCTATGGCGTGTCGATGACGCCTGCGCGCGAGGCGGTGCGGCGGCTGGTGGCCGAGGGGGCGCTCGCGCTGTCGTCCTCGGGGCGCGTCGCCACGCCCGAACTGACGCCCGAGCGGATCGAGGAACTGGCGTCGATCCGCGCGCTCTTGGAACCCGAACTGGCCGCCCGCGCCCTGCCCCGCGCGCATTTCGCGCTGATCGACCGGCTGGCCGCGATCAACGGCCTGAACGCCGAGGCCGTCGCGAAGCATGACGTGGTGGCCTATATCCGCACCAACCTGGAGTTCCACCGCACCCTCTATCTGCGGGCGCAGGCCCCCGCGATGCTGGCCCTGACCGAAACCGTCTGGCTGCAGTTGGGGCCCACCATGCGCGCGCTCTATACCCGGTTGCGGCGGCAAGAGGCCCCGCCGCACCACCGCATGATCCTGGCCGCGCTGCGGGCAGGGGACGAACCGGGGCTGCGGCTGGCGGTGCGCACGGACGTGACCCAGGGGTTGCGGCACCTGGCGGGTTAGGGGGAGCAGGATGGCACGGCTGGCCCTGATCCTGCTGACCGCCTTTGTCGTCGCGGTGGTCGTGTTCCGCTGGCACGACCGGAACGAGGTTGCCCCTCGGCGCAGCCCGATGGCGGAAGACCTCGTGGCCCTGCGCTTGCAGGCCACGGACCTGCAACGCTCGGTCGAAACCCTGGCCCGGTCGCCCGACCCGGACCCCGCCGAACTGGCGGCCCTGGCTGCGCGGCTCGAGGCGCTGACCCGCAGCCTCGAGGCCATCGAGGGGCAGACCGGCCGCTGAACGGCGGCTGGGCACTGGCTCCTGCGGCGCGACCGTGGCAGGGTCGCCACCGTGCCGCGGCCCTGTGACGGGCAGACCTGCGGGGATTGCCACCCGAACCACGGACCCTGCCCGATGCACCGACTGTCCCCCAACCTGCGCGGTGCCGTCTGGATGGTGGCGGCGATGGCCGGCTTTGCCGTCGAGGACCTGCTGCTCAAGATCGTGGCGCGGACCATGCCGGTCGGGCAGATCCTGATGATCTTCGGCCTGGGCGGGGCGCTGGCCTTTGCCCTGCTGGCGCGGATGCGGGGCGAGCGGGTCTTGCACCCTGCCGCCCTGTCGCACCCCGTGATCATCCGCGCGGGGTTCGAGGTGACGGGGCGGCTGTTCTACACCCTGGCCATCGCGCTGACACCCCTGGCCAGTGCCTCGGCCATCCTGCAGGCGACGCCGCTGGTGGTGGTGGCGGGGGCCGCGCTGATCTTTGGCGAAACCGTGGGGTGGCGGCGCTGGACGGCGATCCTTGTGGGATTCGCGGGCGTGCTGGTGATCCTGCGACCGGGGCTGGACGGCTTCTCATGGCTGTCGATCCTGGCGGTGATCGGCCTGATCGGGTTTGCAGGCCGCGACCTGGCCACGCGCGCCGCGCCGCCGGTGCTGGGCAGCCTGACCCTGGGCGTCTACGGCTTTGCCGCGATGGTGCCCGCCGGGGCGGTGCTGCTGGCCTGGACCGGGGGTGCCGTGGTGCCGGGATGGGCCATGGCCGCCCTGCTGGGCGTGACGACGGGCATCGGCGTGGCCGCCTATTTTGCCCTGACCCTGGCGATGCGGACGGGCGAGGTGTCGGCAGTCACACCGTTCCGCTATACCCGGCTGGTCTTCGCCCTGATCCTGGCCACGGTGTTTCTGGCCGAACGGCCCGACGGCTGGACGCTGGCGGGGGCGGCGCTGATCGTGGGCTCGGGTCTGTACACCCTGGCGCGGACGAATCGGCGGCGCGGCTAGACAGACAACCATCTGAAATGGCTTCCAAAAACAGTTAACGCTTTGCTAAGGCGACCGCGCCGTCGAAACCGTCCGGGGTGCGCCTGCCCAGGCGTTTCCCCAGCCGCAACGCTGCCTTTTTCATGACGCGGACGTGTCGGGAAAATGGCGAAATCCGGGTGCTTCCTGGGCTCATGGCCACATTGGCTGCCACAACCCTTAACCGCCGGGCCGGATGACCCGCACCAATCCAGGAGGATACGCCCATGTTCATGCAGGATTTCACCCGCATCGCCCCCTTTGCCACCGTCTTCCCGGCCCTGCCGGTGACCACCGGCCTGGCCGCCGGAACGCCGGTCGAAACCCGGGGCGGCTGGCGCGCCGTCGAAACGCTGCGGCCGGGCGATGTCGTGCAGACGCTGGACGGCGGCCTTGCCCGCATCGCGGCGATGGACCGGACCTGGGCCCTTCCCGCCATGCAGGTGTCGGTGCTGGACCTCGCGGGCGGGGCCTTCGGCAACTGCGGTCGCGTCACCCTTCTGCCCGACCAGCACCTGCTGCTTGATCTCGACGCCGCCGACCAGACGGGCGATCTGCCCGATGCCCTGGGCGCGCTGTTCCCCGCGAACGCCCTTGACGGGCACCGCGGCGTCACGCGCCGCACCGTCCGCGCGCCGCTGGAGGTGGTGACGCTGATGTTCGCCGAGGAAGAGCTGGTGTGGGCCGCATCGGGCCTCTTGCTGCACTGTCCTGCCGTGCGCCACGGCGCGGGCAGCGCGCCCCAGGGCGACATCTTTCCCAGCCTGCCCGCCCCCGCCGCCCGCCGCCTGCTGGCCGCCCGCCGGGCCGAGGACGCGGCATTGCCCGGCTGGTGCGCCTGAGCCGCCCTTTACACCCCCGCACCCTGGGCCTATCTCGGGCGGACCATGGCCGAGAAATCCGATCCCAACTCCAGGCTGATCGCCGAGAACCGCCGCGCGCGCTTCGACTATGCCATCGAAAGCGATGTCGAGGCCGGGATCATCCTGATGGGGTCCGAGGTGAAAAGCCTGCGCCAGGGCGGATCGAACATCGGCGAATCCTATGCCTCGGTCGAGGGGGGCGAGTTGTGGCTGATCAATGGCTACATCGCCCCCTACCTGCCCGCCAAGACCTGGGGCCACGAGGAACGCCGTCGCCGCAAGCTGTTGGTCAGCCGCAAGGAGTTGTCCCGCCTGTGGAACGCCGTCGCGCGCGAAGGCATGACCATCGTGCCCTTGCGCATGTACTTCAACGACCGGGGCATCGTGAAGCTGAAGCTGGGCGTCGCCAAGGGCAAGAAACTGGCCGACAAGCGCGAAACCAGCGCAAAACGCGATTGGGACCGGCAGAAGGCCCGGCTCTTGAAGCAGAGCCGCTGAACCCGGCGCGACGATCCGCCCGCGCCGGGTGGGGCGTCTTTCACTTGTGGCGAGGATCGGCTATCCCTGCCGCCATGATCTGGACAATCCCGAACACGCTGACCGTCCTGCGCCTGATCGCGGCCCCCTGCGTGCCGCTGATGTTCCTGTATTTCAACCGTCCCCTGGCCGACTGGTTCGCGCTGACCCTGTTCATCGGCGCGGCCGTGACCGACTGGTTCGACGGCTATCTCGCCCGCCTGTGGAAGCAGGAGTCCAAGTTCGGCACGATGCTGGACCCGATCGCCGACAAGGCCATGGTGGTGATCGCGCTTCTGATCATCACCGGGTACTCGGGGATGAACCCCTGGCTGATCCTGCCCGCCACCGTGATCCTGTTTCGCGAGGTCTTTGTCGGCGGCCTGCGCGAATTCCTGGGGGCGAAGGCGGGGCTTCTCAAGGTCACCAAGCTGGCCAAGTGGAAGACCACGGCGCAGATGGTGGCCATCGCCGTCCTGTTCCTCGGCACCGGCCTTGAACACATCGAGGCCGTGCGCCTGCAGGGCAAGACGGTCGAGCAATATGCCGACATGGTCGCCCAGGGCCTGGCCGCGCCGATCCCCTTCTGCGGCACCAAGGATTGCTCGTCCTACGCGACCTGGGTGGGCCTTGCACTGATCTGGCTTGCCGCCCTCCTGACCGCGATGACCGGGTGGGAATATTTCCGCAAGTCGCTGCCCTATCTGCGGGACGAGCGATGACGCTGGATGTCCTCTATTTCGCCTGGGTCCGCGAACGCATCGGCCTGCCGCGCGAACGGGTCGAGACCGGGGCTGCCACGGTGGCCGATCTGGTGGCAGAACTGTCGGCGCGGGAAGAACGCTATGCCCTGGCCTTCGCCGACCTGGCCTCGTTGCGCGTGGCGCTTGACCAGGACCTGTCCGATTTCGCGGCCCCGCTGGCAGGGGTGCGCGAGGTGGCGTTCTTTCCGCCGATGACGGGCGGCTGACATGCGCGTGTCGGTGCAGTCAGCGCCGTTCGATCCGGGGTCCGAGACGACGGCCTTCACGACCGGAGTCAAGGGCGCGGGGGCGGTCGTCACCTTCACCGGCCTTGTCCGAGACGCGGGCGGCACGCTGCGCGCGATGGAGATCGAGCATTACCCCGGCATGACCGAGCGCGCGATCCGCGCCCATGCCGACACCGCGATGGCGCGGTTCGCGCTGACCGACTGCGCCGTCATCCACCGCCACGGCCGCCTGCTGCCCGGCGAGCCCATCATGATGGTCGCCACCGCCGCCCCCCACCGCGCCGACGCCTTTGCGGCGGCAGAGTTCCTGATGGACTATCTCAAGTCCCGCGCGCCGTTCTGGAAGAAAGAGATCGGGGCCGACGGGGCGGAATGGGTGGCGGCAAAGGACAGCGACGAGGCATTGCTGGCACGCTGGTAGGCGACGGTCCGTTTGCCCCTTCTTCTGCCCACAAATATCCCACGGGGGGTGCGGGGGGTGTGAAACCCCCCGCTCCTGCCCTGACCGCCCGCTCAGCGGTGACGGCTGCTCCAGGCCGGGGCCACATCCCCCGCCACCGGCGTTGCCAGATAGACCGCCCGCGCAATCGCCCGCGCCAGCACGCAGGCCGCCGCGTGGCCAAGCGCAAATGTGTCGGCCAGCGGATCGGCCAGGGGCCGCGCGCCGGTTGCCGCCGCGAACACCAGGTCGCCGTCCAGGGGCGTGTGCGACGGCACCAGTGCCCGCGCCATCCCGTCCTGCGCCGCCGTCGCCATGCGCAGCGCCTGCGCCTGGCTCAGGGCGGCATCGGTCGCGACGATGGCGATGGTGGTCGCCTCGCCCATCCGCTTGCGCGGCGGGGGTTCGTGGGTGGCGGGAAAGGTCGCGGACAGGCCCAGGCCGCCGAACTCGTCCCCGATCTCCCATGGCGCGGCCCAGAACCAGGGGCCATCGCCCACCGTGGCCGAACCCAGGGCATTGACGGCGACAAGTGCGCCCACGGTCAGGCCGTTGTCGAGGATGGCAGAGGCCGAGCCGAGGCCGCCTTTCCATAACCCGGTCAACGCGCCATACCCTGCCCCGGCGCTGCCGATGGCAAAGTCGGGCGCGGCGGCAGCCAGGGCCGCTTGGCCCAGCCGCTTGTAGGGATTGACGGCCCAGCCCTTGTCGCCGCCGTTCAGCAGGTCGAACAGGATCGCCCCCGGCACGACGGGCACCCGCGCCGTCCCCACGGCAAAGCCGCGCCCCAGGACCGCCAGCCCGTCCGCCACGCCCGACGCCGCATCGAGGCCAAAGGCCGACCCGCCCGACAGCACCAGCGCATCGACCTCCTGCACCAGGCGGTCGGGGGCCAGAAGGTCGGTCTCGCGCGTGCCCGGTGCCCCGCCCATCACATGCACGGCAGCAGTGAAGGGGCGGTCGCCCAGCAGCACCGTCGCGCCCGACCGCAACACCGCTCCATGCGCGTTGCCCACCCGCAGGCCCGCCACATCAGTGATCAGGTTGCGCGCCCCCGGCCGCATCAGAGCGTGGTCTTGACCGCCGCCGTGGCCGGATCGCCCGTGTTCGGCGTGCCCGCAGGCTCGATCAGCAGAAGATGCGTCTCGACCTCGGCGCGGGGGCGGTGCTGCACGCCTTTCGGCACCACATACATCTCGCCGGGGCCAAGCGTCACCGCACCGTCGGGCATCTCGATGATCAGGTGGCCCGACAGCACCAGGAACAGGTCGTCCGTGTCGGGATGGTCATGCCAGACGAAGTCGCCCAGCACCTTGACCACCATGATGTCATGCCCGTTGAAGGCCCCCACGACCTTGGGCGACCAGTGCTCGGAAAAGGCCGCCAGCTTGGCCGCAAGGTTGATCGGCTGCATCTCTGCCCTCTAGTCGATGGCCCGGATGGCCTTCTGCTCCAGCACGCGCATCACCGCCACAAGGTCATGCCCGCGCCGCAGCACATGACCATCCATGCCCACGACCGCATACATTCCCTGCCGCCCGCGCAGCAGGGGCCGCTTCTCGATCCGGTACAGCGGATGCTCGGCGGTGTTGCGAAAGACCGAGAAGATGGCGATGTCCTTCAGGCACGAGATGCCGTAGTCGCGCCATTCGCCCCCCGCCACCATGCGCCCGTAGACCGACATGATCGCCGCCATTTCCCGGCGGTCAAAGCTGACCCGGTCGTAGGCCTGCGACGGCAGGGGGGTCGGCGGTGGTGTCGGGGGCGGTGGCAGGACCGTCATGACAGGACTGTGACGCGGGGTGTGCGCCAAATCAAGGGGCACGCGCCCTGAAACCACCTTGGCCCTGCCGCATCGCCGCCGCGAACGACCGATACCCAGGGTGGCAGTAGCGAGGAAGGTCGGTCCGGCCCTTTCGGTGAAATGCCCCCACCCAGCCGGGGGTCGGGCCGATCCCGCTGCGTCAGGCGACCCCGCCCGTGGCGCTGCCAGCCACAGGCGGGGTCGGCATCTGTCGTCAGACCGGAAATCCCGGCGCGGCGCGCAGGATGCCGACAGGAATGCCACGCCGGTTCCGCTGCACCGCATCCAGCCGTTTCAGTGCGGCGGGGTGGCCCGCTTCAAGCACGCCCAACTGCACCAGCAGCGCCGTGATCGCCGCCTCGGCACCGCGCGTGCCGCCGTCGATGATCTTCAGGGCGATGCCGATGCCCCGCTCGGGAATGATCGCCACATAGACCCCCTCGGCCCCGGTCTTGACCGCCGCGCGTCCACCCATGGCGCGCATCAGTTCGGTGCAGCCCTTTCCCTCGCCCGCCACCAGGTCGGGGTGGGCCATCATCGCCCGGGTCAGCGCGTGCATCGCCCGGTCGCGCGCGTCGGCGGTGCCGGTGGCGCGGGCAAAGGCCGCCATGGCGCGGGCAAGGCCCGTCACGGTCGTCGCAAAGTTCGGAGCGGAGCAACCGTCGATTCCGTAACCCGGCGAGGGCTCGCCCGTCACCTCCTCGAACGTCCGGCGGATGGTCGTTTGCAGCGGATGGTCCGGGTCCGCATACTCGGGTCCGCCGCGCATGTGCCGGTTCAGCATGAGGAACCCAGTGTGCTTGCCCGAGCAGTTGTTGTGCACCTGGCAGGGTGCCTCGTCTGCCCGGATCAGGCGGTCGCGTTCGTCGCGGTCATCGGGTTCCTGGGGGCCGCAGCGCAGGTCGCCCTCAGCCAGGCCAAGGTCGTCGAGCCAACGCGCGACATGGGTCCGGTGCAGGGCTGCGCCACTGTGGCTTGCGCAGGCCAGGGCCAGGTGCGCAGAGGTCAGCGCTTTGCCCGCACCGCTTTCCAACAGGGGCAGCGCCTGGACCATCTTGCAGGACGAGCGCGGGAAGATCACGGCGTCGGGGTTGCCCCAGGACTGCACGATACCCTGCCCGTCGCAGATCACCGCGTGCCCCAGATGCACGCTTTCCAACAGTCCGCCGCGCCAAAGCTCGGCCATAGCCTGCGGATTTTGCATCGTTTCCCTCACCACCGCGTCACGGATGCGCGATTTTCGGCCCATAGGGCTTTCGCGCCCCCCGGTTCTTGCGGTATTGAGGTTTATCGGGTTGAACAGCCCTGCGCCACAGGAAAAGCCCCGGTCAAGGGGCTTGGCGCGGCAGGGCGAGGGCAGGAACGGCTGGAGGCCTAGGGAAGACATGATCGCACGCATCGCCGGTGCCCTGTGCGGGCTGACGCTGACCTTTGCGGCCTCTGCCGCCATGGCGCAGCAGAGCGGAACCGAAACCGAATGCGTTTCGGCCAAGACGGACTGGAGCGTCTGCGTCTGGAACGACCCCAAGGAATGCTGGGGCGTGTCCAAGCCCAAGGAAACCGTCAACACCCGCGACGGCAGGCCGGTGCAGGCCTCGCGCAGCGAGATCCTGCTGTTCGTCCGGTACGCTGCCGGCGAGCGGCCCTCGGTGTCCTTCACCAGCGGCTATCAGCTTGCCCTCGATGCCCCGATCCGGCTGACCGTCGGAAGCGACACGTTCGAATTCGTCTCGGTGGACGACGACCCGGCAACGCGGGACTACAACGAGAACGAGTTTGCCTGGCCAGGCGACCCGGCGATGGATGCCACCGTCATCCAGGCTTTGCAGCGCGGGCAAGAGGCGGTGATGACGGCTCGCTCGCGGCGCGGCACGGACACCAAGGATACGTTCAGCCTGAACGGCTTTACCGCCGCGATGACCGAGGCCGAGGCGCGCTGCAAGTAGGCGGCGGTTTCCTTTTGCGCGAATGACGCCTATATGCGCCGGATATCCGCCGCCGCAGGTCCGCCCATGTCCGCCCCGATCACGCCCGATGTCCTGACCGTTCCGCGCAAGCTGCCCGAGGGCGGACGTCCGAACATCGTGGGCCTGACCCGTGAGCAGCTGCGCGCCGCCCTGATCGACGCCGGGACGCCGGAAAGGGCGGCCAAGATGCGGGTCGGGCAGGTCTGGCAGTGGGTCTACCACTGGGGCCTGCGCGACTTTGCCCTGATGACGAACCTTGCCAAGGACTATCGCGCCCTTTTGGCAGCCCACTTCGTGATCGAGGTCCCGCAGGTCGTCAGCCGCCAGGTCAGCGCCGACGGCACGCGCAAGTACCTGATCCGCATTGCCGGCGGGCACGAGGTGGAAACCGTCTACATCCCCGAAACCGACCGCGGCACCCTGTGCATCAGCAGCCAGGTCGGCTGCACCCTGACGTGCAGCTTCTGCCACACCGGCACGCAGAAACTGGTGCGCAATCTGACGGCGGCCGAGATCGTGGGCCAGGTCATGCTGGCGCGCGACGACCTGGGCGAATGGCCGGTGAAGTCTGCGCCCAAGGAAGAGACGCGTCTGATCTCCAACGTCGTGCTGATGGGGATGGGGGAACCCCTGTACAACTTCGACAACGTCCGCGATGCCATGCACATCGTGATGGACAACGAAGGCATCGCCCTCGGCCGCCGCCGCATCACCCTGTCCACCAGTGGCGTGGTGCCCGAGATTGCCCGCACCGCGACCGAGATCGGCTGCCTGCTGGCCGTGTCGTTCCACGCCACGACGGACGAGGTGCGCGACCGCCTGGTGCCGATCAACAGGCGCTGGAACATCGCCGCGCTGCTGGATGCGCTGCGCGCCTATCCCGGCCTGTCGAATTCGGAACGGATCACCTTCGAATACGTCATGCTCGACGGCGTCAACGACACGCGCGAGGACGCCTTGCGCCTTGTCGAACTGCTGCGCGGCATCCCGGCCAAGGTCAACCTCATCCCCTTCAACGAGTGGCCCGGGGCACCCTACAGGCGTTCCAGCGGCAACCGCATCCACGCCTTCGCCGACATCATCCACAACGCGGGCTACGCCAGCCCGATCCGCACGCCCCGGGGCGAGGATATCATGGCCGCCTGCGGTCAGCTGAAGTCGGCCACCGAACGGGCGCGGAAATCGGCAAGGGCGATTGCGGCGGCGGTCGGGCCTTAACCTGCGGTTAACCCTGCGCGGGGCAGACTTTGCGGATGGCCTACCGCGACATCACCCTGCGCCTGTCCGAAGTCACGCTGGCCGCGCTTGAGCTTGCGGCGCGGGCCGAGGATACATCGGTCAACCACATCATCCGGGACGCCATCGACCGCGACCTCCGCCGCCGTGCCCCGGCGAAGACGCCCGTCAGGGCGGATGAGCGGCTCGTCGCTCCCTTGCGGGCGCTCCTCGCTGACGACTTCGCCTATGCGCAGGGATGGGCGGACCTGATCGCAAGGCTGGCGCACAAGGGGTTCCTGCTGGTCGAATCCGGGGGCGGCCTGCTCTTGCGCCGCAGCACCGGCGAACGGCTGTGCAAGGCCTCCGAACTCGGCTACAGCTACTCCCGCTTGCTGTCCCGGTTCGATGCGCCTTTCCCTGGCCATGCCCATGATGCGGCACTTTCGCGCGTCCGGCAGTGGTCTGCAGCAGGACGTCATTGACCATCCTGCCTGTCCCCCGCTACGCCCCTGCCCATGCTCGTCCCCAACCGCGCCGCCCGCCGCCTGTTCCTCGACCGTCACGCACTGGCCGAGCCGCCTTCCGGCACCGCGCACGGACAGGCGCTCTGCGCCCTGATCGACCGTCTGGGCTTTGTCCAGGTCGACAGCATCAACACCGTGGCCCGCGCCCATGACATGATCCTGTGGTCGCGCCGCCCCGGCTATCGCCCCGACGACCTGCGCCCGCTGCTCGACCGCCACCGCAGCCTCTGGGAACACTGGACCCACGACGCCTCGATCCTGCCCGCCGCCGTCTTTCCGCACTGGCGTCACCGCTTCGCCCGCGACCGCGCGCGGCTGGTCGACCGCTGGACCGGCTGGCAGCGCGACGGGTTCCACCAGAAGTTCGATCAGGTGCTGCAACGGGTCGCCGACCACGGCCCCGTCACCTCGGCCGACGTCGGCGAGGGCGAGGAACGCGGCAAGGGCGGCTGGTGGGACTGGCATCCGTCGACGACCGCGCTCGAATACCTGTGGCGCGTGGGGGAACTGTCGGTCACGCGGCGCGAGGGGTTCCGCAAGGTCTATGACCTGACCGAACGGGTCATGCCCCAGGCCCTGCGCGACGCCGCCCCAGCCGAGCACGACAGCACCGACTGGGCCTGCAATTCCGCCCTCGACCACCTGGGCTTTGCCACCAGCGGCGAGATTGCGGCCTACTGGGGGGCCGTCACGCCCGACCAGGCCAGGGCCTGGTGCGCTGCGCGGCTGGCTTCGGGCGACCTGATCCGCATCGCGGTCGAAGGGGCCGACGGCACGCCCCGCCCGTCCTTCGCCCGCCCCGATATCATGGACCAGGCCCGCGATGCCCCCGAGCCGCCCAACCGGCTGCGCATCCTGTCGCCCTTCGACCCCGCCCTGCGTGACCGTGCCCGCGCCGAACGCCTGTTCGGGTTCCACTACCGGATCGAGGTCTTCGTCCCCGAGCCCAGGCGGCGCTACGGCTACTATGTCTTTCCCGTGCTGCAGGGCGACCGCCTGATCGGTCGGCTGGATGCAAAGGCCAACCGCGACAGGGGCACGCTGGCCTTGCGCGCCTTCTGGCCCGAACCGGGCGTGCGTCTCGGGTCAGGCCGGACAACCCGGCTGGAAGCCGAATTGCACCGCCTCGCCCGTCTGGCCGGTTGCGACCGCATCGACCTGGCCCCCGACTGGCAGCGCGCGCCTCTTCCCCCGCCCATCTTGGCAGACCTCTCCCGGGGGTAAGCGAAGCAAGGGGGCAGCGCCCCCCTGGCCACCCGCACCGACGTGGCCGGATCGCGTGGCGAGGGGGTCCAAGGGGGCGCATGCGCCCCCTTGCCCGGTCCCCCCGGACAGGTCCCGCGCGTTCAGACCGCCTGGCCTTCGACAAAGTCCACCAGCCGTGGCAACGACACCGACCGCAGGTCGTACCGCTTCACCGCCGTCGCCCGCGCTGCCGCGCGCAGGGGCATGTGGCCGATGGGGTCGGCCAGGGCATCGATCAGGGTGTCGGACCAGCCCTCGATGTCGAAGAAATCGACCAGCCGCCCGTTCACCCGGTCCTCGATCACTTCCGCGACCGGGGCGGTCCGTGACCCCACCACCAGCGCCCCCGCCGCCATCGCCTCGATCATCGACCAGGACAGCACGAAGGGATAGGTGAGGTACGCATGGACCCGCGCCACCTGCATCAGCTTGCAGAACGTGTCATAGGGCACCTTGCCGGGAAAATGCAGCCGCGACAGGTCCAGTCGGCCTGCCATCTCCTTCAGGAACACGTCCTTCCAGGTCGTGCCCTGCGGCGCGGCGCGGCCATAGCTCACATCGTCGCCCCCGACCAGCACCACCTGCGCCTCGGGCCGCGCCGCCATCACGGCGGGCAGGGCGCGCAGGAAGATATGGTACCCGCGATACGGCTCCAGGTTGCGGTTGACGAAGGTCAGCACCTCGTCCCCGGCCCGGAACCGCGCACCCGAGGGCAAGGTGACCTCCGCCGCCGGATCGGGGCGCACGGCATCCGTGTCGACACCGTCATGGATGACGGTGATCAGGCGGCGCAGCGCCGGAGGATAGGTGTCGGCCTGCCAGTGCGTGGGCGACAGCCCGGCGTCCGCGTGCAACAGCGCCTGTCCCAGATGCGCCGCGCGGGCCTGGGCGATCATCACCGGATCGAAGGCATCGGCGTTCTTCTCGAACTCGGGGTCGAACCCCACGTCGCGGCCCCGCCCCGAATAGTAGAACTCGGCATAGACCAGGTGCCGCGCCTCGGGCCAGACCTCTTTCAGGAACAGCGTCTCGCCCCAGCCGGAATGGCCAAAGACCACGTCCGGCACATACCCTTGCTCGCGCCGCAGGCGCAGCGCCGCGCGGGCGACCAGCACGCCCCGGTCCGACATCTGCGTGAAGTTGCGCCCCAGGCGCGTGGCCGCCGGATCGACGGCTTGGGCCTCGAACTTGTAGCGCAGGGTCCTGACCGGCGAGGTCCGCTTGTTCGACGCATCGGTCAGCGCCAGGCAATCATGCCCGCGTGCCATCAGGGCGGGGGCCAGGTGCAGGAACTGACCGGGATAGTTCTGGTGGACGAACAGGATCTTCACGCGGCGGCCCCCGAATCGGTGCCCTTCCCCGGCACGGCAAAGGCCGCCGCCATCAGCGTGCGGCTATAGTCGGACTGCGGGTTGGCAAAGACCTCCGCCGCAGGCCCGGCCTCGACCACGTCGCCCGCGCGCATCACCATCACCTTGTGCGCCATCGCCCGGATCACCCGCAGATCGTGGCTGATGAACAGATAGGCCAGCCCGTAGCGCCGCTGCAGGTCGCGCAAGAGGTCGACGATCTGCACCTGCACGGTCATGTCCAAGGCCGAGGTCGGCTCGTCCAGGATCACCAGCTTCGGGCGCAGGATCATGGCGCGGGCGATGGCGATGCGCTGGCGCTGCCCGCCCGAGAATTCATGCGGATAGCGCCCCATGGCGGCTGGGTCCAACCCCACCTCGGTCATGATGCCCGCAACCATCGCCTGCCGGTCCTGCCCCGGTTCCACCCCGTGGACACCCAGGCCTTCGGCAATGATCTCCTGCACGGTCATCCTTGGTGACAGGCTGCCATAGGGGTCCTGGAACACCACCTGCATGTCGCGGCGCAACGGGCGCATGTCGCGCGGCGGCAGGGCGTCGATGCGGCGGGCCTGAACCGTGATCGGACCCGTCGAATGCGTCAGCCGCAGGATGGCGAGCGCGAGTGTTGTCTTGCCCGACCCGCTTTCGCCCACGATCCCCAGGGTTTCGCCCGCCCGGACGGTCAGGTCGGCGGCATTCACCGCCTTCACATGCCCGACCGTGCGCCGCAACAGGCCCGCCTGGATCGGGAACCAGACGCGCAACCTTTCCGTTCGCAGCACCTCGGGCGCATCTGCCGCCACGGGGTCGGGCCGACCCACAGCCTCGGCGCCGATCAGTTTCCGCGTATAGGGGTGCTGGGGATTGGCAAGGATGTCGGCCGTCGCGCCCTGTTCCACAATCTCGCCGCCCTGCATCACGCAGACGCGGTCGGCGATGCGGCGCACGATGGTCAGGTCGTGGGTGATGAACAGCAGGCTCAGCCCCTCGCGCGCCTTGAGGTCGGCCAGAAGGTCGAGGATCTGCGCCTGGATCGTGACATCCAGCGCCGTGGTCGGCTCGTCCGCGATCAGCAGGTCCGGCCCGTTCGCAAGCGCCATGGCGATCATCACCCGCTGCCGCTGGCCGCCCGACAACTGATGCGGATAGGCCCCGAGGCGCGACTGGCTGTCGCGGATGCCGACCTTGTCCAGCAGATCGACGGTGCGACGGCGCGCCTCGTCCCCCGTCAGACCCTGGTGCAGGGCCAGGCTTTCGCCCAACTGCCGCTCGATCGTGTGCAGGGGGTTCAGCGAGGTCATCGGCTCCTGGAAGATGAAGCTGATGTCATTGCCGCGTATCTTGCGCAGCGCAGGTTCGGCTGCGCCCACCATCTGCGTGCCGTTGTAGGTGATCGAACCCGTAACCGCCGCGCTGTCGGGCAGAAGCGACACGGTCGACAGCGCCGTGACCGACTTGCCCGATCCGCTTTCGCCGACCAGGGCCACCGTCTCGCCCTTGCCGACGCTGAAGGACACCCCCTTCACCGCCTCAATCACGCGCCCGTCCTGGCGGAAACGGACCCACAGGTCGCGGACGTCCAGCACGCTCATGCAAAGGTCTTTCGCGGGTCGAAGGCGTCGCGCACGCCCTCGAAGATGAAGACC
Source organism: Gemmobacter sp. (assembly GCA_052387255.1). GTDB lineage: Bacteria > Pseudomonadota > Alphaproteobacteria > Rhodobacterales > Rhodobacteraceae > JBBQXK01. Next base: position 11,100 of record JBQTJI010000036.1, on the reverse strand, counting down.
ATGAGCGACAGCATGATGGCAAAGGTGAAGAACGCGGTGAAGGCCAGCCAGGGGGCCTGCAGGTTCTGCTTGGCCTGCAGCGTCAGTTCGCCCAGCGACGGGGCCGAGGCGGGCAGTCCGAACCCCAGGAAATCAAGCGCCGCCAGCGACCCGATGGCCCCGGTGATCAGGAACGGCAGCATGGTGACAGTCGCGACCATCGCGTTCGGAAGGACATGGCGGAACATGATGACGCCGTCGCTGACGCCAAGCGCCTTGGCCGCGCGGACGTATTCGAAGTTGCGCGCCCGCAGGAACTCGGCCCGCACCACGCCGATCAGCGCGGTCCAGCCGAACAGCACGGTCAGCCCCACCAGCAGCCAGAAGTTCATCTGCCAGATCGCCGCCACGATGATGATGATGAACAGGCTGGGCGTCGCGCCCCAGATCTCGATGATCCGCTGAAAGATCAGGTCGGTCAGGCCGCCGAAGTACCCCTGCACCGCCCCCGCCGCGATGCCGATGACGGATGTCAGCAGCGTCACCACCAGCGCAAAGGTTACCGACAGCCGGAAGCCATAGATCACCCGCGCCGCCACGTCGCGCGCCGTGTCGTCGGTGCCGAGGATATGCATGGCGTCGGGCGCGGACGGCGCGGCACCGCCGATGTCGTTGATCGTGGTGTAGCTCGACCGGATCGGGGCCCACAGGATCCAGCCGGGCAGCGCCCCTTCGATGGCCTCGCCCGCGTCCAGACGCTCGGTGATCCCCTCGGGGTCGTCCAGGCAGTCGATGATCCCGCCCGATGCGATCAGGCACTGCACCTCGCGGTCGCGGTACTTGGCCTCGGTCTGGAAATCGCCGCCAAAGGCGGTCTCGGGATAGGATTTGAGGATGGGGGCAAAGTAGTCGCCCCGGTAGTTCACCAGCAAGGGCCGGTCATTGGCGATCAGTTCGGCGCACAGCGACAGCCCGAACAACACGCCGAAAATCCACAGCGACCAATGCGCCCGCCGGTTTGCCCGGAAGTTCCGCCAGCGGCGGGCGTTGAGGGGGGAAAGCGCCATCCTACCCCCGCCGCGCGAAATCGATGCGGGGGTCGATCCAGACATACATCAGATCACTGATGATGCCGATCAGCAGCCCCATCAGCCCGAAGAAAAAGAGGGTGCCGAAGATCACCGGATAGTCACGGCTGACTGCCGCCTCGAACCCCAGCCGCCCCAGACCGTCGAGCGAGAAGATCGTCTCGATGATCAGCGACCCGCCGAAGAACACCCCGATGAACAGCGCCGGAAACCCCGCGATCACGATCAGCATGGCATTGCGAAAGACGTGGCCGTACAGCACCCGCCCCTCGGACAGGCCCTTGGCGCGGGCGGTCATGACATATTGCTTCTTGATCTCGTCGAGAAAGCTGTTCTTGGTCAGCAGCGTCAGCGTGGCAAAGGCCGAGATGGTGCTGGCCGCCACCGGCAGGGCGATGTGCCAGAAATAGTCGGCGACCTTGCCGAGGGGGCCAAGGGTTTCCCAGTTGTCCGAGGTCAGGCCGCGCAACGGGAACCACTGGTAATAGGACCCCCCCGCGAACAGCACCAGAAGCAGGATCGCGAACAGGAACCCCGGAATCGCATAGGCCGCGATGATGATGCCGCTGGTCCAGGTGTCAAAGGACGACCCATCGCGCACCGCCTTGCGGATGCCAAGCGGGATCGACACCAGATAGGCGATCAGCGTGGACCACAGCCCCAGCGTGATCGACACCGGCATCTTTTCCAGCACGAGGTCCACGACCGACACGGAACGGAAATAGCTCTGGCCAAAGTCGAAGACCAGGTACTTGCCCATCATCGTGGCAAAGCGTTCGTACCAGGGGATGTATTCCTTGGCGCATTCGGGCGCGGTCACCGACGGCACCCCGGTGAACCCCTCGGCGCAGACGATGCGGGCAAAGCCGAACTGCTCTTCCAGCTTGGCGATGAAGTCGGGTGGCAGGCCTCTCGCGCCGATGTACTGCGTCTCGCCCCCCGTCACGCCGCCGCCGCCTTCGCCCGACCCCGCATCGCCGCTGCCCGAGATCGTGTCAAAGGCGTCGCCGCCGCCTTCCAGCCGCGCCAGCACCTGTTCCACCGGCCCGCCGGGCACGAACTGCGTCAGGCCGAAGTTGATGACCATGATCCCGAGCAATGTCGGGATGATCAGCAACAGCCGTCTCAGGATATAGGCGCCCATGTCGCCCGCCTGCCTTCCCTGCCCCTGCGGCCGTTACCGCAACACCCCGGCGGCCTTGAGCGCCGCCGCCTTTTCCGCGTTGTACCACCAGAACGACAACTCGCCCAGAGCATAGGGGGGCAGCTTTTCGGGATGTTCGAACATGTCGTAGTAGGCAACCGTATGCGAATTCTTGTTCCACTGCGGCACCCAGAACCGCTCGGCCCGCAGGATGCGGTCAAGGGCCATGGTGGCCACGGTCAACTCGTCCTTTGATTTGGCCGCCAGGACCACGTCGGTCATCCGGTCGACCGCCTTGCTCTTCAGCCCCATGGCGTTGAACGACGACACATCTGCGGTTTCCGACCCGTAGTACTGCTTCAGCTCCGGCCCCGAAAAATAGCTGGTCGTAGCGAAATGCTGCGTGATGTCGAAATCGAACTCGGGCGGGCGGCGGCGTTCCTCGAACTGGGCGTCGTCGACGCGGGTCAGGCGCGCGTCCAGGCCCAGGGCGCGCAGGTTCTCGACAAACGGGTTCACGATCCGGTCGAAGCTGGGGCTGTCGTTCAGGATCTCGACCTCCAGCTTTTCGCCCTTGGCATTGCGGCGCATCAGGTCGTCGCCGACGGTCCACCCGGCCTCGTCCAGCAGGGCCGAGGCGCGGCGCAGGTTCCGCCGGTCAAGCTGGCGGTCGGCGGAACTGATCGACACGGGCACCGGTTCGTCGGTCAGGATCGACGGCGGCAACAGCCCCTCGTCCACCAGCGGCTGCAACAGCGCCACTTCCTCGGGCGAAGGCACGCCGGTGGCCTCGAGCCAGGAATTGTCCCAGAAGCTGTCCACCCGGTCATAGATGCCGTAGAACAGCGTCGCGTTCGACCATTCGAAGTTGAACATCAGGCCGATGGCCTCGCGCACGCGGGGGTCGGCGAATTTCTCGCGCCGAAGGTTGAAGATGAACGCCTGCCCCGTCGCCTTGTTGCCCGAGGGCAGTTCCGCCTTCACCACGGCCCCGCTGGCCACCGCCGGAAAGTCATAGCCCGTCGCCCACTTGATCGACGATGCCTCGTTGCGGAAAGTATAGGCCCCTGCCTTGAACCCCTCGAACGCCGCGTCATAGTCGGCGAAGTATTCGACCCGGATCGTGTCGAAGTTCTCGGTGCCGACATTGATCGGCAAGTCTTTGCCCCAGTAGTCCGGGTTGCGCACCCAGGTGATCGACCGGCCCACGTCGATCTTGCCGGGCGTGTAGGCCCCCGACCCCATCCACGGCACCATCGTGGATTTCTCCATGTCCAGCCCCTTGGCCTGGTAATAGGCCCTGGACATCACCGGCAGCCCGCCCACGTCCTGCGGCAGGTCGCGCTTGGGGAATTCGGCCTTGAAGGTGAACTTGATGCGCAGCGGGTCCAGCACCTCGACCTTCTCGACCTGCTGCGACAGGATCGTGCGGAAATCGGTCAGGCCCTTGGTCAGGAAAGTCTCGTACGAGAAATAGACGTCGTCCGCCGTCATCGGCGTGCCGTCCGAGAACCTGACGTCGGGCCGCAGGTTGAAGATCACCCAAGCCCGGTCTTCGGGGTACTCGACCGTCTCGCACAGCAGGCAATAGCTGGCCCCGATCTCGTCCGAGGTGCCGGTCAGGATCGATTCCAGCGGGGCCGACGACAGCGCCGCCGCCCGCCCCTCGATGGAAAACGGGTTCATCGAATCGAACCCTCCGGACGTCCAGATCGAGATCTCGCCGCCCTTGGGGGCGTTGGGGTTGACGTAGTCGAGATGCTTGAAGTCCGCCGGATACTTCAGGTCGCCGAAGGTCGAGATGCCGTGCGACGTGATCACGGTCTCGGCCCGCGCGGTGGTGGCCATGGCGGCCAGTCCCAGCATTCCGGCCCCCAGCATCCCGGCCCAGGTCAGCAAGGCCCCGGCGCGGGGGACCGCTGCCACCTGCACCGTGCCGCCCTTGCCTGCCGCTCTGCCGTGACGTGCCATGCCGTTTCTCCCCTGCTGCCGTAGATGATGCTTGGGGCGGAACCGGTCGCCGCTCAAGATGGGATTGCAACAATGTGACCGGGCGTCAACGAAAAGGCCGCCCGGCGGGGCGGCCTTGCAGGATGGGCGGGCATCCTTCGGGTCAGGGCGCGGTCGTGGCCAGCCAGGCGACCAGGCTGGCGCGGTCCTCGACCTTGGGCAGACCGGCGAACGCCATCTTGGTGCCGGGGGCATAGCCCTTGGGGTTGGTCAGGAAGGCGTTCAGGTTGTCGGGCGTCCAGGCATCCGACGCCATCCCCATCAGCGCATCGGAATAGGCGAACCCGCCCGAGGCCGCCTTGGCCTTGCCGACGATGCCGTTCAGGTGCGGGCCGGTGCCGTCGGTGCCATCGATCTTGTGGCAGGTCTTGCACTTGGCGAACACCTTTTCGCCCGCCGCCACATCCGCCGCCGCGACCAGCGCGGGGAAATCGACCGCTTCGCCCCCCTCGGCAGGGGCGGCTTCTTCCGCAGCGACCTCGATCACATAGGCCTGCGGCGCTTCGCCGTGTTCGCCAGCCGTCTCGGCACCGACGTAGTACAGAGACCGGGCCGCCCAGGACCCCAGGAGGAACACCAGAAGCGACCCGCACAGGGCACCCCCGGCCTTGGTGATGGTCATCGTGTCGAACATTGCGCGCCCAATCTGCCAGCCGTCCGCGTGCTTCTACCCGCTTCCATGCCCCGGATTCAAGGTGTAGGACCGCGACCATTCGCCCTTTTCCGGGGCAAAACCGACGGAGACGACCCCGACCATGACCCCGCGCATCGCCTTTCAGGGGGAACCCGGCGCCTATTCGCACGAGGCCTGCCGCCAGGCCCGCCCCGATCACCAGGCCATTCCCTGCCGCACGTTCGAGGATGCCATCGAGATGTGCCGCACGGGCGAGGCCCAACTTGCCATGCTGCCGGTCGAGAACTCGACCTACGGCCGGGTGGCCGATATCCACAGCCTGCTGCCCGGATCGGGCCTGCACATCGTGGACGAGGCGTTCGTGCGGGTGCACATCAACCTTCTGGCCCTGCCCGGCGTGACCCTGCCCGAGGTGACCTCGGCGATGAGCCATACGGTGCTCTTGGGCCAGTGCCGCGATTTTCTCAAGACGCACGGGTTGCGTGCCGTGGCCGGGGCCGACACCGCCGGGTCGGCCAAGATCGTCGCCGAACGGGGCGACCGGACGATGGCCGCGCTGGCCTCGGAACTGGCGGGCGAGATCTATGGCCTGGACGTGCTGGCGCGCCAGATCGAGGACCAGTCGAACAATACCACGCGGTTCCTGGTCATGGCACAGGCCCCGGACGACAGCCGCCGGTCGGACCGGATGATGACGACCTTCACGTTTCGCGTGCGAAACATTCCGGCGGCGCTGTACAAGGCAATGGGCGGGTTCGCCACGAACGGCGTGAACATGACCAAGCTGGAAAGCTACATGGTCGGCGGCAGCTTTACCGCGACCGAGTTCTATGCCGACATCGAAGGCCACCCCGCAGACCCGCCCGTCGCCCGCGCGCTGGACGAATTGCGCTTTTTCACCACGCACATGGACGTTCTGGGCATCTATCCGGCGGATCGCCGCCGCGACTAGCGGCGCTGTGGGACGGCGCTGCGGCGAAAGCGCGCCTCGATGTCGGCGGCAAGCTGGGCTGTGCGCGTCTCGAACGACCGGTTGACCTTGGCATTGGCGAACTTGAGCGACTGCAGCAGCAGGCGCGCCGCCAGCGTCCGCGGCTCGACCTCGATGGTCATGGCGATCCGGGTGCGTTTGGGCCCCATCTCGACCAGGTCGAACAGGCCCGTGCCGCTCATCGACGTCCCCTGCCCGGTAAAGCCCAGCGTCTGCCCCGGCTCCATCGACACCAGCCGCAGGTCGACGATGCGCCGCCGCCCGCGAAAGTCGAAGCCCACGTTCCACGTCATGCCGGGGCCCGGATGGGCCATCGTGTCCAGCCGCGTCACCTCGGCCCCGCGCCGCAGCGCCGCGCGTTCCCAATGGTCGAAATCGGTCAGGGCCGCGTAGACAAAGGCAATCGGGGCCTCGACATCCTGGTTGCGTGTCAGTTTCACGTGCTGCCCTGCCTGCCGTCCCGGTTGATCCGGGATTTGCGCGGGCAGTGTCGCGTCAATCCTGCCGGTCCGCAAGCCATTCCGCAATCAGCGCGTGCGCAATCGCCCCGCGCCGTGTCGGACGAATCACGGGGTGGCGGCCGTCCATCACCGTCACCATGTCCTCGCGCGCGACCCACAGGGCATCCTCAAGCTCGGCCGGGTCCAGCGTGATGGCATCCGATGTCGCCTCGGCCCGGCAGCCGATCATCAGCGAGGCGGGGAAGGGCCAGGGCTGACTGGCGGCATAGCGCACCGGCCCGACGGCAATGCCGGTCTCTTCCGCCACCTCACGGCGCACGGCGGCCTCGATCGTCTCGCCGGGTTCGACAAAGCCCGCCAGGCACGAATACATCCCCGGCGGCCAGCCGGGCGAGCGGCCCAGCAGCAGCCGGTTGCCGCGCGTGACCAGCATGATGACGACGGGATCGGTGCGCGGGAAGTGGGTGGCACCGCAGGACGGGCACAACCGCTGCCAGCCGCCCTGTGCCGGTGCCGACGCCGCCCCGCAGGCCGCGCAGAACCGGTGGCTGCGGTGCCATTGCAGCACGGCCTTGGCAGTGGCGGCCAGTTCGCCCTCTCGCGCGGACAGGCGCAGCATGGCACCGCGCAGTTCGGCAAAGCGGTGGCTGTCGGGCAGCGCGGGGTGGCGCTGTTCCGAGGCATCGAAGAACCCCGGCTGCACCGCGTCCGTCCCGGCATCGGGCACCCAGTCCGAGATGTCGGCGGCAAAGCGCGGATGTCCGTCGTCAAGCCCCAGGAACACCGGCGGCGCGGCATGGGCCAGCACGGCGTGCCCGGACGCGACCCACCCCAGACCGGCACCCTCGGACATCAGCGGCTTGCCGCGCCACAGCGGCAGCACCGTCGCCCGCGCCAGCAGGTCGGCCAGGGCAGCGGCGTCGCCGCGCAGCGCGGCAGCCCGATCCAGGCCCGACCCGCCAAAAGCCATCGCGTCGGCCATGCCCATCCCGTTCACCCCACCTGACCTGGCAGCCGTCATGCCACAGGGCGCGCATCGGCGCAAACCACGGGGGCACTGCGGCGCGGCTTGCCGACCGATCACGGAATGGAAACAACTTGAGCGCGAATTTGATACAAACTTGCGCATCCAGGGATGGTTGTCGCGCGGGAATACGCTAAGGTTAATCGTGGGATGTTGCCGCTCTGGATTTGAAACTCCGCTCCCGGCATCGTTGGCGGCACGGATGGGCCGTGCCAACCGGCTCTGGCGGGTCGCGGAATGATCCAGGCAAAACCATTCACCGCAGCGGCCTTGGCGGATCAGGTTCACCTGCGCATCCTGGAAACCACCGACCTGCATGTGCATCTGCTGCCGTTCGACTATTTCCGCAACCGCCCCACGCCGGTGCTTGGGCTGGCGCGCACCGCCGGACTGATCGAGGTGCTGCGCGCCGAGGTGGCCAACTGCCTGCTGTTCGACAACGGGGATTTCCTGCAGGGCTCGCCCATGGGCGACTACATGGCGCTGGCGCGCGGACTGCGCCCCGGCGACCTGCATCCGATGATCGCGGCGATGAACCGGCTGGGCTACGACGCCGCCACCCTGGGCAACCACGAGTTCAACTTCGGTCTCGATTTCCTGCGCAACGCGCTGTCCCGCGCCGCGTTCCCCGTGGTTGCCGCAAACCTGGCAGCCACGGCTGGCACGGCGTCCGCCGCAGAAGGGGCGATCTTTCCGCGCTGGACCATCCTCGACCGCCAGGTGCGGGACGGGACCGGCAAGACCCATCGGCTGCGCCTGGGGGTGATCGGCCTCTTGCCGCCGCAGACCGGCATCTGGGACCGCGAACACCTGGAAGGCCGGGTGACCCTGGGCGACATGGTCGATACGGCCGCTGCCGTGGTGCCGCTGGTCCGCCAGGCGGGCGCCGACCTGGTCGTGACCCTGGCCCACACCGGCATCGGCGAGGCGGACCATTTTCCGGGCATGGAGAATGCCGCCATCCCGCTGGCGCGGATCCACGGGCTGGACGTGCTGCTGCTGGGCCATGCGCACCAGGTGTTTCCCTCGGCCGCCTTCGCGGGCCTTGAAGGCGTCGACATCGCGCGCGGCACGATTGCCGGAACCCCGGCGGTGATGGCAGGATGTTTCGGCTCGCATGTCGGCGTCATCGACCTGATGCTGCGGCGCGAACCGCGCGGCTGGCACATCACGGCCTCGCAGGCCTCTGCCTGCCCGATTGCGCGGCCCGGTCCCGACGGCAAGTTCGTCGCCCGCACCCGCAGCCAGCCCGACATCGAGCAGACCGCGACCGAGGTGCACGACGCCACCCGCCGCTACATGGCGCGGGCGGTCGGCTTTACCCCCCTGCCGCTGACCACCCACCTTGCCCTGGTCGGCGACTGCGCCGCAGTCCGGGTCGTGGCCATGGCCAAGGCCGATCACATCCGCCGCGCGCTGAAGGACAGCATCCATGCCGATCTGCCGGTTCTGGGGTCGTCGGCCCCGGTCAAGGCCGGGGGACGCGGCGGGCCGATCAACTATACCGAGATCCCCGCAGGTCGCCTGGCACTGCGCCACATGGCCGACCTCTACCTGTTCCCGAACCAGGTGCGGGGCCTGCGCCTGACCGGCGCGGACCTGGCCGAGTGGCTGGAACGGGCGGCCTCGATCTATCTGAAGGTGCGGCATGGCGTCACCGACCAGCCCCTGATCGATCCGGGGTTTCCCAGCTACAACTTCGATGCGATCACCGGGGTCAGCTATGCCATCGACCCCACGTCGCCGCCCCGCTACGACACGCGCGGCGTGCTGGTCGATGCAGGTGCCCGGCGGGTGCGCGGCCTGTCGTGGGAGGGGCGCGCCGTCCGGCCCGATGACACGTTCATCGTTGCCACCAGCAGCTATCGGCTGTCGACGCTGCGCGCGACGGCGGGGGTGGCGGATGACGATGTCGTCTATGCGTCGCCGCGGATGGGCCGCGACGTGCTGACCGACTGGTTCCTGGCCGGGAACCTGCCCGAGGCGGCGACCGCCGAAGACGGCTGGCGGCTGGTCCTGCCAGCGGCGACCAGCGTCACCTTCGACACCAGCCCGCGCCTGCGCCCCGGCGGCGCACAGCTCGCAGGGGCGGTCCTGACCGATCTCGGCATCACGCCCGACGGGTTCCGCCGCGTCCGGCTGACCGGCGGCGGGACGTCTACCGGATGATGCGATGCGCCATCCGCACCGCGCGGGCGATATGGCGCGCGTGGATCGGGTTGTCGGGGGCCAGGCGCGGCATGGCCCAGCCGACCGACGCGCAGCCGCGCGCCAGCGTCATCAGATCGACCGTCGCCGCATCGGCGGGGCGCAGGGTGGCATAGCCCGCGACCAGCGCATCGCGCAGGTCGTCGCGGGCAGGTTCGTAGTCGTGCTGCATCATGGCCGTGCCCAGGTCGTACAGCCGGAACCCGGTGCCACAGTCGTCGAAGTCGATCAGCGACACATGATCGCCGTCCACCAGGACGTTCTCGCGCACCACGTCGGCATGGATCGGCCCGACGTCCAGTCCGGGCCGCGCCGATAGTTGTTCCCGCAGGAAGGCCCGCGCATCGCGCAAGGCAGCGGCAGACGCGGCGTCCGCGCCGGGATGTTCCCAGAACCGGCCCCACACCGGGGTGTCGCCGGTCAGCCCCTCGATGTCCCAGGCGGGGCGTGGAAAGGGCCGGGGCGGTGCCCTGTCGGTCCAGTCATGCACCTGCGCCAGAAGCTGTCCCAGCCGGTGGTGCAGGGCGATCTGCGTCGCGACGGGCTGCGCCAGGGGCACGCCGTTCGCCCCGAGCGGCACCCCCCTGACCCAAGCCGTGACCGAGGCATGCCGCCCCGAGGCCAGCCGCACCAGCCGCTCGCCCGCCACTGTCGGCACCGGGGCGGGCACCGGCAGGCCCGCCGCCGACAGGCCCGCGCACCAGTCGATCTCGGCGCGGATCGCGGCCTCGGTCTGATAGGCAGTGCGGTGCAGGCGCAGGGCGGCCTGCGCCGACCCCAGCGTCATCGCGTGAACTTCGTTCTCGCGCGCGCCCAGCAGGCGCTGCACGGTTCCGCCCCAATGGCGCGCCGCCTCTTCCGCCTCGGTCATGCGGGCACCGGCGTCGTCAGCAGCACATCTTCCAGCGTGTCCATCAGGCTGTCGGCGTTGGCGGTCGAGAACGGCAGCGGCGGGCGGATCTTGAGGCACTGGCCATGCCGCCCGATGCGGTTCAAGAGGAACCCGCGCGCCACCATCGCCTCGACCAGATCGGCGACAAGGTCGGTGGCGGGCGTGGTGCCGTCGTCCAGCACGAACTCGGCGGCAAAGAACAGCCCGGCGTCGCGCACGTCGCGCAGCAGCGGATGGCGCAGGGCGCGCATCCGGTCCATCACATGGGCCGACACGGCGGCGGCGTTCTGCATCAGCCCCTCGTCCTCGATGACCGACAGGGTGGCGCGGCAGGCCGCCGCCGACACCGGGTTGCCGCCAAAGGTGTTGAAAGACCCGAACCCCTCGCGGAACGCCGCCATCACCGGGGCGCGCGCCAGGACCGCCCCCACCGGATGGCCGTTGGCCATGGGTTTTCCCAGGGTCACCACATCGGGGGCAAAGCCCAGCTTGTCGTGTCCCCAGAAATGCGACCCCACACGTCCGAAGCCCGGCTGCACCTCGTCGGCGATGACGATCCCGCCTGCGGCCCGCACCGCCGCCACCGCCTTGTCCAGGAACCCGCGCGGCACTGTGGGCAAGCCTTCGTTGGCGAAGACGGGGCACAGCAGCAACCCGGAGAACCCGTGT
>JBQTJI010000035.1:0-96281 GCA_052387255.1 Gemmobacter sp. | reverse complement strand
AAAGCTGGATGTCGTCCTGGGCCTTGCCCCCCAGCAGGGTATAGCAGGGCAGGCCCGTCGCCTTGCCCAGGATGTCCCAGCAGGCCACGTCGATGGCGGCCTTGACGTAGGGGTGGCCGCGCAGCACGGCGTCCATGCGGCGGTTGAGGGTGGCGAGGTCGCGCGGGTCCATGCCGATGACCTTCGGGCCGATCTCGGCCAGGCCCGACCGCACGCCGAGGGCATAGGCGGGCAGGTAGGCCGACCCCAAGGGACAGCATTCGCCCCAGCCGGTGATGCCCGCATCGGTGACGACCTCGACCACGGTCGAATCGAACACCTCGACGAAGTTGCCGTTCGACCAACTGTAGCGGCCTTCCTTCAGCGGCAGGTCCACCTGATAGGCGCGGATCGCGGTGATCTTCATGGCGGTCCCCCAGGGTCAGGTCGGGTCGTCGTGATGAACGTCGCTCACCGACACGCCGATGCGTTCGGAGGGGATGTCCAGCCAGTGGCGGTGCGCCAGCGTGCGGCGGGTGTCGTCAAGCCCCGCCTGCCAGTGTTCGCGCATCGATGAGCCCGAGAATTCGTAGTCCTGCTGATGCCCCTCGTAGATTTTCTTCTGATAGACCAGATGGATGATGTTGACTTGGGCGATGTCGGTCATCGCCTGCATGAAGGCGTGGTCGCGGGCCGTCCACTGGTCCTGCGGCAGCTTGTCCAAGGCCTCGTGCAGCCAGAGGCGCAGGTTGTGCATGCGGCGGAAAACGTCGGTGTTGTGCCGGGTGCGGCTGGAATACATGATCTCCTTGTGGCGGTCGAGCACCCCGCCCATGTCGCGCGGCAGGGGGCCGCGGGCGTTGAACAGGTCCACCTGGAAGACCAGCGTGTCGCGCAGCCCGTCATGTTCCAGAAGGTACTGCAGCGGCGTGTTCGACACGATGCCGCCGTCCCAGTAGTGGTCGTTCTCGATCCGGACCGGCGCAAAGGCCGGGGGCAGCGCGCCCGAGGCCATGATGTGCTCGGGCCCCAGCCGTTCCTCGGCGCTGTCGAAATAGCGGTAGTTGCCGGTCTCGACATTCACCGTGCCGACCGACAGGCGGTGGTCGCGGTCGTTCAGCAGGTCCCAGTTGACCAGCCGGTCCAGCGTGGCGCGCAAGGCAGTGGTGTCGTAGAAACTGGTGGCCCCCGCCGCGCCCCGCATCGCCAGCCACGGGTTTGTCCGGCGCGGGGCGAAGAACCCCGGCAGGCCGAGGTTCATCGTCATCGCGGCGCTGGCCATGTTGTGCCAGCCGCGCATCAGGTCGCCCTCGGGCGGGAATGGCCAGACGTGGCGGCGGGTCAGCGTGGTCCAGAAATCGTGCAGGCGGTCCAGCCGGTCGCCCGGTCGGTTGCCCGCCATGATCGCCCCGTTGATGGCACCGATGGACACGCCCGAGAACCAGCGCGGGCAGATCCCGGCCTCGTCCAGTGCCTGGAACACGCCGCCCTGGTAGGCCCCGAGCGCGCCGCCCCCCTGCAGCACCAGGGCCACGGTGTCGTACTGGTTCAGGACATCCTCCAACCCCGCCGGATGTTTTGGTCGTGCGTCGGGCGGTCGGGGAAGGATGCCTTCGGGCAGCGGCGGCGCGGGCGGGACACGCGGCTGGGTTGTCATCGGCAGACTCCTTTCCGTGGGGGGTCACGGCAGGGTAGTCCACCGGGCGCGTGGCCGCCAGAACCGGATGGACGGCGGCCCGGAACAGCCCGGCGTCAGGCGAAATAGTCGCGCAGGATGCGCCCGTAGATCGCCTTGAGTGCCACGATCTGCGCCACCTCGACCCGTTCGTCGACCTGGTGCATGGTTTTCCCGACAAGGCCGAACTCGACAACGGGACAGTGGTCCTTGACAAAGCGGGCATCCGAGGTGCCGCCCGAGGTGGACAAGACCGGGGTGACCCCGGTTTCCGCCTGCACGGCGCGGGACACGAGGGCCGAAAGGTCGCCGGGCGGGGTGAGGAAACTGGTCCCGGAGACCGAGATGTCGAGCGCGAAGTCCACGCCCATTGCCGCCTGCACCGGGGTGGCCTGTTCGCGCAGCCAGTCCGACAGCGAGGCCCCGCTGTGGCTGTCGTTGAAGCGGATGTTCACGGTGGCGCGCGCGGTGGCGGGGATGACGTTCGAGGCGGGGTTGCCGACGTCGATGGTGGTGATCGCCAGGGTCGAGGCGTCGAAATGGGCGGTGCCTGTGTCCAGCGGCGCGGCGACCAGCGCCGAGAGATAGCGCACCATCGCCTCGGCGGCGTTCCGGGCGCGGTGGGGATAGGCGGAATGCCCCTGCACGCCCCGCGCCGTGATGCGGGCGGTCAGTGACCCGCGACGACCGATCTTGATCGCCTCGCCCAGAACCTCGGGGCAAGTGGGCTCGCCGACCAGGCACACCGCCATCGCCTCGCCCTCTGCCGCCATCCAGTCGAGCAGGGCGACGGTGCCGTCCTGTGCCACGTCTTCCTCGTCGCCGGTGATGGTCAGGATCACCGCCCCGTCGGGCGGCGTGTCCCGCACGAAATCCACGGCGGCGGCGGCAAAGGCCGCGACGCCCGATTTCATGTCGGTGGTGCCGCGCCCGTACATCCAGCCGTCCACGATGGCCGCGCCGAAGGGACCTTGAGTCCAGGCCGCCGCATCGCCCACCGGCACCACGTCGGTGTGGCCGTTGAAGCCGAAGCTGCGGTTCGCGCCCTTGCGGCCCCAGCGGGCGAACAGGTTTGCGATGCCGCCCCGGTCGACGCGGGTGCAGGCGAACCCCGCGCCGGACAGCAGCCGTTCCAGCACCACCAGCGCCCCGCCCTCGGCCGGGGTGACCGAGGGGCAGCGGACCAGTGCGGCGGTCAGGGCGACGGGATCGACGGGGGCGGGGGACATGGCAGGCTCAGAGTTGGGGGCAGCGTCGGGTCGCGGCGGTGCCGCAAGCCGGAATTTTCGAAAATTCCGGTACGATTTCTTTGAAGAAATCGCCCTGCCACGCCGTTGTGCCTGATCCGGTTCTAGTCGCCGGGCATCCGCGCTGCAACAGGTCTATTCCCCCGACAGGGGCCTTGTGTCCACGCTGTGCGTGCTGCGCTGCGCGCCGGACAGGCGCAGGATGCCCTGCACCGGGCAGACGTCGTCATAGTCGCGCCCGTAGGCCACGATGACATGGCCGGTGCCCGCCGGGATCGCGTTGGTGGGATCGTACTCCAGCCACCCCGTCTCGCGCCCGCACCAGGCGCGCACCCATGCGTGCATGGCGTCGGCCCCTTCCAGCCGGGGCTGGCCCTTGGGGGCCACGGTGCGCAGATAGCCGCTGACATATCCCGCAGGCACCCCCAGCGACCGCAGGCCGGTGATCATCACATGCGCGAGGTCCTGGCAGACGCCCCGGCGCAGGCGGAACGCCTCTTCCGGCGTCGTGTCGACGGTGGTGGCGGTCGCGTCAAAGGCCATGGCCCCGTGCAGGGCCTTCCCCAGGGTCGCCACCACACGTCGGGTCGATGCGGCCCGCGCCGTGGCCGTCCGCGCAAAGGCCGCGATGGCGTCCGAGGGTGCGATCCGGGGCGAGGGGCCGAGGAAGTGCTGCGGCGCGTCGGGGGCCAGGCTGTGCAGGTCGGCGATCTCGTCGGCCAGTTCGGCAAGGGGGGGCGACAGGTCCAGCCGTGCGCCGGGTTCGGCCATCCGGTCCACCCGCGCCCGCAGGGTGAAGGCGGTGGTCGCGGCGGGTTTGCGAAAGCTGATCTCGGCCACGCGGTTGCCGAAGAAGTCGAAGCGTTCGCCGCGTTCCGCCGGATCGGGGCTGGCGGCGATCTGGCCCAGGATCAGGCGCTGCCGCCCGGCCAGATCGGCGGGCATCAGCCGCAGGATGTTGTGCCCCGCCGACGCCGGCGGGCTGTAGTCATAGCGGATGCGCGCGGTGATGTCATAGACCGTCACGCCAGGTACCGCCGTGTCACAAGGTCGGACATCGCCGACAGGGCGCGGCGCATGTCGTGCAGGGCGGTGCCGTCCACCTCGGCGGGCGTGCTGACCGCGAGGCCCGTATGCGCCAGCAGGACCGCACGCGGCAGATCCTCCATCGGTCCGCCCTCGTGCGCCGCGGTCGGCAGGCGGGCGATCTGGTCGCGCAGTTCCGACAGCTGCCACAGGATCGAGCGGGGGTTCTCGTCGTCCATCGCCAGAAGGTCGATCACCGAATCGCGCCCGATGCCCACGGGAAAGCGGCGGCGGTGGGTCATGATGCTGTCGCCCAGCTCGATCGCCAGGTCGAGGCTGCCGTCCGGCGCGTCGGGTGCGGCGAAACGGAACAGCACGGCGGCCATGGCATCGGCCCGTTCCAGCGCGCGCCCGATGGTCAGGAACCGCCAGCCGACCGAGCGGTACATGTTCTCGTGCACCAGCCCCGCCAGCCCCGCGACGCGGCGCAGAAGCGCGCCCGAGGCGCGGGCGGCATCGTCGCCGTGGCCCGAACCTGCCATGCCGTGCGCGAGGTGGGACAGGTCGTTCAGCGCCTGCCAGCCGTCGCCCGAAAAGCGGTCGCGCAGCCGGCTGGCGCAGGCGACGGCGCGGTCGATGCGGTCGGCCAGGTCGCTGGCGAAGTCGCCCTGCGGATCGACGCCCAGCACATCCAGATGCGCCGAAAGCGCCGCCAAGAGCGGGGTATCCGCCGTGCCGCTTTCGGCAAAGCGCAGGTGCCAGGCGCGCAGGTGGCGGGCCGCCGTCTCGGTCCGCTCGACATAGCGGCCCAGCCAGAACAGGTTGTCCGCCGCGCGCGCCGGCAGGGCCGACCGGAAGGGGCGCGCGACCGAGGCGCGGGCGTCGACCATGCTGTCCTGCGGGACGGGCGCGTCGCCACGCACCCAGACATCGGCCACCGACCCGCCCGCCTGCATCGCCACGACCGTGGGGTCGTCCGAACGCCCGATGCGGGCATAGCCGCCCTTCATCACCGCCCAGCCCTGCGGCGTGCGCGCCAGGAACACGCGCAGGCTCATCGGGCGGGGCACGAGGGCACCCTCGGCCCAGACCGGCGTGGTGGACAGCCGCACGCGTTCCTGTGCCACCACGGCCTCGGGCTCGCGCGCAAGCCAGGCGGCAATCGGCAGGTCGGCGTCGCCGGGCACCGAGGGGTGGGCGGCCTCGAAGGGCAACCGGCCGCCAAAGGCGTGGGCCACGGTCAGGTCCGCGATGTTGGCCTGCACATGCGCCCGTTCCTTGGCCTGTCCGCACCACCATGTCGCGATGTTCGGCATCATCAGCGGACGGCCCTGCAGGTGGCGGCTGATGCGCGGCAGGAAGGCCAGGAAGGCGGGGGTTTCCAGCAGACCCGAGCCGAGGGCGTTGACCATCGACAGGTTGCCCGCCCGCAGCGCCGCGATCAGCCCCGGCGTGCCGATGCGCGAGCGGCCCTCCAGTTCCAGCGGGTCGGCAAAGGCGCTGTCCAGCCTGCGCCACAGCACGTCGATCGGGCGCAGCCCTTCGACCGTGCGGACCATGGCCCGGCCGTCCTGCACCGTCAGGTCCTCGCCTTCCAGCAGGCTGAAGCCCAGGTAGCGGGCGATATAGGCATGTTCGAAGTAGGTGTCGTTCAGGGGGCCGGGGGTCAGGATGCCGACGCGGTTGCCGGGGCTGCGGCGCAGGCCTTGCAGCGTGTCGCGGAAGCGGCGGAAGAACCCGGCCAGCCGGTGCACCTGCGCGCGCTGGAACAGTTCGGGAAACACGCGGCTGGTGGCCACGCGGTTTTCCAGCGCGAACCCTGCGCCCGAAGGGGCCTGCGTGCGGTCGCCCAGCACGAACCACGATCCGTCGAGGTTGCGCGCGATGTCGAAAGCGATGAAGTGCAGGAAGTGGCCGCCCTGCGGCGTCACCCCCACCAGGGGCCGCAGCCATTCGCCGTTGCGCGCCACCACGGCGGCGGGCAAGAGGACGTCCGTCACCAGCCGTCCCGGACCGTAGAGGTCGGCCATCACGCTTTCCAGAAGGTCGGCGCGCTGCGTCAGGGCGGTTTCAATGCCCGCCCATTCCTCGTCCGCCAGGATCACCGGGACGGGCGACAGCGGCCAGTCCCGCTCGGATGAGGTTTCCTCGCCGTACTGGCGGAAGAAGACGCCCGCGTCGCGCAGGTACTGCTTGCCCCGCGCGAACCGGGCATCGCGGTCTTCGTCGGTCAAGGCACCGAAGGCCGCCGCAAAGGGCTGCCACACGGCGCGCATCGTGCCGTCCGGGCCGATCAGTTCGTCGGCGGTGCCGGGCAGCGGCCTGTAGGCCGCCAGCAGTTTGGCCGTCGCATCCTCGATCCGTGCTGCGGCGCGGTCCATGACGTCAGCGCCTGTTGCGGTGCGGTGGGCCGTGCCGAGCTGAACCATACGGCACGGCTTTCGCTCCCCTCACCCCCCGCCGGGCGGCGCAGGTCCAGCGTCATCGGAAACTCGGGGTGGGGGACCTCGCGCAGGGGACGGTAGGCGGCGGGCGTGTGGCCGTGGGCCTCGAACCGCGACAGGCGGCGGGCCTCGGCCTCGTTGCCGTTGACCGGAAAGGTGTCATAGCTGCGCCCGCCGGGGTGGGCGACGTGATAGACGCAGCCGCCAAGCGCCCGGCCCGACCAGGTGTCGTAGATGTCAAAGGTCAGGGGGGCCTGCACCGGGATCACCGGGTGCATCGCACTGGAAGGCTGCCACGCCTTGAACCGCACGCCCGCGACCGCGCCGCCATCCCCCGTGGGGCGCAGCGGCATCATCCGGCGGTTGCAGGTGACGGCATAGCGCGCCGCGTCGGCGGCAGTCAGGCGCACCTGCATGCGTTCGGTGCTGCTGTCGGTGTAGCGCACGGTGCCGCCGATGGCCCCGGTTTCGCCCAGCACGTGCCAGGGTTCCAGCGCCTGCTTCAGTTCCAGATGCACGCCTTCGGCCATGACCTCGCCGCAGAAGGGAAAGCGGAACTCTGCCAGGGCCTTGAACCAGTCGGGCGACAGGTCGAACCCGTGGTCGCGCAGGTCGGCCAGCACATCCAGGAAATCCAGCCACAGGTAGTGCGGCAGCATGAAGCGGTCGTGCAGCGCGGTGCCCCAGCGGGTGAGCGTGCCCTGCGCGGGCGCAGTCCAGAACCGCGCCACCATCGCCCGGATCAAGAGTTGCTGGGCAAGGCTCATCCGCGCATTGGGCGGCATCTCGAAGCCCCGGAACTCGACCAGGCCCAGGCGGCCGGTGGGGCCGTCAGGCGAGTACAACTTGTCGATGCAGATTTCGGCGCGGTGGGTGTTGCCGGTGACGTCGGTCAAGAGGTTGCGCAGCAGGCGGTCGGTCAGCCAGGGGAAGGGGGCCGGTCCCTGCCCCGGCGCGGGGATCTGGGACAGGGCGATTTCCAGTTCATAGAGGCCGTCGTGGCGCGCCTCGTCCATGCGCGGGGCCTGTGACGTGGGTCCGATGAACAGACCGGCGAACAGGTAGGAGAGGGAAGGATGCCGGTTCCAGTGCAGGATCAGCGACTTGAGCAGGTCGGGGCGGCGCAGGAAGGGGCTGTCGTTCGGGGTCGCGCCCCCCACCACCACATGGTTGCCGCCGCCGGTGCCGGTGTGGCGACCGTCGATCATGAACTTGTCGGCCCCCAGGCGGCACTGGCGGGCCTCTTCGTAGATGATCTCGGTCGTTGCCACGCAGTCGGCCCAGGTCGACGCCGGATGGATGTTCACCTCGATCACGCCGGGGTCGGGGGCCACGCGGATCACGTTCAGGCGCGGGTCGTGGGGGGGCGCGTAGCCTTCGATATGCACCGGCAGGCCAAGCCGTTTCGCCGCCGCCTCGGCGGCCTGCAGAAGGTCGAGATAGTCCTCGACGCTAACGACCGGCGGCATGAACACGCAGAGCCGCCCGTCGCGCGGTTCGACCGACAGCGCGGTGCGGATCGCGCCGCCGACCTCGGCCAGGGGCGAGCCCTGTTCGATCTGGTCGGCCTGCGGCGTCGCGGCGGTGAAATGCGCGGCGGCCTGTTCGCGCAGGGGCACCCCGGCAGGCGGCAGTGGCGGGCGGGGCACGGTGGGATCGACCGGGTTGATATAGGGGTACTGGCTGGCGGGGACGTGCGGCAGCGATTCCAGCGGCAGGCGATAGCCGACCGGACTGTCGCCGGGCACCAGGAACATGTGCCCGCGCCGAAGCTTCCACTTCTCGGACCGCCAGCGTCGCCCGGTGGCAAGGGCCTGCCAGGTCTGCACCGGCAGGACATAGCCCGAGGGTGTCGTCAGGCCCCGGTTGAACACGCTGGCCAGGCGGTGGCGCGCTTCGGGGTCCTTCAGTTCGGAGTTTTGCGGCGTGACGTTGGCGGGCAGGTTCGCCTCTTTCACCAGCCAGGTCGCGGGGTCCTCGAAGGCGGGCAGGATGCAGTCGGCGTCCACCTGAAGTTCTGCCGCAATTTCCTGCAGCAGGGCCTGCGCCTGTACCGGGGTCACGCCGGTCTGCGCACCCTCTTCGGCGATCAGGGCGGCGTCGGCCCAGACCGGCTGGCCGTCGGTGCGCCAGTAGAGGGAAAAGGTCCAGCGCGGCAGGGTTTCGCCGGGATACCACTTGCCCTGTCCGTAATGCAGGAACCCCCCCGGCGCGAAGCGGTCGCGCAGGCGGCGGATCAGCTTGTCGGCCAGGACGCGTTTCGTCGGGCCGACGGCGGCGGTGTTCCACTCGGCGCTTTCGAAATCGTCGATCGACACGAAGGTTGGCTCGCCCCCCATCGTCAGACGTACGTCGCCTGCGGCAAGGGCAGCATCGACCTTGTGGCCAAGGGCGTTCAGGTCGGCCCAGGCATCATCGCTGAACGGCTTGGTGATGCGCGGGTGTTCGGCCACCCGTGTGACCTTCATCTCGAAACCGAAGTCCACCTCGGCAAAGCTGGCGACACCGCTGATCGGGGCGGCGTTGCGGTAGTGGGGGGTGGCAGCCAGGGGGATGTGGGATTCGCCGGTCAAGAGGCCGCTGGTCGGGTCCATCCCGATCCAGCCCGCGCCGGGCAGGTAGACTTCGACCCAGGCGTGCAGATCGCAGAAGTCCACGTCGGTGCCCGAGGGGCCGTCCAGCGCCTTGAGGTCGGGTTTGAGCTGGATCAGGTAACCCGACACGAACCGCGCGGCAAAGCCCAGATGCCGCAGCACCTGCACCAAGAGCCAGGACGAATCGCGGCAGCTGCCCTTGGCCGCAGCCAGGCATTCCTCGGGCGTGAAGACGCCGGGTTCCATGCGGATGATGTAGCCGATGGAATTCGCGACGTGGCGGTTCAGGCCCACGAGGAAGTCGACCGTGCCGGTTTCCCCGCGGGGAATGGCGTCGATGAACGACCGCAGCAAGGGCCCGCTCTCTTCGGGCGTGCGGTAGATCGACAGGTCGGGGGCGAGGTCGGCGGGATAGTCGAAGGGCCATTCCTTGGCGCTGTCCTCGACGAAAAAGTCGAAGGGGTTGTAGACCGACATGTCGGCCACAAGATCGACCTCGATCTTCAGTTCGCGCACCGGCTCGGGAAACACGAACCGCGCCAGCCAGTTGCCGTAAGGGTCCTGCTGGTGGTTCACGAAGTGGCCGCCGGGCGACACCTTCAGGCTGTGTGAGATGACCGGCGTCCGCCCCTGCGGAGCCGGGCGCAGGCGGATCACCTGCGGCCCCAGGATGACCGGGCGGTCATAGCGGTAGTGCGTCAGGTGATAGAGCGCGGCCTTGATCGACATGGGGCGGGCAGGTTCCTTCGGCAATCCGGACAGGCGGTGCGGGTGCAGGCTTCCACACTTCTGCCGCTGCTGCCAGTGCGGCGAGCGAATGCTTGCAAGGTTTTGCCCGGATTTTCGGCAGGGTGCGCCGTTGTGCCCCGAAATGGGGCAGCCGCCCCGGTCACACCGACGACCGCGCCTCGACCCGGTCGATGGCCGCTTCGATCCTGTCCATGGCCTCGGTCGCGCCCTGCGCGTCGCCGTCGCGCAATGTCCGTGCCGCCAGGCCAAGCGCCTGCATCAGCCGTTCCGCCGCCGTGCCCCCCGTGCCCTGCGCCCGGTCGCGCAGGGCATTCAGCCGACGCGCCAGGGGCAGGCGCTCGGCGGCAGTGGCGCGGGCCGGTTCGAGTGCTTCGTCCTCTTCGACCTCGACCTCATCGTCAACGTCCTCGTCATCCGGCGGCGGCAGGTCGGGCAGCGTCACACCGGCAGGGCGCGACGCCGACCCCATCAGCCGCCGCACGTCGCGCTCGACCAGGGCCACCAGTTTCTGCGCCTTGTCGCGGCTGCCCGCCTCGGTCGCGCGCAGGGCCGATCCCATCAGGTCGCGCAGGCGGTCGCCCTCCTGCCCCCTCGCGGCCATCACCGCGTCGGCCAAGCGGCGCAGCCGTTTGACCAGGTGGTCGCCGTCCTCGTCCTCATCCCCCAGATCGGCGAAGGGGTCATCCTCGCCGGTCAGATCCTCGATGTCGCTTTCGATCTCGCGGCCCGTGGCGTCCAGCACGCGGATGTTCAGGGGCAGCCGTTCGGCCCGCATGTGTTTCTTGAGCTTCTTGGCGATGGACGGCAGTTCGCGGTCGCAGGTCAGCACCATGACCCGGTCAACGATGACGAAGGTGCCCCAGGCCACCTTCAACTGCCCGCTGTCGGCCTTGGTGGCCTTGGCGATCTTCTTGGCGGGCTTCTTGCGGTGGGTGGCGAACAGGCTGTCGTCGTCGCCCGACGAGGGGCAGAAGGCAAAGGGCATCGGGCGCTTGCGGCCCAGCCGGACCAGTTTCTTCAGTTCGTCGCCGGTGACGACATACTGCTTGTCGTCGTCGTCATCGTCGTCATCCTCGTCGTCGGCGGGTCGCCGCGCCATCGCCTCAGGCCACCTCGTCGCCGCCGCGCCCGACGATCTTGAAGTCGACGCGCACGCGCTTTTCGCGGAACATCTTGGCAAGTTTCTTCTGCATGCCCGAGACTTCCTTTTCGCAGGTCAGCACCAGGACGCCGTCCTGCATGGTGATGCTGCCGAAGCTCAGCTTGTTCCCCGGTTCTTCCTTTTCCTTCTTTTCCTTCTTGACCGCCTTGCTCAGCGCGACCGGCTTCTTGGTGCGGTGCAGCGTGAACACGGGCTCGCCTTCGGACCCCGCCGGCGGTGCATAGGAAAAGGCCATCGTCCGGGTGGCCAGTTTCTTGATGTACTTCTTGAGGGCGGACGTATCGAGATCAAGGCCACCACCTTCATCATCATCGTTGTCGTCATCGGGCATGGATGAACCCCTGAAGCATGGGAAATGTCTGAACCAACAGGACAGAGGATGCGGCCAACCGGCCCCCCTGGTCAAGCGGGGACTGACGAGGATTTCACGCAGACCATCTTGCAGGTCACGCCGCCGTGACTTATCTTCTGTCGCAGAGACAGGTGTTTGAGACACAAGATTGCGTTGTACGGTCCAGAAATCGCTGGATTGCCGATTTGCTTCTGCTAACGTCACCCCCGCGCGTTGGACCCTTGGAAGTCGTTGAGAAGATTGCGAGACAGGCATGGATATTGCCGACCTGCTGAAAAGCCACGGTGACGACGAACCCAGTGGCGAGAACCTGGAATACGATCCGGCCTTCATCTCGCTGGAACTGGCGGCACAGCCCGGCGAGGAGCGCCAGATCGGCGACACGATCATCGCCGCCGAAGAGGCCGACCATGTCGAGGTGATCGCCCAGGCCATGGACGTGCTGGGCCGCAGCCACGACCTGCGCGCCGCAGTGATCCTGGCGCATTCCATGCTGCGGACCAAGGGTTTTCCCGGTTTCGCCGAGGTCACGGGCTACATCCGGGGTGTGCTGGAACAGTATTGGGACACCTGCCACCCGCAACTGGATGCCGACGACGACGACGATCCGACGATGCGGGTCAATGCGGTGGCGTCGCTTACCGGGCTGGAAACGATCCAGAAGGCCATCCGGATGGCGCCGCTGACCGACAGCCGCACCTTCGGCAAGATGACGTTTCGCGACATCCTGATCGCAGAAGGAGAACTGCCCCCCCCGCCCGGCATGGATGACCCGCCGGTGCTGTCGCAGATCAGCGCGGCGTTTCAGGATTCGAACGGGGAAAAGGTTGCCGCAGCGCGTGCCGGTGCCGCCAAGGCGCTGGAGGATGTCATTGCCATCGAGGGTATCCTGGATGACAAGGTGCCGTCCGCCGCCCCTGACATGAGCGAGTTGACGGCGCTTCTGAAGCAGGTCCTGTCCAGGTTCTCCAACGCTGGCTTTGGCGAGGTCGAGGATGCCGGTGCGTCCGACGACGGTGGTGGCGGCGATTCCGGCGACGGTGGCCGCGGCGCGGCGCGGGGTGGCGGTGGCTTTGGTGCCGCGGCGGGTGGCGGCGGGTCCGGCGCGATCAACACCCAGCAGGACGTCAAGAACATGCTGGACCGCATCATCGCCTATTACGCCCGGTCCGAACCCTCCAGTCCCGTGCCGATCCTGCTCGAGCGGGCCAAGCGCATGGTCGGCATGAACTTCCTCGACATCATCAAGGACATGGCTCCGGACGGGCTGTCGAACGTGCACCTGGTCGGCGGCATCACCGAGAGCGAGGAGGACGAATGATGATGCCCCGTGGCAAGCCGCTCATGACGATTGACCTGACCCCCCGTAAAGCGGCATGGTCTGTCACAAAACCCGATGCACCTGCAGGGAGCAAGTAATGGCCGGTAGTTCACAGAAGTTCATCGCGCGCAACCGCGCCCCCCGCGTGCAGATCGAATACGATGTCGAACTGTACGGCGCGGAAAAGAAGGTGCAGCTGCCCTTCGTGATGGGCGTGATGTCCGACCTGGCAGGCAAGTCCGAGGCCCCGCAGCCCGCCATCGCCGACCGCAAGTTCCTGGAAATCGACGTCGATAACTTCGACGACCGGATGAAGTCGATGAAGCCGCGCGTGGCCTTCACCGTGCCGAACACCCTGACGGGCGAGGGCAACATGGCCGTCGACATGACGTTTGAGAGCATGGACGATTTCAGCCCCGCCGCCATTGCCCGCAAGGTCGAGCCGCTGAAGAAGCTGCTGGACGCGCGGACGCAACTGTCGAACCTGATGACCTACATGGACGGCAAGTCGGGGGCCGAGAACCTGATCGGCCAGATCATCCAGGACCCGGCGCTGTTGTCGGCTCTTGCCGCGACGCCCGCTCCGAAAACCGAAGGATAAGGGGTAATCTATGGCCGAAGCCCAGACCCAGACCGGCGCTGCCACCGAAACCATCTTTGGTTCGTCCGAGTTCGCGTCGCTGTTGCAGAAGGAATTCCGGCCCAAGTCGGACCAGGCGCGCACGGCGGTCGAGCAGGCCGTCAAGACGCTGGCGATGCAGGCGCTGGAGAACACCGCGCTGGTGTCGAACGACGCGCTGCGCACGATCGAGGGGATCATCGCCGAGATCGACAAGAAGCTGACCGAACAGGTGAACCTGATCCTGCACCACCCGGATTTCCAGGCGCTCGAAGCGGCCTGGCGGGGCCTGCACTATCTGGTGAACAACACCGAAACCGACGAGATGCTCAAGATCCGCGTGATGAACATCTCGAAAAAGGACGCGCACAAGACGCTGCGCAAGTTCAAGGGCACCGCCTGGGATCAGTCGCCGCTGTTCAAGAAGGTCTACGAAGAGGAGTTCGGCCAGTTCGGCGGCGAACCCTATGGTGCCATCGTGGCCGACTATCATTTCGACCACAGCCCGCCCGACATCGAGCTTTTGGGCGAGTTGTCCAAGATCTCGGCGGCGGCGCATGCGCCGCTGATCACCGGGGCCAAGCCCACGCTGTTCCAGATGGACAGCTGGTCGGAACTGGCGAACCCGCGCGACCTGACCAAGATTTTCCAGACACCCGAGTATGCGGCCTGGCGGTCCCTGCGCGAAAGCGAGGACTCGCGCTATGTGGGGATGTGCATGCCAAGGTTCCTGGGGCGGCTGCCCTATGGTTCCAAGACCGACCCTGTCGAGGAGTTCGATTTCGAGGAAGACACCGAAGGCGCGTCGTCGGACAAATACGGCTGGGTGAATGCGGCCTTTGCGATGGCCGTGAACATCAACCGCAGCTTCAAGGAGTACGGCTGGTGCAGTCGCATCCGGGGCGTGGAATCCGGCGGTGCGGTCGAAAACCTGCCGTCGCATACCTTCCCGACCGACGACGGCGGCGTGGACATGAAGTGCCCGACCGAGATCGCCATCTCCGACCGGCGTGAGTCGGAACTGGCGAAGAACGGGATGATGCCGCTGATCCACCGCAAGAACAGCGACATCGCGGCCTTCATCGGCGCGCAGTCGCTGCACAAGCCGGCCGAATACACCGATCCGGATGCGACGTCGAACGCCAACCTGGCGGCGCGCCTGCCCTATCTGTTCGCTACCTGCCGTTTCGCGCACTACCTCAAGTGCATCGTCCGCGACAAGATCGGCTCGTACAAAAGCCGCGAGAACATGCAGGAATGGCTGCAGGGCTGGATCGAGCAGTATGTCGATTTCGCCCATGAAACCTCGCCCGAAATGGAAAAGGCCAAACGGCCGCTCGCCTCGGCCCAGGTGGTGATCGAAGAGGTCGAGGGAAACCCGGGGTACTATACCTCGAAGTTCTTCCTGCGCCCGCACTACCAGCTTGAGGGGCTGTCGGTCTCGCTGCGGCTGGTTTCGAAATTGCCCTCTGAAAAGGGGTGATGCCTGCCATCCGGGGCCTCGAAGCCCCCGGGTGCCATTGAACTGTGGCTGGGGTCACGCGGGAGTCCCCTGCCGGTTTGAACTTGGTGCCCCGGTACGGGCACCTATTGCAAAGCGGTTCTTCCGCAAGGGGGGGCTGCGCCGGGGGGCGGAGGTCCGCTTTTCGGTCAACTTAGCCAAGGAGAGACAACATGGCTTTTGACGCATTTTGCTATTCGAAGGATATGGCGGAAGACATCGGTGGAGAGACCCAGGATTCGGACTATGCCGGCAAGAAGGCGTTCGAGATCCTTTCCTTCGAACTCGGTGCCGAGAACGTCATCAACATTGGCTCGGTCACCGGCGGTGGTGGCGCGGGCAAGGCGACGTTCAAGGAATTCACGGTCACGAAGAAGACCGACAGTTCCTCGACCAAGCTGTTCACGGCGCTGTGCACCGGCCTGCACTACAAGGATGTGATCGTCGACCTGCGCCGCTCGGGGGCTGCCACCAAGACGATGAAGTCGGGCGGCGTGTTCATGAAGTTCGACATGCGCCTGGTGATGGTGCAGGACATCTCGTGGTCGGGGTCGGACGGTGACGACGTCTGCGAAGAAACCGTCATCTTCCAGTTCGGCGCGATCGCGATCACCTACACGCCGCAGGACAAGGAAGGCAAGGAAAAGTCCAAGCTCCTGGCGATGTGGAGCCGCGTCAAGAACCAGAACACGACCGAAGTGTGACCTGCCAACACCTGTGGCGCTGCAAGCGATTGCAGCGCCTCGGGCTGCCGGGTGACTGGCCAAGTCCCTGCCGACGCAGCAGGGCCTTCTGAATATGTGTGGATTGACGGCCATGGGCGCACAAGAGCTGCTGAAATCGGGCGATCTTGACGCGACCCTTGCGGCGTTGCAGGCCGAGGTGCGCGCCAAACCCGCCGACGGCAAGCTGCGGGTGTTCCTGTTCCAGCTTCTGTGCGTGATGGGCGACTGGAAGCGCGCGATCACGCAGCTCAAGGTCTCGGCGGAACTGGATGCGCAATCGACGCAGATGGCGCAGGCTTACCGCGAGTGCATCATCTGCGAAGTCTACCGCGAGCGGGTGTTCGCGGGCGAAAAGGACCCGCTGGTCTTCGGCAGGCCGCAGGAATGGGTGGCACTGCTGGTCGAGGCGATCAAGCACCTGGCGGCGGGGCGGCCTGCCGATGCGGCGCAGCAGCGCGACCGGGCGTTCGAGGCGGCCCCGGCGGTGACGGGCACGCTGAACGGCCAGCCGTTCGAGTGGATCGCGGATGCCGACATGCGGCTGGGCCCGATCCTGGAGGCGGTGGTGAACGGGCGCTACTTCTGGATGCCGTACAACATGATCGCGAAGATCACCTCCGACGCCCCCCGCGACCTGCGCGACGCGGTCTGGACGCCGGTGAACATCGTGCTGAAGAACGGCGGCGACATCGTGGCGATGCTGCCGACGCGCTATGCGGGCACGGCCGAGCATGGCACGGCTGCGGAAAAGCTGTCGCGCGCGACGAACTGGATCGATGCCGGGGGCGAGACATTCGTCGGGCGCGGCCAGCGCCTGTTGGCGACCGACGCGGGCGAAGTGGCGCTGATGGACCTGCGCGAACTGGTGATCGACCATGCCGAGGAAGATGCCCCATCCCCCCTGGCTGTCGACAGTGGCGACGAGGCAGGCTGATGTCCGACCACACGCTGACCGAGCGGCTTCAGCCCTCGCTTCTGGATCGGCTGACAGACGACGACCCCGGCAACGTCAAGGAAACCCGCGACAGCCGGGTGATCGACCTGCGCCGCCTGCGCGACATCATCCAGCGCGACCTGTCCTGGCTGCTGAACACCTTTGACAATTCCTCGCTGATCGATCCCGACGAATATCCCAACGTCACCAACTCGGTCCTCACCTATGGCGTGCGCGAGGTGGCGGGCGAGTATGCCACCCAGAACCGCGCCCTGCTGATCCGCGAGTCGATCCACCGCGCCATCGAAAAGTTCGAGCCGCGCATCATCAAGGGCACGCTGGCGGTCCTGCTGCGCGACAACTCGACCCTGGGCAAGCAACTGGTGACCTATGACATCGCGGCCGAGATGTGGGCGCAACCCCTGCCGCTGGAACTGTACCTCCGCAGCCAGGTCGACATCACCACGGGCGAGTTGAAGCTGGAACGATCCAGCACCGCCGCCGCGATGACCAGCACCAGCACGGTCGCGGCCATCGTCAAGAACACCAAGAAGTTGTTGTGATGGACACCCGCATCCTGCGCCACTACGAAAGCGAGCTGTCCTTCCTGCGCGAGATGGGGGCCGAGTTCGCCGAGGCATACCCGAAGATCGCCGCGCGCCTCGGCATCGACGGGGCCGAGGTGGTCGACCCTTACGTCGAGCGGATCCTCGAAGGGGTCGCCTTCCTGTCGGCGCGCGTCCAGCTTGAACTGGAACAGCAGTTTCCGGCGTTCACCCGGCATCTGCTGGAAATCGTCTACCCGCACTACCTGTCCCCCACGCCGTCGATGCTTATCGCCTCGTTCCAGCCCGATGCCACGGCGGCCGTGCTGAAGGACGGCTACACCCTGCCGCGCGGCACCCGCCTGCGCAGCACGCTTGGCGAAGGCGACCAGACCGCCTGCATCTTCCACACCTCGCAGGACGTGACGTTGTGGCCGGTGGCCATCACCGAGGCCGAGTACATCGACGGACGCGGGCATCTGGTGGCGGCAGGCCTGGCCAAGGACATCGACGCCCGCGCCGGCATCCGCCTGCGCCTGCGCCGCGATGGGGGGGAAAAGCTGTCGGACCTGTCGCTCGACAGCCTGACGCTGTTCCTGACGGGGCTCGGGGGGCGCAACTGGGACCTGCACGAGATCCTGTGCACGCAGGTGACGGGCGTGGCGGGCCGGTCGACCGACCGACGCGGCGACTGGATCGAACCGCTGAAGGCCGCCCGCGTGTCGGCCCGGGGCTATGACCAGTCCGAGGCGCTGCTGCCGACGCCGAAACGGTCGTATGACGGCTACCGCCTGCTGCAGGAATACTTCGGGATGCCCGAGCGGTTCCATTTCGTCGAGGTCGCCGGGATCGGCCCCGCCATCAGCAAGGCGGCAGGAAGCGAGGTGGACATCTACATCTTCCTGCGCGATGGCAAGGCCGACATTGCCCCGGCAATCGCGCCCGAAGCCTTCAACCTGTATTCGACGCCCGCGATCAACCTGTTTCCCAAGCGCTGCGACCGCGTGCTTCTGACCAAGAAGGACGCCGAGCACCACGTCGTCCCCGACCGCACCGCCCCCCTGGATTTCGAGGTGCATACCCTGCAGGAGGTGGTCGGCATCTCGGACAAGGGCGAGGAGGACACGCGGTTCCGCGCCTTCTATTCGTCCGACGACTTCACGGCGGCCGGCGACACGCACCCGGCCTATTACACCCAGTTCCGCCGCATGCGGCAGCGCACCGAAAAGGAACGCCTGCGCGGTGTGCGCACGTCGTACCTGGGGTCCGAGGTCTATGTGACACTGGTCGATCCGGTGCAGTCCCCCTATCGCGGCGACATCGGGCAGGTGTCGGTGCAGGCGCTGTGCACCAACCGCGACCTGCCGCTGCTCTTGTCCACCGGGGCGGCGGACGTGTTCCACCTGCCCGACGGCGGGCCGGTGACACAGGTGACGACGCCGGTCTCGCCGACGCGGCCCCGCCCGTCGCTGGGGCAGGGTGACACGGCGTGGCGGCTGATCTCGCACCTGTCGCTGAACTATCTGTCCATCGCCGACACGTCGAACGGCGGCGGCATGCGGGCGCTGCGCGAACTGGTGGCGATCTATGCGCCTGGTGGCGACCGTTCGGTCGAAAAACAGATCGAGGGGATGCTGTCCATCGACAGCCGCCCCATCGTGCGGCGGATGTCGGACGGCATCCTGTCCACCGCCGTGCGGGGCCTCGAGATCCGCATGGCCTTCGACGACAGCTTTTTCGAAGGCACCAGCGCCTATCTGATGGGGTCCGTGCTGGAACGCTTCTTCCGCAAGTATGTGACGATCAACAGCTTTACCGAAACCGTCCTGACCACGACACAACGCGGAGAGATCGCCCGATGGAAACCGGACACGGGTCTAGGCCGGATCATCTGACGCATTACGCGCAGCTTCTGGACAGCCCGCAGACGCATCACATCTTCATGGCGCTGCGCATCATCGAGGCGCAGTTCGCCGACCGGCCGCGCCTGGGTGAAAGCAAGCGGCCGCGCGAGGATGCGGTGCGCCTGACGCAAGAGGCCGAGCTGGCCTTTCCGACCTCGACCATCGAGTCGTTCCAGCCGCCGAGCGGTGCCAGCCCGGGCAAGCTGGCCACGCGGTTCTTCGGGCTGTGGGGGCCGATGGGCCCCTTGCCGCTGCACCTGACCGAATTTGCACGGGACCGGCTGCGCAACCACAAGGACAACACGCTGATCGCCTTCACCGACATGTTCACGCACCGGTTGATGAGCCTGTTCTACCGCGCCTGGGCCGCCTCGCACCCCGCACCGTCGTTCGACCGGTCGCTGAAGGGCACACGCACGCGCGGCGAGGCCGATCCGTTCGAGCGCAAGGTGGCGGCGCTGTCGGGCCACTACGAGAACGCCCTGCGCGACCGCGACGCGATGCCCGATCTTGCCAAGCGTCATTTCGTCGGCCACCTGACCCCCGCCCCCCGCCATGCCGAGGGGCTGGTGTCGATCGTGTCGGTCTTCGTGCGCACGCAGGTCAGGCTGCGCCAGTTCGTCGGCGAATGGTTGCAACTGGAACCCGACGACCGGTGGGAGCTTGGCACCCGCGTGGGTCTGGGCATGGGCACCAGCATCGGTGCCCGCGTCTGGTCGCATGCCGCCAAGTTCCGCCTGCGCATCGGCCCGATGAGCCTGGCCGACTACAGCCGCCTGATGCCGGGGTCGGCCACGCTGGACCGGCTGGAGGACATCGTGCGCAACTATGTCGGCGACACGCTGGACTGGGACATCAACCTGGTGCTGGCCGGGGGCGAGGTGCCGCAGGCGCAGCTGGGCGGGTCGACCACACTGGGCCATACGTCGTGGATCGGTACTGCGGGACGCGTCCGCGACACGGATGATCTGTATCTTGTACCGAAAAGCCTTGCGCGGCAGCGCGCGGCAGCGGCGTGATGGCATGACAGGGGCCGAAGGGCCCGGACGAGGGAAGGGACGAGGGACATGAGCGAAATCAGCCGCGTGGCGCTGTTCGGAAAGCTGAACCGTCTGGGGTATCAGGCCATCGAAAGCGCTGCCGTGTTCTGCAAACTGCGCGGCAATCCTTATGTCGAGGTGATCCACTGGGTCCACCAGATCCTCCAGGGGGCCGACAGCGACATCCACCGCATCGCCAAGCACTACAAGATGGACCCCGCCCGGATGGCCGCCGACATGCAGCGCGCGCTGGATGCGCTGCCGCGCGGAGCCTCGACCATCTCCGACCTGTCCAGCCACCTGGAGAACGCGGTCGAGCGGGCCTGGGTCTATGGCTCGCTCAAGTACAACTCGCACCAGGTGCGGACGGGGCACATCATTCTGGGCATGCTCAAGACCAAGGAGTTGCAGGGCATCCTGTACGGCGTCACCGAACAGTTCCGGGTGGTGAAGGCGGATGATCTTGCCGACAACTTTGCATCGGTGGTCGAGGGCAGCCCCGAGGATGCGCTTGGCCCGCAGGACGGCAGCCGCACGGGGGGCGGTGTCAGCCCCGGCGAGCATTCGGGCGCGATTGCGCCTGCCCAGATGGGCAAGGAAGAGGCGCTGAAACAGTTCTGCACCGACCTGACGCAACAGGCGCGCGACGGCAAGATCGACGCCATCGTCGGCCGCGACGAGGAAATCCGGCAGGTGGTGGACGTGCTGATGCGCCGCCGCCAGAACAACCCGATCCTGACGGGCGAGGCGGGGGTGGGCAAGACCGCCGTGGTCGAGGGCTTTGCCCACCGCATCGCGCGGGGCGACGTGCCGCCTGCGCTGCGCGACGCGCGGATCCTGGCGCTGGACGTGGGGCTGTTGCAGGCCGGGGCATCGATGAAGGGCGAGTTCGAGAACCGCCTGAAATCGGTGATCGACGAGGTGCAGGCATCGACCACCCCCGTCATCATGTTCATCGACGAGACGCATACGCTGGTCGGTGCCGGGGGCGCGGCTGGCACGGGCGATGCCGCGAACCTGCTGAAGCCCGCACTTGCGCGCGGCACGCTGCGCACCATCGGGGCCACGACCTGGGCCGAGTACAAGAAGCACATCGAAAAGGATCCCGCCCTGACCCGGCGTTTCCAGACGGTGGTGGTGGACGAACCGAGCCCGACGAAAGCCATCATGATGATGCGCGGCATCGCGTCGATGCTGGAAAAGCACCACAAGGTGCAGGTGCTGGACGAAGGCATCGAGGCGGCGGTGAACCTGTCCGCCCGCTATATCCCGGCGCGGCAGTTGCCGGACAAGTCGGTCAGCGTGCTCGACACCGCCTGCGCCCGTGTGGCGATCAGCCAGCATGCCGTGCCGCCCGAGGTGGACGATTCACGCAAGCGGATCAGCGCTCTGGTAACGGAGCTTGAGATCATCGACCGCGACGAGACCGCCGGTTACGAGGTGCAGGAACGCCGCACCGCGATCACCGCGATCAAGGCCGACGAGGAAAAGCGCCTTGAAGGGCTGACCGCCCGGTGGGAGGCCGAAAAGGCGGTGGTCGACGACATCATCGCATTGCGGGCAAAACTGCGCGAGGGCGGCCAGCCGGTCGATGCAGCGCCCGACCCGGAGGCCCCGGCCTCCGCCGGGGCGACCGACGCACCGGCAATCGACCGCGACGTCCTGATGGCGCAACTGAAAACCCGCAACGCCGACCTGACCGCGATGCAGGGCGAGACGCCGCTGATCCTGCCCATCGTGGACGCGCAGGCGGTGGCGACCGTGGTGGGCGACTGGACCGGCATCCCGGTGGGCCGGATGCTGAAGGACGAGATCGAGACGGTGCTGAACCTCGACCGGCATCTGGCCAAGCGCGTGATCGGCCAGGACCACGCGATGAAGATGATCGCCAAACGCATCCAGACCAGCCGCGCCGGCCTCGACAACCCGTCCAAGCCCATCGGAGTGTTCATGCTGGCGGGCACGTCCGGCGTAGGGAAAACCGAGACGGCACTGGCCCTGGCCGAGGTGCTGTACGGCGGCGAGCAGAACGTCATCACCATCAACATGAGCGAATACCAGGAGGCGCACACCGTCAGCAGCCTGAAAGGTGCCCCTCCCGGCTATGTGGGCTATGGCGAGGGCGGCGTGCTGACCGAAGCCGTCCGCAGGAAGCCCTACAGCGTCGTCCTGCTGGACGAGGTGGAAAAGGCCCACCCCGACGTGCACGAGATCTTCTTCCAGGTCTTCGACAAGGGCCAGATGGAGGACGGCGAAGGCCGGATGATCGACTTTCGCAACTGCCTGATCCTGCTGACGACGAACGCCGGCACCGAGATGATCATGGACATGTGCGCCGACCCCGACCTGATGCCCGACCCCGAGGGTCTGGCCAAGGCGCTGCGCGAGCCGATGCTGAAAATCTTCCCGCCGGCGCTGCTGGGCCGTCTGGTGACGATCCCCTACTACCCTTTGTCGCCCCACATGATTGCCGAGATCACCAAGCTGCAACTGAACCGCATCAAGAAACGGGTGCAGGCCGCGCATGGCGTGCCCTTCGAATATTCGCAGGCCGTCGTCGACACCATCGTCGGGCGCTGTCAGGAGCTTGAATCGGGCGGCCGGATGATCGACGCAATTGTCACCAACACCATGCTGCCGGATATCTCGGCAGAGTTTCTCCGCCGGATGATGGCAGGTGGGGAAGTCAGGCGCGTGGCCATCGACGTGAAGGACAACGACTTTACCTACAGCTTTGATTGAAAAGGAGAGAATGAAATGGCCGATGACGGCAAGAAGAAGATGACAGTGGAAGTCAAGATAGGACCCAAGGACCTGGGCGATATTGACGTGGACAAAGCGACAAAGGCCGCGCTGGAATCGCTGCCGAGGCTCAAGATATTCAAGTACAAACTGGAAGTCGAAGTCGACCCGAAGAAGTGGAAGCAGAAAAAGCTCGACGACAAGGTCCAGGGCTATCTTCGTGGCTGCGCCATCCGGCTGGACTATCGCGCCGAAAAGGCCAAGAATGACCAGAAAAAGGTGCAGTCCGCCTGGGATGAGTTCCTCGATGAGGCCGAACAGGTGATGGACGAGTGCAAGAAGGACATTGAATCGGGCAAGGCCGACAATGCCGGCGCAATCAAGGCCGGCAAGGCCGCGATGGCCCAGCTTGATGCCATCAAGAGCAACTCCTACGAGGATCCGCGCAAGGGGGCGATCGAGGCCCTGAAGCCCTTGACGCGCGACGGTGCCGACGCGAAGGCGGTCGAGAAGGCCAAAAAGGCGCTGACCACGATCAAGGCCACTTTTGACAAGAATGGGAAGGCGGCGAAAGAGGCGGTCAAATTCCTGATGGATCAAGCCAAGAAGATGAAGGGCGACAAGGACGCCGATGCTGCCCTGAAGCAGTTCGGTGCCGAGGTCCTGAAGAACGAGAAGGTCTTCCAGGAGTTCCTCGACGGAGCGGACAAGTTCGACGAAGCCTTTGGCGAAGCGCTTGAGGCAACCGAAGAAGAAAGTGTTGAAGCGGACAAGGCCAAGGATCTGACAAAGGAGTTCGAGGCGCTGTCTTCGGTCGAGAAGAAGGCTCAGGAGGCGATAAAGTTCGCCAAGCAGTTGCAGCCTAAATTCAAGAAGATCGCTGACAAGTTCAAGTGACAGGGCGGGCGGTGGCTTCAGCAGTGACCACGGCGGGTGTGAACCTTCGCCGTCCCGCTTGGGAGGCGCACGATGCCGACTAGCAGCCAGAAGTTCATCGCCCGCAACCGCGCCCCGCGCGTGCAGATCGAATACGATGTCGAGGTGTACGGGGCCGAGAAGAAGACGCAGCTACCCTTTGTCATGGGGGTCATGTCCGACCTTGCGGGCAAGTCCGAGGAACCCCAGCCCGCCATCGCCGACCGCAAGTTCCTCGAGATCGACATCGACAATTTCGACGCGCGGATGAAGGCGATGCGCCCGCGTGTCGCCTTCACCGTGCCGAACACCCTGACCGGCGACGGCAACCTGGCGGTCGACCTGGCGTTCCAGGGGATGGAGGATTTCACCCCCGCCGCCATTGCCCGCCGCGTCGAGCCCCTGCGCGCCCTGTTCGAGGCGCGCACGCAATTGTCGAACCTTCTGACCTACATGGACGGCAAGTCCAGCGCCGAAGCCCTGATCGAAAAGGTGCTGCAGGACCCGGGCCTGCTCGGGGCGCTTGCGGGGGGGGCGGCAGCCCTGCCGTCAGGCGATGCCCCGCCTGCCGTACCGGGCGACGCCGGACTGGTCGGCGATGCCGCTGCCGATGTGTTTGCGGCCCTGCGCGCAGTGGCCCCGGTCGCCGCCGCCCCCGAGGATGACGCAAGCGCTGCGCTTGATGCGCTGCGGATGGCTGTGCCCGAGGCCGCCCCCGCTCCCGACCTAGCCGCCGACGCACTCGACGCCCTGCGTGCGGTGGCCCCCGTCGCCGCAGCCTTCCAGGATGACGCAAGCGCTGCACTCGACGCTCTTCGCACCGTTGTGGCCGAGGCTGCGCCCACCCCTGATCCTGCCGCCGAGGCGCTTGCGGCCTTGCGCGAGGCAATCCCGGTCGCCGCGACCCCTGAGGACGACGCCAGCGCCGCGCTCGATGCCCTGCGGATGGTGGTGCCCGAGGCTGCCCCTGCCCCCGACCCCGCCGCTGACGCCCTCGCGGCGCTGCGCGACGTCGCCCTGATCTCCGAGGTCGAAATGGGGGGAACAACAGCGGCCCTCGACGCGCTGCTGTCGGCGGTGCCCGAGGCGGGGACGGTCGCGGACGCGACAGCCGATGCATTGGCCGCCCTGCGCGCGGCGGTGCCCGCTGTCGCCGCTGCGCTCGAGGACACGGGTGCGGTGCTGGAGGCCCTGCGATCAGGGATACCTGAGCACGAGGGTCCGACCGAGAACCCGCTGGCAG
This sequence comes from Gemmobacter sp., assembly GCA_052387255.1. Classification (GTDB taxonomy): domain Bacteria; phylum Pseudomonadota; class Alphaproteobacteria; order Rhodobacterales; family Rhodobacteraceae; genus JBBQXK01. The sequence goes on along the minus strand of JBQTJI010000035.1, from coordinate 71,563 downwards.
GTTTGGTCAACCTGCTTGCCAGCCCTGAACCTGACCCGGCGGGCGATCCCCTGGCCGACCTGGACGCGCTGCTGGCCCCGGCCCCCGCCGAACCCGATCCGCCGGCGGGGCTGGCGGCCCCCGCTGCGCCGACGGCGGACGACCCGCTGGCCGACCTCGACGCACTGCTGTCCACGGCCCCCGCCGTACCCGATCCGTTGGCGGGACTGGCGACCCCCGCCTCGCCTCCGCCGGACGATCCCCTCGCCGACCTGGACGCACTGCTGGCCCCGGCCCCTGCCGCGCCCGATCCGGTGGCGGGGCGGGCGGCCTCCTCCGTGCCCCCAGCGGGCGATCCCCTCGCCGACCTCGATGCACTGCTGTCCCCGGCCCCCGCCGTACCCGATCCGCTGGCGGGGCTGGCGGCCCCCGCCTCGCCACCAGCGGACGATCCCCTGGCCGACCTGGACGCTCTGCTGGCCCCGGCCCCCGCCGCGTTGTCGGACCTGACCCCCGTTGCGGCGGACGATCCGCTGGCCGGGATCGAGGCGCTGCTTGCCCAGGCGATGCCGGTGGTCGATGATGATGATCCGCTGGCAGGGCTCGAAGCGCTGCTGGCCGCCCCGCAGCCGGACGGGGACGACGCGCTTGCCGGCCTCGATGCATTGCTTGCGGCCCCTGTTGCGGCAGCCCGGAAGGAGGACGCCTTGACCGATCTGGACGATATCCTTGCCGCCCCGAAGCCCAAGGCAAGGCCCGTGTCGGGCTTTGGCCGGATCGCAGCACCTGCACCTTCGCCGGAACGGCTGTACCGGCCGAAGTTCCGCATGGCGATCCTGGGCGATTTCACCGGGCGGGCCGCGCGGGGCGAGATTGCCATCGGCGATGCGATGGCGCGGCGTCGTCCGATCCTGCTGGATGTGGACACGGTCGAGGACGTGATCGAGGGTCTGGCCACCACGCTGGTGCTGCCCATCGGCCCCGAGGGCCGTGGCATCGCCGTGCCGCTGAAGGGCCTGGACAGCCTGCACCCCGATGAACTGGTCGAGAATGTCGAGGTGTTCGAGGCGCTGAAAGGGCTGCGGCAGAGGCTGTCGACGCCGTCGATGGCGGCCAGGGCCGTGGCCGAGATGCAGGGCTGGGGATCGACCCATACCCGGGTGGTCCTGCCGACCGCCAGCCGGTCGGCCGCCTCGGCGGTGCCCGCCGACCTGCGCCTGTCCGATTTCCAGCGGCTGATCGGCGACCGCGAGGGCAGGCTGACGACGCCCTCGCCGGTGGCCGACCTGATCGGACAGATCGTGGGTCCCTATGTCGTGCCGGGCCCCAATCCCGAGGCAAAGGCGCTGCGCGGGGCCGTGGACGAGGCCATGAGCCATGCGATGCGGCTGATCCTGCACCATCCGGAGTTTCAGGCCATCGAGGCGCAGTGGCGCTCGCTTGACCTTCTGGCGCGGCGGATCGAGACCGACGAGAAACTGGAACTGGTGCTGTTCGACATCTCGGCGGAAGAGATCGCGGCGGACATGACGGCGGGCGAGGATCTGTCGAAGTCGGGCCTGTTCCGGCTGCTGAATGCGCCCCTACAGGACGAGGGGGCCATCGGGTTTTCCGCAATGTTCGGCCTCTACGCGTTCCAGGAAACGCCCCCCCACGCCGCCCTGCTGGGCCGGGTGGGGGCGATTGCGGCACATCTGCAGATGCCGTTCTTCACCTCGGTCGCGGCGAACTTCCTCGATACAGCGAAGAAGGACCGCCATCCTCTGGTGGCCAAGGCCTGGGACGCGCTGCGTCGCGATCCGGCGGCGGCCTGGCTGGGGCTGGCCAGTCCCCGGTTCCTGCTGCGCCGACCCTATGGTGCGTCCTCGGAACCCGTCGATGCCTTCGACTTCGAGGAGTTCACGATGGCCGAGGGGCTGTCGGGCATGCTCTGGGCCAATCCGGTGGTGCTGGCGGCGGTGCTGCTGGCCGAAGCCTGGAGCAAGGGGCGCGGCAAGGTTGTTCTGGGCAAGCAGATGTCGATGGGCGACATGCCCTATCACATCGTCGAGGACGAACACGGTGACCAGGTGGCGCTGCCCTGCACCGAGCGCAACATGACGACCGAAAAGACCGAGGTCGCGGTCACGCGCGGGCTGATGCCGGTGGTGTCGATCCGGGGGCGCGACGTGGTGCGGCTGGCATCGTTCCAGTCGGTCGCCGGGACCGAGATTGCGGGGCCCTGGCTGGACGAGCCGCCGGTCAGGCTGCCCGACGGCGAAGGGGCCACGATCCGCGCGCAGGTGCCTGCGGCCGGCGAGGCTGCGGCACAGTCGATGGAGGACGAACTGGACGCGCTGCTGGCCGGGTTCGGCGACAGTCCGGCCCCGGTCGATCCGGGCGCGATCGACGCCGATCTTGCGGCCTTGTTGGAGGGGCTATGATGAGCGATACTGTCGAGCACGAGGAAGAGGACGAAGACGGAATTCCCATGACGGTGCTTGCCGTCGGCGGCAGTTTCTGGATCTATGAGGGTGTGGAATTACTGAACGACCTGTTGTACGGCACCGGCAGCTACCCATTTCCGGTACGGTGCGCATACTACAAGGATGGCATTGAGCTGAGGCGGTTTTTTGGCGATGACTTCAGTCCCGGGACGTTCTGGCGTCTCAACCCTGACGTCATCGAGCGGCTGCGCCGCGAAAACCTTCTCGTCGAGGTTTATCCCTACGGCAAGTGACCGTTTGCGGTCTGCCGTAGGTTCAAGGGGATAGGATTATGCCGGCATCAGGTGCAATCACGGCCATTCTGGAGAACCGGAAGCTCAAGATGAGCGGACCGCTTCCCGAGACGAAGATGTTCATCAAGGCCGCCCGCGTGATCGAGGGGTTGAGCACGATCTACGAGGCGACGATCGACTGGATGTCGCTGGACCGCGACATCGACCTGGCCACCCTGGTGGGCCAGACGCACAAGATCCGCGTCCAGATCGGCGAGGAAACGCCCCCCGGCGGCAGCCCCGGGACGACCGGAGGCGGCAGCGGCAGCGGCAGCGGTGGCACCTGGCGCGAGTTCGTCGGCACCTGCGTCGAGGCGCAGTTCGTCGGCCTGCACGAGGGCTACAGCTTTTTCTCGCTCGAAATCCGGCCCTGGCTGTGGTTCCTGACCAAGTCGACGAACAACCGCATCTACCAGAACATGCACGCGATGGACATCATCAAGGACGTCTTCTCGGACCACGGTTTCAGCGACTACACCACCAACGGGGTCAGCCGCACCCCCGACCAGCGCATCTATACCGTCCAGTACAACGAGACCGATTTCGACTTCATCAGCCGCCTGATGGAGGAAGAGGGCATCTACTATTTCTCGACCGTGACGGGCGGCAAGGACATGCTGTCGCTGTGCGACAGCGCGGGCGCGCACAAGTTCGTGCCGGGGGCCGCCAGCATCGACTTCAAGCTGCGCGAGCCGAACTACCGGCGGGCCGACGACCACATCTTTGAATGGCGCGGCGGCGAGGCGGTGCGCAGCGGCAAGGTCACGCTGCGCGACTACAACTTTGAAACCCCGCAGGCCGACAAGACCACGGTCAAGGCCATCCCCAAGGGCCGCCACAACCACAAGAACTATGAGGTCTACCGCTATCCCGGCAGCTACCGCGAGAATGCGCAGGGCGAGTTCTATTCGCGCATCAAGATGGAGGCCGAGGCCTGCAAGCACGCGATCCGCGACGGCATCTGCAACGTCCGCACCTTTGCCACCGGGGCGACCTTCAGCCTCACCGGTCACTCGCGCGCGGCCGACAACCAGCAGTACCTGGTGGTCTCGGGCGTGCACATGATGCAGATCGAGGTTCAGGCCGAGGACGAGACCCAGCAGGTCCAGGGCCAGACCGGCTCGGGCAGCGGCGGCGGGGGCGGGGCACCGGACATTCCGGGCACCATCAAGTTCGACGAAAAGAACAAGGACAGCTACCGCTGCACCTTCAAGACGATTCCCAAGTCGGTGCCGTTCCGCGCGCCCCTGACCACACCCTGGCCCAGGATACCGGGCATCCTGCTGGCCAAGGTCACCGGCCCGTCGGGCGAAGAGATCCACACCGACAAGTACGGGCGCATCAAGGTGCAGTTCCCCTGGGACCGCGACGTCGTCTGGTCGGGCGACGGCAAGGGCAAGGAAACCTCGTCCTGCTGGGTCCGGGTGGTGACGCCCTGGTCGGGCAAGAACTGGGGCATGGTCCACGTCCCGCGCATCGGGCAGGAGGTGGTGATCCAGTTCGAGGACGGCGACATCGACCGCCCGATCTGCACCGGCATGCTGTACAACGCCGAGACGATGCCACCCTACACATTGCCCGCGAACATGACGCAGATGGGCATCAAGACACGCTCGTCCAAGGGCGGGGGGGCCGACAACTACAACGAACTGGTCTTCGAGGACAAGAAGGATGCCGAGTTCATCCGGATGCATTCCGAGAAGGACTACTTCCTGACGGTCGAGAACAACGCCGTGGTGTCCATCGGCCAGACCAAGAAAGCCCCGGGCGACCTGACCACCGACATCCACAACAGCCGGACCGAGACGATCCACGAAGGCGACCTGACGCTGACCGTCAAGTCCGGCAACGAAAAGCGTGACATCAAGACCAACCGCGATGAAAAGATCGGTGCGAACGCCAAGCAGGAAGTCGGCGGAAACAAGGAGACCACGGTCAAGGGCGACGCCAAGGCCACGATCAGTGGCAATAGCGAAAGCACGGTCAAAGGCACGACGGATGTGAAATCGACGGGTGCCATGACCATCGATTGTCCGACTTCGATCACTATCACGTGCGGCGGCAGTTCCATCGAACTGACGCCGGCGGGGGTCACGATCAAAGGGATCATGATCAGGACCGAAGCCAACGCAATGGCGGAACACTCTGGATCGGCGATGATGACGATCAAGGGTGGCATCGTGCTGATCAACTGAGGCCGCCATGAGCACCCGATACGAGAACCTCAAGAAGATCCCGCCCGAGCCGGCGGCCAAGCTGCTGGCCAGCGCCAACACCAAGCTGCAGACCAAACTTGCCGCCCCGGCCTCGGCGCCGGTCGCGACGGTGCTGAAGGAACTAGAGGAAAAGGCGGCGAAAATCGACGTACTGCGGCTGCTGTCGGTGGTCATCCCCGCGCGTGAGGCGACGTGGTGGGCCTGCCTTGCCGCGCGCGACCTGATCGGGGGGGCGGATGTCAAGCCCGTGCCGCCGCCCCTGGCCTGCGCCGAACGCTGGGTGTTCAAGCCGACGCAGGAAAACCGCCAGCTGGCCCGCCAGGCGTTCGAGGGGGCCGAGATGGACGACGACACCGCCTATTGCGCGATGGCGGCCCTCTATGCCGACGGCACGCTGGGGCCGGGCGACATGAACCAGCATCCGGCACCGCCGAACGGGGTGTCGGCGGCGGTGCTGGCGATGAACTTGATCGCGATGCGCGCGAACGTGGATAGGATGCAGGTGTACCTCGACATCCTGATCGACCGGGGCCTCGACATCGCACGCGGCGGCAACGGCACGGTCGAAGCGGGCGGCAAGGTCGCCAAGGCCGAAGTGAAAGGATAGACCATGCCCGGACCTCCGCAGGCGCGCTTGACCGACATGAATTCCTGTCCGCTGACGCTGGGAATCCCGGCACCGATCCTGCCACCCTGCTGTGTGACGGTGCTGGTGGTCAAGCTGTTTGCCGCCCGGATGACCGATCTGATCGTCACAGCCGTGGCTCCGCCTCCGCACCCGATTGTAAAGGGTTCTGCGACGGTTATGATAGGCAAGCTGCCAGCGGCCCGCATGGGCATCGATCCCTGCGCGGGAGGGACGCCGATCGTCTCCATGCAGTTCACTGTCTTTACCGGAGGCTGATGCCTGAATGCCTGTGACGTTGCGGTTCCAATCGACGGGCGCGGTCCCGGGCGACGGCGCGCCCATCGTTATGCGCGGGCCTTCGCTGACGATAGGCCGGGGCGCAGAGAACGACATCGTCCTGCCCGACCCCGACCGCCTGATCTCGAAGAACCACTGCGCCATCGAGGACCAGAACGGCAATGTCGTGGTCATCGACTTTTCCACGAACGGCACCTTCCTGAACTACGGCAAGGTGCCGCTGGGCCGGGTGCCGACGCCCCTGAACGACGGCGACGTGCTGACGCTGGGCGGCTACGAGATGATCGTGGCCATTTCGTCCGGCCGCCCCGACCCCCGGCACGACCTGGCCGCCCCCGTCGACGACCTGCCGGTCAGCCATGGTCGCGCCGAGGATGCGCCCGACCTGATGGATCTGCTGGATGGCGCGGGGTCCAAGCGCACGGATTTCCTGGACGACCTGATGGGTGCGGCCCCCTTGCAGGGCCCCTCGGGCGTGGTGCGCGAGGACCCCATCGACGAACTGGGCCTGCCTGCGATGGCGGGCGAGGATGACCCGATCCTGGGCCGCATTCCCGATCCCATCGACGATTTCGTGGGGGCCTCGGCGCGGCATCATTCGCCCTCGGTCTCGGACGGGTTCTCGCTGGGGGCGCGCAAGGCGGGCGTGATCCCCGACGACTGGGACGACGACCTGCTCAGCCCCGCGCCCAAGGCGGGTCAGCCGCGCGATCCGTTCGCTGCGGGTGCCTCGGTCGTGCCGCCCCCGCCGTCGCGCCAGCCCCGCGCGGTGCCCGACCTGCCCCCCGATGCCTTCGAGGGGCTGATGCCGGGGCAATCCATCGTGCCGAAGCCGCCCAGGGCCCGCGCCGCCCCCGACGCCGTGCAGGCCGAAGGCGAGTCGCCCTTTGCCGCACCCGTGCCGAACGCGCGATCCTCGGTCGTGCCACCGCCGCCACCGGCCCGGACACCCCAGTCGGCCCCGCCGCCCCCGGCTGCGGTCGCCCCCCGTCCGCAGCCCGCCGTCGCCCCGGCCCCGCCGCCGCGCGCCGCCGCCGCCGCCGCAGGGTCCGAGCGCGTCGATGCCGGCCGCGCCTTCTTCCGGGGTGCCGGGGCCGAGGATGTGCACATTCCCGACGCCGACTTGGCCGCGACGATGGAGCGTCTGGGCGGCGTGGTGAAGACCATGATCGAGGGCTTGCGCGCCGTGCTGATGACGCGGGCCGAGATCAAGTCGGAGTTCCGCGTCGAGCGCACCCAGATCAGCGCGGGCGGCAACAACCCGCTGAAGTTCGCGCTGTCGCCCGACCACGCGGTCGAGATGATCCTGCGGCCCAAGGCCAAGGGCTACATGGACGCCAGCGCAGCGGTGCGCGAGGCGCTGGACGACATCCAGGCGCACGAGATGGCGATGGTCACCGGCATCCAGGCCGCGATCCGCGAACTGCTGGGTCGGCTGGACCCCAAGGCGATGGAGGAAAAGGCGGGCAGCGGCGGCGGCCTGTCGGGGATGATGTCGAACCGCAAGGCCAAGCTCTGGGACGAATACGAACGGTCCTATGCCGACCTGGCCGACAAGGCGCAGAACGATTTTCACGACTTCTTCGCCAAGGCGTTTTCGCGCGCCTACCAGGATCAGCTTGAAAAGCTGAAGCAGGAGCGGAAAAGAAGCAAATGACAGGCAGCGGGCGCTTGGCTAGGTTGACGCCCGGATGCAGGCCGACAGGCCGCAGACCGCGACTGCGCCGGATGGAAGGAGAACTGGGTGTCCTGGGATAGCAAGGTGCTCTGGACCGAGGGCCTGTTCCTGCAGCCCCACCATTTTCAGCAGGCCGACCGCTATACCGAGGCGCTGGTCACCGGACTTGCCCGCCGGATGTCGCCGTATGCCTGGGGTGTGACCGAGCTTGAGATCAACGAGGAAGTGCTCAAGTTCGGGCAGTTCGCGATCAAGTCGGCATCGGGCCTGACCCCCGACGGCACCGTGTTCCGCGTGCCCGAGGCCGAGGATCATCCGCCCTCGCTGGTGGTGCCCGAAGGGGTCAAGGACTGCATCGTCTATCTGGCCGTGCCGGGCCGCCGCCGGGGTGCCTTGGACATCGACCCGGCGGGGGCCGAGAATTCGGCGGCGCGGTTCCGCCCGGCCGAGGTCGAGGTCACCGATACCACGGGCGAGGGGCGCAAGCCCGTGATCCTGGGCATCGGCAAGCTGCGCCTGCAGTTCGCGCTGCAGGTCGACGACCTGTCCGACCGCCTGGTCATCCCGCTGGCCCGCATCATCGAACGCCGTTCCGATGGCGAGGTGCTGCTGGACAAGGGGTTCATGGCCACCGGCATGGACGTGCGCGCCACCCCGCCGCTGTTGGGCTTCCTGCGCGAGCTTGAGGGGCTGCTGTCGCACCGGATGAAGGCGCTTGGCGGCAGGCTGTCGGAATCGGGCCCGGCCAAGGGCGTGGCCGAGATTCAGGACTTCCTGCTGTTGATGACGGTGAACCGCGCGCTGCCGGTGATCCGGCACATGTTGTCGATCGAGAATGTCCACCCGGCGCAGGCCTTTGGCTATTGCGTGGAACTGGCGGGCGAACTGGCCACCTACATGGCCGCCGAAAAGATGCCGCCCGAGTTTCCGCCCTATCGCCACGACAACCTGACGCAGACCTGGGCCCCGCTGATCCGGCTGTTGCGCAGCTACCTGTCGTCGGTGCTGGAACAGAACGCGGTCCTGATCGCACTCGAGGCGCGCAAGTACGGCATCTACGTCGGCATCATCGCCGACCGCAAGCTGATCACCACCGCCGGTTTCGTGCTGGCGGTCAAGGCCGACATCCCGGCGGAAAACGTCCGCCGCCACTTCGCCGGCCAGGCCAAGATCGGCCCGGTCGAGGAGATCCGGCAACTGGTGAACTCGGCCCTGCCCGGCATCACGCTGCGCGCGCTGCCGGTGGCCCCCCGGCAAATTCCCTATCACGCGGGCGTCGTCTATTTTGAACTTGACCGGGATAGCCCCTACTGGCGCAAAATGACCACGTCCGGCGGCATTGCGGTTCACGTCTCGGGCGAGTTTCCGGGCCTGTCGATGGAGCTTTGGGCCATCCGGGTCGGCTGATCGGACAGAAGGACAGGTGTGAGGCACGATGAACGATCCATTTGCCGAACCGGATGATTCCGAACGCACCGTGATCCGCCCCAATCCGGGTGGTCGCCGCCCGGTTGCCCCGTCCGCCCCCGCCGGGGTTCCCGCCTATTCGCAACCTGCCGCCCAGCAACCCGCGCACGGCTATGGCGTGCCGCAAGCGCCCACCCCCGTCGCCGCCCCGCAGGCCGAGGGCAAGTCGGGCGAATCCCCGATCCAGTTGGCGATGACCGGGATGAACCGGCTGAACGCGGCGGCCGCCACCCTGTTCGCCCTGATCAGCCGCATCCGCAACCGCGCGCAGCACATGGAACCCGACACGCTGCGCCGCAACGTGGTGGCCGAGGTGCGGGCCTTTGAATCCCGCGCCATCGCCGCCGGAATCGACCCCCAGCAGGTGAAGGTCGCGCGCTATTCGATCTGCGCCACCATCGACGACGTCGTGCTGAACACCCCCTGGGGCGAACAGTCGAACTGGGCGATGCAGTCGATGGTCGGCACCTTCCACAAGGAAACCGTGGGCGGCGACCGGTTCTATGACGTGCTGGCGCGGCTGGAAAAGGACCCGCCGAACAACATCGAGCTCTTGGAATTCATGTACATGTGCCTGTCCTTGGGGTTCGACGGGCGGTTGCGCGTGGAACAGGGCGGCGTCGACAAGCACCTGCGCATCCGCGAGGGGCTGGCGCGCATCATCCGCGCACAGCGCGGGCCGGTGGAACAGGACCTGTCCCCCCGCTGGCGCGGTGTCGACCGCCCGCACAAGGCGCTGTCGGCCTGGCGGCCCGTCTACATCGCGGTGGCGGTGATCGTGGCGGTTCTGGCGATGATGTACGGCGGGCTCAGCTATGTCCTGGGCGGCACCAGCGACCGCCTGCTGGGGACCATGGCGGCGGTCGATCCCGGCGTTCCGGCGGTGCTGAGCCGTCCGGCCCCGCCCCCGCCGCCGCCGCCGCCCCCGCCGCCCGAGGCCGGGCCGAGCCAGCAAGAGGTGGTGTCGGGCTTCCTCAAGCCCGAGATCGACGACGGCCTTGTGAAGGTGTTCGAGGATGCCACGAAACTGACCATCCGGGTCCGGGGCGAAGGCATGTTCGGGTCGGGGTCCGACAAGCTTGCCGATGGATACGACGCGCGGATCGAGCGGCTGGCCAAGGCCCTCGCCGACCGGCCCGGCAAGATCGTGATCGTGGGCCATTCCGACAACCAGCCGATCAAGACCGCCCGCTTTCCGTCGAACCAGCACCTGTCGCTGGCGCGCGCCGAGTCGGTGATGAAAAGCATGGCCAATCATCTTGATTCTGCCCGCCTGACGGCAGAGGGCCGCGCCGAAACCCAGCAGCTTGGCGACGAGAAGACCGAGGAAGGCCGCGCCTTCAACAACTCACGCGAGGGCCGGGCCGAGAACCGGCGGATCGAGATCATCCTTTTGAAAGAGGAGAGCTGACATGATCCGGCGATATATCTGGCCACTCTTGAGGACGACGTTCGGCCTGATGGTGTTCATCGCCATCGCGTTGTCGGTGCTGATGTGGTACTTTGGCAACCTTGTCGCCTGGGGCGATTGGCGGCCCTTCGACACGCTGGAATCGCGGATCACCGCGATTGCGGTGATCTTCGGTTTGACGCTGTTCGTCTATGCCCTCATCCGGTTTTTCCGCTGGCGCCGCAACCGCCGGCTGGCGCGCGACATCGTGGACACGGTCGAAGACGACCCCGAGCCCGACGCGCTGCAGTCCGAAGCCGACGAGATGAAGGCCAAGCTGCGCACCGCGCTGACGCAGTTGCGCAAGTCCAAGATGGGCGCGCGTTCGCTGTACGAACTGCCCTGGTACATCATGATCGGGCCGCCCGGCGCGGGCAAGACGACGGCCATCATCAACTCGGGCCTCAAGTTCCCGCTGGTCGAAGAGTTCGGCTCGGCCAGCATCGGCGGCGTCGGCGGCACGCGCAACTGCGACTGGTGGTTCACCGACAACGCCGTGATGATCGACACGGCGGGTCGCTACACCACGCAGGAAAGCGATGCCGAGGCCGACAACAAGGGCTGGCTCGGGTTCCTGGCCCTGCTGAAGAAACACCGCAAGCGCCAGCCGATCAACGGCGCGATCATCGCCATCAGCCTGTCCGACCTGTCCTTGACCGACGAGGTCACCCAGGCCGGTCACGCCCGGTCGATCCGCAAGCGCCTGCACGAACTGCGCGAAAAGCTGGGCGTGCGGTTTCCGGTCTATGTGATGTTCACCAAGGCCGACCTGATCGCGGGCTTTGCCGAGTTCTTCGACAACCTGGGCAAAGAGGCGCGCGAACAGGTCTGGGGCTTTACCCTGCCGCTGGAGAAACCCAAGGCCAACGTGTCGCCGATTGCCGCCTTCGATGACGAGTTTTCGGCGCTCCTGACGCAGTTGAACGCGCAGTCGCTGGAACGGATGCAGCAAGAGACCGACCACCAGCGCCGCAGCCTGATCGCCGGTTTTCCGGGGCAGGTGGCAAGCGTGCGCCAGGTCGCGCGCGATTTCCTGACCGAGGTGTTCCTGGACAACAAGTTCGAGCAGCGCCACCTGCTGCGCGGCGTCTACTTTGCGTCCGGCACGCAGGAAGGCACCCCCATCGACCGGCTGATGATGGGCATGGCGCGCACCTTCGGCATCGGGCGGCAGGCCATCGGCACCGGCAAGGGCACGGGCCGGTCGTACTTCCTGACGCGCCTGTTCGATCAGGTGATCTTCAAGGAGGCGGGCCTGGTGTCCGCCGACGACAAGGTCGAACGCCGCTATCGCTGGACCCGGCGCGCAGCCATCGCGGCCTCGGTGCTGATCGCGGGCGGGGCTGGGACGCTGTGGGTGCGCAGCTATCTGGGCAACCAGGCGATGATGGCGCAGGCGTCCGAAGGGCTGGCCGCCTATCAGGCGGCGGCGGCGCAGATTCCCTCGAACCCCATCGGCGACAGCGACATCGTGTCGACCCTGCCTGCCCTGAACATCCTGCGCGCCCTGCCCGCAAACCCGCTGGCGGGCGAGGTGCCCGACCCCGGATCGTTGGGCTGGGGCCTCTACCAGGGCGACAGCATGGGGTCCTCGGCCGCGCAGGCCTATCGCGCGGGGCTGAACCAGCACCTTCTGCCGCGACTGCTGCTGCGCCTGGAGAACCAGATGCAAAGCACGATGAACCAGCCGGAACTTCTGTACGAGGCGCTGAAGGTCTATCTGATGCTGGGCCAGCAGGGGCCGCTCAATGCCGACCTTGTGCGCGAATGGATGGCTCTCGACTGGGCCGTGTCCTTCCCCGGCCCCGCCAACGACCAGGTGCGCGCCGAACTGACGCTGCACCTCGAGGCGATGCTGTCGCAGCCGATGCAGTCGGTCGCCCTCAACGGCCCGCTGGTGGAACAGGCCCAGACGATCCTGACCGAACTGCCGATGGCGCAGCGCATCTACAACGGCATTGTCAACAGCCCCAAGGCGCTGGCCCTGCCGCAATGGCGCGTGACCGAGGTGGGCGGCCCGGCGGTCAGCCGCGTCTTCGTCCGGTCGTCGGGCAAGCCCCTGAACGACGGGATCGAGGGCATCTTCACCTATGCAGGCTTCAACGAGGTCTTCCTGGGCGAAGCCTTGGAGGTCGTCACCCGCCTGCAAAACGAAAGCTGGGTCCTGGGACCGAACAGCATCGCCGACCAGTCCCAAGTGGCCCTGCTGGCGATGAGCCGTGACGTGCTGGACCTGTATTACAACGACTTCATCGCGCGGTACGAGGCGATCCTGGGCGACATCGACATCATCCCGCTGGAATCGGCCAGCCACGCGGCGGACGTGACCAACATCCTGTCCGGTCCCACGTCGCCCATCGCCAACCTGCTGACCGCAATCAGTGAAGAATCCAGGCTGACCGAAAACCGCTCCGTCGTTCCCGACGGTGTGGCCGAGGGGGCCCAGGCGGTGGCCAGGCTGGAACTGCGCTCGGCGCTCAGCCTGCAGGCGCAGGCATTCCTCAACGAGATGCAGGCTGCGGCCGAGGGCGACGGCGAAACCGCGAAGGTGCCCGGCCAGGTCGTCGAAGAGCGGTTCGCCTGGTTGCACGAGCTGGTTGACCGACCGGAAAACCAGCCTTCGCAGCTTGACGATCTGCTGGTGGTGCTGACCGACGTGTACCGGGAACTGGCCAAGATCGGCTTTGCCGGCGGCGTCACCGGTGCCCCCCAGGACCCCGAGGAATCGCCCCTGTTCCAGCTGTCGCTGATGACGCGCAGCCTGCCCGAGGCGATCCAGAGGTGGGCCGCCCAGATTTCGGCGGGGGCGGCGGGGATCACGGCGGACGGCACCCGTTCGTCGATCAACGCGACATGGCAAAGCCAGATCCAGCCGATCTGCGCCCAGTCGCTGGAGGGGCGCTATCCTTTCAACCGGCGCGCCAAGGAAGAGATGGGCATCGCCGACTTCACCAAGATGTTCGCGCCGGGCGGGCTGCTTGACGCCTTCTTCAATGAACATCTGGCCAAGAATGTCGATACCTCGACCAAGCCCTGGAGCTTCAAGAAGCTGAACGATGTCGATCTGGGCATCTCGCCGGCGGTGCTGGAACAGTTCATGTACGCGGCGGAAATTCGGTCGGCCTTCTTTCCGACGGGGCCTGCCCCGCAGGTGCAGTTCTCGGTCACGCCGCAGGCCCTGGACGACCGCGCCGACAGCGTGACCCTGGACATCGACGGTTCCGTGGTCAAGCTCAGCAAGTCGGACGGCCAGCCCGCCCCGACCGGCGTCATCTGGCCCGGTGCCGCCGGTTTCGGGCGGATCACATTCGACCCGCCCGACCCGGCAGTCGAGAACTCGATCCGGCGCGACGGGCCCTGGGGCTGGTTCCGGCTTCTGGATTCGGCCTCGATGAAGAACACCGACGTGACCGCCAAGAAGCGGGTGATCTTCAATGTCGGGGGACGCCTTGCGATCTTCGAGGTTCAGACAAGCTCGGCCATCAATCCCTTCGCCTTGGCCGCGCTGACCAAGTTCTCTTGCCCGAAGTCGTTCTGATGGGTGCCCGGTTCGGAGCCTTCGGCAAGATGCCCTCGCTTGGCGACTTTCTGCGCATGGATCTGGCGCAGGGGTTCATCGACCCCTGGGACCGCTGGCTGCAAGAGGGGATGCTGGCGGCCAGGACGGCCCTGGGCGAGGGGTGGCAGGACTGCTATTTCTCGGCCCCGATCTGGCGCTTCACCCTGTCGCCGGGGCTGGCGGGGGCGGCGGCGATCCAGGGCGTGATGATGATGTCGGTCGACCGCGTGGGGCGGCAGTTCCCGATGACGCTCGCCTCGCCCCTGGCCGACGGACAGGCCCCGGTCCTGGCGCATCTGCAGGCGGCGGCGATGTTCGCCGCCCTGGAAACGCTGGCGCTTGACGCGCTTGAGGACGGCATGACGCGCGACATCCTGCAGACCCGGCTGGCGGGCGTCGCGATGCCACCCTCGGCAGAGATGCCGGTGCTGATGCAGGCGCAGGGCGGCGTCGTGGTGCTGGCCGAAAACGGCGACCTCACCTCGGCCCTGGCGGCCCGGCAGGTGGCGGGAACGTTCCGCAAACCCTCGGTCTGGACGGCGGACCTGGGCGGCCAGGCGCGGATGATGGTGTGCGAAGGGCTGCCTGCGGGTGGCCAGGTGAACGGTCTGTTCGACATGGCCGCGCATGTCTGGCGGGAAATGGAGGACGCATGATGCTGGCCCGGACAATTCGCTACAGTGCCACCAGCCATGTGGGCCGCGTGCGCAAGGTGAACGAGGACTCGATCCTGTCCCTGCCCGATCAGCGCATCTGGGTGGTGGCCGACGGCATGGGCGGGCACGAGGCGGGCGACTTTGCCAGCCAGACCATCGTCGACACCATCGCCATGATCCCGCCCGATCAGCCGCCAGCCGACCTGATGCGCACGCTGCGGGCCACGATCATCACCGCCCACGACCGCATCCGCACCGTCGCGGCCGAGCGGTTCCACGGCACGGTCGGGGCCACCGTCGTGGCGCTGTTGCTGACCGACACGCATTTCGTGGCCTTCTGGGCGGGCGACAGCCGCATCTACCTCTTGCGCGACGGCACCATCTCGATGCTGACGACCGACCATTCGGTGGTGGGCGAGTTCGTCGCGGCAGGCGAGATGACCTGGGACGAAGCCGAGAACCACCCCCAGTCGAACGCGATCACCCGCGCCGTGGGGGTGGGGGACGAACTGGAGCTTGACAAGGTGCGGGGCGAGGTTCTGCCCGGCGACCGGTTCCTGCTGTGCTCGGACGGGCTGACCAAGTACGCCGGCTTCAAGCTGCTGGAATCGATGCTGACGGACGAGCCCATCGAAACGGTGGCCGAAAAGCTGCAGAACCACGCCCTGGCTTCGGGCGGCGGCGACAACGTGTCGATCATCGTGGTGGATGTGCCGACGTAACCTGTTGAAAATGCGTTAACCTGAAAGACATTGTATAGAGATATCAATGGGTTGACTTGCCTAACACATGTGTTAGGCGCGCTTGCGGCCTCAGGGCTTTTCCGTCGTCAGGATGCGCGCATCGATCGAAAACAGCGGCGCAGGCGTGTCCTCGGTCTCTTGCCCCGCCAGGGCCGCGGCAAAGCTTTCGACCGACTCGGACATCGGGCGCAGCGTGTCGAACACCGGTTCGGGGGCATAGAGGACCACGATCTTGGATTTGCCCATGATCGAATCGTCCACCAGAAAGGCCATCTTCGGCGTCCCCGTCGCCTCGGCCAGCGAATAGGCCACGCGTATTGTGACCTCTCCCGTCTGGCCCGCGCGCAGGGCGGCCACGTCGTTCTCGGGGCGGTTGAGGTTCGGCAGCAGGTGGAACACCGACCCCGTGACATCGACGATGGACACCCACAGGTTGCCGCTGGTGACGTCGGCCGGGATCACCACGTCGATCACCGGGTTCTCGCCGACGAAATAGCGGGCGGCAGGGTTGGGGTCGGGGCGGTCGCCAAAGCCGAAGATCACGCCAAACCCCCGCGACGGGGCACGGGGCAGGGCGGCCTCGATGGCGCACAGCTGGGGGTTCAGGATTTCCACGTCGACCAGCGCGCTGCGGTCGCCGATGGCGGCGGTCAGTGCATCGTACAGCTTCAGCCGCTGCGCATCGCTGGCCATCCGCCCGGTGACGATGATCTTGGCACCCACCCCCCACCCGGCGGCGGGCGCATCGGCCACGGTCAGACCGCCGCAATCCTGCTGCGCCGCCGCGATGTCCCGCACCACCGACGGCAACAGCACGCGGGGGCCGAAGTCGATGGCGGCCGAGACCTTCAGCGCACCCTCGGCCGCCGCCAGCGATGCCGCCGTGGCATCTCGTTGCGCGCGGTCGGGGGCCATGCCCGTCACCTGCACCTCGGCATCGCGCACCGCCACCCGCCATTCCGGCAGATCCGCCACCTGGTCCAGGATCGCGATCACCTCGGGCCCCCAGGTTTCGGGGATCGCCCCCGTGCCAAGCGCCACATCCGCCGTGCCCCCGGCGGCGGCCATGCGGTCGGCCAGGGCGGTCTGAAGGGCGGGCGTCGGCACATGGCCGACGGCCAGCGGTGCCGCGTCGCCACCGCGCGAGATGGTCAGCTCGTAAGGGGCGATCACCGGCAGGGCCGGCGTCAGAAAGCCGTCGAAGGCCCCCAGGACATAGCTGCCCGCACCCCCTGCAACCAGAAGCAGCCCAAGTAGGGCCACCACCACGCCACCGCCGCCGGATTTGGCGGGGACGGGGGGCACGGCGGGTTTCGACTGGGGCACAAAGGTGGGGGCCGCCGTGGTGCGCGGGCGTTCCAGGGCCGGGTGATCGGGGTCGATCAGGCGCAGCACCTCGGCTGCCGATTGCAGGCGGTCCTCGGGCTTCGGCTTGCACATCCGCCCGATCAGCGTCGCCAGGGGTTCCGGCACCCCCGACAGGTCCAGCACCGCGTCCTTGATCTTCAGCATCTCGACCGGGTTCGACCCCAGGTCGGGTGCCTTGCCCCGGAAACAGGCAAGCAGCGTCGCGCCAAGCGCATAGATGTCCGACCGCGCGTCGGTGCGGCCATACAGCTGCTCGGGCGCGGCAAAGGCGTACTTGCCTGCAAACTCGTTGCCGACGATGGTTTCGGCCCCCGGACGGTCATCCTTGGCGATGCCGAAATCGATGATCACGGCCTCGTCGGGCCTGCCGCCGCGCAGGATGATGTTGTCAGGCGACAGGTCGCGGTGGACGATGTTCTTGGCATGCGCCGCCATCAGCCCCTCGGTCACCCGGCCCGCGATGATCATCAGGTCCGGGGCCGGGATCGGCCCCCTGTGCATCAGGCGGTCCAGCGTGGGGCCGTCGACGAAATCCATGATCAGGTAGACATGGCCGTCCGGCGTGCGGTGGTTTTCGGAATAGCGCACGACCGCCTCGTGGCGGATGTCGCGGATCGCCTCTTCCCGCGTCATCAGGCGCAGGTAGTCGACGTTCGCCGACAACTCGGCCTTGAGCACCTTGAGCGCCACGACGCGGCCCGAAATCTCGGACCGCGCGCGATAGACTTCGGACGTGCCGCCACGGCCCAGAACCGCCTCGATGCGGTAGGTGTTGTTCAGCAGGTCGCCCGCGCGGAACGTGTCATGTGAACTCGGCGCGGGCATGCTGGTCGGGTCAGCTCAGCGCCTGGAACTCGACACGCCGGTTCTCTTCCGATCGGGGGTCGTCGGTGTTGTAAAGATAGCGCTTGCCGACGCCCACGGCCTGCAGACGCGCAGGCTCGATGCCGCAGTCGGTGACCAGATACCGCTTGACCTCTTCGGCGCGCAGCAGGGACAGCTTTTCGTTGTAGGCGTCGGATCCCGCCGCATCGGTGTGGCCGACGATACGGAACACCGCCACATCCACCGCCTTCATCGCCGCGCACATCGAGGCCAGTTTCGGCGATTCGGTCGGGCGCAGGACGGCGCTGTCAAAGTCGAACCCGATGCGAAAGTTGATCTGATCGGCCTTGGCAAGCTCGGTATAGGCCACCTGCACCGGCTGGGCCTCGCCGGACGCAACCTCGGTCGGCGTGGTGCCCTCGGCCACCGTCACGGCGGTGCCCGTCGGCTCGGCCACTGGTTCGGCCACGGGGTCGGCTCTGGCTGTCGCGGTCGGATCGGGTTCGCCCGAAGGTTCGAACCCCGTCTCTGCCGCGACCGTTTCGGTCGCCGACGTGGGGGCCACCGCCGTGTTCGGGGCCAGTTTCAGCCCGCGCGATTTCTGCCGCTGGAACAGAAGTTGCAGTTCCTCCGACGTGGCCCCTGTCTGATCGCTCGATTGCGCATGGGCGACGGGCGACCACAGCACTGCCGCCACACCCGCCGCCATCATCGTCCTGCGAAGAATCTCCGCCATGATCCACCCTCCAAATGACACGGGGTCCGGCAAAATGCGCCGGACCGTGCAGGAAAACTACACCACCCCCCCGGCGGCGACAACGGGTTTCGCCCCAAGGCCGGTTTCCTTTGCGTCATGCCTTGTTATAGTAGGCCGGAAACCGCCCCAACCGGACCCGAGCCCGTGCCGCCACCCCCTCCGCCGCAAAAGCAGGCCGCCGCCCGCCCCCCTCCGCCGAAGGCCGATTTCCTGATCCCCGCCATCATCGTCGGCGTCTGCCTGGTGCTGGCCCCGGTCATCTGGCTGGTGGGGTCGTCGCTCATGGGCGGCCCGGCTGCGGTGATCGGCACCGAAGGCGGCAGCGGTTCCGCCGTCGACAGCGGCGCGCGCATCGATCTGGAAAAGCTGCGCCAGCAGGTGGAAGACCTGCAGAGCCGCCTGGCAGCCGTCGAACAGGAACTGTCCCGCCTGCAGTCGCTGCCCCAGGCAGGCGCGCCGGGGCCCGATCCGACCGACCCGAACTACATTCCGGAAACCCTGGGCGCGGGGATCGACAGCTATACCCAGGTGGTCAACCTGGCGGGCCGTCGCAAGATCAACGAGGGCATCTCGGTGCCCTCGCCCAGCTTCCAGATCGAGACGTTCGGCATGCCGCGCGAGTCGCTGTCGGACGACTGCGAACCGATGACCAACCCCACGCTCAAGGCGCTGCTGGTGACCGAGGATGTCGGCCCGATCCGCGTCTCGATGCTGCGCCCGGCGGTCGAATCGATGCGCAACGTGTTCGAGAAGATCAAGGCGACCGACGCCGACCTCTACGCCCGGATCAACACCGCCGGGGCCCTGTGCGTGCGCCGCATCCGGGGGTCGCAGAACTCGGTCTCGTCGCATTCCTTCGGCCTTGCGGTGGACCTGAACATCGACGGGGTGCTTGACACCCTGGGCGACGGGCGCACCCAGCTTGGCCTGACCATCCTGG
Organism: Gemmobacter sp.; assembly: GCA_052387255.1. Lineage (GTDB taxonomy): Bacteria > Pseudomonadota > Alphaproteobacteria > Rhodobacterales > Rhodobacteraceae > JBBQXK01. The sequence goes on along the minus strand of JBQTJI010000035.1, from coordinate 52,242 downwards.
CCGACTTCTTCCAGGCCGAGGGGTGGTTCTGGGGGGCGGCCTTCAGTCGCGAGGATTCGATGCATTTCGAGGTCAGCCGCGAAATGATCACCAAGTGGCGCGCCGATGGCCGGATTTGACGCAAGCTTGACCGTGACGCCCTAGGCCCGGCGCTGACGCCGGGTTAACCTGTTGCATCGATGCTGCCGGAGTAGACGGATGACGGCCCTTCGCCAGATGCTGTTCGCGGTGCTGATGCTGGTCGCCGGACCAGTGATGGCGGCAACTGACCGCGTGGCCATGGTGATCGGGCAGGCGAAGTATCTGAACATCGACACGCTGGACAACACGGTGAGGGATGCCGACCTGATCGCGCAGACGCTGACCGAGATCGGGTTCGAAGTCATCCAGGTGAAGGATGCAGGATATCAGGATCTGCGGCAGGCGCTCGACCGGTTTGCCTTCCGTTCGGAAACCGCGGATCTGGCGTTGATCTACTATGCAGGACACGGGGTCGAGGTGCAGGGGACGAACTACCTGATCCCGGTCGATGCCGACGTGCAGTCCTATGACGATGTCAAGCGCCAGTCGGTGTCGCTGAACGACCTGCTGGCGGCGGTGGACCGTGCCCGCGTCATGCGGGTCGTCATTCTGGACAGTTGCCGCAACAATCCCTTCGGCGACACGCTTGGACCGTCCGGCGACACCGGATCGCAGGGGTCGGTGGTGGCGGGTGGCGATGGCGGGCTGGCCCCGCCCTCGCCCGACCGGGGCACGCTGGTGGCCTTTGCCGCGCGCGACGGCCAGGTTTCGCTGGACGGGCTTGCCGACAACAGCCCGTTCGCCATTGCTCTGGCCGACAAGATGCGGATTCCGGGCCTGGAGATCAGCCTGATGTTCCGCCAGGTGCGCGACGCCGTGCTGGCCAGCACGCTGAACCAGCAGGAACCGAACACCTATGGCTCGCTGTCGGGTGTGCCGTTCTATCTGGCCGGTCCGGGCGAGGGGCAGGCCGATCCTGCAGCCGACGCCCGTGTGGCCTGGGCGCAGGTTCGGCCGGAACAGGAGGCGCAACTGGCCGCCCTGGCCGATCTGGGCGACACGCGGTCGATGCTGGGGCTGGCGCAGATGCGCCTGAACCCCGAGGCGAAGGTGTTCGATCCGAAAGAGGCGTTCGACCTGCTGACCCGCGCCGCCGCAGCGGGCAGCCCCGAGGCGCAGTTCGAACTGGCCAAGCTGTACGAGCAGGGCATCGGCGTCGAGCCCGATCCGGTTCGCGCGCTGGACCTGTACCAGCAGGCGGCGGCGCAGGACTTTGCCGATGCGATCAACGATCTGGGCTTCATGCACTACCAGGGCGGCCTCGGCCTGCCGCCCGACCCGGCGGCGGCCCTGACGTTCTTTGAACGCGCGGCCAACCTGCGTCACCCGCAGGCGCTGTTCAACTTTGCCGCGCTGATCGACGATGGCCGCATCACGGGCAAGGACAAGGCGGCTGCGGCGGGGTACCTGTATGACGCACTCCGCTCAGGCTCGCGCGATGTGCTTGATATTCTCACGGAAAAGCCGAACATGTTCTCGCTGGAAACCCGCAAGGCACTGCAAGGCCGCCTGTCGGACGCCGGGTTCTATTCGGGCGCGCTGGACGGTGCGTTCGGGCCGGGAACGGTCAAGGCGCTGCGACTGGCCTTCGGGCTCAAGACTTGAACCGCATCTCCGGCGTTTGTGCCGGGGTGACACAGAAAGGAATTGCACCATGAAACTTCCATCACGTCTTGCCGCCATCGCTGGCGCACTTGCCCTGTTGCCGGTCCCCGCGCTTGCGACGCCCGTCGCGGGGTTTGCCACGACCTTTCCCATGGCCGATCAGCGCCCGTCGCTTCCCCTGCTGGCGGAGTGCGATGAGGAACCGGAGGATGACCGGGGAGAATACGAAGAAGACGGACAGGACGGCGACACCGGGGGCGAGTTCCCTTCAGAAGGCGTCGGCCTCATCCCCGGCTACACCCTCGACAGCGATGCCCAGGTGATTCCCGTCAACTGCGACGGCGGCGCGAACTTTGACCGCCCCGGCCCGGGCACCACCGACATCATCGTGTCCAGCATCGAGGCGGGCATCGCGCACTGCGGCCAGTACACCGAAGTCTGGCGCATCGACTGCATCAGCGACGAGCTGGAACGCATGGCCCGCAAGATGCCTCGGGCGAACGAATACCGCCGCGCCAGGGCCGAGGTTCTGGCCGCAGCCGAACGGCTGAGGGCCCTTGCCGCGCAGAATGCGAACCCCGCGCAGCCGCCCGTCCGCCGCGCGGCCAAGGTCGGCAACGTCCGCCGCACGACCACCCGCCCGATCGTCGCCGTCGCCCCAAACCGGGTGGCTGCGACCAACCTTGCCGCCGAGGCGGTGGTGTCCGAACTGGCGACGACGCTGCTGCGGTCGGCGGGCAACTCGGCCTCGACCAGCCGGGAACTGACGCGGGTCGCGCAGGCGGTCGATTCGACCAAGGTCCTCTTGCGGTCGACCTGATCCGGCGACGGTCGGGCGGAACAGTCTCCGCCCGGCCCGAACCTGCGCCCCCGACCTCAGGCGGCGCGTTTCGGCAGGCGCCAGTTCGGGCGGATGCGGTGGCAGGTATAGCCGTGCGGAAGCCGCTCCAGATAGTCCTGGTGTTCGGGTTCCGCCTCCCAGAAATCGCCCGCCGGCTTCACTTCGGTGACCACCTTGCCCGGCCACAGGCCCGAAGCGTCGACATCGGCGATGGTGTCGCGGGCCGTGCGGTGCTGGTCCTCGGACAGGAAGTAGATGCCCGACCGGTAGGACTGACCCATGTCGTTGCCCTGCCGGTTCAGCGTGGTGGGGTCGTGGATCTGGAAGAAGAACTCGAGGATCTCGCGATAGCTGATGCGCGCAGGGTCGAAGACGATCTCGATCCCCTCGGCGTGGGTGCCGTGGTTGCGGTAGGTCGCGTTCGCCACGTCGCCGCCGGTGTAGCCCACGCGCGTGGACTGCACCCCCGGCAGCCTGCGGATCAGATCCTGCATGCCCCAGAAACATCCACCCGCCAGAATTGCCGTTTCCATGTTCGCTCCGTTTTGCAGCCGTCCCCGCTTGTTCGTCCGTCAGGAGCGGGGGGTTTCACACCTCGTCGCCCATCGGCCTTGAACCGATGGCGGACTCGATGGGCGACCCCCCGTGGGATATTTCCGGACAGAAGAAGGTAGGGGTTCAGAAGATGTGAAGGAAGATGGGGCAGGCGGGGCGGATTGCCAATGGGCGGTCAGATCATCTTGATGACGTCGCGGCCCACGGCCAGCACATAGCCGCGCCGCGCGATGGTCTTGACCAGCAGTTCGGTCACCAACTGGTTGCCAAGCGCGTCGCGCAGCCGTTTCACCCGCGTGGCCCCTGCCGCCTCGTCGCAGTCGGCGGCGTTGCGGCCACTGATCACCGCCTCGATCTGCGCGCCCGTCAGCACGTCGTCGTCCATCCGCGCCTCGGCCAGCACGGACAGCGTCTCGAGCGCGGCCTCGGTCAGCGCGAATTCCATGTCGTTGATGTAGACTGCCCGCGCCTCGCGGCTGATCACGATGGACGACACCTGGATGCCCGCCCGCTGGATCGCCGAGATGCGGCGGTTCAGCGCGATGATCGTGACCAGGAACACCAGCGCCGCCACCATCAGGGCGGTGGCAAACACCAGAAGCACGAAGATCACCGTGCGGTAGCTGGACAGCACACCCGAGAACGCCGTGCCGGACTGCGCAAGGATTTCCAGCAGCTTGACCTCGGCCCCCGCGCGCAGGTCGTCATTCTCGACGAACAGACGCTCGACGCGGGCGTTGAAGGCGTTCGCATCGGGCAGGTTCAGGAACAAGAGCACCGCCGCGCCAAGCAGGATCACCACGATGGCGGCAATGCCGTAGGCGACGACGCGGTTTCCGGCCCGCAAGCCCTCAGTAGCGGAGGAAGTACTCTCCTGCACTGGCTTTCCTTTCGTCCAGTCCCTCTGGTCCGAAGACCGACATCACGTTCAACAGTTTCCACCCGTCGGCGCGCAGCCGGCCGCGCATCTCGGCTTCGGCGGTGCCCCGGTCACAGGCGCTGTCGGGCACCTCCATCACGCCGTAGTGCAGGCGCAGGGGATCGTCGCGGCTGGCCTTGTAGTCGGCATAGCAGGCGGCGCTTGCGGGCAAGGCAAAGGCCATTGCGGCCACAAGGGCAAGGGGTTTCAAGAGGGGGGTCACGGCCAAGGCTCCATCTGGGCGGGCAATCGCCAATCTGCAGAAGGTGCGCCGGATATTCAATGACGGGGGCGGGTTTTGGGGCCGCTATCGCATAGCAGGGGGGCGATATTGCGTGGCCGGGCGGTGTGGTCCGAGGGTGTGGGCATCGACCGGAGCAGCCGACTGTCCGGTCCCCTGCGTAAAGGAACCCCGAACATGGAACACACCCCCTCGCCCCTGCGCCGCCGCTTTGTCGGGGCCATCGCCTCGGCCGCGATCGCCCTGGCCGCGATGACGGCCGCCGCCCTGCCCGCCCGCGCCGACAACGACGATCTGGCCCGCGCCCTGGCGGCGATTGCCGCAATCGCCCTCATCGCCAAGGCCATCGACGACCGGAACGACCGGGATGACGACCGCAACGACCGTCCGCCGCCGGTGTGGAAGCCGCGTCCCAATCCCTACCCCCAACCCCTCCCCGAGCCGGTGCGCCGCGTCCTGCCGCGCGAATGCGCCATCGAGCTTGTCGACCGCGGCCGCCGCGGCACCTGGTATTCGGGCCGCTGTCTGCGTGACAACGGCGTGCGCGCCGACCTGCCGCGCCGCTGTGCGTCCGAGGTGCGGATCCGGGGCCGCGAGGTCACGGTCTATCGTCAGGGTTGCCTGATCGACGCTGGCTTCCGCCCCGAGCGCCGGGGGTACCGGCAGGAACACGAGAACCCGCGCGACTGAGCGGGACGGCATCGCGGCACCTGTCCCCGCAGGTGCCGTGACGGGCGGGGCGCAGAGGGCACGGGCAGCCTCTGCGCCCCGTTTCGGCTTGGCTTGCCCCCCGATCCGGGGTACCTCGGGCGATGCGCCCCGTCCCCGATTTCCACCGAGAAGCCGACGCCATCGCCCGGGGCATCGCCCCTGTCGTCGGCGTGGACGAGGCCGGGCGCGGTCCGCTTGCCGGGCCGGTGGTGGCGGCGGCGGTGTGGCTGGACCCCGCCCGCATTCCGCCGGGCCTGGACGATTCCAAGGCGCTGACGGCCCTTGCCCGCGACCGGCTGTTCGACCGGCTGCAGGACATGGCCGAGGTCGCGGTCGGCCTGGCCACGGTGGCCGAGATCGATGCCATGAACATCCTGCGCGCCAGCCATCTGGCGATGGCACGGGCCGTGGCCAACTTGCGCACGCCAGGTCTGGTGCTGGTCGACGGCAACCTGATCCCGCCCGGCCTGCCGTGCCGGGCAGAGGCCGTCATCGGCGGGGATGCGCGCGTTGTGACCATCGCGGCGGCGTCCATCATCGCCAAGGTGACGCGCGACCGGATCATGGTGGATTTGGCGCAACAATTTCCCGTGTACGGCTGGGACCGGAACATGGGCTATCCCACGGCGACGCACCGCAAGGCGCTTCTAGATTTCGGGGTGACCCCTCACCATAGACGGTCCTATGCCCCCGTGCACAAGGCGTTGTATCAAGATAAATCTGTAACCCCCTGATTCAATAAAGAATTTGACGGCCAGGCGGGTTTGACTCATCCTCTGGGTCATCAAGCGGCGGGCAACACGCCGGGGACGAGGCAGACAGATGACGCGAACCAGAACGCCAGAGGCAGCCCCGCTGCAGCTGAACCAAATCCTTGCGGGCGACTGCACCGAGGTCATGCGCGCCCTGCCCGAGGCCAGCATCGACCTGATCTTTGCCGACCCCCCCTACAACCTGCAGCTCAAGGGCGACCTGCATCGCCCCGACAACAGCCTGGTCGATGCCGTCGATGACCACTGGGACCAGTTCGCCAGCTTTGCCGCCTATGACCGGTTCACGCGGGACTGGCTGGCCGCCGCCCGCAGGGTCCTGAAACCGCACGGCGCGATCTGGGTGATCGGCAGCTATCACAACATATTCCGCGTCGGTGCCGCGATGCAGGATGCCGGGTTCTGGATGCTGAACGATGTCGTCTGGCGCAAGTCGAACCCGATGCCGAACTTTCGCGGCAAGCGGTTCACCAACGCGCACGAGACGATGATCTGGGCCAGCCGGGACGAAGGTGCGCGCTATACCTTCAACTACGAGGCGCTGATGGCGCTGAACGACGGTGTGCAGATGCGCTCGGACTGGGTGCTGCCGCTGTGCACGGGGCACGAGCGGCTGAAGGATGAGGCGGGCGACAAGGCGCATCCGACGCAGAAACCGGAAAGCCTGCTGCACCGGGTGCTGGTGGCATCCACCAACCCCGGCGACGTGGTGCTGGACCCGTTCTTCGGCACCGGCACGACGGGGGCGGTCGCCAAGATGCTGGGCCGGTCCTTCATCGGGATCGAGCGTGAGGCCAAGTACCGCGATGCCGCTGCCGCCCGGCTGGCGCGGGTGCGGCCCTGGGATGCCTCGGCCATCATGGTCAGCGGATCGAAGCGGGCCGAGCCGCGCGTGCCCTTCGGCCAGGTGGTCGAGCGCGGCATGCTGCGACCGGGCGAGGAACTGGTGGGCCTGCGCAACCACGTCGCACGGGTGCGGGCGGACGGGACGCTCAGCAGCGACGGCATCACCGGGTCGATCCACCAGGTCGGCGCGCATCTGGAACGCGCGCCGTCGTGCAACGGCTGGACTTACTGGCATTTCGTGCGCGAGGGACAGCGCATTCCCATCGACCTCTTGCGCCAGCAGATCCGCGCCGAGATGGACGCTGAGGACCGACCGGCGAACTGACCCCAGGCCCCGACACCGATCAAGCACGCCTGTGCCGGGGTTCCGCCCCCGGCACACCTTGCCCCGCCCTGTCCGCAGGGCGGGGCTTTTTGTGGTGTGCAGAAGGGTGCCGGATCGCTATGTCAGGGCGACCATGCCCGACGACCTGCCGCCTTTGTCCATCGCCTTCTATGCGCCCCTGAAGGCCCCGGATCATCCCGTGCCCTCGGGCGACCGGCTGATGGCGCGGATGCTGGTGGCGGCGCTGCGGGCGGCGGGGCACCGGGTGGCGGTGGTGTCCGACCTGCGGGCCTTTCGCGGCGACCCCGAGGATGGGCCCGGCTGGATTGCCTTGCAACAAGCTGCCGCCGCCGAGCGCGACCGCATCGCGGCGGACTGGCGCGAACGGGGGCAACCCGACCTGTGGTTCTGCTACCACCCCTACTACAAGGCCCCCGACCTGCTGGGTCCGCCGCTGGCGGTGGACTTTGCCGTGCCGATGGTGACCTGCGAGGCGTCCTATTCGGCGCGCCGCAACATCGGCATCTGGGTGCCGATGCAGGCCGCGATGCTGTCCGGGCTGCGGGCGGCGCGGCTGAACCTGTGCCTGACGGCGCGTGACCATGCCGGGCTGGCGGCGGTGGACCCCAACCTGTGGCTGGCGATGCTGCCGCCGTTCATCGACACCGGCCCCTTCGCGGCCCCCCCCGCGCCCGAGCCGGGCCATCTGGTGACGGTGGCGATGATGCGGGCGGGGGACAAGGCGACCAGCTATGCCCGCCTGGCGGCGGCCCTGCGGCGGCTGCCGCCCGGCCTGCCCTGGCACCTGACGGTCGCGGGCGACGGGCCGTTGCGCGATCAGGTCAGGGCGATGTTCGAGGGACTGCCTGCAGGCCGCGTCACCTGGGCGGGCCAGGTGCCGCGCGACGGGGTGGCACGCCTGCTGGCGCGCGGCATGGTCCACGTCTGGCCGGGCTATGGCGAGGCCTATGGCCTGGCCTATCTCGAGGCGCAGGCGGCGGGGCTGCCGGTTGTCGCCTGCCGGACTGCCGGTGTGCCAGAGGTTGTGGCGGATGGGCTGTCGGGGGTTCTGGTGCCCCCCGGCGACGATGACGCCATGGCCCGCGCCATCGCTGGCCTGTTGACCGATCCTGCGGCGGCGCGGGCCATGGGGCAGGCGGCCAGGGCGCGGGTCGCCGAACGGCATGCGTTTCCGGTGGCGGCCCGCAGGCTGGATGGCCTGCTGCAGACGGCGCTTGGCCGATGAACGCGCAGGCATTTCGCGACGCATTGCAGGCCGCCGCAGACGCGGGCCATCCCGCGACCTTCTGGCTGCGGGACGATGATGCGACGCAGCCATCGGATCCCCTTGACCGGTTGTTGGCGCTGACCGCCCGGCACGCCGTGCCCGTGGCCCTGGCGGCGATTCCGGCGGGGACGGGGCAGCCGCTGGCCGACCGGCTGGCGGACGAGGGGGCGGTGACGGTGGCGGTCCATGGCTGGGCGCACCGCAACCACGCGGGGCCGGACGAGAAGAAGCAGGAACTGGGCGCGCACCGGCCCGTGTCGGCGGTGCTGGACGAACTGGCGCGCGGGCTGGGGCATCTGCGGCGGTTGCACGGGGACCGGTGCCTGCCTGTGCTGGTGCCACCCTGGAACCGCATCCATGCCGATGTCGTGCAGGACCTGCCGGGCATCGGCTATGCCGCGCTGTCGGTGTTCGGCCCCGAGAAACCGGCCCCCCTGCGCGTTCTGAACACCCATGTCGATCTGATCGACTGGCGCGGGTCGGGGCGCGCCAAAAGCCTCGACGTCCTCTTGGCCGAACTTGCGGCCTGCCTGCGGCTGCGGCGGCCCGTGGGCCTGCTGACCCACCATCTGGTGCATGACGGCCCGGCATGGGACGTGCTGGACCGGGTGCTGGCCCTGGCGTCCGGTCACGCGCACGCCCGATGGGCCGGACTGCCAGTGCTGTTGGCACGCGTCGAATAATCCATACATGATAGTTGGTTAGACGATGTTTCCGCAGCTGTGGCACGACGGTTGACCGCAATAGACAGCCCCAAGACCCTGCGCTAATGTGGCCCCAGAAAAATCAGCCGCCGGGCCCTTGGGGCCACGGCGGCAAACGCAGGGACCAGTGTGCCGGACGGAATGACGCCTGAACGTTCGGGACGTGGCCTTGATCTTTTGCGGATCGAGGATCTGCACGTGTCCTTCCAGCTTGCCACCGGGCGGCTGGACGCGCTGAAGGGCGTCAGCCTGCGGGTGCTGCCCGGCAAGATCACGGCACTGGTCGGCGAATCCGGTTCGGGCAAGTCGGTGCTGGGGCAGGCGGTGATGGGCCTGCAGCCCGCCGTGGCGCAGGTGTCGGGCCGGGTGCTGTTCACCGACCCCAGGGTGGGCACCACGACCGACCTCTTGACCCTGCCGCGCGACGGGCGGGCGATCCGGGCGGTGCGGGGCGGACGGATCGGGATGATCTTTCAGGAACCGATGACGTCGTTCTCGCCCCTGCATACCGTGGGCAACCAGATTGCCGAGGCGCTGCGCATCCATACCACGCTGACCCCCGCCGAACAGCGCGACCGCTGCGAAGAGATGCTGGGCCAGGTGGGCTTTTCCAACCCCGCGCGGGTGTTCGGGATGTATCCGTTCGAACTGTCGGGCGGCATGCGGCAGCGCGCGATGATCGCCATGGCGCTGATCTGCAACCCGGCGCTGCTGATCGCGGACGAGCCGACGACGGCGCTGGACGTGACCATCCAGGCGCAGATCCTGACCTTGCTGCGCGACCTGCAGGAACGGATGGGGATGGCGATCCTGCTGATCACGCACGACCTGGGCGTGGTCGCCAACGTCGCCGACGAGGTGGTGGTGGTCTATCAGGGCCGGGTGATGGAGGCGGGGCCGGTCGGCCCGATCTTTCGCCGCCCGCAGCACGCCTACCTGCGCGGCCTGATGGACGCGATCCCGCATTTCGGCATGCAGGACGGCGAACGCCTGCGCCCCTTGCGCGAGATCCGGCTGGAACGGGGCACGCTGACCCAGGCGATTGCCGCGCCGGTCGCAGCGCCAGGCACGGCACCCGAGGTGCTGCTGTCGGTCAGGGACCTGCGCAAGACCTACCGCACGAAAAGCGACGGCGCGCGTGCGAAGGGTCCGGTGGTTCCCGCCGTCGATGGCGTCAGCTTCGACATCCGGCGCGGCGAATGCCTGGGGCTGGTGGGCGAAAGCGGCTGCGGCAAGACGACGGTCAGCAAGCTGTTGATGCGGGCCGTGACACCCGACGAGGGGTCGGTCACCTGGGACGACGGCGATGGCCCGGTCGATGTGCTCAAGGCCGAGGGCGAGGTCCTGCAGGGCCTGCGCCGCCGCATCCAGATGGTGTTCCAGGACCCGGTGTCGTCGCTGTCGCCGCGGATGACCGTGGGCAACATCCTGTCCGAACCGCTGGACATCCATTCCCAGGGCACGCCGGCGGAACGGCGCGCCAAGGTCGAGGCCCTGCTGACCGCCATCGGTCTGGGGGAGGCTGCGCGCCACCGCTATCCGCACAGTTTCTCGGGCGGGCAGCGGCAGCGGATCGGCATTGCCCGCGCCCTGGCCCTGGCCCCCCGGCTGATCATCTGCGACGAACCCGTGTCGGCACTGGACGTGTCGGTGCAGGCCCAGATCCTGAACCTGTTGAAGGATTTGCAGCGCGACCTGGGGCTGACGTACCTCTTCATCTCGCACAATCTGGCCGTGGTGGACTACATGGCCGACCGGGTGGCGGTGATGTGGGCGGGGCGGATCGTGGAACTGGCCCCGCGCGAGGTGATCATGACAGCCCCGGTGCATCCCTACACGCGGATGCTTCTGAACGCCGTGCCCTACCCCGACCTTGACCGCCGGCTGGATTTTGCCGCCGTGGGCCATACCAGCATCGCCGCGTCCGAGGATTGGGCCCCCGCGTTCCGGTTCGGGGCAGGCGACCGGGGCGACCTGACGCCCTTCGACCTGGGCGACGGGCATCAGGTGCTGGCGCACAAATCGGCGGACATGGCGGAGTTGCGGGCATGATCACGCGGCGCACGGCCCTGGGACTGCTGGCCTCGGTGGCGCTGCCGCGTGCCGCATGGGCTGAGACGGCGCTGTTCGAGGCGGATATCGCCGCCGGAACCCTGCCGCCGATGGCCGACCGGCTGCCGAAGAACCCGCGCGTGATCGACCTGGGCGCGATGGGGCGCGAAACGGGGCGCTATGGCGGCACGGTGCGCATGGTGGTCGGCGGGCAGCGCGAGGTGCGGCTGGTGCCGTTCTACAGCTATGCGCGCCTGATGGGGTACGACGGCGACCTGAACCTGCAGCCCGACGTGCTGGCGTCGGTCGAGGTGGAAGAGAACCGCGTCTACACCCTGCACCTGCGCGAGGGGCATCGCTGGTCGGACGGCGCGCCCTATACCGCCGAGGATTTCCGGTATTGCTGGGACGACGTGCTGAACAACGAGGTGCTCTACCGCAGCGGCCTGCCGGTGGAATTGCAGGCCAACGGGCAGGCGGCGCTGTTCGAGGTGCTGGACCCCCTGACCCTGCGCTACACCTTTGCCGCGCCCAAGCCCGACTTCCTGCCGAACCTGGCGGCACCCCTGCCCCTGCTGCTGGCGCTGCCGCAGCATTACCTCAAGCAGTTCCACGAAAAGTACCAGACGCCCGAGAAACTGGCCGAGATGGTCGAGGCGCAAAGCGTCGATGACTGGCAGGGCCTGCACGTCAAGATGTCGCGCCAGAACCGGCCCGAGAACCCCGACCTGCCGACGCTCGAGGCCTGGCGTCCGCGTACCGCCCCCCCGGCGGAACAGTTCATCTTCGAGCGCAACCCCTACTTCCACCGCGTCGACCAGGCGGGCAACCAGTTGCCCTATGTCGACCGGGTGGTTCTGAACGTGGCGTCGTCGGAAATCATATCGGCCAAGAGCGCGACCGGGGAAAGCGACCTGCAGGTCGCGGGCATCGCCTTTACCGACTATACCCTGCTGAAACAGGCGGAAAAGCTGCACCCGCTGAAGGTGTCGCTGTGGCGCAAGACCCAAGGGTCGAGCGTGTCGCTGATGCCCAACATGAACTGCAGCGATCCGGTCTGGCGCGGGCTGTTCCAGGACGTGCGGATGCGCCGCGCGCTGTCGGTGGCGATCAACCGGACCGAGATCAACAAGGTGCTGTACTTCGGCCTGGCGCAGGAGGCCGCGGACACGGTGCTGCCGGAAAGTCCGCTGTACAAGCCCGAGTATGCCACGGCCTGGGCGCAGCATGACCCGGCCCTTGCCAATGCCCTGCTGGATGAGCTGGGCCTGACGACACGCGGCGGCGGCGGCATCCGGCGGCTGCCCGACGGGCGGCAATGCGGGATCGTGGTGGAAACGGCCGGCGAAAGCACGCTGGAGGTGGACGTGCTGGGCCTGATCCGGGACCATTACCGCGAGGTGGGCATCGCGCTGTACATCCGCAGCTCGCAGCGCGACGTGTTCCGCAGCCGCGCCATGGGTGGCGATCAGATGATGTCGGTGTGGCAGGGGCTGGAGAACGCCGTGCCGACCGCCGACATGTCGCCCGAACAACTGGCCCCATCGAGCGGGGATCAGTTGCAGTGGCCGTCCTGGGGCATCTGGTACGCCTCGGGCGAAACGGCAGGCAGCGCCCCCGAACTGGCCCCGGCGCAGGACCTGGCCGCGCTGCTGCAGGACTGGCTGAATTCGACCACCACCGAGGCGCGGGCCGCGATCTGGCACAAGATGCTGGCGATCCGGGCAGAGCAGGTGTTCACCATCGGCACGGTCAGCGGCGCGCTGCAGCCCGTTCTGCGGTCATCGAGCCTGCGCAACGTGCCCGAGGATGCGCTGTACGGGTTCGCGCCGACCAGTTTCCTGGGGGCCTACCTGCCCGACACCTTCTTTTTCGCGGAAGGCTAGGCCCATGCTGCGCTACATCCTGATGCGCTGCCTGACGATGGTGCCGACGCTGGTCCTGATTTCGATCCTGGTGTTCGTGATCATCGAACTGCCGCCCGGCGACTATTTCGAAAGCTATGTCGCCGAGATGAAGGCCCTGGGCGAAGAGGCCGACCTGGCCGAGATCGAGATGCTGCGCGAACGCTACGGGTTCGAGGACCCGCTGGTCGTGCGCTATTTCAACTGGGTGGGCGGATTCTTCCGGGGCGATTTCGGGTATTCGTTCGAGTACCGGCTGCCGGTCAACGAGGTCGTGGGCGACCGGCTGTGGCTGACCATCGTGCTGTCGACCTTCACCATCCTGTTCACCTGGGCACTTGCCTTTCCCATCGGCATCTATTCGGCCACGCACCAGTATTCCTGGGGCGACTATGGGCTGACATTCCTGGGGCTGGCGGGGATCGCGGTGCCGAACTTCATGCTGGCGCTGGTGATGATGTACTTCGCCAACATCTGGTTCGGGGTGTCGATCGGCAACCTGATGGACCAGCAGTTCCTGGGCCAGCCGATGAGCTGGGAGAAGTTCCGCTCGATCCTGTCGCATATCTGGATTCCCGTGGTGATCATCGGCACCGCCGGAACCGCAGGCATGATCCGCACCCTGCGCGCCAACCTGCTGGACGAGCTGCAGAAGCAGTACGTCGTCACCGCGCGGGCCAAGGGGCTGCCGCCGGGCCGCGTCCTGCGCAAGTACCCGCTGCGCATGTCGCTGAATTTCTTCGTCTCGGACATCGGATCGATCCTGCCCGCCATGATCTCGGGCGCCGAAGTCACCGCCATCGTGCTGTCGCTGGAAACCACCGGTCCGATGCTGATCCGGGCGCTGCAAAGCCAGGACATGTACCTTGCGGGGTCGTTCCTGATGTTTCTGGCCACGCTGACCGTGATCGGGGTTCTCTTGTCGGACATCGCCCTTGCCTTTCTTGACCCGCGCATCCGCCTGGGTGCGGGGAGCGCGAAATGACCGGCCTTCCCCCGCCCGGCGCGCCCATGGAGCACTTCGTCTCGGACGCGCCGTTTGACCCCTACGAGGCGGACAAGGTCGGGGCCGCGCAGGGCAGGCTGGCCGAGGCGTCGCAACTGCGGCTGATGTGGTGGAAATTCCGGCGGCATCGCGTGGCGGTGGTGGCTGGGGCGTTCCTGGCCATCATGTACGCCTCGATCCTGATCAGCGAGTTTCTGGCCCCCTACAACCTGCACACCCGCAACACCGACTTCATCTATGCCCCGCCGCAGCCCGTGCGCCTGTTCCATAAGGGGTCCTTCGTCGGCCCCTTCGTCTATGGCCGGACGATGGAACTGGACATGGAGACGCTGCAGCGGATCTACTCCGACGACACCTCGGACGTGCAGCGCATCCGGTTCTTCTGTTCGGGTGACGCCTATGATTTCTGGGGCATGGTTCCGGCCACGTTCCATCTGATCTGCCCTGCGGAAGACGGGCAGATGTTCCTTCTGGGGACCGACCGGCTGGGCCGCGACGTGCTGTCGCGCATCATCTACGGCGCGCGCATCAGCCTGACCATCGGCCTGTTCGGCGTGGCGATGAGCTTTGTGCTGGGCATCGTCATCGGCGGCCTGGCGGGCTATCGCGGCGGCTGGTTCGACATGGTGACGCAGCGCGTGATCGAGGTGTTGCAGTCGATCCCGTCGATCCCGCTGTGGATGGCCCTGGCCGCGATCATCCCGGTGACGTGGAGCCCGATCCTGGTCTATGCGGGCATCACGGTGATCCTGGGGATGCTGGACTGGACCGGCCTTGCCCGCGCGGTGCGGTCGAAACTGCTGTCCCTGCGGGAAGAGGATTATGTGCTGGCGGCCCGGCTGATGGGGGCCGGGTCGGGGCGGATCATCGGGCGGCACATGGTGCCGGGGTTCATGTCGCACCTGATCGCGGTCGCCACGCTGACCATTCCCGGCATGATCCTGGGGGAAACCGCGCTGTCCTTCCTGGGCATCGGGCTGCGCCCGCCGATAACGTCCTGGGGCATCCTGCTGACCGAAAGCCGCAGCGTGAACATCATCGCGCTGTATCCCTGGCTGATGTTCCCGGTGCTGCCGGTCATCCTTGTGGTGCTGGCCTTCAACTTCCTCGGCGACGGGTTGCGTGATGCCGCCGATCCGTACAAATGACCGTCATCACCGGCAACCGTCCCGCCTCCGCGCGCGTATCCCCCAGAGATAGGCCCCCAGGATGAAGAACCTCTCCGTGAACGCGCGCATCCTGATGTACAGCCACGACACGTTCGGCCTGGGCCACCTGCGCCGCTGCCGCACCATCGCCCATTCGCTGGTCGAGGATTACAAGGGCCTGATGGTCCTGATCATCAGCGGCAGCCAGATCGCCGGGGCCTTCGACTATCGCGCGCGGGTCGACTTCGTGAAGATTCCATCCGTGATCAAGCGGCGGAACGGGGAATACACCAGCCTGGCCGAACACATCGACCTGGCCGACACGATCAAGATGCGCCGGTCGATCATCCGCCACACCGCCGAGACGTTCCAGCCCGACATCTTCATCGTCGACAAGGAACCCATGGGCCTGCGCGGCGAGGTCGAGGAAACGCTGGAGATGCTCAAGGCGCGCGACTGCACGCTGGTGCTGGGCCTGCGCGAGGTGATGGACGCCCCGCGCCTGCTGGCGGCCGAGTGGAAGCCGAACGATGTCCTGCGCAAGATCGACCGCATGTACGATCAGATCTGGGTCTACGGCCCGCCCGATTTCTATGATCCCCTGACCGGCATGGACGCGCCGCAGTCGGTGCGCGACCGGATGGAATTCGTGGGCTTCCTGCAACGCCGCGCATTGCACGAGGACCAGACCACCCACCGGCCTGCGGGCGACTATCTGCTGGTCACCACGGGTGGGGGCGGCGACGGGGCGGACCTGGTCGACAACGTGATGAACGCCTATGCGGCGGTGCCCGGCCTGACGCAGAAGGCGCTGATCGTGCTGGGTCCCTACATGCCGGGCGACCTGCGCGCCGAATTCATGCGCAAGGCCCAAGGCATCCCGCAGCTTGAGGTGATCGAGTTCGACACGCGGATGGAAGAACTGATTGCCGGGTCCAAGGCCGTGGTCGCCATGGGCGGCTACAACACCTATTGCGAGATCCTGTCCTTCGACAAGCCGGCGCTGATCGTCCCCCGCATCGCCCCGCGCGAGGAACAGCTCTTGCGCGCCACGCGGGCGGCGGAACTGGGGATGATCGACATGCTGCTGCCCGACCAGGCCGCCGATCCCCTGCGCATGGCCGCCGCCCTGCGGGCCCTGACGACCCGGGCGAAACCGTCCAAGGGGCATCCGAAACTGGTGCTGGAGGGGCTGCCCAACATCTCGCGCATCGTGGGCGAGGATCTGCGGGCGCGCGTCCAGCCGCGCGAGGGGCGCGCGAAGGTGCGCGAAAAGACGTGACCCCGGACGCGGCGGGCGGCCCCGTCGTGGTGCTGGTCAAGGGCTGGCCCCGGCTGTCCGAAACCTTCATCGCGCAGGAACTGCGCGGGCTGGAACTGGCGGGGCTGCCCCTGCACATCGTGTCGCTGCGCTTTCCCACCGACCAGAAACGCCATCCGGTGCATGACGAGATCGCGGCCCCCGTCACCTATCTGCCCGAGTACCTGCATCAGGAACCCTTGCGCGTGGTGCGGGGCCTGTGGGGCGCGCTGCGGCATGCCGGGTTCTGGCGGACGTTCCGGGGGTTTCTGGGCGACCTGCGCCATGACCTGACGCGCAACCGGTTCCGCCGGTTCGGCCAGGCGGCGATTCTGGTGGCCGAGTTTCCGCCCGCTGGCCGCTGGATCCATGCCCATTTCATCCACACGCCCGCATCTGTGGCCGACTATGCCGCGCGGATCATGGGGCGGGGCTACAGCGTGTCGGCCCATGCCAAGGACATCTGGACCTCGACCGACCGCGACCTTGGCGGAAAGCTCACCCGTGCCGCTTGGGTCGTGACCTGCACCGCCGGGGGGCACGGGCACCTGCAATCGCTGGCCGCCGATCCGGCCCGCGTGCATCTGAGCTATCACGGCCTGAACCTGGACCGTTTCGCGCCTTTCACCGGCACGCGGCCGCCGCGCGACGGCAGCGGCGACCCCGCGCGCATCGTCAGTGTCGGCCGGGCCGTGCCGAAAAAGGGTTACGACATCCTGCTTCGCGCCTTGGCCCTGCTGCCCAAGGACCTGCACTGGCGCTTCACCCACATGGGCGACGGTGGGGAACGCAAGGCGTTGCAGGCGCTGGCAAGGGAACTCGGCATCGCCGACCGGCTGACCTGGACCGGGGCGGTCGATCAGGCCGAGGTGCTGGCGGCCTATCGCACGTCCGACCTGTTCGCCCTGGCCTGTCGCGTCACGCCCGACGGCGACCGCGACGGTCTGCCGAACGTGCTGGTCGAGGCGGCGAGCCAGGGGCTGGCCTGCGTGACGACGAACATCTCGGGCATTCCCGAACTGTTCGCGCACGACGAGAACGGCCTGCTGGTGCCGCCCGAGGATGCCCCCGCCCTGGCCCGCGCGCTGGAGGCCGCCATCCGCGACCCGGCCCTGCGCGACCGGCTGGGCCAGGCGGCGGCAACGCGGGTGCGCGCGACGCTGGACTATCACCGCAGCATCGCCGATCTGGTGGCGCTGTTCCGGTCCGTGGGGGTGACGTGATGACATCGAAAGTCCTGTTCTATGTCCAGCACCTGCTTGGCATCGGCCATCTGAGCCGCGCCAGCCGGGTCGCCCGCGCGATGGTCGACCGGGGCATGGAGGTGACGCTGGTCACGGGGGGCATGCCGGTGCCGGGCTTTCCCGGCCCCGGCATCCCGAACGTCGCCCTGCCGCCGGTGGCGGTGGGGGATGTGTCCTTTGCCGGCCTTGTCGATGCCGAAGGACGGCCCGCCGATGCCGCCTACATGGCGGCGCGGCAGGACCGGCTGCTGCGCGCCTTTCGCGAGGCCCTCCCCGATGTCGTGATGCTGGAGGCCTTTCCCTTTGGCCGCAAACAGGTGCGGGCCGAGCTTCTGGCGCTGATCGCGGCCATCGAGGCCACCGCGCCCCGCCCGGCGCTGGTCGCCTCGCTGCGCGACATCCTGCAGCGCCGGTCCAAGCCGTCGCGCGACGAAGAGACGGTCGATCTGGTGCAGCGCCATTTCGACCGGGTGCTGGTGCACGGCGATCCGGCCTTTGCAGCGCTAGGCGACAGCTTTCCCTTTGCCGACCGGATCGCGGACAAGGTGGTGTATTCCGGTCTGGTCTGCCCGCCCCCGCCGCCGCCTGCGGCCGAGCGGTTCGACATCATCCTGTCGGCGGGGGGCGGGGCCGTCGGGGCCGGGCTGGTGCGCGCAGGGATCGCGGCGGCGGCGCTGATGCCCGACATCGCCAACTGGCTGGTCATCGCGGGCCCGAACCTGCCGCAGGCCGAATTCGATGCGGCAACCGCGCGGAAACCGGCGAACGTCACGCTGACGCGGTTCCGCCAGGGCCTTGCCAGCCTGCTGACCGGCGCAAGTCTGTCGGTGTCGCAGGCGGGCTACAACACCGTGGGCGACCTCCTGCAGGCCGGTGTCCGCGCGGTCCTGGTACCCTTTACCGGGCAGGGCGAAACCGAACAGGCCGACCGGGCCGAACGCCTGGCCCGTCTGGGCCGGGTCACGGTGGTGCCCGACGCCGACCTGACGGGCGAACGGCTGGCACAGGGCATCCGCGCGGCACTCGCCGGGCCCGACCCCGCGCGCGTGGCCGTCCTGACCGGCGGGGCCGCCCGCAGCGCCGAGATTCTGGACAACCTGATCCGGTCGCGTCAGACCTCGATCACCTGACCGTCCTGGCCGCAGAAGGCGGCAGGAAACTCTTTCCGCGCCATCCGCTCGATCCTGGAAAGCTGTACGTCGGTGCGCCATTTTGCGTGGTGGATGAAACCCAGCTGCTGCGCCCCTGCCGCCTGCGCCAGCCGGATCCCCTGCTGCCAGCTGGAATGGCCAAAGCCCTTGAACACGCGCAGTTCCTCGTCCTCGAAGCTGGCGTCGTACAGCACCAGGTCCGCCCCTTCGATCAGGTCCAGCACGGCGCGGTCCAGCGTGCCGGGGTCATGTTCGGTGTCGGTGATCAGGGCCACTGCCTTGCCGCCGAACTCGACCCGGTAGCCCACCGATCCGCCGGGATGGTTCAACAGCCCCGTCCGCACCGTGACCCCTGGATAGGGCGACAGCACCTGCCCCGGCGTGAAATCGGTGGGCGTCACGCAGGACCGGCACATCTCGGGGCCGATGGGAAAGAACGGGGGGCGCATGAATTCCGTCAGCATCTGCGCCGTGGACATCGCGCCCGCCATGTGGCCCGACCACAGCGTCACGGTCGAGGCATGGTCATAGAGCGGCACGAAGAACGGCAGGCCCATCAGGTGGTCATAGTGCCAGTGGCTGAAGAACACATGGAACGCGCGCCGCCCCTCGGCCAGCAGGGCCTTTCCGGCAGGAGGCAGGCCGCTGCCTGCGTCGAACAGCAGCACGTCGTCGCCGCAGCGCATCTCGATGCAGATGGTGTTGCCGCCGTATTTCAGGAACGGCTTGCCCGACACCGGCAGACTGCCCCGCACGCCCCAGAGTTTCACCTGGAACGGCGCGTTCGTCATGCGTGACCGGGACGGGCGAAAGGCACCAAAACGTTATCCTGCTGCAGGCAACCGACCGGATGATAGGGAAAACGTCTGCGACAGGCGAGGGGCAAAATCATGCGCCCTCCGGGCCTGCCGCCGGGTCAGTTCGGGCGGCTGCGCGCGGCGATCAGTTCGGTCGTCGTGGTGTGCAGCCGGTCGGCCAGGACGCGCACGACCTGCAGCGACATGTCGGGAAAATCCGTCATCAGCTTGAAGAAGTTGTCCTTGCTGATGCGCAGCGCCTCCAGCGGCGTATGTGCCCTGACCGTCGCGGTCCGGGCCACGTCGCACAGGATGGCAATCTCGCCCACGATGGAATTCTCGCCCACCTCGGCCACCTTGACCGGTCCCTTGGGGCTGTCGACCAGGATGTCGGCGGTGCCGTTCAGGATGACAAAGGCCGCATCGCCCGTGTCGCCCTGCAGGAACAGCACCTCGTCCGCGCCATAGCTGACCCGGTCGGAGGTGAAGGCCAGAAGCTTCAGCTTGGCCGCAGAGACGCCCGAAAACAGCGGCACCTGTTGCAGCATCCGCACTTCGTCGTTCAGGAGCATGCCGTCACCCTTCCCCATCGTGCCCCACGCACATGTGATTATGCCGTCAACATCTCGCGGAAGATACCGTTTCTTTCCTTCACCTCGTCATGCGGCCCCTGATCGGCCAAGGTGCCGCGGTCGAACACCGCGACGCGGTCGAACAGGGCGGCGGCGGCGGGGTTCGACACGACCCAGGCGATGCCGGGACTGTCCGGCCCCTGACGCAGGAATGACAGGACATTGTTGATGATCTGTTCCTGCGCGCGCCTGTCCAGCGCCGACAGGGGCCGGTTGAACAGGTAGTAGTCCGAGCGCCGGAACAGGGCGCGGCACAGGTTGAGCTTCTGCCGCTGCGCCGCCGTCAGCCGCTTGCCCCCTGTGCCGACCTGATAGTCGAGGCCCAGGGCCAGAACCGTGTCGTACAGCCCGAGGGGTTGCAGCAGCGCCGTCACCGCCTCGGACACCCGGTCGGCCCCGTCGCGGAAGCGGTGGCTGATGCGCCCGAACAGCATGTTGTCCAGCAGGCCCGCCGAGGCGATGTAAAGTCCGGGGCTGTACTGCTCGACCGCATCCTTGAGGTCTTCGGGCAGCCCGGCATGGAAGGCCTGGCGGAACGCCACCATCCGGTCCATCAGGTCGGGCGTCAGCAGGCCAAAGCGGTGGCGCGGTTCGACATAGTCGAAACTCAGGCGGATCATGCGGTTGCGGTCGTCGTCGGTGATTGCCGTGGCGCTGCTGTCCAGTTTCTGCAGCAGCGCCTGATAGGCCGGGATCTCGTCGGCGGTCATGAAGGTCAGCTGCTGGAAGAAGGGGTGGTCCGGCGGCAGGTCGGCGAAAAGTTCGATGGTGTTCCGCGCGATCTCGCGCCCCATGACGAACAGCGCCTCGTCCAGGCCCTGCGCGGCAAGCACCTGCCGGAAGTAGGGGTTCTTCCCGATCTGGGCCGGCATCAGCGCAGGCTTGCGCGGGTTGCCGAACAGCAGGTTCTCGAACACCGTCGCCTCGGCGTTGTAGGTGCCCGGCTCGAACGGCACGATCAGCCCGGCGATGCCGCGGCGGCCGAGTTCCTGGTGCAGCGCCTCGCGCATGGCCACGATGCCGCGCGCCAGGTCGGGCTGCAGCGCGGGGTCCATGGTGGACCGCAGGGCCAGGTCGAGCACATCGCGCGTCATCAGCACGGCATCCAGCGCCGCCAGCACCCGCGCCATCAAGGCCGCAGGGCCATCGACGCCCAGGGCGGCGTAGTCGATCCATTCGCCGGTGACGTCGAAATCGGGGTTGTCCGCCAGCTTTGCCTCTTTCAGCGCCCATTGCCGGGCGGCACGGGCCGGGGCGTCGTCATAGGGGCCTTCGGACAGGGGGGCATGCTTCAGGCCATAGAACAGGTTCTCGCGGACCGTTGCCGAAAAGAACCAGGCCTCGGACCCGGCATAGGAAATCGCCCGGCCTGTCACCGCCTCGGGCAGGCTGTGCAGGTCCTGTCCGCCCGCCACCACCTTGCCGCCCGATGGCCAGACGATCCGCGCGAGGGCCTCGGCCAGCACATCGCCGCCCGAGGCGGTGTTGCCGACGATGGCCACGGATTCCCCCGGGCGCATGGAAAAATCGACCCGCTGCAACAGGTTCGCGCCCGAGTCGTCGGTGACCACCAGCCCCTGCGCAGCCAGCGGCGGGGTCAGGCGACCCTGGGCGGCCTCGGTCGAGACGACCTGCACCCTGGGGTCGATCATGCCATCGACGGCGAACTGGTTGACCACTTCGCTGTATTTGACCTGCACGTCCTGGCGCAGCTGGTCCCAGTCGATCAGCTCTTTCAGGGGGCCGGGCAGGTCCTTGTAGGCGCCGATGACGGCGACCAGCTGACCAATGTCCAGTTGCCCGTTCAGCGCCAGATAGCCGCCCACGCTGTAGAACAGGAAGGGCGTGACCGAGGCCAGGAAGTTGTTGATGAACTTGACCAAAAACTTCCACTGGTAGATGTCGAAGCGGATCTTGAAGATGCGGCCCAAACGGTGGGCGATGTCGGCGCGTTCGTAGTTCGACGTGTCGTAGGCGTGGATGGTGTGGATGCCGTCGACGATCTCGCTGACCCGGCCCGACAGCTGCCGCGCGGTCAGCTGGCGCTCGCGGCCCAGCACCAGCAGGCGGCGGCGCATGCGGGGGATGATGAAGACCTGGACGCCCACAAGCGCGGTGGTGATCAGGCCCAGGGGCACGCTCTGCACATAGATGAAGACCAGCGCAGTCAGCGCCTGACCGCCCAGAAGTGCAGGCGAAACAAAGGCATCGCCGGTGAAGCCGCCGATCGGCTCGACCTCGTCCTTGACCATGGACGCGATTTCCGACCCCTTCATCCGCTTGAACGTGGCGGGCGGAAAGCGCAGGACGCGGTCCACCAGCGAAAACCGCAGGCGGCGCAGCAGGCGTTCGCCCAGGCGGCCCTTGTAGATGTTGATGTAGAACTTGAACAATCCGTTGATGATGACCAGCCCCAGGAACACCGCGCTGAGCGCCATCAGCATCGCCAACCGTTCCAGCTGCACCCCCGGAAACACCACCACCTCGCCCAGGGCGGGCAGTGAAAGGGCAATCCGGCCAAACAGTTGCGTGGCCTCGGGGCTTTCGAAGCCCGTGCCCTGGATGGGGCCGTTCACGATCATCTTGGGCAGGTTGAACGACATGAAGTAGGGGATCATCGACAGCGCGACGATGCACAGGATCCAGACCTGCTGAGGCTTGGTGTGCCGCCAGATGTAGCGCGAAAGGCTGGAGTCGAGCATGGCGGCGGGCGGCCTTTGGTGGTGGGGGATGGGCGGGGGCAGTCAAGCCGAACGGCGGGGCGCGATCAAGCCGATTGTGGGAACCGGCCGATGCACGGGGCGTGCACAGTCCATGCACATCGCATGCGCATGGAACAGGGCGTCAGGCCATGGCCTTCATCGCCATCGCGGCCTGGGCATAGCCGCCTTCGGCCCCGTCGATGAAGTGCATGTGGTCGCTGCCCATGGCCGAGGGCACGATGCAGGTGACCAGCGCCGAGGCCTGCCGGTGCAGGCCGAAGCGGCAGACGCCCTGCGCCGCCGCCCGTTCCAGCCGCGCCCCGATCCGCGCGGCCCCGGCGGCATCGACGTCGAGCGTCATCTTCAGCCCGTCGTCGAACTTGCGGAAGTCCGAGTTGGCGGCCAGTTCGCGGCCATAGCGGCGCGCGTCGAACCCGCCCAGGCTGCGGTTCAGGCGGTGCAGCAGGGTCGAGACCACGATCTGCACGATGATCCCCAGCCGCACCCGGAACCGCTGGCCGGGGGGGGCGGCGGCGCGCGCCTCGCTGGCCACGCCGCCGAACCACAGGCGGGGCCGGGGGCCTTCGGGAGGAAGCGGGCTGCCCTGGCCGTCGCCCGCGTTGCCGATGGCCACGACATCGGCCACCAGCGTGCGAAAGGCCAGGGGATCACCGCCGGGCGTGGGGACGGCGATGATCGACAGGATCACCCCCTTGCGCGCCTGGACGGGGTTCCAGCGGCAGGACAGCCCCGTCAGGTCGGCACGGGTGCCGGGCGGGGCCATCGGCACGGCAAACTCGCCCGCCTTCATCGCCGCCTCGGCCCAGGACGACCCGCCCCCCGCGAACATGGCAAAGGCCATGTCGGGGCTGGCGCGGAACCGCGCCACCTGCACGTCGCGCCCCGCCGCACGAATCGCCGCGACCGGGACCAGTGCCGTGCGCATCTGCAGCCCCAGGTCATCCAGAATCCAGCGCGCGACGGCGGCCAGGGCCGCCTGCACGGACTCCTTGCCTTCGGGGGGGATGGCGACGGCGGCCCCGTCGCCGCCGAACACGAATGGATAGTCGTTCCGGCCCAGTGCGTTCAGCACGGCAGTGATGACGGCGGCCCCGGCCATGTTGACCATCTTGTACTTGCCCGCCGCGATGGCCTGGGTCGAGGACACGACATCGGCCAGGGCCAGCGACCAGCCGTCGGGCAGCGGCACATAGCGGGCCGGATCGGCCACATCCTCGAACCGGGCAAAGACCGGAAGGGCGGACAGGAAAGGGGGTGCGGCCTGGGACATCGGCAGGAACCTCGGGCGTTCGGCAGCAGCTTGGCCGGGGTGGTGTGTTGCGGTCAACTACGCGGTCGACCGTCGCAAAGTTTCGCGGCAGCGCCCCCCGTGCCGGGATGCGCCCACCGCCCGACAGGTCAGCCGGGGGCGGGCAGGTCCGTGGCACGCAGGGCGGTCCAGACGGCGACGGGGGCCACCATGCCGCGCACATCGATGGTCTGCAGGGTGACCCTGTCGCCGGGGGTAAGGGCGGCGGCGGTCATGCAGTCGGCGGACACGATGGTCTGCACCGCCAGGTCCTTGGTCTTGCTTTCCAGGCGGCTGGCCAGGTTTACCGTGGCCCCGAGCGCGGTCAGCGGGGCCAGCGTGTCGGACCGGCCGGCCGCCCCGATGCGCCCGAGGATCGCCGGGCCGGTGTGCAGCCCGATGCCCATCGACAGCGGCGCCGGCAGCTCGTCGCGCAGCGACTGGTTCAGCGCATCCAGCGCCCCCCCCATGGCGCGGGCGGCGGCGATGGCGCGGCGCGCGCCGAATTCGGGCGGCTCGTCCATGCCGAAGATCGCCATGATGCCGTCGCCCATGAACTTGTCGACGAAGCCGCCGGTATCCTCGATGGCCTCGGCCATGCGCCCGAGGAACTGGTTCAGCAGAAAGACCACGTCATAGGACAGCCGCCCCTCGGACATGGTGGTGAAGCCCCGGATGTCGCAGAACAGCAGCGTCACGTCCTGTTCCACGCCCCAGAGGTACTTGTCGGCGCGCGCACTTTGCGTGGCATCCATGTTGGCGGGCAGAAGGGTCGAGATCGTCAGGTCCGACACCGGGCGCAACTGGCAGGCCAGGCGGACGTTGGCGGGGGCCCCGACGCGTTTCAGCACGGCCCGCTCTGATTCGGTGGCGGGGGGCAACTGGTCCAGCCCGGCGATGATGCGGATGCGGCAGGTCGAACAGCGCGCCCGCCCGCCGCAGACCGATGCGTGGGGGATGCGGTTCATCCGGCTGATGTCCAGCACCGAAAACCCGCGCGGGGCCTGGATCACGCCGCGGTCGGCGTAGGACACGGCGATGCGCGGGCGGAACCGGTCGGCCAGCAGCAGCCCTGCCCAGAACAGCACCGCCAGTCCCAGGATGCCGTAGTAGGTCCATTCGGACCAGCCGAGAACGGTTTCATAGGTGGCATACTCGCCGGGCTTGAAGGGGTCGGGGTAGGCCGGGCCGAACTTGGCCGCGCGGCTGCCGGTGACGAAGCCCGCATAGGCCAGCGCCGGGATCAGCACCGCCAGCCCGTACCACAGCCACAGGAACCGCCGGTACCACGCGCGGCCGTTCAGCCAGTGGTGAAGGCCGATGCAGCCGTGCACCCAGACCAGCACCATCAAAATCGCCTGGTTCAGCGCCTCGCCCGGCCACATCGACCAGAAGGCCCAGGCATAGTCGGTGTCGATGCCGAACATCCGGGCCACGGTGGCAGTGCCCATGATGTGGCGCACCAGCAGGATCGGGATCAGAAGGCCGAACAGAAGCTGCACCATGTTGCGCAGGCCCAGCCGCCGGGTGCGCGACCGCATGAACCGCGACAGCCCCAGGGCGAAGTGCACGACCAGCGAGGCGGTCAGCACGATCTCGCCGGCCAGGCTGCGCGTCATCGACATGCGCAGGCCCTGGAACGCATCGGCGACCGGTACCGACACCAGCACCAGCGCGTGGTTGACGAAGTGCAGCGTGGCGAAGGCGAACAGGATCAGCCCGGTGGTCAGCCGCACCTGCCGCAGGGTGATGCGGGGGCGGGCGGCGGGAACCGAAAGGGTCGCATCCATCAGGCCAGCACCACAAGGTCCACAGGGGCGGTCAGCCCCATGATCGCCGTGGCGGGGCGGCGGGGCAAGTCGTTCTCGGTCAGGCCCTGCGCCTGCGCCAGTTCCAGCGTGGAAAGGTCGGTCAGCGCGCGGGTGCCCTGGTCCTTGTTCGCGGTTTCCAGCTTGGAGGCGAGGTTGACGGCGTTGCCGATCACCGTGAACTCCAGCCGCCCGCCGCCGCCGACGACCCCCACGGTGACCCGGCCCGAGGCGACGGCGGCCCCGGTGCGGAACGCCCCTGGCCAGCCGAGCGCCGAGCAGTCCAGACCATCCAGCGCCGTGATCACCTCGCGCCCCGCGCGCAGGGCGTCGGCGGCGAAGGTTTCGCTGGGCTCGACCGCGCCGAAGGTGGCAAGGATGCCGTCGCCCATGAACTTGTCCACCCTTCCGCCATGGCGCGCGATGACGTCCTGCGCGCATTGCTGATACACCGCAAGCACCTGCATCACCGCCTCGGGCGGCATCGTCGCCGCCGTGGTGCTGAACCCGCGCACGTCGACGAACAGGATGGCCGCGTCGCGCATCTCGGACGTGGCCTCGCCCGGCAGGGTTTCGGCGGCGGTGATGGTGCGGGCGACCTCGGGGGCGAAGAACTGGCTCAGGTCCTCGGCGGCGGTGTGGCTGCGGATCGCGTCGAAGAACACCGCGCGCGCCCGGTACTGCGCGAAGGACAGGATCAGCGTGACCGCCAAGAGGGTGATGACCTTGTCGATCTCGGCCCCGATCAGGATGGCGTTCGAGGTGAGGTATTCGACATAATTGCGGGTGATGTACATCTCGCCCATGTTGGCCAGCAGCGCATAGGCGACCATCGCCAGCCACCCCGCCACCGCGATCAGCCCCGACAAGAGCACATAGCGCGGGTCGAAGCGCAGGACGCGCAGGGCGATGAAGATGAACAGGTAGATCATCGTCGGCGCCTTGAGGTAGAAGGCCGCCGGTTGCCCGTACTGGATGTGGAACGAGAAGATCAGCCCGCAGAGCAGTGCCACGTCGACCACCATCGACAGCACGAGGAACCACCCCGGCAGCGTGACGCGGTAGGACAGGGCCAGCCGGAACAGCGTGAACAGCATGTAGGCCGCAAGGGTGGCCGGCACGAAGGTGGCCCCCGCACTGCCCTCGGCCCGTGGCGCGATGGTGTAGAGGGCGACGAAGAACAGCACGAAGGCGAGTTGGACCCAGCCGATGAGACGCTCGGCCGCCGCCTCGCGCCGGTCGATCTCGAGGCGGACGCGGGCGGGCAGGGCGGCGGCGACGGGGCCGCCGGCGCGGATGTAGGCGAGCCAGTGGGTGGGGGTGGTGGTGAGATCCATACCGGTGAGGGTGCCCGATTGGGGGGGGTGGTGTCCATGGGGTGGTGCGGGGGATCAGAAGGATGTGAGGAGGGAGTGGCAGCGAACATCCTTTGAAAACGTCGCAAAGGCAGCGTTGGTGAAAGAGTGGCTCCCGGACCAGTGATAATTACTGTTGAACAATGCACCATGGCCGTTATGGTCCAATGTGGGTAACTCGAACGATGACACCGTAGGCGACTGCAGTGATTGTATTTCCAATCTCCATTTTGAAGAACCTATGGGCCAAGCGGGATGACGGCGTCTGGGCGATCCGGTCTATCAGTGGTGTGAAGCTTTCATCTAGTGATCAGTCGGGTGAGAAATACTTCGTGCTAGGTGGCGACTTCCAGCTTATGACAAGTACGCCAGACGGAACGATTGTTGACGCTCTTTCGTCCATGGGCACTGCGGACTTCTTGATGCAGCAAAGTATTGTGCCTGTTGTTGCATGGCTGAAAAGCGACAGTTCAATAAGATGCATTGGAACTGGTTCCATAATCAGTTGTACTGGCTATCTGCTAACCGCTGCCCATGTATTGATGGATCCATTTGAAGGTGGATATGGTGCGACCTACGATGGTCGGCAATTTAAATGGCGCGAGGACTTGAATTTTGGAGTTTTGATTCCTTTCTGGAAACCTTCCAACGCCATGAGCCTAAACAAAGCCCACATGTTTCTCCCATTTGAACAAGCTTGGAATTGGGGTGAGTGGAAGCAGAGTCCATTGCTCCATGAACCTGACAGGTGGCAGTATCTCACAGATATAGCTATTTGTAAGATCCCTGAGAAGCCGTTCGGAGGGCCACATCAGCCCCTTAATTTGTCGTTAAACCCATTCTTTCCCGGCGAAGATGCATATTCAATAGGATATGCGGAAATGCCAGACATTATTCTGGACCCCCAGACAGGTCGCATAGCGGACCCTAGAATCGCTATGGACCTTCATGTCTCTGTCGGAAATATCAAAGAAGTGTTCCCTAGGAATCAACTTGAGATGAATGTCCCTACACCAGGGCCATGTTTTGACTTCAATGCGAGAATTCCCGGAAAAATGAGCGGAGCGCCAATCTTTGGCGCGAGAGGCGCAGTAATCCGTGGGGTGGTGAGCCGCAGTTTTTCCGGCGAGGATCATGCTTACGGGTCGATGCTCGGGCCTGCAATGCACCTATCTCTGGATGATCCAACAACAACTGGTCGAACTTTGGCCGAATTGCTGAAAAGTGGCAACGAGGGAATGACAGTTGTCGTCGGCTCAGGATTGTAACTGGCACTCCATGCGATTTGTTTGCGAGAGATTTATTGGCCATCGTTTGTTCGCACGCGAATGGGAACACCGTCACTAACTCGCTGGCGAGATCGCCGTTCACGCTGTGAGTTGGTGTGACTAGGTATCTGATCCTAAGTCCCCTCCAGAAACCCATCCACCAACTGCCGGAACCGCACCCCCCCGAAACTCGCGAAATGCCCGCCGTGCACCACGCGCGGCGACAATTCCCGCAACCGGCGCATGGTGGCCCGATAGACCGCCATGTCGGCCCCCCGGCACTCGGTCACCAGCGGGCCGTCATAGACCACGTCTTGCGCGATCAGGGTGCCCGTCGCCTCCTCCCACAGCGACAGGTGGCCCGGTGAGTGGCCCGGCGTGTGGAGGACGGTGAACTGGCGGTCGCCGAGGTCGATCTCGTCGCCTTCGGCCACGAGGGCGGTCGCGGGGGCGGGGGGGATGCGGTAGGTGGCGGCGTTCCAGCCGTGGGGCTGGTCGATGAACATCTCGGCGTCGCGGTTGCCGGCGGCGTAGTGGGCGAAGAGGGTGTCGTCGTCCTGCGGGTTTTCCAGCACATGCGCCTCGGCGGGGTGGACCAGGCGGTCGGCAAACTCGTGGGTGCTGCCGATGTGGTCGAAATGGGTGTGGCTGGACAGGCAGGTGACGGGGCGGCCCTGCAGCAGGGGCACGTTGGCCCGCAGGGGATGGGCCCCGAGGCCGGTATCGACCAGAAGGTCGCGGTCACGGCCCCGGATGTGCCACATGTTGCAGCGGAAGAAGGGCGGCATCCAGGGTTCGTGGATCAGGGTGATGCCATCGGCAAAGGGGATCGTTTCGTACCAGTCGCGGGCGGGGATCATGGGGGCTCCTTGGCCATGGCCCCCCCACCTTGCGCCATTCCGGCGGGGATTTCAGCCCCCCGGCTGCAGGTCCATCAGCCCCTTTTCGGCGGCCAGCGAGCATTCGGCGACCCGCATCAGCCGCGCCCAGACGGCGGAGAATGCGGTGGGGTCGCCGATGTCGAGGCATTGTCGCACGTCGCCCGCGACGTGGCCCAGGCTGACCAGGCCCAGCTGGTCGGCCATCCGCTGCAACCGGCGCAGCTGGCGGCCGAGGTCGGCCATGTTGCGGGCGCGGACCTGGTCGGACAGGCCGGTCATCGCCATGGCCAGTTCCGACAGCGCGCGCGTCACCACCTGTTCGGCGGCGGACGTGCCCATGTTGCGGTACATCAGCGCAATCGGCTCGCTGTCCTGCCGCACGCGTTCCTTGGGCCGAAAGGCCAACACGATACCCGTCATGTCGCCCGCACCTCCACACCTGTCCCGCCACACACCCATCCCGACTATTCTGCGGGCGTGCTGAAGATTTCGTTTCGGGCGGCGGGCGAAAACGCTCGAATTTTCGGGAGTGCGGGCCTAGGAAGGGCCGACACCTGATCGGACCCGCACCGGATGAACCACGCCAGCCCCCTGCCCGCCAACCTGGTCAGCCGCTATCACGGCTGGAAGGCCACGACCTATCAGGCCAACCGGGCCTGGTACCGCAGGCTTGCCTTAAGCGGGCAGCATCCCCGCGCGATGCTGATTTCGTGCTGCGACAGCCGGGTGCCGGTGACGTCGATCTTCGGGGCGGACGAGGGCGAGTTCTTTGTCCACCGCAACATCGCGGGGCTGGTGCCGCCCTACAATCCGGACGGGATGTATCACGGCACCTCGGCGGCTGTGGAATATGCGGTCACCTCGCTGAACGTCGCGCATGTGATCGTGCTGGGGCATTCCAGTTGCGGCGGCGTGCGGGGGTGCCATGCGATGTGTTCGGGACACGCGCCGGAACTGGAGACGACGTCGAGTTTCGTCGGCCGCTGGATGGACATCCTGCGGCCCGGATACGCGCGGGTGCTGGGCCTGCCGCAGGACCAGCAGACCCCGGCGCTGGAGAAGGAGGCCGTGCTGGTCAGCCTGGAGAACCTGATGACTTTCCCCTTCGTGAAGGACGAGGTCGAGGCCGAGACGCTGACCCTGCACGGGCTGTGGACCGACACGGGCGAGGGGGCCCTCGAGCAGTACGATCCGGGGCCGGGGGGGTTTGTGGCAGTGTGAGGTGGAGGGGCCTAACACATGTGTTATGCTGTCTTTATATAGCGATTTCAATGGATTGTCTTTCGTGATTTACCAGTTCGAAAGGATTGGCCGGCAGATGGAACCCGCATTTCGGGTGGCACCGCCGGAACGGCCGGGGGTTTCACACCCCCGGACCCCCGTGGGATATTTGGGGACAGAAAAAGCGGGATCGGATCAGGGATCGCGCGGCGGGTCGTCGGGCGGAAAGGTCGCATCGTACCAGGCGTCGATCCAGCCCATCCGGTTCGGGTAGCGCCTGGCGAGGCGGCGCAGCGGGCCTTCGATCCGCTTCATCACGTGCAGGCCGAGGCCCAGGGGGGCCAGCACGGTCTTGTCCCAGAGATCGCCGCCCTTGCGGGCAAGGTCCCGGTTTCGCCGCTTTCGTGCGGCCTCGGCCGTTCCATGCTCGGCCAGGGCGCGCGCAATCTCGCCGGTCGAGGCGGTGAGGGCCTGCGCCGCCGGAGGATCGGCGTTCTCGCCGGTCGCGGCGGTGACTTCGGCGCGATACTCGGCCCTGACGGTGTCCTCGACCTGGGGCGTTGTCTGGAAGATGTGGTCGATCGCCCGGTAGTCAGCAGCGGCGGCCAGGGCGGCCCGGGGCGAGACATCGTCGGGGTCCGCATCGTCGCGGTAGGCGACCCAGTCGGGAAAGCGGCGGACGTGGAGGTCGATGGTGGCGGCGAAAGCCACAAGGTCGCTGTCGGCCCCGACCGGCAGGGTGGCGACGAAGGCCGCGTTGCGCGACAGGGCGGCGATGCGCAGGCCCTGCACGCCGATGCGGATGACGTGGCGCGGATCGTAGGCGGTCCCCATCGCCGCGTCGAAATCGTCGAGGTAGGCCGGCAGGGGATGGTAGTTGTGGACATGAAAGGCCCGCGCGAAGGCCTGCCGGTGGTCGCGCAAGGCTTCCCACCCCATGGCGGCGCGGTCGTTGGCGCCGTGTTCCGGCAGGGCGCCCGGACCGGCCATGCGGATGTGGCTGTCGGTGACGGTGATTTCGAGCGGGGCGGAGCGGCGGGGCGGGGGCTCGGGCTGCGGCTGGGTTGCAGGGCCATCGACGTGCAAGCCGAGGTAGTCGAACAGGGTGCGGGCGCGGGTGGCGGGGTCTTCGATCCCCGCGATTTTGGCGATGCGGGGGTCTGACCGGACGGCGGCGGTGTCGGTGAAGTTCAGCCCGCAGAACTCTGCCGACAGGTCATTCGGCCCCGGATCGGAGATAAGACGCTGGAAAGGGGCCAGACCGCGCAAACCCTCGCGATTGATCTCGTTTTCCGCAAGTTCAAGTCCGCGCAGTCCTGTCAGTGCCGCGATGGGGGCGAGGTCGGTGACTTGGGTGGCGCGAAGGTCCAGCGTAGACAGGGTGGGCAAGGTCGCAAGGCGGCCAAGATCGGTTACGCGGGAGCCCGCGAGGGACAGGGTAGTCAGGGCGGGCAAGGCTGAAAGGGGGGCGAGGTCGGTGACTTTGGCCCCGCGGAGATTGAGGGTGCGCAGGGCAGTCAGGGACGAGAGGGGGGTGAGGTCGGTAACTTGCGTGTGCGAAAGGCCCAGTGTGGTCAAGGCGGTAAGGGTGGCGAGAGGGGCGAGGTCGGTGACCGGCGTGCCCGAGAGGTTCAGCGTGGTCAGTGCGGTTAACGTTGCAAGTGGCGCAAGGTCGGTGACCAGAGTTTGCCAGAATTCCAGAGTGGTCAGGGAGGTCAATTGCGAAAGCGGGGTCAGGTTGGCGACTGGTGTCTTCCAGAGGTGCAGAGTTCTTAGCGACGCTAAGTGCGCGAGGGGTTTCAGGTCGGATACCGGCGTGGCCCCAAGGCTTAAACTGGTCAAGTTAGTCAGTTGCGCTAAAGGCATCAGGTTGGTCACCGGCGTGCCCGAGAGGTCCAGCGTTGTCAGGTCGTTCAGAAAGGCGAGGGGGGAAAGATCGGTGACCTTCGCGCTCTCGAGCACCACCCTGGTCAGGGCGGTCAGGACGGCGAGTGGAAAGAGCTCTGTGACGGGAGTGCGCCAGAGGTTCAGCGCGGTCAGCGCGGTCAGGGAACCGATGCTGTCGGGCAGGCGGGTGAGGCGGTGGAGGCTGGACAGGTCGAGTTCGGTGGCCCCGCTGGTGCGGGCCGCTGCGATGCGGCGTTCGGCCTCGGCGTAGTCGTAGTCGGAGTTGGCCATCCCGCGCCCTCCCTGGCTGTTGCAAGATGCTCAGGGATCAGCCGACGGGCAAGGGGTGGAACGGACGTGGAGAGCGGTGCCAGCGTCGGGACGACCGGGGCACGGGTGGCGAAAGGCGATCACATTGTGAAATTGGGGATGCTGACCTGCGTCCCGCGCCCCTTGAATTCCCGCAATCATGCTGCACACGCATCCTCGCGGTTTCGTGAGGGGGGCGCATGGGGGAGGTTCTGGGCCTGGCGGCGGCCAATCTGGTGACGCCGATGATCCTGTGCTTTGCGCTGGGGCTGGCGGCGGCCTTGGCGCGGTCGGACCTGTCGGTGCCCGAGGCGGCGGCCAAGACGATGTCGCTGTACCTGTTGTTTTCCATCGGGTTCAAGGGCGGGGTCGCGGTGTCGGGGCATGGCGTCGATGCGGGCCTTGTGCTGGCGCTGGGGGCGGGGGTGATCCTGTCGGCGGCCCTGCCGCTGGTGGCGTTTCCGCTCTTGGGGGTGCTGACGCGGCTGTCGGTGACCGACCGGGCGGCGGTGGCGGCGCATTACGGATCAATCTCCATCGTCACCTTCGTGACGGCGACCTCGGTTCTGGCCGACCGGGGGATCGCGGCGGAGGGGTACATGGTGGCGGTGGCGGCGGCGATGGAGGCCCCGGCCATCGTCAGCGCGCTGTGGCTGATCGCGCGGGGTGGCGGCGGGGCGCGGATGGACGCGGGGCTGTGGCGGGAGATTCTGCTGAACGGGTCCATCGTGCTCTTGGTGGGGTCGTTCGCCATCGGCGCGGTCACGGGCGAGGCGGGGCGTGCGCGGATCGACGCCTTCATCACCGCGCCGTTCCAGGGGGTGCTGTGCCTGTTCCTGCTGGACATGGGGCTGGTGGCGGGGCGGGGGTTGCGCAACGTGCGGGGCGCGCTGGGGGCGGGGGCGCTGGTGTTCGGCGTGGTGATGCCGGTGATCGGGGCGGCCGCGGGGCTGGGGACGGGGGTTCTCCTGGGCCTGTCGACCGGGGGGATCGCGCTGTTGATGACGCTGTGCGCGAGTGCCAGCTACATCGCCGTGCCTGCGGCGATGCGGGTGGCCTTGCCCGAGGCGAACCCGTCGGTCTATCTGACGCTGTCGCTGGGGGTGACGTTCCCCTTCAACCTGATCCTGGGGATACCGGCCTGGGTGGCCGTGGCCCAAGCCGTGACCGGAGGCTGACCGCATGCAGACGCACGACGCCAAGCGGGTGGAGATCATCATCGAGGCCCCGATGGAGGGGCGGCTGACGCAGGCGCTGGTGGCGGCGGGGGTGACGGGGTTCACCGTGCTGCCGGTGACGGGCGGGTCGGGCCGGTCGGGGCAGTGGAGCCGCGAGGGCCAGGTCGGGCGGTCGGGGATGGTGGCGGTGGTCTGCCTGATCCGGCCCGACCGGCTGGACGGGTTGCTGGCGGCGGCGTTTGCCGTGGTCGAGCGGCATATCGGGGTGGTCAGCGTGACCGATGCCCGGGTGCTGCGGGCCGAGCGGTTCTGAGGGTGGCGGGGCTGTCGTTGCGGACGGGCATCGCCGGCTTTTTGTGACAGTGCCGCACCAAAGCCGCGAGAACCGATTTCCTGCGGGCTGCCACCCTGTTGCGGCGAATGCCCCGGCTTCGGGTTGGCCCGGCGCGGCGGACAGCGCGAAACCGGGGTCGCCCCGGAAAGATTGCAAAACCTGCCATCAGGCATAATTCGACAGCCGCCCGTGGCCAGACCATGCTATCATTCCCCTGGCCAATTTGCGACTCGCGTGGGGCGGGAAACAAGGTTGCCATACAGAAAGGTGCGTCGTGTCCGCGCTTGACAATTGCAGGCAACGTCGGCGGGCCGCGTGGCAGTCTGCCGCCAGGCATTGGGCAGAGCGGCAGGGCGTGCGCCTGGCCCATGCGGCGAAGCTGCGTGAGGACGGTGCGGGGGCGGCAGATTCGCCGGCACGCCAGCTGCGGATGGCGGACCGCGACAAGGCAATGGCAATTGCAAGGCGGCTCAGTCAGGCTGACGATCTGCCGTTCGGCATTGAGCGGCGCATGGGGCCGTCGCTTGACATCACCTCGCTGCCGCCAAGCGAAGTGGCGCGCCGTGTGGGGCGGCCCGTCGGTCGAATTGTGCAGAGCGTTGCCCCCGATATCGAGCCGGTCGGATTTGCGACAGGTTTTCTTGTGGCACCCGGCCTGTTGCTGACCAACCATCATGTCTTTGCCGAAGCGGCCGAGGCCGCCGAGGCGGGGGTCAACTTTCTGTACGAACGGTCCGAGCAGGGCGTATCCCGTGGCAGGGTTGTGCCGTTCGTCCGCGGCGGCCTGTTCCTGACCAACCCCCGGCTGGACTACACGCTGGTTGAAGTGCAGCGGACCGACACCGGCGGCACGACGCTGGACGATCTCGGCACCATCGCGCTGATCGAGGCAACGCCCAAGATCCTGATCGGCCAGCCGGTGAACATCATCCAGTACCCGGAGGGCAGACCGAAGGGATATGCCTTTGAAGACAACAAGCTGCTCGATATTCTGGGCGAGGGGTTCCTGCACTACACGACGGACACGCTGGAGGGATCGTCGGGCTCGCCCGCGTTCAACCGGAACTGGGAACTGGTCGCGC
This sequence comes from Gemmobacter sp., assembly GCA_052387255.1. Classification (GTDB taxonomy): domain Bacteria; phylum Pseudomonadota; class Alphaproteobacteria; order Rhodobacterales; family Rhodobacteraceae; genus JBBQXK01. The sequence goes on along the minus strand of JBQTJI010000035.1, from coordinate 16,788 downwards.
TGCACCGCGCCTCGATCCCGCGGCGCGACGCAGAGGGCCATGTCCTGAGGCGTGACGGGCGGACATGGCAGGAAGAGGACGGTGACGATCAGGTTGACTGGATCGCGAACGAGGGTGTCAGGGTCAGCGCGATTGTCGGCGACCTGCGGCGGCAGCGGGACAACCTGACATCACCGGCGCAGCGCGCGGCGCTTGACCAGTTGATCGCGGCCACGGGTGACCCGATGGCCGAGGTTATGGCGCTTGAGGCAACCGGGCAGATCAGGACCACCGGGGGGGTTCCGGCTGCGACATCGACGGGAGAGACCATGGCAAGCTTTGTCTTCCACATCAACGGGCCGGTCACGATCAACAATTACGCAGGGTCTGTCGGCCCGTCCGAAGCGGGCAGGCCGGATCAGCCTGCGGTCCTGTCGGCAGTTGCCCTTGAACGCGCGATCCGTTTTGATCCGGACTATTCGAAGGAAAACCGCAAAGGATTTGACCGCGCGTTTCTGGGGAAAGAGAAGCAGATGGACGTCCCGCTGCCCGAGATTCACGCGGACCGCCTTGGCGAAATGGTTCTGGACGAAGCCGGGGCCCCGCTGGTGCTGGACTATCATCATTTCAGCCTGGCGATGAACAAGGCAAGGCGCTTGCAGATGTGGAGCGCGGTCAATGTCAACTATGCCGCGAACGTCAAGTTCAAAGGTGACCGTGAGTCCTTTGGAAGCGACAAATGGATCACCGATGATCGCATCGACAAGGGATTGCAGATCACCGACCCGGAATTCTATGCCCCCGCAAAGAACATCGACCGGGGCCACATGGTGCGCCGCGAGGACAGTTGCTGGGGCTACGATGAACGCGAGATCGAGTTTGCCAATTCGGACACGTTCCACTGGACCAACTGCACGCCGCAGCACGAGGCCTTCAACCAGTCCGCTCCGGCGCGCAATGACAGCACCTACCGGGGGATGAAGGGTCTGTGGGGCGCGTTCGAGAACCATGTGCAGAAGGAACTGGCGTCGGACGGGGACCGCGCCAGCATCCTGGCCGGGCCGATCCTTGCGGCGAACGACCCGGTGGGGCGTGATTTCGGGCGCGGCGCGCTGCAGTATCCGCGGCGGTTCTGGAAAGTCGTGGTTGTCAGGGTGCAGGGATCGGGCCGCAAGGCGGCCCCGCGCCTGAAGGCCTATGGGTTCATTTTCAGCCAGAAGGACGTGGTCGACCGCTTTGGCATCGAGCGTTTCGAGATCGGGTCATTTGCCGACCACCACAAGCCGCTGACCGAGATCGAGGCCGCGACCGGCGTCGTCTTTGGCAAGGCCCTGCATGAGGCCGCCCAGGAGGACGCGGGGTCGGCCTGACCGGCAGCCCGGCCGTTGCGGTGGCGGCCGCACCCGGGGCTATTGCAGCACCATCCCCTCGGGCCAGCTGATCAGGTGGTCGAGCGTGATCTCGCGCGCCTCGCCCGGCGGAAGGGCGAAGTCCCAGGCGAGGTGGCCGCGCACGCCCTCGACGCGCGTCTCGGTGGGAGCGGGGTCGGCGGTGTAGGTGATTTCGAGATCCTCCTGTTCGGAATAGGGCACCTGGTCGAGCACGCGGAGGTCCCAGGGTTCCGCCGTCAGGTTCTCGACCTTGAGCGTCGCGGTTTCGGCGATCTGGTTGGTCGAGGTCAGGATGCCGGTCTCACCCTCGGCCCGCACCGGCAGGGTGCGAGACAGGCGCAGCCCCTCGATGGGGCCGAAGGACAGGGTGAAGTCGACGTTGGGGGCGATGGCGTCGAGGGTGGTGCTGCCGAACGGGGTGCCGTCGCGCGAAAGAATCGCTTCGCCGGGCAGCAGGATTTCCGGGGTGGTGTTGGTGACGGTGGCCTCAAGATAGGCGGTGGAGTCGTGGCGCGGCACGGCGACGGCGCGCACCTTTGGGGTCAGGTCGATGGTGTCGAGGGCAAGGCGCAGCCGGTCGAGGCCGGAGGCCATCGTGACGGGCAGACCGTAGCGGTAGGTCACGGTGTCGCCCTCGATGATCGGGCCCATCCCGGCCCTCGCCTCGACGACCGCAGGTTCCATCATGGCGTCGGCGGGCGCAGGCGCACCGGCCATCAGGCCCTCGGATACCGGGCGCGCGTCCATCTCAACCTCCGGCTCGATCCGGCGCAGGTCGGCATAGAGCGTCGAGGGTTCGGACTGTCCGTCCGGGGTTGCGGTCGACAGGGTGAGGGTGACATCGGTCCAGTCCTCGTCGGTCTGCTGCACCACGATGACGCCGCGTGACAGCGTCATGCGCCCGTCCTTGCGGGCAAGGTCGATGTCGTAGACGGGCTGCCAATAGGCCTCGCCCACAAGGTAGGACACCTCAATCGTCCCCGGACCGCCGGTCGCGCTGGCGAAGGACACGCTGAGGGCCGCGGGCGTCTGGTCCATGCCGGGCAGTGATGCCAGGGCCGCGCGCGCTTTGGCGAGGTCGCCCTGCACTTCGGCCAGGTCGGCCTCGGCGCGGCGGCGGTCGAACAGGGCAGCGGCGCGGATGCCGGTGGCCTCGGCGGTTTTCGACCCGACCATCTCGGCCATGTCCTGCAGGGCCTGCGGGGTGGCGGTGCCAAGGCCCGCCTCGCCCGTGCTGATCTGGCGCAGGAAGCCCGCCATGGCATCCGCCGCCTCGATCCGGGCGTTGATGGTGTCGATGGCGGCCAGGGCGCGGCGCTCGCCTTCTTCCAGCGCCTTGACCCGCGCCTCTGCCACCGTCTGGGTGCTGGATCGGCGGGGTTCGGCGGTCGGGCCGCTGTCGGTCAGCGCGTAGGCCCCGACGGTGACCCCGGCCCCCGGCTGGATGCGCAGCGTGGTGCCATCGGCGAGATAGGACGGCAGGTCGTCCAGCGTCAGGTCGTGGGTTCCGGCGGGGGTGTCGAAGGTCACCTCGCGCAGCACGCGGGCACCCTGCGCATAGACCGTGACATCGGTGATGCGGCTGGTGGCGGGGATCTGGTCGGCAAACGCGCAGGCGGGGACCAGGGCCGAGGCGAGAAGAATGCGGCGCATGGGGGAAATCCTTTTGGCGGTCGGTTCAAAGTCTGTGACGCATCATGCCGCAGGTTCCTTGGCCTGTCGCCGGGGAAATCGGCAGGCCACGTCAGGGGGCATAGGCCGCGCGCGCGAGGTGGCCGATGGCCTGGCGCAGGCGGTCGGGGGTGGCGGGGTCCTGCGGGTCAAGGCCGGCGGGGCCGAGGATCGCCAGCCCCTCGACCGCCGCGATCAGTGTGGCGTTGCGCGCGGCGGCGTCGTGTCCGGCGGGCGGCTGCAGGGGGCCGCGGGCGCGGATGATCCAGTCCTGCAGGGCCGCCGACCGCGCCGCGCGGAAGTCGGCGGTCGCCGCCGAGGGCGCGGTCAGTTCCAGCACCCGGAACTGCCGCCAGGCCGCGTTGCCGGCCAGATGGGTGTAAAGGGCAAGCGCCAGGCGTTCGATCAGCGCGCCATAGCTATCGGGTGCTTCGTCGAGGGCGGGCGACAGGGCCGTGGCCAGGCGCGCGGCGACGGTTTCGCCCATCGCGCGGGTCAACCCCGGCAACCCGTCGAAATAGCGGTAGATCAACTGTTTGTCGCACCCCGCCGCGCGCGCCACGGCGTTGACGCCGAACCCGGCAAAGCCCTGCTCGGACAGGAGGGACAGACCGGCGTCCAAGATGCGGGCGCGGGTGTCGTCGCGGTTGCGGGGTTTCGTCATGGGGGCCTCGATTTGTCACCGATGGGTGACTTTGTGCTTGCGGGGCGTCCTGCGCCTGCTGTATGTCACCGACAAGTGACAACAGCAACCCGAATCGGAGTGTCGGCCATGCAGCCTCTTCCCCTCCGTCTAGCCGCCCTGTCCCTGATCGCGCTGGCGGTGTTCTTCAACCTGCCCTATGCGCGGCTGGCCGCGACCTTTGACTATCCCGCGATCCTGCGCCGCCCGGCGGCCGAGGTGCTGGACGCCTTTGCCGATGGCGGTGCCGACCTGATCCTGACCTGGCATGCCTTTGCGCTGGCCGCGCTGCTGTTCGTGCCGGTGGCGCTGGCCCATGCGCTGGCGGGCGGGCGGGTGACCGCGTTTCCGGCGCTGGCGGTGGCGGCGGCGGTGACGGGCGCGCTGGCGGGGCTGACGCAGGCGATGGGACTGCTACGCTGGGTCATGGTGGTGCCCGACCTCGCGCGGACCGGCGATGTGCAGGGGTTTGCCCTGCTGCACGCCTGGGCGGGCGTGGCCCTGGGCGAGCATCTGGGGATGACGCTAACGGCGCTGCACGTGGCGCTGGTGGGGGCGATCCAGGCCCGGGAGGGGCGGCGGATGCTGGCGGTGCTGGCGGGCGTGACGGCGGCGCTGATCCTGGGCGGGGCGCAGGAAGGGGCGGTGCTGGCGCTGGGGCGCGACGGCGCGCTGTTCGGGGCGCTGGCCATCGGCGGCTATCTGGCCCTGACGGTGTGGATGATCGGGTCGGGGGCGGGCTGGCTGTCGGGACAGTTTCGCCTTTCGCCGGGGTCGGGGGGCGCATAGCCTGGACGCAACCGGAAAGGACCCCCCTGATGCGGATCGAACCCTTTGGCGTCGAGCAATGGATGAACGCGCACGAGACGCAATGCGCGCTGAACCTGGCGGAAACCTGCGTCCATTCGCTGAGCATCGCCGAACTGCTGGCGTTGGCGGGCAAGAACGAGCGCGACCTGTCGGCGGTCTTGCCGATGCGGATGACCTATGGCGACATCGAGGGGTCGCCCCGGCTGCGGACGGCGATTGCGGCGCTGTATGCGGGGCAGGTGCCCGACAACGTGGTGGTGACGCATGGCACCATCGGGGCCAATGCGCTGGTGCATGCGGCGCTGGTCGAACGCGGCGACCGGGTGGTCAGCATCGTGCCGACCTATCAGCGGCACACCGCGATCCCGGCCAGCCTGGGGGCCGAGGTGGTGGAGTTGCGGCTGCGGGCCGAGGACGGGTTCCTGCCGGACCTCGGGGTCCTGGCGCAGATGGCGAAGGGGGCGCGGCTGATCGCGCTGACCAATCCGAACAACCCCACGGGGGCGCTGATGGGGCGCGGGATGCTGGAGCGGGTGGTGGAGATTGCACGGGCCGCGGGGGCCTGGGTTCTGTGCGACGAGGTCTATCGCGGGACCGAGCAGGAGGGCGACGCGGTGACGCCGTCGATCACCGACCTGTACGAACGCGGGATCAGCACCGCAGGCATGTCCAAGGCGTTCTCGCTGGCCGGTCTGCGGCTGGGCTGGGTCTGCGGCCCGCGCGAGGTGATCGACGCGGTGAACCTGCACCGCGACTATACCACGATCAGCGTCGGCATGCTGGACGACCATTTCGCCACGATGGCGCTGGAGGCGGCGCCCCAGGTGCTGGCGCGCAGCCGGGGGATCGTGCGGCGCAACCTGGCCATTCTGGACGACTGGGTGCAGGCGACGCCGGGGGTGCGCCATGTGCGGCCAAGGGCGGGGACGACGTCGATGCTGGCCTATGGCCGCGAAATGGGCAGCCGCGCGTTCTGCCAGCGGCTCTTGGCCGACACGGGGGTGCTGTTCGTGCCGGGCGAGGTGTTCGGGATGGAGGGGTACGTCAGGGTGGGGTACGCCTGCGAGACGGACGTGCTGGCGGCGGGGGCTGGCAACAGTGGGGGCGTGGCTGGCCGCTCATCAGCCCTGACGGGCTTCTTCGCTGGTGCTGTTCCAAGCGAGGAAGCCCGTCAGGGCTGATGAGCGGCCAAGGCAATCACCCCTTCTTCAAACACCGGTTCCCCAGCACTTCGGCGATCTGCACGGCGTTCAGCGCGGCCCCCTTGCGCAGGTTGTCGCTGACCACCCACATCGAGATGCCGTTGTCCACCGTCGAATCCTGGCGGATGCGGGACACGTAGGTGGCGTATTCGCCGACGCATTCGATGGGGGTGATGTAGCCGCCGGGTTCGCGTTTATCCACCACCAGGATGCCGGGGGCCTCGCGCAGGATGTCGGTGGCCTCTTCCCAGTCGAGGCTGTCCTCGAACTCGATGTTGATCGCCTCGCTGTGCCCCACGAAGACCGGCACGCGGACGCAGGTGGCGGTGACCTTGATCTTCGGATCGAGGATCTTCTTGGTCTCGGCCACCATCTTCCATTCCTCTTTGGTGAAGCCGTCGTCGAGGAAGACGTCGATCTGCGGGATCACGTTGAAGGCGATCTGCTTCTGGAACTTGTTCGGGGGGACGTTGTCGGTCGGGTTGTAGATGGCCTTGGTCTGGTTCCACAGCTCGTCCATGCCTTCCTTGCCCGCACCGCTGACGGACTGGTAGGTCGACACCACGACGCGCCTGATCCGCGCCCGGTCGTGCAGGGGTTTCAGCGCGACGACCATCTGCGCGGTCGAGCAGTTGGGGTTGGCGATGATGTTTTTCGCCTTGTAGCCCAGGACCGCATCGGCGTTGACCTCGGGCACCACCAGCGGCACCTGGGGGTCGTAGCGGTAGAGCGACGAGTTGTCGATGACGACGCAGCCCGCGCCTGCCGCGCGGGGGGCATAGATTTTGGTCGCCTCGGACCCGATGGCGAACAGCGCGATGTCCCAGCCGGCGAAATCGAAGGTGTCGAGGTCCTTGGTCTTGAGGGTGCGGTCGCCAAAGCTGACTTCGGTGCCCAGGCTCTTGCGGCTGGCAAGTGCGGCAATCTCGTCGACCGGGAATTCCCGTTCGGCCAGGATGTTCAGCATTTCGCGGCCCACGTTTCCCGTGGCCCCCGCGACGACGACCTTGTAGCCCACTTTGTCCTTCTCCTCGATCAATGACGCGGGTTGTTACCGCAGGTGCCGCAGGGGGGAAAGGCCCGATTGCCGGTGCGGGTCTAGTCGGTCCTGTCCTGCGACCAGAGATAGACCGCCAGTCCCGCTGCCGTCACCAGGGCATAGAACAGGAACACCGCCTGATAGGGGGCGGTCGCCGGATCGGTTGGCGCGGCGGCGTGCAGGCGGCCCGTGGCCACCTGCATCAGCCCCGCCGCGCCGATGCCGAACAGGTTGATCAGCGTCACCCCGCGCCCCAAGAGGTGCGGCGGCAGGAAGGCGCGGCCATGCGCCATCACCATCGGGAACGCCGCGCCGAAGACCCCGATGCCCGCGACCAGCAACAGCAGCGCAGGCCCGGTCGCCCCGGGCCGGACATAAAGTGCCAGGAAACACAGCACGACCAGCGCATTGCCCCCGAACACCAGCCATTTCCGCGTGCCGAACACGCGGTCCAACGGGCCGTAGGCAAAGTTGCCCGCGATCATCGCCAGCCCCATCACCAGCGACACCGTGCCGATCTGCCCTGCCGCAGCCCCGTTCACGTCGGCCTGCCACGGCCCCAACCACACCCCCCGCAGACCCACCGCCGGGCCGTAGCAGGCCGCCATCATCACGAACACCGGCCAGAGGGCGGGCAGGCGCAAGAGGTCGAGCACGCTTCCGCCCGCCGCCTGGGTGATGCGCGGCGGGTCGCGCACCAGGGCCAGAATCGCCAGGGCGGCCAGCAGCGTCACCATTGCCATGGCCCCGACGGCGTGACGCCAGCCGAACGCCTCGACCGCCGCCGACAGCGGCAGCGAGGCCGCGATATTGCCCAGCGACCCGATGCCGATGGTCACCCCGGCCAGGGTGCCAAAGGCCGCCGGGGGCAGCATGCGGGCAAAGATGTAGTAGTTCGCCATCAGGACCGGCGCGCAGCCGACCCCGATCAGCGCCATGGCGACATTGATGCCCACGGGAGTCGTCGCTGCGGCAAACAGCGCCGCCCCGCCCGCCCCCACCAGCACCATGGCTGCCGAGGTCAGCCTTGGCCCGATCCGGTCCAGTGCCCAGCCCACCGGCAGCTGCATGAGCGCGAAGGTCAGGAACCACAGCCCGGACGCCTGCGCCAGATCCTCGGGCGTGGCCCCGAGGTCGGCCTTGAGCACCGGCGTCAGCACCGCCAGGAAGACGCGGTAGAAGTGGCTGAGCAGATAGGCCGCGACCAGGGCGGCGATGCCAGCGTACATGGCGGATCAGGCCGGTTGAGCCAGGGGTCGATCCTCGCGGATCGGCAGGTGCACGATGGCCGAGAATGCGCCGACCGCCACGCCGATCCACCAGACCAGCGCATAGCCGCCGGTGATGTCGTACATCGCCCCGCCAAGCCAGGCCCCAAGGAACCCGCCGATCTGGTGCGACAGGAAGATGAAGCCGTAAAGCGTGCCCATGTGCCGGATGCCGTAGATATGCGCCACCAGCCCCGAGGTCAGCGGCACCGTGGCAAGCCACAGCGACCCCATGACCGCCGAGAACACCAGCACCGATGCGGGCGTGATCGGCAGGAGGAAGAACACCGCCGCCGCGATGGTGCGGGCCGTGTAGATGCCCGCCAGCAGGTATTTCTTGGAGTAGCTCTTGCCCAGCCAGCCGGCGGTCAGCGTGCCCAGGATGTTGAACAGCCCGATCACGCTGATCGACACCGCGCCGAGCGCCGAGGTCGTGGTGATGCCCATGCCCGCGATCATGCCTGCGGGGTCGATCGGGCCGCAAAGCTCGGTCACGAAGGCCGGGAAATGCGCGGTGATGAAGGCAATCTGATAGCCGCAGGAGAAGAAGCCGAGGAAGATCATGGTATAGGTCGGGTCGCTGAAGGCGCGCCTCAGCACGGTGCCGAGCGATTCCTCCAGCTCGTCCCGGCTGGCGAGGCGTGACGCGCGCATGAACGGCAGGGCCAGAAGCGAGGCAATGATGACGCCCGCAAAGATCAGGAACACCGATTGCCAGCCGACCAGCGGCATCAGCACCTCGGCCACCGGCGCGCCGATCACCTGACCGACCGAGCCCACGGCGGTGGCGATGCCCAGCGTCATCGAGCGGTGTTCGGGCGCCGCCGCCCGGCCCACCATGGCAAGGATCACCCCGAACCCGGTGCCCGCGATGCCGAAGCCGACCAGCACCTCGAGCGCCTGCATCTGCCCCGGCGTATAGGCATAGGCCGTCAGCACCAGCCCCGCCGCATACAGGACCGCGCCCGCGACGATGGCCCGGCGGTCGCCGAAGCGTTCGCCCAGCATCCCGAACACCGGCTGCGCCACGCCCCAGGCCAGGTTCTGGATCGCGATGGCCAGGCTGAAATCCGACCGGGGCCGGTTGAATTCGTTGGCGATCGGCAACTGGAACACGCCGAAACTGCCCCTGATCGCGAAGGACAGCATCAGGACGATGGAACCGGCGATCAGAACCGGGGTGAACAGGGCACGCGTCATGGCGGCTGCATGCCCTGCGTGCGCGGCAGGGTCAAATGCCGATTGGTGATGGCCGCCATTCCGTTTCTGCGGGTCAGAGGGGTTCCCAGATCACCCCTGCGCCCGGCACCGTGCGACCCTTGTGGGTGACGGCGTCGGCCCCGTAGTTGATCCAGAACCGCCAGGTGCCGGTCTCGCGGCAGCGCAGGCCGTCGGGCAGCGCGTCGGTGGCGATCCCTGCATCGGTGCAGGCCGCGCCCAGGACGCGGGCCATGGCCGCCTCGTCGGGCCAGCCCGCCAGATAGCGCAGGCGGTCGCCGACGACGGCGGGCCAGCCGTCGGTTGTGGATTCGCGCACCGGGGTGCCTTCGGTCTTTTCGCGCCAGTGCAGGAAACTGCCGCCCTCTGCCAGCGGCACCGGCACGTCGGGGGCCAGGCTTTCGACCCGCATCACGGTGCAGGCAAGGCCGGGCAGGGCCGGGGGCAGGGGCACGGGGATGGCGAAGTCGGCGGTCTTGGCATTGGTCCGGGGGCCGAGGATCGCGATGCCCGGATGCGTCGCCAGGGCCTGCTTCAGGGCGTCGGTCAGGGTGGCCACGCCGGGGGCCAGGACCAGCCGGTAGGCCGCCAGGTCGGCGGTGTCGGGGGGCAGGATGTCGACCGACAGGCCCAGCCGCCGCAGACCCCGGTAGACCGCGAAGACCAGCCGGAAATAGTCGAAGTCGCGGCCCTGCGGTTGCGTCGCCCAGGCCCAGGCGGATGCATAGTCGAAGACCAGCGCCACCGGGGCTTTGCCGGGTTCCACCTCGGGCATCGCCGCCAGTTCGCGCGCGACCTCTGCCGCCTCGTGATACGCGGGGGCCGCCACGCTGTCGGGGCGCAGAAGCCCCGCATGCTGTTGTTCCTGGCCGAAGGGGGCCTGCCGCCAGCGGAACCAGCACACCGCCTCGGCCCCGTGGGCAAACGCCTCCCACGCCCAGAGGCGGGCCATGCCGGGCAGGGGATCGGGGTTCCAGGGGGCCCAGTTCACCGGGCCGGGCTGCTGTTCCATCACCCACCAGCGCCCCCGTCCGACGGCGCGGTAGAGGTCATGGTGGAAGGCCTGGAAATCGGGATCGCCCTGGCGGGCGAACGAACGTTTGTGTTCGGGCGTGACCTCCAGCCGGTCGGACAGGAAGCCCAGGGGATAGCTGTCCCAAGCGGCGATGTCGAGATCGGCCCCGGTGCCGAAATGGTCGAACTCGGTGATCCGGCCCATGTAGTTGTGGCTGATGGGTGCGGGCGAGTGGCGGCGGATGATGTCGGCCTGGAGACGGTTGAAGCTGACCACCTGGTCGGACGAATAGCGGCGGAAATCCATCCAGTGCGCGGGGTTCGCCTCGGTCACCGTCAGGTTCGGCAGGTCGATCTCGTCGAAGGCGGCATAGTCCATCGACCAGAACACATTGCCCCAGGCCCGGTTGAGCGCCTGCGGCGACTGGTATTTCTGCGCCAGCCAGTCGCGGAAGCCGGCCCGTGCGGCGTCGGAATAGGAATGCGCCGTGTCGTGGCAGGCATATTCGTTGTCGGTCTGCCAGGCCGCGACATGGGGGTTCTTCCCGTAGCGTTCGGCCAGCACGGTCACGATCCGCGCGCAGTCCTGCCGGTAGCCCTGGTGCGAAAAGTCGTAGTGGCGGCGAGAGCCGAAGCCGCGCGTCCGGCCCTGAACATCGACGGGCAGCATGTCGGGGTGGCGTGCCAGCATCCAGCGGGGGGGCGTCGCCGTGGGCGTGCCGAGGACCACCTTCAACCCCGCCGCACCCAGGGTGTCGATGGCGCGGTCCAGCCAGTCCAGGTCATAGCGCCCCGGTTCGGGTTCCATCCGGTTCCAGGCAAATTCGCCGATGCGCACCCAGGTCAGCCCGATCCCGGCCATGCGGGCCGCATCCTCGGGCCACCAGGCCTCGGGCCAGTGTTCGGGATAGTAGCAGACGCCAAGCCCTCGTTTCACAATATGACCCTGTGTTCGGATTGACCCTGCGCCACGTTCGTCGCGGCAAAGGTGCAGCCTGCATCCGGGTGCGCGGCGCGGGCGGCGTCGGACATGTGGTGCAGCGCTGTGGTGCAGTAGAGCGTGCTGCCCCCGAACGCGGGACACGAGGTGTGGGGGGCGGGGAAGGCCATGGTCATCACGCGGCTGCCGTCGGGGGCGTAGCACGCCACCCGCGCGGCACCCCATTCGGCCAGCCACAGCCGACCCTCGGCATCGACGACGGCCCCGTCGGGGTTCAGCCCCTCGGCCCGCAGGTCGAGGTGGACCTCGGGCGCGCCCTGCGGCCAGCCCTGGGCGTCCAGCGCCACGCGCATGACCTGGCCGGTGACCGTGTCGGCGAAATGCGCGGTGCGGCCGTCGGGGGCAAAGCAGATCGCGTTGGGGATGCTGATGCGCGGATAAAGACAGCGCAATTCGCCCCGGTACCAGCGGTAGATGCCGCCTGCGCCGCGGGTTTCCTGCTTGCTCATGGTGCCGATCCAGAACCCGCCCTGCGGATCGGCGCGGCCGTCGTTCGATCGGGTGTCGGCATTGCCGGCCTCCAGTTCGCAGACCGGCGTCCGGGTTCCGAATTCGATGTCGAACTTGAACAGGCCGGTTTCCGAGGCGATGAACAGCCCGTCCGGTCCGGTCCAGCCGGCAGCCGACACCATCTCGGCAAAGTGCCATTCCTGCAGGCTGTCGCCCTTGCGTGTCAGCAGGCGGCGACCGGTGATGTCGAACCAGAACAACTGTTCACGAACGGGATGCCAGAGCGGCCCTTCGCCAAGCTGGCAGGCGCGGGTGTCAAAGATCATGGGATCGCTCCCTGGTAGGCGGTGACGATGGCGCGGGCGCGCAGGGCGATGTCGTCCACGCCGAGGCCCGGCGTATAGAGCGCGGTGCCGATGCCGAACCCCTGCGCGCCCGCCTGCACCCACTGCGCAAAGTTCGCAGGCCCCGCCCCGCCCACGGCATAGACCGGGCAGGCGGGGGGCAGGACGGCGCGGATGGCGCGCAGCCCGTCGGGGCCGATCAGGCTGGCCGGGAACAGTTTCAGCCCCGTCGCCCCGGCATGCAGGGCGGCGAAGCATTCGGTGGGGGTCATCACGCCGGGCCAGCTTTCCATGCCCAGCCTGCGGGTTTCGGCGATCACGAGCGGGTCGGCATTGGGCGAGACGACCAGCGTGCCGCCTGCCGCCTGTACCTGCGCCACCTGCGCCACGGTCAGTACGGTGCCCGCGCCGATCTGGGCCGCGTCGCCAAAAGCCTGTGCCATGGCGGCAATCGAGGCGAAGGGGTCGGGCGAGTTCAGCGGCACCTCGATGCGGGTGATCCCGGCGTCCAGCAGGGCGCGGGTCACGGGCAGGGCCTCGGGCGGGGTCAGGCCGCGCAGGATGGCGATCAGGGGCAGGTGGGTCATGCGGCGGCTCCCTGGTGCGTCCGGGCCAGGGACAGGCCCGACAACGTGCAGTCGCGCACCGACAGCAGGCGCGGGCTGGCCCCCTGGGCCGTCAGGGCACGGGCATAAAGGTCGGCCAGCCGGTCGGCCCCGACGATGGCAACCGGCTGACCCAGCCAATAGGCCCGCGTCGCCGCCAGTTCGACACCGATGAGCAGGCCGGACAGCCGGGCGCGGGCCTGCGATTGTGAAAGGTTGTTCAGCAACCCCTCCGCCCGCAGCGCGAACAGCCGGGTTCCCAGCCGTTCGGGCCGCGACAGGGCGTCGGACAGGGCCGTGTCGAAGGCCGCATCATCCCAGCCTTCGCCGCCCATGCCATGGCGCAGGACGGAGTGCCGGGACAGAAGGGCGAACAGTTCGCCCGTCATCGCGGTCTGGAAACTGACCACCTCGTTCGCCGAGACGTGGACCCATTTGGAATGCGTGCCGGGCAGGCAGAGCACGCCGTCGAAGCCGGGCATCAGGGCCAGCGCCCCGGCGATCTGGGTCTCTTCGCCGCGCATGACGTCGGCGGGGCCGGGCTGTTTCAGGCCGGGCACGATCGACAGGTGCAGGCGGGGGTCGAGCGTCGGGACCCGCACCAGCGACAGGGGATCAAGCGGCGTGCAGGGCACGCTGCGATAGGGGGCTTCGTGCCAGCCCTGGCGGCTGCCGACCATGCCGCAGGCGACAACCGGAATCGGGCCGGTCAGCCAGGGCGCGATCAGATCCAGCAGCGCCCCTTCGAACTGGTCGCGGACCAGCGTTCCCATGCCCCGGTCGCTGGACGCCTCGGCCACGACCTGCCCGCCCGACATGGCAAAGACGCGCAGGTGCGACGTGCCCCAGTCGACGGCGATCCAGTCCGGTTTCATCCTGTCACCACCACGCCGCCGTCGATCACCAGCGACTGTCCGGTCATCATGCGCGACGCCTTGGACGACAGGAACAGCACGCCGCCGACGATATCGGCGGGCTGCAGGCTGTCTGGCAGGCACTGGCGTTTGAGGAAGGCGGCGACGCCTTCGGGCGTGGCCCACATTTCCAGCTGTTTCGGGGTCAGGACCCATCCGGGTGCCAGCGCGTTGACGCGGATGCGGTGCGGCCCGAACTCGCGGGCCAGGCTGCGCGTCATGCCGATGATCCCGGCGTTGGCGGTGATGTAGGGCAGGTAGCCTGCATCGCCGATCATGTAGCTGATCGAGCTGAAATTGACGATGGCCCCGCCTCCGCCCGCGATCATTCCCGGCAGCACGGCCTGGGCCGCGAAGAAATACGAACGAAGGTTCACGTTCTGGGACCAGTCCCAGTCGTCGGGCGTCAGGTCCAGCGTTTTCTGCCGCTGGTCGTTGGCGGCGTTGTTCACAAGGACGCCGACCGGCCCGTGTGCCGTGGCGGCCTGCGCGAGCGCCGTCTTCAGCGCATCGGTGTCGGTGATGTCGCAGGGCAGGAACAGCGGGCGGTTGCCGGTGGCTGCCGCCATGTCGTCGACGAAAGCCGTTGCATCCCGCCGCTGGCAGAAGGCGACGCGCGCGCCCTGGCGCAGGAACCCCTCGGTCAGGGCCGCGCCGATCCCCGATCCGCCGCCGGTGATGAAGACCGAACGGCCCTTGATGTCGGGAAAGGTCGGAAGGTCGTCCATCGTTCCGCCGTCCTTCAGGCCGCCCGCCGCGATTGCAGCCAATCGGGCAGCCAGTCGCCATGCGCCGTGATCAGGTCGTGGATCAGCGCCCGGATCTGGCGCAGGTCCAGTTCCGCTGCGGTGTGGGGGTCGAGCATCGCGGCATGATAGACATGCTCGCGGTTCTCCTCCAGCAGGGCGGCGACGGTCAGTTCCTGGACGTTCAGGTTGGTCCGCATCAGCGCCACCAGTTGCGGGGGAATGTCGCGGACCACAGTGGGTTGCAGGCCGTTCGCATCGACCATGCAGGGCACCTCGACCGCCGCGCCCTCGGGCAGTTGGGGAATGAAGCCGCGGTTCGCGACGTTGCCGTAGATGACCGAAGGCTCGCCCGTCACGACCGAATTCATGATGGTGGCGGCATATTCATGGCTGGGCTTCACCTCGATCCGGTCGGCCGATGCGTAGGCCTCGGCCTGGGCGGTCCAGCGCGCCACCTGTTCCTCGCAGCGGACCGGATATTCGTCCAGCGGGATGCGGAACTGGTCGATCAGGTCGGGGCGGCCGGACTTTATGAACCAGGGGACATATTCGGCGAAATGCTCGGATGATTCGGTGACGAAATACCCCAGATGCATCATCGCCTCGTAGCGCACCAGGTTGGGGCAGCGCGGGTTCCAGTCGGATTCGAGAGGGATGCGCCCGGCGCGGTAGCCTTCGCGTAAGGAGGGGTAGAGGTCGCGGTACGTGCCGTCAGGGTTCCGCGCCTCGAAGTTGAGGTAGAAGGCCATGTGATTGATGCCGCCCGCGCGATAGCGCAGATCCTGCACGGGAAGCCCGAGGTCGCGCGCCAGTTCGGCGGCGGTGCCCTGGACCGAGTGGCAGAGGCCGACCTGTTTCAGGGCCGGGAACTTTGCCGACAGGGCCCAGGTGTTGATCGCCATCGGGTTGACGTATTGCAGCATGGTCGCGTCGGGGCAGACCTGCGCCATGTCCTCGGCGACCTTCCACAGGTGTGGCACGGTGCGCAAGGCCCGCATGATGCCGCCCACACCCAGCGTGTCGGCGATGGTCTGGCGCAGGCCGACCTTCTTCGGCACCTCGAAATCGGTCACGGTGCAGGGTTTGTAGCCGCCGATCTGGAAGGCGACGATGACGAAATCGGCCCCTGCCAGCGCGCGGCGCTGGTTGGTGAAGGTTTCAACCTTTGCGGCTGCGCCCAGAGTGCTGGCCAGCTTGCGCGCAACGAGGGCGCTTTCCTCCAGCCGCCTCGGATCGATGTCCATCAGGGCGATGGTGGCCCCGGACAGGGCGGGCTTGTGCAGGGCGTCGCCGATGATGTTCTTCATGAACACCGTCGATCCGGCCCCGATGAAGGCGATCTTGGTCATTTGACGGCTCCGAGAGTAAGCCCCGCGATGAAATGCCTTTGCATCAGGAAGAACATCAGCACGGGGGGAAGGGCGGCCAGGATCGACCCCGCCGACACCAGGTGCCAGGCGGCCACCCATTGGCCGTTGAGCGAGGACAACCCCGCAGTGATCGGCTGGGTTTCCGGGCTGGTGGTCAGCACGGTGGCCCAGAAGAAATCGTTCCAGATGAAGGTGAAGATCAAGACCGACAGGGCCGCGATGGCGGGGCGCATCAGGGGCAGCACGATGTACCAGAAGATGCGCCATTCGGCGACGCCCTCGACCCGTGCCGCCTCGATCAGTTCGAAGGGCAGGGCCTTGATGAAGTTGCGCATGAACAGCGTGCAGAACCCGGTCTGGAAGGCGATGTGGAACAGCGCGAGGCCCCAGTATGTGTTGTACATGCCAAGCGACAGCGTCATGTCCCGGACCGGCACCATCAGGATCTGGAAGGGCACGAAGTTGCCCGCCACGAACATGAAGAACACCAGAAGGTTGCCGTTGAAGCGGTAGATCGCCAGGGCAAACCCCGTCATCAGCGACAGGGCGACCGCGCCGATCACCGTGGGGATCGTGACGATGAACGAGTTCAGGATGTAGCGGCCCATCGGCGTGTTGCGGAACACGTCCGCGTAGTTCTCGAACGCCAGATAGGACGGGATGCCGAAATAGTTGCCCTGCGCCAGGTCCGCAGCCGGGCGGACCGAGGTGATGGCCACCCCCAAGAGCGGGAACAGCCACAGGATCAGCGCCAGCGGCAGGGCCAGCTTGTACATCCATTGCGTGGCGGGCGAGGTCTGTTCGATGGGTCTGGGAAACATCTTATCGCTCCGTCTCGTCGCGCCACATCTTCCAGATGAAGCCCGAAATGAAGATCATCATGATCGCGAACAGCACCACGGCGATGGCCGCGCCGTAGCCCATGCGGTAGCCGTATTCGCTCAGCGCCTGTTCGTACATGTAATAGGATAGCACCCGCGACGACCCATACGGCCCTCCCGAGGTCATGATCGACACCAGGTCGAAGGACCGCAGCGCCCCGATCACCGTCACCACCACCGCGATGAAGGTCGCGGGCCGGA
>JBQTJI010000034.1:0-109303 GCA_052387255.1 Gemmobacter sp. | reverse complement strand
GGGGGCCGCCGGGCCGGCGGGGCCAGGCGCCCCCTGAGCGCGGCGCCGCCGCGCCGTGGCCCGGGGGGAATAGGGGGGGGGCGACCCCCCCCCCCCACCCCCGTGGGATCCGTGTGCAAGGTGAATGGGTGATCGGTTTGGCGGTTGCAACCGGTCGGCATTGTGCGAGCCTTGGCTGACAGGCGGCGCAGAGGCATTGCATGACGATCCCGGTTTTCGACGGACACAACGACCTTCTCCTGCGCCTGTGGACTGCCCCCGACCGCCGCCGCGCGATCTGGCTGGGCGAGGTCGGTGGCGGCCACCTGGACCTGCCACGCATGCAGCGGGGGGGATTTGCGGGCGGGTTGTTCGCGATCTATGTCCCCTCGTCCGACATGGGCGATCTGACGCAGTTCCACGCCCGCATGGACGCGCCCCCCTATGCCGTGCCGCTGCCCGCCCCGGTGCCAATGGAACAGGCGCAGCCGGTGGCGCTGGCCATGGCGGGGCATCTGCTGGCGATGGCGCGTGACAGTGGCGGGGCCTTCGTGTTGTGCCGCAGCGTGGCCGAGATCCGCGCGGCGATGGCGGCGGGGCGCATCGCGGGTGTGATGCACATGGAGGGGGCAGAGGCCATCGATCCCGGCCTTGACGCACTGCACGTGTTCCACGCGATGGGGCTGCGGTCGCTGGGTCCGGTGTGGTCGCGTCCCACGGCCTTTGGCCACGGCGTGCCGTTTGCCTTTCCGTCGTCGCCCGACACCGGGCCGGGACTGACCGAGGCGGGGGTGCGGCTGGTGCGTGCCTGCGACGACCTGCGCATCCTGATCGACCTCAGCCACCTGAACGCCGCCGGGTTCCGCGACGTGGCGCGCCTGTCCCGCGCACCGCTGGTCGCCACCCACTCGAACGCCCACGCGGTGACGCCATCGTCGCGCAACCTGACCGAGTGGCAGCTTGACGCGATACGCGACACCGGCGGTCTTGTCGGGCTGAACTTCGCCACCGTGTTCCTGCGCCCCGACGGGCGGCGGTCGCCCGACATCGGCTGGGACCCGGTGCTGCGCCACCTTGACCACCTGATCGCCCGGTTGGGCGAGGATCACGTCGGCTTCGGGTCCGATTTCGACGGGGCCACGGTGCCCGACGTGATCGGCGACGTCACCGGCCTGCCCGCGCTGCAGGCGGCGCTGGCCGCGCATGGCTATGACACGGCGCTGCTGGAAAAGCTGTGCCATGGCAACTGGCTGTCTTGCCTTGCGCGGGTCTGGGGTGGCTGACGCGCGGTGACGCGATGGAAAGCTATGCCGGTCATGCTAGGGTGGCGGGCATCGGGTCATGCCGTGCTGCGGCAGAAGGGGCTTGCCGTTCGTGAGGATCCTGGTCGCGGATGATCACGACCTGCTGCGCGAAACCGTCGCGGCCTTCCTTCTGGCCGAGGGGATGAGCGGAGTTGCCACGGTGGCCACCTGGCCCGAACTGGCCGAGGTGCTGGCCGCAGACCCCTTTGACCTGGCGCTGGTCGACCTGGCCCTGCCCGGCCTGAACGGCCTGGCCGGGCTGTCGCAGGCCGTGGCCCAGGCGGCCCCCACGCCCCTGGCCCTGATGGCGTCCTCGACCTCGCGCGATCTGGCCGAGGCGGCATTCGGGGCCGGTGTGCGTGGCTTTGTCCCCAAGAAGATGGCGGCGCGCGCCATGGTCGCCGCCGTGCGCCTGATGGCGCGGGGCGAGCGGTTCGCGCCGATGGGCCTTCTGACCCCCGACATGGCCCCCGGCGCGCCGCTGGCCCTGCTGACCGCGCGCGAGGTGACGGTGCTGCGCGGCATCTGCGAGGGCAAGTCGAACAAGGAGATCGCCCGCGACCTGGGCCTGCAGGAGGTGACGGTCAAGCTGCACGTCAAGACACTGACGCGGAAACTGGGGGCCAGGAACCGGACCCATGCCGCGATGATCGCCAAGGCGGGCGGGATGGCGTGAAGGGGGAGGTACGCCGGACTTGCAACACGGCTTGCCCGCATGTATATCCACATTGGATATGTGATCGCGTAGTCGTCGATGCCTCAGGCCAGTCAAAAAGATCCGGCGATGCCGCGCGAGGCCAAGCTTTTTCGCAACAACAAGAGCCAGGCAGTGCGCATCCCGGCAGATTTCGAGTTGCCAGGTGATCGCGTCCTGATCCATCGCGATGGCGACAAGCTGATCCTTGAACCCGTGCGCAGGAAGACCCTGCTGGAGGTTCTGGCACAACTGAAGCCCCTTGGCCCGGAAGATCAGTTCCCGGATGTCGATGACACCCTGCTGCCGCCGAGGGACATAGACCTTTGACATCCCTGTTCATGCTGGACACCAACATCGTGTCCGATCTGGCGCGACATCCGCAAGGGCGCGTGGTGGATCGCATCGCTTTGGTTGGGCCGGAGGCGATCTGTGTCAGTGTCATCACGGCGGCGGAACTGCTGTACGGGGGTGCGAAAAAGGGTTCTCCAAGGCTTCTGGCGCAGATCGAAGCTATCCTGGAGGCCATCCCGTTGTTGCCCTTCGGCGTTGCCGAAGCTGGCGAGTATGCAGTCATCCGGCTCGATCTCGAGAGGGAAGGCAACCCGATCAGCGCGAATGATCTGCTGATTGCGGCGCATGCAGTTGCCCTCGACGCCGTGCTGGTGACGGCGAACACGCGCGAGTTTGGCCGTGTCAGGGGTTTGGCAGTCGAGAACTGGCTGGTTTGACAGCGGCTCTCATCTGTCAGGCGGAACGCTGCCGCGAATGCCTCACACCGACAGTACCGCCGGTCGTATCGCCACCGCTTTGGCCGCGCCCCAGTTGCGTGGCATGGGGGCGTCCTGGCCATTGACCTATCCGTTGCCGGTGGTCTCGGGGCCGGGCTCAATCTTCCGCGCGAGGCCATGGCGGATGCGCGCCGGCACGGTCGCAGCCACCAGATACCCGCAGGGCGATGGTCGATCCGTCTGAACGTTCGCCATCGGGGAAGGGCGGTCCGTCAGCGGGCGCGCGTGTCGATGGGGTAGGCGGTCGTGAACTTCATCCGTTCCATCGTGAAATGCGAGATGACGTTCTTGATCGGGACGACGTCGGTCAGCCGCTTGTAGAGCCCGTCGAAGGCGGTCATGCCGGGGACCGCGACGCGCATCAGATAGTCCATTTCGCCCGCCATCCGGTAGACCTCCAAGATTTCGGGAGCGGCCTGGACGGCCCGCATGAAGCGGTCGCGCGAGCCGGGCGTATGGTCCGGGGCCTCGATCCCGACAAACACGATCAGCCCGAACCCCAGGCGCAGCGGATCGGCAAGTGCAACGCGCGCGGTCAGGACGCCTGCCGCCTCGAGCTTCTGGATGCGCTTCCAGCACGGGGTCTGCGACAGGCCGACCCGTTCCGCGATTCGCGCCACGGGCAGGGTCGCGTCGCGCATCAGTTCGGCGGCAATCTTGCGATCGATCAGGTCAAGGTCATCCATGCGCGCCTCCTGTTGCCGGGCCAATCCGGGCTGGCTGATTCCCGCAGGACGGCAAGATTTTTCTAAATATCTATCGTCTTTATCCTTAATATACCCCACCGGACTTTGGGCTGCAGGCTTCGGGCAGGCGGGGACGGCGGCATGGGGAAAGATCTCCCACAATCACGACAGAATTTAGCGTGAATTTTCCCTTGTAATAGGCGACAAACGATGTCGTTATTAAGGGCAGGCAGACGGGATGGCCCGTCCGCCCGGACAGAGGAGAGCACGAGGATGCGCATCGCGAATGCCTTCGGAGGCCCCGCGTCGGGCTGGTTCGGACATCGCCGAATGGCAGACGACGACGGACCCGGCACGACCTGCTCTGTCCGCCTGATCGACCGCCGCACCGGGGCGGTGCACCGCATCAACGGCGCGCCCCTGGTGATCTTCACCCGTCGCCCGGACGAAGCGGCGGCGGATCTGCTGAAGGGACGCGACCCGCAGGTCTGGGACGTGCGGGTCGAGCCGATGAATCCGGGGTCGCGACCATGAACCTCTGCCTCGTCACCCCGCCCCGTTCTCCCTGGACTGCCGTCCATCCCCATCTGGCCAGCAAGCCGACCCCGACGACACAGGAGACTTCGATGCTGACCACGATCCGCGTTGCCGGAGAGATCACCGCCCAGGGCCTGCGCGTGGCCGACCACACGGATGGCCGGGTGACGGTCGAAACCGGGCGCGAACGGCTGACTGGCTGGCCGGTGCCGCGACTTGTAGGGGCTTGCTGTCGGCCCTGGCGCTGGCGGTGGTGGCCTTCGGGGCGGCACCCGCCCCGGTGTCGGCGGAAACCCTGCTGAACGTGAGCTACGACCCGACGCGCGAGCTCTACCGCGAGGTCAACGAGGCCTTCACCAAGCACTGGATCGATCTGGGCAACGAACCCCCGGTGATCGAGACCAGCCATGGCGGATCGGGCTCACGGGCGCGGGCGGTGATCGACGGGCTGGCGGCGCAGGTGGTGACGCTGGCCCTGGCATCGGACATCGATAAGATCGCGGCGGCGGGCAAGCTGCCTGCCGACTGGCAGACGAAGCTGCCGCACAACTCCAACCCCTACACCAGCACCATCGTGTTCCTGGTGCGCGAGGGCAACCCGAAGGGTCTCAAGGACTGGGGCGATGGTGTGGGCGACGGGGTCGAGGTCATCACGCCCAACCCCAAGACCAGCGGCGGCGCGCGGTGGAATTATCTGGCCGCCTGGGCCTGGGCCGAGTAGAACAGGCAGGACCCGCAGGCGTTCGTGGGCAAGCTGTTCAGGAGCGTGCCCGTCCTGGACAGCGGCGCGCGCGGGTCGACGACCACATTTGCGCAGCGCGGCATCGGGGATGTGCTGCTGGCCGGGGAGAACGAGGCCTATCTGGCGCTGAAGGAACTGGGTGACGATCAGTTCGACATCGTGGTGCCGTCGGTCAGCGTGCTGGCCGAGCCGCGGGTGGCGCTGGTCGAAGGCAACGTGACCGACGCAACGCGCCCCCTGGCGCAGACGTACCTGGACTATCTGTACTCGCCCGAGGGGCAAGCCCTGGCCTTCAAGCACTTCTACCGGGGCTGGGATGCCTCGGCGGCCAACCCCGAGGATGTGGCGCGGTTCCCCAAGCTTGACCTCGTGGACATCGTCCACTTCGGCGGCTGGGCGAAGGTACAGCCCGAACACTTCGGCGACGGCGGGATCTTCGACCAGATCTACGTGCCGAAGTAGGGGGGCAGGGGCATGGGCCGACCGCTGATCCACCGATCCCCGATGCCGGGCCTCTCGCTCAGCCTGGGGACCACCCTGACGATGCTGTCGCTTGTGGTCCTGCTGCCGATCGGCGCCCTTCTTCTGAAGGGTGCCAGCTACGGCATTTCGGGGATGTGGGAGACGGTGAACCGCGAACGGGTCTGGGCCGCGCTGTTCCTGTCGTTCCGCCTGTCGCTGTTCGCCGCCCTGTTCAACCTGGTGTTCGGGGTGCTGCTGACCTGGGTGCTGGTGCGCTATCGCTTTGCCGGACGGCGCATCCTGGATGCGGCGGTCGACCTGCCCTTTGCCCTGCCCACGGCGGTGGCGGGCATCGCGCTGACAGCACTTTACGCCCCGAACGGTGCGTTCGGGTCGCTGGCGGCGTCGATCGGCTGGAAGGTCGCCTAAACCCAATGGGGCATCTTCATCACCCTTGTCTTCGTCGGTCCGCCCTTCGTCACCCGGACGGTGCAGCCCGTGGTCGAGGAGATCGAACGCGAGGTCGAAGAGGCCTCGGCCACCCTGTGCGCGTCGCGCTTCACCACCTTGCACCGCGTCATCCTGCCGATGCTGGCCCCGGCGGCGCTGACCGGGTTTGCGCTGGCCCTGGCGCGGGCGGTGGGGGAATACGGATCGGTCATCTTCATCGCGGGGAACATCCCGCTGGTGACGGAAATCGCGCCCCTGCTGATCGTGATCCAGCTGGAGGAGTTCAACTACGACGCCGCGGCGGCCATCGGCATCGCCATGCTGCTGATCAGCTTTGCCATGCTGCTGGCGATCAACGTCATCCAGGTGTGGAGCCGCAGGAGGATCGGTTGTGTCTGACATCGCACCCCCCCGCTTCCGTGCCGCCACCGACGAGACGGCAACGGTGCGCGGCATCCTGATTGCCGTCGCCGTCGGCGGCATCGCGCTGCTGGTCTTCGCCCCCCTGATCGCCGTGTTCGTCGAGGCGCTGCGGCAGGGCGCGGTCGCTGCCATCGCGTCCCTGGGCAACCGCGACGCACGATCAGCCATCGAACTGACGCTGATCGTCGCCGCCATCGCGGTGCCGCTGAACGCGGTCTTCGGCATCGCGGCGGCCTGGTTCATCACCAAGTTCGACTTTCGCGGCAAGGCGTTCCTGATCGCGCTGATCGACCTGCTTTTCTCGGTGTCGCCGGTCGTCGCGGGGCTGTGCATCGTGTTGATGTTCGGGGCCAACTCGCTGGTCGGCGGCTGGCTGGTGGCGCAAGGGTACCCCATCGTCTTTGCCCTGCCGGGCATCATCCTGGCCACGATGTTCGTGACCTTTCCCTTTGTCGCGCGCGAACTGATCCCGGTGATGATCGAACAGGGCCGGGCCGAGGAAGAGGCGGCGCTGACCCTTGGCGCGGGCGGCTGGCGCGTGTTCCTGACGGTGACGCTGCCCAACATCCGGTGGGCGCTGCTGTATGGCGTGCTGCTGTGCAACGCTCGCGCCATGGGGGAATTCGGCGCGGTCGCGGTGGTGTCGGGCAAGATCCGGGGCCAGACCGCGACCATGCCGATCACCATCGAGATGCTGTACAACGAATACCTGTCGGTCGCGGCCTTTTCGATGGCGGCGGTCCTGACCTTCCTCGCCCTTGTCACGCTGCTTCTGAAGACCGAGCTGGAACTGCGCCACGCGGACCAGCTTGCCGCCAGCCACCGCCACTAGGGGGACCCCACATGCACATCGAAATCGACGAAATCTCGAAGCTGTTCGGTACCACGGCGGCCCTGCATCCGGTGTCGCTGGCGATCCCTTCGGGGGCACTCGTGGCACTGCGCGGTCCGTCGGGGTCGGGCAAGACGACGCTGCTGCGCATCCTGGGGGGGCTGGAGTTTCCCACGGCGGGGCGGGTGCTGTTCGACGGGCAGGATGCCAGCGGCCTGACCGTGCAGGACCGCCGCGCGGGGTTCGTGTTCCAGTCCTACGCGCTGTTCCGGCACATGACCGTGTTCGACAACATCGCCTATGGCCTGACCGCCCGCCCCCGCGCGACGCGGCCCCCCAGGCCCGAGATCGCGCGGCGGGTGCAGAAACTGCTGGAGCTGATCCAGTTGCCCGACATCGGCAAACGCTATCCGTCGCAACTGTCCGGCGGCCAGCGGCAGCGCGTGGCCCTGGCCCGGGCGCTTGCCATCGAGCAGCGCATGCTCTTGCTGGACGAACCCTTTGGCGCGCTGGACGCCAAGGTGCGCAAGGAACTGCGCCAGGGCCTGCGCGACATCCATGACGAGACCGGCCTGACGACCGTGTTCGTGACCCACGACCAGGACGAGGCGATGGAACTGGCGGACATGGTCGTGGTCATGTCGATGGGCCGGATCGAGCAGATCGGCAAGCCGCAGGACATCCGCGCCCGGCCCGCGACCCCCTTCGTGCGCGACTTCATCGCGGCCTGAACCGCGGCCCGACGGAGCAGGCCCCCCCGCCTTCACGCCTGCGTGAAGCTGCCTGTTTTCCGGCAGGTGCAGAAACTTCTGCCGCCGTGGATCGTTTCCCAACATGCAGACCTCCGGGCCCGGTCGCCGACCGCGCGGCCCCCGGCGAACACTGCCCTGGACAACGTTACACTGGAGGAATCCCATGGCCGGTCCCTATTCCAACGCAGCCGATACCGAGATGTTGTTTGTTCCCACCCCCGTCGCGATGTCGGGCAACCTGCTGGGCGGGCGCGATACCGTGCAGGTGACGGGTGCCGGTGGCAGCCCCAGCCAGGTGCGTCTGACCTTCACCAGTGCCGAGGTCGGCAACGACAACGCCAATGACGCGGGCACGATGACGAACCAGGACGGCGGCCTTGCCGTGCGCGTGCAGCTGGAAGGGGCGGGCGACGTGCTGACCGGTCCGGTCAGCCGGTTCGACGACGAGGGGATCATCTTTGACTCGCAGACCGACGGGCTGACCTTCGACGTGCGCGATCTGGTCGCGGGCGTGTCGCGCGGCAACATGTTCAGCCTGGCCGAACTGGGCACCCTCGGCGGTGACCGCATCCGCTATGCGGTCGAGACGCGCGATGTCTATGTCAATGCCGGCATGGGCAACGACACCGTTGTCGGCGGTCGCGGCAACGACTTTCTCGTCGGCGGCGGCGGCAGCGACAGCCTGACCGGCGGCAACGGCAACGACAGCTTCATCGGCGGCGGCGGCGACGACATGGTCTTCGGCGGCTTCGGCGACGACACGATGATCTACAACCCGGCGACCGACGGACAGGACGTGATCAATACCGGGGCCGGGAACGACACAGTATTGGTCGGCGGCACGGCGCAGGTGCGCCTGACCTTCACCAGCGCCGAAGTCGGCAACAACAACGCCAACGACGCGGGCACGATGACGAACCAGGACGGCGGCCTGGCCGTCCGCCTGCAGGCCGAGGATGCCATGGGCAACCTGACCGGCAGCCTCGCGCGTCTGGACGACGAGGGCATCCGCTTTGTCGCGACCGGCGTGGGTGCCACGTTCGACGTGCGCGACCTGGTCAGCGGGGCCGCGCGGGGCGACCAGTTCCGCATCGCCGAACTGGGCACTTCGGCCCGCAACCGTCTGGACTATGGCGATGAAACCGTGGCGGTCTATTCCAACGCAGGGGCCGGGAACGACGTGCTGATCGGCGGGGCGGGGAACGACTTTCTCGTCGGCGGTGCCGGGAACGACGTGCTGACCGGCGGCCTTGGTGCCGACAGCTTCATCGGGGGCGGCGGCAACGACAGCTTCCTGTTCTACGGTGCAGAGGACACCGGCGACATCATCATCGACTTTGCCGTGGGCCTGGACAAGATCAACCTGCGGGCGCTGGACGTGTCGTTCGCGGACGTGACGGTGATGACGGCATCGGGTGTCACGACGGTGGGCGTCGATACCGATGCCGACATGATGGCCGACCTGACCATCACCCTGTCGAACGGCGCTGCGGTGACCGAGGGCGATTTCATCTTCTGATGCCCAGGGGCAGGCCCTTCGGGGCCTGCCCGCCTCACGGCCCCTGCACGCCCCGGCGGTTCAGCACCACGCTGTAGACCGATGTCGTCGCGGTGATGAACAGTCGGTGCTTCGCCCGGCCCCCGAAGCACAGGTTCGACACCCCCTCGGGCACCAGGATCTTCCCCAGCAGCGTGCCATCCGGCGCGATGCAGTGCACCCCGTCGCGGGCCGAGGACCACAGGTTGCCGTCGCTGTCCACCCGCATGCCGTCGGCACAGCCGGGTGCCACGCTGTGGAAATGCCGCCCGTTCACGGGGCGACCGTCCACCATGTCGTAGACGCGGATGTGCTGCGGGTCGGGCATCGACATCCGCCCGGTGTCGGCGACGTACAGCAGGCGTTCGTCCGGGCTGAAGCACAGCCCGTTCGGACAGTGCATGTCGGTGATCATCGCCTCGATGGTGCCGACGGGGTCCACCCGGTAGACATGGCAGGGCTGTTCCTGTTCGGCGCGGGATCCTTCGTAGTCGGTCATGATCCCGTAATGCGGATCGCTGAACCAGATGCCGCCGTCCTGCGCCACCACCACGTCGTTCGGGCTGTTCAGCCGGTGGCCGGCATGGGCGTCGGCGATCACCGTCACCGACCCGTCCCATTCCGTGCGCGTCACACGCCGCGTCCCGTGTTCACAGCTGACCAGCCGCCCCTGACGGTCGCGGGTATGGCCATTGGCATAGTGCGACGGCGTGCGAAAGGTCGTGATGCCTTCCTCGGTCCAGCGCAGGATGCGGTCGTTCGGGATGTCCGAGAACAACAGGCACCCCATGTCGCCGAACCAGACCGGCCCCTCGACCCAGTCGAACCCGCTGGCGATCCGCTTGACCGGCGCGTTGCCCAGCACATACGCAGCAAAGCGCGGATCGTGGACTTCGAAGAACGACATGGCCCGCACCCTTCCGACAGCTTCAGGAAAACTCGATCTGCGCCTTCATCGCCAGGCCCCGGTCGGACGCCAGCCGAAACGCATCCTCGGCCTGTTCCAGCGGCAGCGTGTGGGTGATCAGCGGTTTCACATCGACCTGCCCCCTGCGCATCAGGCCCACGGCGGTGGCAAATTCGGCATGGAACCGGAACGATCCGCGCAGGTCCAGTTCCTTGGCCGTGATCGCCATCATCGGCAGGGTCATGTCGCCCCCCAGCCCCAGTTGCAGGATCACGCCGCGCGGCCGCAGCGCCGCGATGCCGCCCGCCAGGGCCGCCGCCACCCCGGTGCATTCGTACAGCAGGTCGAAATGGCCCTTGTCGGTGCCATAGGCCGCCAAAGCCTTTGGCTCGCGCCCCGTGTTGATCACGCGGTCCGCGCCGACGCGTGCGGCGATGCCGAGCGTGAAGTCCGACAGGTCGGTGGCGACGATCTCGGTCGCCCCCGCCGCCCGCGCCGACAGGATCGCCAGCACCCCGATCGGCCCACAGCCGGTGACCAGGACGCGCCGCCCGACCATGCCGCCCGCCCGCGCCGTGGCATGCAGCGTGACCGCCAGCGGCTCGGCCATGGCCGCCTCACCGGGGGTCAGGCCGGTCGCATCGACGCATTGCGTGGCATCCGCCACCAGCACCTCGCGGAAGGCCCCTTGGATGTGCGGAAACGGCATGGCCGAGCCGTAGAAGCGCATGTTCAGGCACTGGTTCGGCAGCCCCTCAAGGCAATACCGGCAGGCCGCGCAGGGTCGGCTGGGCGACACCGCGACAAGCTGGCCTTGCGTGAACCCCGCGACGCCCGGCCCGATATCCTCGACCCGGGCCGACACCTCGTGCCCCAGGATCATCGGCTCGCGCAGCCGCACCGTGCCGAAACCGCCGTGGTGGTAGTAGTGCAGGTCCGACCCGCAGACGCCCCCGGTCGCCAGCCGCAGGCGCAGCTGGCCGGGGCCGGGGGTGTCCTCGGTACGCTCCTCGATCCGCAGGTCGCGGGCGGCGTGGATGACGACGGCGCGCATCAGGGCACGGGCGTCGGCAGCGGCTGCCCGGCGAAATGGGCCGCCAGATTGTCGCGCATCAGTTGCCCCATGGCGCGGCGGGTGGCCACAGTGCCGCTGGCGTGGTGGGGCTGCAACAGCACGTTCGGCAGGGCGCAAAAGCGCGGGTTCAGCGCAGGTTCCCCCTCGAACACGTCCAGCGCGGCCCCGCCGATGGTGCCCGCCTCCAGCGCGTCCAGCAGGGCCGCCTCGTCGATGTTCTGCGCGCGGCTGATGTTGACCAGCACCCCCTCTGGCCCCAGGGCGCGCAGCACCTCGGCGTTGACGATGGCCTTGGTGGCGGCATTGGCGATGGCTGTCACGATCAGGAAATCCGACCTTGCGGCCAGGACCACGGGGTCGGGGACAAAGGCCCAGCCGGGTGTGTCCTTGGGGCCTTGGGCCGCATAGGCGATGTCCATCCCGAACCCCGCCAGCCGGGTGGCCACCGCCCGCCCGATGCGCCCCAGCCCCAGGATACCGGCCCGTCGGCCCCAGACCCGGCGCTGCAGCGGGAACGACCCCTTCGCCGCCCAGTCGCCGGATCGCGCCCAGGCTTCGGCCCCGACCACGCCGCGGGCAAGCGCCAGCATCATCGCCACCGCCAGATCGGCGCAATCCTCGTCCAGCACGCCGGGCGTGTTCGTCACGGCAAGGCCCCGCGCGCGCGCAGCCCCCATGTCCACGGCGTCATAGCCGACCCCGTAGACCGCGATCAGTTGCAGGTTCGGGCAGGCGGCGATCAGGTCTGCCGCCGCGCCCTTGTCGCCCCGCGTGGCGATGGCCCGGATGCGCGGGCCCACCTCGGCCAGAAAGGCCGCACGGTCCGGGGCCAGGTCCAGCCGGTGCATGGCGAACGCCGCATCCAGCGGCTCCTGGTCCCAGGCCGGATAGGGGGCGACCTGCAGGATGTCGGGCTTGGTCATGCGGTGGGTCCTTGGAGGCTTGACAGGTCATGTTAACGATAACATAACCGTCGGGGCAAGACCTTGTCGAGGGGCAATCTGGCGATGGTGGCGGGACTGGGCATGTTCGACCTGACCGGGCGGCGGGCGCTGGTGACGGGATCGTCGCAGGGGATCGGGTTCGCCCTGGCACGGGGGCTGGCGGCGGCGGGCGCGACGGTCGTGCTGAACGGGCGCGATCCCGAACGGCTGGCGGCGGCGGCGGCATCGCTGCCGGGGGCCGGGACGCTGCCCTTCGACGCGACCGACCACCACGCCGTGCGCAGGGCGGTGGACGGGTTCGAGGCCGACCAGGGTGCCATCGACATCCTGGTGAACAACGCCGGCATGCAGCACCGCGCGCCGCTGGAGGATTTCCCGCCCGAGGCGTTCGAACGGCTGCTGCAGACCAACATCGCCTCGGTGTTCCACGTGGGCCAGGCGGTGGCGCGCCACATGATCGGGCGGGGCCGGGGGCGGATCATCAACATCGCAAGCGTCCAGACCGCCCTCGCCCGTCCCGGCATCGCGCCCTACACGGCCACCAAGGGGGCCGTGGGCAACCTGACCAAGGGCATGGCGACCGACTGGGCGCGCCATGGCCTGAACTGCAACGCCATCGCACCAGGGTACTTCGACACGCCCCTGAACGCGGCCCTCGTGGCCGATCCGGCATTCTCGGCTTGGCTGGAGAAACGGACACCGGCCGGCCGGTGGGGCCGGGTCGAGGAACTGGTGGGGGCCTGCGTGTTCCTGGCCTCGGACGCGTCCAGTTTCGTCAACGGGCACATCCTGTACGTCGACGGGGGGATCACGGCGTCGCTATGACAGTGCGGCTGGTCATCATGGGCGTCGCGGGCTGCGGCAAGTCGGCCGTGGGGGCGGGGGTGGGGGCGGCCCTGGGCATCCCCTTTCATGACGGGGACGACCTGCATCCTGCGGCCAATGTCGAGCGGATGCGGGCGGGCGTGCCCCTGACGGACGATGACCGCTGGCCGTGGCTGGACCGCGTGGCAGGGGTGCTGCGCGACCGCGCCCCGGTGATCGTCGGCTGTTCGGCGCTGCGTCGGGTCTATCGGGACCGCATCCGCGCGGGGGCGGGGGGCAGGGTCGGGTTCGTGCATCTGGCGGGCAGCCGGGTGCTGATCGCGGCGCGCATGGCCCTGCGGACAGGGCACTTCATGCCGGCCACCCTGCTGGACAGCCAGTTTGCCGCGCTGGAACCGCCCGGCCCGGACGAGGCGCTGACGGTGGACATCGACCGTCCGCTGCACGAGATCGTGGCGATTGTTGCGCAGGAGGTGGGCCGATGACGGTGGCGCTGATCGGGGCGGGGGCCATGGGCGGGGCCATCGGCGCGCGGCTGGCGGACACCGGGACGGCGCTGCGGGTGTTCGACCTCGACCCCGCCAGGGTGGCGGTGCTGGTGGCGATGGGGGCGGTCGCCTGTGCTACCGCCGCTGAGGCCGCGATGGGGGCCAAGGCGGTGATCCTTAGCCTTAACGCCGCCCACATCGTGCGGGTGGCGGTGTTCGGGCCGGGCGGCGTGGCCGAGGGTACCGAACCGGGCACGCTGGTGATCGACATGTCCTCCATCGATCCCGCATCGACACGCGCCTTGGCCGCCGAGGCCGCAGCAAGGGGCTTGAACTGGGTGGACAGCCCGCTGTCCGGCGGCATCCCCAGGGCGGCAACCGGAGAATTGACCCTGATGCAGGGGGGCGACCCCGCCGATGTGGCCCGCGCCCAGGCCATCCTGGCGCGGGTCGCGTCGAACCAGACCCACATGGGGTCGGCCGGGGCCGGGCAGACGACCAAGCTCATCAACCAGGTGCTCTGCGGGCTGACCTTCCTTGCGGTGGCCGAGGCGACGGCGCTGGCCGAGGCTTCGGGCGTCGATGCCGCGCGGGTGCCGCAGGCACTGCGCGGGGGCCGGGCGGATTCTGCGATCCTGCAGGAATACATGCCCCGCTTCGCCGCCCGCGACTATGCCCGCACGGGGCGGATCGACAACATGGTCAAGGACCTGAACGCGGTGCAGGACCTCGCGCGCCTGACGCACACGGCGATGCCCCTGACCGCGACCTGTGCCGAGGTGCACCGCCTGTTGACCCGCGCCGGACTGGGCGGTGAGGATCAGGCCGCGCTGATGGAATACTTCGGCGGACCCAAGGGGCGGACCCCGGCATGATCACCCGCTATGCCCTGTTCGAAGGCCGGGTACATGATGGCCGGACCGCAGCCTTCCGCACCGCCGTGCTGGCCGAACTGCTGCCGGTCTGGCAGTCGTTCCCCGGCACCCTTGCCATCCGCGTGACCTTCGGTGACAGCCGCGACGAAGGTGCCCCCGAGTTTCCCCTGATCCTGGCCATCGACTGGCCCGACACGGCGACGCTCGACGCCTTCCTGGCCCATCCCGTCCGCCAGACGGGCCGCGCCGCGACCGAGCACCTGCTGTCGCGGTTCTTCACGGGCCGCATCCACCACCACGTGACCACCGCCCATGCCTGACCCGCGCAAGCCCCCCACCATGGCGGACGTGGCCCGCGCGGCAGGCGTGTCGCCGATGACCGTCAGCCGGGCCTTCAAGCGCGACGCCTCGGTCAGCGACGCGACGCGGACGACGATCCTTGCGGCGGCAGAGACACTCGGCTACGTGTTCGACGCCACCGCGTCGAACCTGCGGTCGCAGCGCACCGATTTCGTGGCCGTCACCATCCCCTCGATCAACAACGCGAACTTTGCCGACACGGTGGCCGGGCTGTCCGAGGGGCTGCAGGCGCGGGGCCTGCAGTGCCTCTTGGGCACCACCAGCTATGACATGGCGGAAGAGGAGCGGCTGGTCGAACACCTGCTGCGCCGCCGCCCCGAGGCCATCGTGGTGACGGGTGGCAGGCACACGCCCCGCGCGCGGCGGCTGCTGGAGAATGCGGGCATTCCGGTGATCGAGACATGGGACCTGCCCGAGGCCCCCATCGGCCACGTTGTCGGGTTCTCGAACGCGCAGGCCGTGCGGGGCATGGTCGATCATCTGGTGGCGCAGGGCCTGACTCGGATCGCCTTCATCGGCGGCGATGCCAGCCGCGACACGCGCGGCACCGACCGCCGCGCCGGATTTGTTGCGGCGATGCAGGGTCACGGGCTGGACGCCACGCGGCTGATCGCGGCGGGAACGCCCCCGATCTCGATGCGCGAAGGGGCGATGGCCATGGCGCACCTGCTGACGGCGATGCCCGACACCGAAGCGGTGATCTGCGTGTCCGACCTGTCGGCTTTCGGCGCGCTGACCGAATGCCAGCGGCAGGGCGTGGACGTGCCGGGGCGGATGTCGCTGGCGGGGTTCGGCGACTATGAGATCGGGGCGATCTGCGTGCCGACCCTGTCCACGATCAACCCCTTTCCGCGCGGCATCGGCGAACGGGCGGCAGGGCTGATCCTGGACGTGCTGGACGGGCGGCAGACCGGCCCTGCCTGCATCGAGGTGGTGCCGGAACTGCTGATCCGGGGGTCAAGCCGCTAAACACCGGCCAGGCTTTTGACAATTCGCCGGTCCGGCCCCAAGGTCGGGCGGAAGGAAACGACAGGGGCAGGGCATGGACGACTGGTGGCGCGGATCGGTGACGTATCAGGTCTATCCCCGGTCGTTCCAGGACAGCGACGGCGACGGGATCGGCGACCTGCCGGGGCTCACCGCGCGGCTGGGGCATCTGGCGGACCTGGGCGTCGATGCGCTCTGGCTGTCGCCGGTGTTCCGCTCGCCCATGGCCGACATGGGGTACGACGTGTCGGACTATACCGACATCGATCCCCTGTTCGGGCGGCTGGCCGACTTCGACCGGCTGGTCGCGCGGGCGCATGACCTGGGCCTGCGGGTCATCATCGACCAGGTGATCAGCCATTCGGCATCCGCGCATCCGTTCTTTCAGGACAGCCGCCGGGACCGCACCAACGACAAGGCCGACTGGTACGTCTGGGCCGATCCCGGCCCCGACGGCAGCCCCCCCAACAACTGGCTGTCGGTGTTCGGCGGCCCGGCGTGGGAGTGGGAGCCGCGTCGGCGGCAGTATTACTTTCACAACTTCCTGCCCTCGCAGCCCGACTTCAACTTTCACCTGAAGGACGTGCAGGACTGGCTTCTGTCCACGATGGAATTCTGGCTGGACCGGGGGGTGGACGGGTTCCGGCTGGACACGGTGAACTACTACTTTCACGACAACCGGCTGCGCCCGAACCCTCCGCGCATCCGCGCCGTGGACCTGCCCGAGGTCAACCCCAACGACATGCAGGACCACATCCATTCCAAGAACCGGCCCGAGACGCCGCTGTTCCTGGAACGCATCCGAGCGCTGCTCGACCGCTATCCCGGGCGGGCGATGGTGGGCGAGGTGGGCGAAAGCGGCGACCGGGCCATCGCCATCATGGCCGAATACACCGGCGGCGGGAACCGGCTGCACATGGCCTATTCGTTCGAGATGCTGTCGCCCGCCTTCACCGCCCGCCAGTTTCGCGACTGCATCGAGAGGTTCTTTCGCGGCGCGCCGGACGGCTGGCCTGCCTGGGCCTTTTCCAACCACGATGTCGTGCGCCATGCCAGCCGCTGGAAAGACCACGACGCAGGGGGCGACGCCCTGGCGCGTCTGGCGGCGGCAATGCTGCTGTCGTTTCCGGGATCGGTCTGCCTGTACCAGGGCGAGGAACTGGGCCAGACCGAGACCGACATCCTGTTCGAGGAGCTGACCGACCCGCCTGCCTTCGCGTTCTGGCCCGACTACAAGGGCCGCGACGGATGCCGCACGCCGATGGTCTGGGACGGCGCGGCGCAGGCCGGGTTCACCACCGGCAGGCCCTGGCTGCCGGTCAAGCCGCCGCAGGCGGTGCGGCATGTGGCGGGGCAGGCGGGCGATCCGGGGTCGGTGCTGTCGTTCTACCGCGCCATGCTGGCGTTCCGCCGGTCGGAACCGGCCCTGCGGACGGGGGCCACGCGGTTCATCGACGTGCCCGAACCGGTGCTGGCCTATGTCCGGGGGCAGGGGCCGGGGGCCGTCCTGTGCCTGTTCAACCTGTCGCCGCGTCCGGTGGGGATTGCCGTCAGCGGGGCCGGGGCCGCCATCGGGCCCGGCGACGGCGGGCCGGTGCGCCTCGGGCCGAACGGGTTCCTGTTCCTGCGCGCGGGCGACGCGGTGACCGTGGAGGTGACACCATGACCAAACCCCTGCCCGTCCTGGGGGCCGCCCTGACGCTGGACATGCTGGCCCTGCACCGGAATTGGGTGCTGGAACACCAGCGCGACGTCGAAATCCAGAGCTTTGCCTCGCCGCAGTGGCTATCGGGTGACATGACGCCCCGCCTGGACCGGGCAGGGGCGCTGCTGGACGGGCACACGGGCAGGCGCACCCTGCACGGGCCGTTCCTGGGGTTCCAGATCGACGCCGCCGACCCCGAGGTGGCCGAGGTGGTGCGGCGGCGGATGCTGGCCTGCCTCGACGCCTGCGTCGCGCTCAAGGCCGACCAGATGGTGATCCATTCGCCGGTCACAACCTGGGATCATTCGAACCAGATGTGGGAACCGGCGCAGGCGCTGATCCAGACCGAACGGGTGCGCTATGTGATGGGTCCGGTCATCAAGCGCGCCGAAGAGACGGGCATCACGATGGTGCTGGAGAATGTCGAGGACGTCGATCCATACGCCCGGGTCCGCCTTGCCGAGGCGCTGAAAAGCCCTGCCGTGGCGGTGTCGCTGGATACCGGCCACGCCGACTATGCCCGCAGGCTGGCCGGTGCGCCGCCGGTCGATGTCTTCGTGGCGGCGGCGGGGAAACGGCTGAGCCATGTGCACCTGCAGGACACCGACGGCTATGCCGACCGCCACTGGCATCCGGGCGAAGGGTTGCTGGCGTGGCGTCCGGTGTTTGCCGCGCTGTCGCGGCTGCCGGTGATGCCGCGCCTGATCCTGGAGGTCAACGACGAACGCGGCCTGCCCAAGGGGGCAGCACACCTGGCGGCCATGGGGCTGGCCGTCTGACCTATTTCGTCAGGATCAGCTTGCCTGCGCGGGTGATGCGCAGGGCATAGACCTGGCCGTCCAGCACGATCTGCGCCTGTCCGGCGGGGCCGGTCAGCGTGCGCGCGTCATGCACCGGCAGGTCGCTGCGGGGCAGGACGGCGTCTGCCCGGCGCGGCGCGCCGACGGTCAGGACGGCGCGGGGGGCGGCGGGCCAGCGGGCGGTGTCGCCACGGCCCGCAAAGTCGGAGCGGGCGTTCATCGCGCGGCCTCCACCCGGTCGAACCAGCGTTCGAGCGTGACCAGCGGCTGGCCCAGGCCGTCGAAGGCCAGGCGCAAGAGTTCGACGGGATCGGGCAGGGGCTCGCGCAGGGCGGGCCGGGTGGGGGGGGTGGACGATGGGTGGCGCATGGACGTCTCCTTGGAAGGAAGGGGTCCGGGCTGGCCATCCTGGCTTGGCTTGGAACGATGACAGCATGGCAACAAATCGGCCTGCTGTAAATCCCGATTCTTTTAGTGGGTTACTCGGATGCAGCGCGGTCCTGCGGCGGCTGCCCGCCTGTCGCCGCCGTCACCTGGTCGGCGGCCCGGCGGACCAGAGCCCCGATCCGGGCGGCGTCGGACAGCGCCATGCGAAAGGCGGGGCCGCTGACCGACAGTCCGGCCGCGGGTTCCCCCCAGGCGTTGAACACCGGGGCGGCGATGCAGCGCATCCCCTCGGCGCGTTCCTGGTCGTCGATGGAAAACCCGCGTTCGCGGGTGCGGGCCAGGTCACGCATCAAGAGCGCCTCGGACGTGATCGACAGCGAGGTGAAGCGTTCGAGGCCCCGCCGGGCGATCACCCCGCGCACGCGGTCGTCCGGCAACCAGGCCAGCAGCGCCTTGCCGATGCCCGAGACATGCATCGGCCCGCGCGTGCCGGGGGGGAAGAAGGCGCGGATCGCCTCGTGCGTCTCGACCTGGGCCAGGAACATCACCTCGTCCTTCCACTCGATCCCCAGGTTCGCGGTCTCGCCCGTGGCGCGCATCAGCCCGTCCATCGGCTGGCGCGCGCGTTCCACCACCTTGGTGCGGCGCAGGAAGGCCGAGCCGATGCGGAACGCCCCCCCGCCGATGTGCCAGATCTGGCCCGGTTCCTCGACCTCGACCATGGCGTGCGACTGAAGGGTGACTAGGGCGCGGTAGACGGTGGCGACGGGAAGGCCCGCGTCAGAGGCCAGGTCCGACAGGGTGCGCCCCGGCCCCCCCGCCAGATGCGCCAGAAGGCCAAGCGCGCGGTCCAGCGCCTGCACCGTGTTCTGGTCGGTCTTGTCGTTGAAGGCGCGCGGGCGGCCACGGGGGCGTTTCGCCGGGGAATCGGGCATGGGGCACAAGGCCTTTCGCAATCTGCAGGGACGGCGTTCCGCATCGTGAAAACGGACAAGCGGATGATTTCCCGCAGGAATACCATATGTGCCGCGCAATGAAAAACAATTTCGAAAAAATTGCATGGCGCGCCTGCGGGGCGTAGATTGACGGCAATCGCTTGTTGGGAGACCCCGAGATGTCCAGCCAGAACCCCGTCTTCATTCCCGGCCCCACGAACATCCCCGACCGCATCCGCAAGGCCTGCGACATGGCCACGATGGACCATCGTTCGGCAGCCTTTGGCCGGATGTTCAGGCCCGCCGTGGCCGGGGTGCGGCGCATCCTTAGGATGGCCGAAGGTGAGGTCTTCCTGTTCCCCTCGACCGGCACCGGTGGCTGGGAGGCCACGATCACCAACACCCTGTCGCCCGGCGACACCGTGCTGGCGGCGCGGTTCGGCATGTTCAGCCACCGCTGGATCGACATGTGCCAGCGCCACGGCCTGAACGTGCAGATCATCGAGACGCCCTGGGGGCAGGGTGCGCCGCTGGCGGCCATCGAGGCGGCGCTGAAGGCCGACACCGGGCATCTGATCAGGGCCGTCCTCGCCACCCACAACGAGACGGCGACTGGTGTCCGCTCCGACATCGGTGGCATCCGCCGCGCGATGGACCGGGCGGGGCATCCAGGCCTGCTGTTCGTCGACGGCGTGTCGTCCATCGGCTGCATGCCGTTCGAGATGGCGGCCTGGGGCGTCGACGTGGCGGTGGCGGGCAGCCAGAAGGGCTTCATGCTGCCTGCGGGTCTGGCCATCGTGGGGGTTGCGCCCAAGGCGCTGGCGGCGATGGAAACGGCCACCCTGCCGCGCTGTTTCTTCGATTTCCGCGACATGATCCGCACCAACGCGACGGGCGGCTACCCCTATACCCCCGCCGTCGGCCTGATCGCCGGACTGGCCTGCGCCATCGAGATGCTGGAAGACGAGGGGCTGGACAACGTCTATGCCCGCCATGCGCGGCTGGCGGAAGGTGTGCGCCGGGCGGTGGTGGCCTGGGGGCTGAAGGTCTGCGCGGTCACGCCCGACCTGCATTCGGAAACGGTGACGGCGGTCGTCGTGCCCGAGGGCTGCAACGGCACCGATCTGGTGAAACTGGCGGCTGAAAAGTACGGTGTGGCATTTGGCGTCGGCCTGGGAGAGGTTGCAGGCAAGGTGTTCCGCATCGGCCATCTGGGGATGCTGACGGATGTCATGGTGCTGTCGGGCCTCGCCTGCGCCGAGATGTGCATGGCGGATCTGGGGTGGAAGGTCACGCTTGGGTCGGGCGTCGCGGCGGCGCAGGAGTTCTATCGCGGCTCGGCGGTCGGAGAGGTTCGCGCGGCTGCATGACCGGAGCGGGGGCCGACCCCCGCGCCCCCGGGATATTTTCGGACAGAAGAAAGGGCGGAAGATGAAGGACATGGGTGGCCTGGTGGTGCCGGTCTGGGAGGATGTGGTCGAGGCGCATGTGCGGATCGCACCCCATATCCATCGGACGCCGGTCTTGACGTCGTCTTACCTGAACGCGCTGACCGGGGCCGAGCTGTTCTTCAAGTGCGAGAACTTCCAGAAGGCCGGGGCGTTCAAGGTGCGCGGAGCGTCGAACGCGGTGTTCGGGCTGGGCGAGGATCAGCTTGCGCGGGGCGTGGCGACGCATTCCAGCGGCAACCACGCGTTGTCGCTCAGCTATGCGGCGGGGCGGCGGGGGATCCCGTGCAACGTGGTGATGCCGCGCACGGCCCCCCAGGCCAAGAAGGACGCGGTCAGGGGCTATGGCGGGGTGATCGTGGAATGCGAGCCGTCCACGTCGTCACGCGAGGCGGTCTTTGCCGAGGTGCAGGCGCGCACGGGGGCGGATTTCGTGCATCCCTACAACGATCCCCGCGTGATCGCCGGGCAGGCGACCTGTTCGCGGGAACTGCTGGAGCAGGTCGACGGGCTGGAGGCCATCGTTGCGCCCATCGGCGGCGGGGGAATGATTTCAGGTACTTGCCTGACAGTGTCGTCGGTGGCTCCGGGGGTGAAGGTCTATGCCGCCGAGCCGCTGAATGCCGATGACGCCGCGCGCAGTTTCAAGGCCGGGCACATCATCGCCGACGACGCGCCCGAGACGGTGGCGGACGGGCTGAAGGTGCCGCTGAAGGACCTCACCTGGCATTTCGTGAAGACCCACGTTGCCGACGTCCTGACCGCCACCGAGGACGAGATCATCGAGGCGATAAAGCTGACGTGGAAGCGGATGAAGATCGTGATCGAACCCAGCTGCGCCGTGCCGCTGGCAGTGATCCTGAAGAACCCCGCTGTGTTTCTGGGGCGGCGGGTCGGCGTGATCATCACCGGCGGCAATGTGGATCTGGACAAACTTCCCTGGATGAAAGGCTGAACCCCATGAACACGCACATGAATTTCGAAGGTCTGGAAGTGGGCTACGACATTCCGGCGCTGCCGGGGATGGCCGAGGCGGATATCCAGACGCCCTGCCTGGTGCTGGACCTGGACGCGCTGGAGCGCAACATCAGGAAGATGGGCGACTATGCAAAGGCGCACGGGATGCGCCACCGGGTGCATGGCAAGATGCACAAGTCGGTCGATGTGGCGCTGTTGCAGGAGCGGTTGGGCGGGTCGGTCGGGGTCTGCTGCCAGAAGGTCAGCGAGGCGGAGGTGTTCGCGCGGGGCGGCATCAAGGATGTGCTGGTCAGCAACCAGGTGCGCGATCCGGCCAAGATCGACCGTCTGGCGCGGTTGCCGAAGCTGGGGGCGCGGACGATCTGCTGCGTGGACATGCTTGATAACGTTGCGGATTTGTCAGTGGCGGCGGTGCGGCACGGGACGACCATCGAGTGTCTGGTCGAGATCGACTGCGGTGCGGGGCGGTGCGGGGTGAAGACGACGCCCGAGGTGGTGGCGATCGCCCAGGCCATCGCGGCGGCACCGGGGCTGCGGTTCAGCGGCATCCAGGCCTACCAGGGTGCCATGCAGCACATGGACGCCTACGCCGACCGCAAGGCCAAGATCGACCTGGCGGTGGCGCAGGTGAAGGATGCCGTGGACACGCTGGCGGGGCTGGGACTGCCTTGCGACATCGTCGGCGGGGGCGGCACGGGGAGCTACTACTTCGAGAGCAACTCGGGCGTTTACAACGAGTTGCAGTGCGGCAGCTATGCCTTCATGGATGCCGACTATGGCCGGATCCTGGACGCGGACGGCAACCGGATCGACCGGGGAGAGTGGGAGAACGCGCTGTTCATCCTGACCTCGGTGATGAGCCATGCCAAGGCGGACAAGGCCATCGTCGATGCAGGCCTCAAGGCGCAGTCGGTGGACAGCGGGCTGCCGGTGGTGTTCGGGCGGACGGATGTGAAGTACGTGAAATGCAGCGACGAACACGGTGTCGTCGAAGACCCGCAGGGCGTGCTCAAGGTCAATGACAAGCTGCGGCTGGTGCCGGGCCACTGCGATCCGACCTGCAACGTTCATGACTGGTACGTGGGTGTCCGCGGCGGCAAGGTCGAGGTTGTCTGGCCGGTGTCGGCGCGGGGCAAGGCGTATTGACGGAGTTGCGGCGGGCGGTGGGGTAACCTGCGGGAATTTCGGGGTTTCTGCCAAACTGGCACGTCTTCTTTGCGTCTTCCCCACGTCTTCCTTACGTCTCCACGTTGCGGGGGCCGGGGGAGGCCGGCCATGCCGTTAACCATCGCGGGCGAATCGCCCGAAGGAGCACCCTATGCTGATCGTTCCCGAGGCACTGATTGCCGACCTGGTGACCCCCGCCGATGCCTTTGCCGCCGTCGAGGCGACCTTTGCCGCGATGGCGCGGGGGGAGGCGTACAACTTTCCCGTGGTGCGCGAGGCCCTGGGCGAGGGGCGGCAGTACGGGTTCAAGTCGGGGCTGGACCGGACGGGCGGCATGCTGGGGGTCAAGGCGGGGGGGTATTTTCCGGCCAACGGGGCGCGGGGCCTGATCAACCACCAGTCGAGCGTGTTCCTGTTCGACCCCGACACCGGGCGGCCCGTTGCCATGGTGGGGGGGAACCTCTTGACCGCGCTGCGGACGGCGGCGGCGAGTGCCATCGCCATTGACCGGCTGGCACGAAAGGATGCGCGGGTGCTGGGCATCGTGGGGGCCGGGCATCAGGCGGGGTTCCAGTTGCGCGCGGCGGCGCGGGTGCGGCCGTTCGAGCGGGTGATCGCCTGGAACCTGCATCCCGACATGCTGCCCCGGCTGGGTGCCGTGGCCGCCGAGGTGGGCCTGCCGTTCGAGGCGGTGGCGCTTGAGCGGATGGTCGGGGCGGATGTGATCGTCACCATCACCTCGTCCCCCGCCGCCGGCCTGATGGGACCCCATGTCCGGGCAGGCACGCACCTGTCCTGCATGGGGACCGACACCAGGGGCAAGCAGGAGGTGGAGCCTGCGTTGCTGGCGCGGGCGACGGTCTTTGCCGACGAGGTGGCGCAGAGCGTGACCATCGGCGAGGCGCAGCATGCGGTGGCGGCGGGGCTGCTGGCGGAGGCGGCCATCGTGCCGCTGGGCCGCGTGCTGACGGGCGCGCATCCGGGGCGGTCGTCGGACAGCGAGATCACGCTGTTCGACGGCACCGGCGTGGGGCTGCAGGATCTGGCGGTCGCGGCAGTCGCGGTGGCGCGGGCGCGCGAGCGGGGTGTGGGCGTCGAGGTGCAGGTGTAGGCACGCCTGTCGCTTCGCCGGGACGTCCCCGCTGGATCGCAGGCGGCACCGCCGCAGCCGATTTCTTCGAAGAAATCGGACCGGAATTTTGGAAAATTCCGGGTTGGGCGCGCCGGTAGCGGGCATGGACGACGCTGCCCCGCCAGGGTCAGGGTCCTTCCGCCAGCAGGAACGGCAGGAAGGCGTCCAGCACCGCCTTGGGGTTCTCCTCCATGACGAAATGGCCGCTTTCGCAGGAGGTGTCGGTGACGTCGTCGGCCCAGGCGCGCCACAGGCCCGCCGGGTCGCCGGTGCGGGCGGGAAAGCCGTGGCGTCCCCAGAGAAAGCGCAAGGGTGCCGCGATGCGGCGGCCCGCCGCGCGGTCTGCCTCGTCCGCCGCGCGGTCGGGCCCGGCCCCGGCGCGGTAGTCGGCGCACATCGCGTGCAGGCGGGCGGGGTCGGCGATCTGTTGGCGGTAGCTGTGGAGTGCTTCGGGGGTGAAGGGCGACAGGTCACGGGGCAGCGTCCAGCTGGCCAGCGTCCAGTCGAGCCAGGCCACGGGATCGGCCCCGATCATGCGTTCGGGCAGGGGGTGGGGTTGGGCGAGGAAGGTCCAGTGATAGGCGGCCAGGGCCATCTCGGCATTCCAGTGCGCCCAGTAGTCGGCGGTGGTGGCGATCTCGATGATGCCGAGGCGGCGCAGGCGGTGGGGGT
Organism: Gemmobacter sp.; assembly: GCA_052387255.1. GTDB lineage: Bacteria > Pseudomonadota > Alphaproteobacteria > Rhodobacterales > Rhodobacteraceae > JBBQXK01. The sequence goes on along the minus strand of JBQTJI010000034.1, from coordinate 84,429 downwards.
GGTCCAGCGCGAAACGGTAGGCCGCGCGCGCGCCCCGGTCGTGGCCGATGACGTGGGCTGCGGGCAGGCCCAGGTGGTCCATCAGCGCCACCACGTCGCGCGCCATCTGTCGTTTGGCATAGGTGTCATGGGCGGCATCGTCGGGCGGGGCGTCGCTGTCGCCGTAGCCGCGCAGGTCGGGCACGATCACGTCGAAATGGCGGGAGAGTGCCGGGGCCACGCGGTGCCAGGCGATGCCGGTCTGCGGGAAGCCGTGCAGCAGGATCACGGGCGCGCCCGTGCCCGCCCGCTGGACCGACAGGGTGACGCCGTCGCCGGGCATCCTGTGGCGGGCAAAGCCGTCGATGGTCTGGGTCATGGGTCCCTCCAGGGCAGCAGGGGCTGGTGGCGCGGCACATAGAGCGGGTGGCGCGGCGCGCCGGTTGCCGTCAGTCCCAGATGGTGCAACGCAAGGCGCCTGGCGCGCAACCGCCGCGCCACCAGCGTGCCGCGCCCGTCCAGCGCCCCGCCGTTGCCCCAGGCGCAGACCAGCCGGTCGCCGGGTGCCGTCAGGTCGGCCAGTCCGGTGGTTAGGGCATACTCATTGCCGGGGTCGACGGGATCGGGGGCAAGGCGCAGGGCGGCGGGATCGGTCGCGCGCAGGGCGAACAGGTTCAGCACGCGCAGCCGTCCGAACCCGCCATCGACGGCGCGGCGCAGGCAGCCGCGCAGGGTGGCGTCCGATGCGGTGGCGTCCGCCGTCGAGGGGTTCAGCATGAGAAAGGCCAGGGTGGGGCCGTCGTCGTCCCAGGACCGGTCCAGCCGGTAGCGCCAGGTTCCGCAGGGCGAGATCAGGGCATCGCCGACCATCCCCGAGGCTTGGTCGGACCGGCGACGCGCGGGTTCAGCCTGCACGGCGCTGGCGCCAGGCCTGCATCACCTGTCCGGGCAGGATCGCGGCGCAGGCGGCGTAGCGCGGGATCAGGCGGCGCGGCTGCGACATGGCGCGCCACAGCCATTCGAGCGCGAGCCTGCGCACCCATGCCGGGGCGCGGGTCTGGTGACCGGCGAGAAAGTCGATGCCTGCGCCGACCGAGGCGAAGCCCGCCTGCGGGGCGATCCGCCGCCCCTGCGCCGCCAGGCGTTCCTGTTTCGGCGCGCCAAGGGCCAGCAGGCACAGGCACGGACCGACGGCCGCGATCTGCTGCAGCATCGCCCTGGCCGCGGGGCCGTCGGGGTCAAAGCATCTGGGGGGCGAGATCAGGGGGCCGAAGCGGACCCCCGGCAGGTGCCGGGCGATGCTGTCCCGCGCGGCGGCCAGCGTCATGTCGGTGGTGCCGAGGATGACCACGGGCCGCCCCGCCTGCATTGCGGCCTCGATCAGCGGCAGGACCAGGTCCGACCCCGGCACCAGCGCCACCGGCCGGCGCGCCAGCCGCGACAGCCAGACGATGGGGTTGCCGTCGGCCACCACCAGGTCCTGCGCGGCATAGGCCGTGCGGAACGACGGATCGCGGTCCAGCTTCACCAGGTGGTCGAGGTTGATCGTGGCCAGGGCAAAGCCCCGGCCTGCGGCCAGCCGTGCCGCAACCTCGGCCAGGACCGAGGCCCGGTCGCCGTGGTTCACGTCGATCATGGTGTCGCCAAAGCGGAACAGCACAGCCCCTCCTGTACGGTGGAGCAGACATAGCACGCTGCGGGTCCGGCTGCGACCGGCCACGTCGCCCGCGACAGCAACACAATGTTTCGGGCACGCCCCGGCGACGCTGCATCTTCGCCGCATTTCTGCCATGATGCCATGTGTCCCCAGTATGCATCCATGTTGCACGGGCCGGGAATGCCGAACGCGCTTGCCTATCTGATGCTGCTGGTCTGGCCGGTGATCGCGCTGGCGCTGTACCGGCGGCTGCCGCCCGCACAGGCGCTGATCTGGGCGATCCTGGGGGCCTACATGCTGCTGCCGCCCTTGGCCAAGTTCGACCTGCCTGCGGTGCCCGATTTCGACAAGTTCAGCATCGCCAACCTGTGTGCGCTGGCGTTCACGCTGTTCGTGCTGGGCGCGCGGGTGCAGGTGATGCCCGCGAACTGGATCGGGCGGGCGCTGGTGGTGCTGTTCGTGGCGGTGCCCTTTGCCACGTCGCTGACCAATCCCGACCCGATCCCGATCCGGTCGGGCGACGTGCCCGCCCTGCGGCTGTACGATTCGGTGTCGCTGGTGTCGTCGCAACTGATCGCGCTGATCCCGTTCTTTCTGGCGCGGCGGGTCCTGGGCACGCCCGAGGGGATGCGCGCCCTGGTCGGCGCGCTGGTGGCGGCGGGGCTGATCTATTCGCTGCCGATGGTGCTGGAATCGCGCCTGTCGCCGCAGATCAACGTCTGGGTCTACGGCTTTTTCCAGCATGATTTCAGCCAGTCGATGCGCGGCGGCGGGTTCCGTCCGATGGTGTTCATGCCGCACGGGCTGTGGGTGGCGTTCTTTGCGCTGATGGCGGCAATGGCGGCGCTGGTCCATCTGCGCCAGGGCACGGCGGACGACCGGCACTGGCGGCTTCTGGTGTGGCTGTACCTGATGGCGGTGCTGGTGCTGTGCCGCAGCGCCGGGCCGATGGTCTATGCACTGGGGCTGACGCCGCTGATCCTGGTGGCCCCGCGGCGCATCCAGCTGTTGGTCGCGGCGGTGCTGGGGGTGATCGTGATCACCTATCCGCTGCTGCGGGGGGCGCACCTGATCCCGGTCTACGACATCGTCGAGTTCGCCGAACGCCTGAGCGCCGAGCGCGGGGCGTCCCTGCGGTTCCGCACCGACAACGAAGAGACGCTGCTGGCCCGCGCGATGGAGAAGCCCTGGTTCGGCTGGGGCGGCTATGGGCGGAGCCTGATCCTCGACCCCATCGACGGGCGCATCCTGACGATTCCCGATGGTGGCTGGGTCATCGTGCTGGGGGCGTTCGGCTGGGCCGGGTACATCGCGCAGTTCGGCCTGCTGGTGCTGCCGCTGGTGCTGTTGGGGCGCGAGGCGCTGTGGTCGCGGTCGGCGGTGTTCTCGCCCTGGGGGGCGGCGATTGCGCTGATCTATGCGGCGAACCTGGTGGACCTGCTGCCGAACAACACGCTGATCCCGTTCACCTGGCTGATGGCCGGGGCGCTTTTGGGCTGGGCCGAGGTTCTGGCCCGCGACCGCCGGACAGGGGCACGGGCCGCCTGGGCTGCCGGTTTCCCGCAGGGGCGTCGGACGGTCCTGTAGCGGGCGTCGGAGGCACGGGGAATTGTTGCCCCGCCCCGTCAAATGCGCGGCATTTGCATCGAATGCCGGGCAGGGCGGTCGAGGAATCTGCCTTGATCGGCGGGGGTTTGCGGCGGGAATGTGGCTTTTGCGGGGCATTGTCCCCAACTCGGCCAAGGTCGGGCGCAGGTTCGTTCGCGGGTATCGCCCGACCGCCGTTTACGCTATTTTTGCGCTGCGGCGTCAACAAGTCCGCACGACGGTTCGGGGGATCGGCAGGGCATGGAACAGGCTGGCGGGATCGGCGATAGCGACATCGCCATCATCGGCATGGCTGCGCACCTGCCGGGCGCGGCCAGCGTGGCCGCCTATTGGGACAACCTGGTCAGGGGTGTCGAATCGATCCGCCCGCTGACCGAGGACGAGTTGCAGGCGGCGGGGGAAAGCGCCGCCCGGATGCGCCACCCCCGCTATGTGCCCGCCGCAGCGCCCTTGGACAACTTCGCCGATTTCGAGCCCGAGTTCTTCGGCTTTTCGCCGAAAGAGGCCGCGATCCTGGACCCCCAGCACCGCCATTTCCTGGAAGTGGCGTGGGAGTCGCTGGAGGATGCGGCGCATCCGCCCGAGCACTTTGCAGGACCCATCGGCGTCTATGCCGGTTGCGGGATGGGCAGCTATTTCTATTTCAACCTGTGCTCGAACCCCGATCTGGTGGACGGCACGGGGATGTTCCTGTTGCGCCACACCGGCAACGACAAGGACTTTCTGGCAACCCGCGTCAGCCACGTCTTCGACCTCAAGGGGCCGTCGATCAACGTGCAGACGGCCTGTTCGACGTCGCTGGTGGCGATCCACATGGCGGCACAGTCGCTGTTGAACGGCGAATGCGACATGGCGCTGGCGGGGGGCGTGACCATCGAGCTGCCGCAGGGGCGGGGGTATGTGTACACCGAGGGCGAGATCCTGTCGCCCGACGGCCATTGCCACGCCTTCGACCACCGGGCCGAGGGCACGGTGTTCGGGTCGGGTGCCGGGTGCGTCGTCTTGCGGCGGCTGAAGGATGCGATTGCCGACGGTGACCACGTCTGGGCCGTGCTCAAGGGGTCTGCCGTCAACAACGACGGGGCGGCGAAGGCGGGCTATCTGGCCCCGTCGGTCGAGGGGCAGGCCAGGTGCATCGCCGAGGCGCAGGCGGTTGCCGGGGTGACGGCCGATACCGTTGCTTACGTCGAATGCCACGGCACCGGCACCTATCTGGGCGATCCGATCGAGGTGGCGGCGCTGACGCAGGCGTTCCGCGAAACGACCGACAGGGCCGACTTCTGCCGCATCGGCAGCGTCAAGACCAACATCGGCCATCTGGACACCGCCGCCGGGGTGGCGAGCCTGATCAAGGCCAGCCTCGCGCTGCACCATCGCCAGATGCCGGCCAGCCTGGGGTACGAGAGGCCGAACCCCGCCATCGGGTTCGACGGATCGCCGTTCCGCGTGAACGACCGGCTGACGGACTGGCCGCAGGGCGCGCATCCCCGGCGGGCGGGGGTCAATTCGCTGGGCGTGGGCGGCACCAACGCCCATGCCGTGCTGCAGGAGGCCCCGGTGCGTGCGGCGTCGGGGGCCAGCGACTGGCCGTTCCAGCCGCTGGTGATCTCGGCCCGGACCAAGGCCGCGCTGGATGCGCAGTGTGCGCGGCTTGCGGCGCATCTGCGCGCCCATCCAGAACAGCCGCTGGCCGATGTGGCCTGGACGCTGCGCGAGGGGCGGCGGGCGTTCGACAAGCGCCGGGTGATCGTGGCCGCGACCCATGAACAGGCGGCGGACCTGCTGGAGGGGCGCGACCCCCGCAAGCTGTGGAGCCACGACCACCTCGACGCCCCCGAAGTCGTCTTCATGTTCCCCGGCGGCGGCGCGCAGTTCGCGGGCATGGCGCGCGACCTGTACGAGACCGAACCCGAGTTCCGCGACTGGATGGACCGGGGGCTGGCGGTGCTGGAACCGCTGATCGACTATGACATCCGGGCGCTGTGGCTGCCCACGGCGGGGCAGGAGGCAGCGGCGAATGCCACGCTCAAGCGGCCTTCGGTGCAACTGCCGCTGATCATGATCGTCGAATACGCGCTGGCCCGGCTGTACGCATCCTGGGGGGTGACCCCCGCCGCGCTGGTCGGCCATTCGATGGGCGAGAACACCGCCGCCTGCCTGGCCGGGGTGATGTCGTTTCAGGATTGCATCGGCCTCGTCCACCTGCGCGGCACGCTGTTCGACACGGTGCCGCCCGGCGGGATGCTGTCGGTGCCGATGGATGCGGGCGACCTGGTGCTGCCTGCGGACTGCGACATGGCATCGGTCAACGCGCCGGGGCTGTGCGTCGTGTCGGGCCCCGATGCCGCGCTTGTGGAACTGGCGGAACGCCTGGCGGGCGAGGGCGTCGAGACGACCCGCATCGCCATCGACATCGCCGCCCATTCGCGGATGCTGGAACCGATCCTGCAACGGTTCGGCGACTATCTGCGGCGCATCCCGCTGCAGGCACCGACGCTGCCGGTGATCTCGAACCGCACCGGCGTGGCCCTGACGCCCGAACAGGCCACCAGCCCCGACTACTGGGTCGCGCACCTGCGCAACACGGTCGATTTCCGGGCCTGCATGGCGACGCTGACCGCCACGCCGGGACGGGTCTACATGGAGATGGGGCCGGGGCGGGCGATGACCTCGCTGGCGCAGGCGAACGGGGTGGCGGTGGGGCAGGTCGTGCCCGCGCTGCGCCACCCCGAACAGGCGATGGCCGACGATGCCTGGCATGTCGCCACCATCGCCCGGCTGTGGGCCTGCGGCGTGCCTGCCGACTGGGCCCCGATCTGGGGCGAGGCGACCCGCCACAGGGTGCCGCTGCCGACCTATGCCTTCCAGCGCAAGACCTATTTCATCGCGCCGGGGCAGGCGGTGGCCGAGGCCGATGCGCTGCCCGCGCGCATCGACGACCTGTCGAAATGGGGCTGGCGTCCGCATTGGCGTCCGCGTTCGGCCGAGGCCGAGGCCGCCGATCTGGCGGCGATGCCGCCCGAGACATGGCTGGTCTTTGCCGACGATTGCGGCCTTGCCGACGCCACGGTCGCGCGCCTGCGGGCGTCCGGGCACCGCGTTGCGACGGTGCATCCGGGCGATGCCTTTGCGCGCGACGGTGACGCCTATACCCTGTCACCCGAACGCGGGCGCGACGGCTATGACGCGCTGTTGCGCGATCTGGTGGCGCGGGGGCTGACGCCGTCGCGGATCGCGCATTTCTGGCTGGTGACGGGCCCTGAGCGGTTCCGTCCGGGGTCGAGCTTTTTCCACCGCAACATCGAGCAGGGGTTCTATTCGCTGTTGTTCCTGGCCCAGGCGATGGCCGAGGAAAACCTGCCCCGCCCGATCCACATCACCGCCGTGACCAGCGGAGCCGCGCAGGTGCGCGACGAGGGGCTGCGCTATCCCGAAAAGGCGACGGTCGGCGGCCCTGTCCGGGTGATCCCGCGCGAACTGCCGGGGGTGAGCTGTTCGCAGCTTGACCTGGCCCTGCCCGAAGGACGGCGTGCCACGATCCCCGAGACGCTGGTCGATCAGGTGATCGAGGACCTGATCGCGCCGCCGTCGGCAAATGTCGCCGCCCTGCGCGGGGTGCGGCGGTACGACCTGGTCCTGAAACCGCAGCACCTGGCCGCGCCCGAGGGGTTCGTGCTGCCCGAGGGGGCGACGGTGCTGGTCACCGGCGGTTTCGGCGGCATCGGCCTGACCCTGGCCGAGGACCTGATCCGCCGCTTCGGCGCGCGCATCCTGCTGATCGCGCGGCGCGCCCTGCCTGCCCCTGTCGCCTGGGACGGGCATCTGGCCAAGCATGGCCCCGCCGACCCGCTGTCGCGCCGCATCCTGGCCTTGCGGCGGTTGCAGGCCATCGGGGGCTGCGTGCATGTGGCGCAGGCCGATGTCTGCAACCTTGAGGACATGCGCGCGGCGGTGACGGCGGGCGAGGCGGCGTTGGGGCCGGTGCGCGCCGTGATCCATGCGGCGGGCGTGGTCGATGACGGCCCGCTGCTGACCAAGTCGGCGGCGGCGGTGGAAGAGGTGCTTGCCCCGAAACTGCACGGCACGCAGGTGCTGGACACCCTGTTCCCCGATGGCCGACTGGACCTGATGGTGCTGTTCTCGTCGATCTCGACGGTGACCGGGCCTGCGGGGCAGATCGACTATGTCGCGGCGAACGCGTACCTGAACGCCTTTGCCCAGGCGCGGGCGGGCGGCAGGACGCGGGTGGTCGCGCTGAACTGGGGCATCTGGCAGGGCGTCGGCATGGCCGCCGAGGCACTGGCGGAACGCATGGGCGAGCGGCCCCCTGCGCCGCGCCTGCCGGTGGCAGGGCCCCTGCTGGCCGAGGCGACCTTCGACCGCGCGGGCCACCGGATGTACACGGCGACGCTGTCGGTGAAGGACTGGCTTTTGGACCAGCACCGCACCAAGGGTGGCCAGGCGATCCTGCCCGGCACCGGGTATCTGGAACTGGCGGCCGAGGCGATGGCCGCCGAGGGGATCAAGGGTTTCGAGGTTCGCGACCTGACGTTCTTCCGCGCACTGGACGTGGCCGAGGAGGCGACACGCGACATCCGCCTGCGGCTGGCGGCCAGCGACGAGGGGTTCGGGTTCGAGGTGCGGTCAGCCGTCACCGCTCGGGGCCGCACGGGGTTCGTGCTGAACGCCCAAGGGCGGCTGATCCCGATGGCCCCGGCGGCGACCGGCATCGACGTGGCGGCCATTGCGGCCCGGTGCGCGGCACCGGAAACCGGCGAGGGCCTGCGCAGCCCGCAGGAGGAACACTTGACCTTCGGCCCGCGCTGGCGGGTGATCCGGTCGCGGGCGCTGGGGTCGGGCGAGGGGATCGCGCACTTGGCACTGCCCCTGCCGTTCCGCGCCGAGGCGGGCAAGTGGCCGCTGCATCCCGCGCTGATGGACCTGGCGACCGGCTGGGCCATGGGCCTGATCGCGGGCTATGCGCCCTCGCACCTGTGGGTGCCGGTGTCCTATGCCCGCCTGCGGTTTCACGCAGCCCTGCCCGCCGATGTGGTGTCCTGGGTGCGCAACGCGGGGCCGAACCGGGCCGAGGGGCCGGTCGCGCGGTTCGACATCGTTCTGGCCGACCGCCAAGGCCGTACTTGCGTCGAAATCGAGGGGTTCACCATCCGGCGGCTGGAAGGGGCCTTTGCCCTGTCGCCGCCCCCGGCATCGGAGGTCGAATACGACGACACGCCTGCCCGCGCGCTGTCGCCCGCCGAGGAACGGCTGGCGCAGAACGTGGGCCAGGGCATCCGGGCCGAGGAGGGCGCGCAGGCCTTTGCCCGCGCAGTGGCGACGGGTCTGCCGCAGGTGGTCGTGTCGTCGCTGGACCTGCCTGCGCTGGTCGCGCAGGTGCAGGCCGCCGAGGCGGCACGGCCCGAGGGTGCAGGCTTTGCCCGCCCCGACCTGGACAGCGCCTATGTCGAACCCCGCAACGACATCGAGCGCACGCTGGCCGGGTTCTGGTCGGACCTTCTGGGCGTGGCGCAGGTGGGGGTCGAGGATGACTTCTTTGCCCTGGGCGGCCACAGCCTGATCGCGGTGCGGCTGTTCGCGATGGTGAAGAAGGCCTATCGCGTGGACTTTCCGATCTCGGTCCTGTTCGAGGCCCCGACGGTCGCCGCCTGCGCCGCCCTGATCGAGGAACGGATCGGGCCGGTGACCGGGAACGCGCCCAAGGTCGCGCCGATCCGCCGGTTCACCCATCTGGTGCCGATGCACGAACGCGAAGGGGGGCCGAAGACGCCGTTCTTCCTGGTCGCGGGCATGTTCGGCAACGTGCTGAACCTGCGGCATCTGGCCCAGCTTCTGGGGGGCGACCGGCCGTTCTGGGGGTTGCAGGCGCGGGGGCTGTACGGCGATGCCGAACCCCATGCGACGCTGCCCGAGGCCGCCGCCGACTATATCGCCGAACTGCGGCAGGTGCAGGCGCGGGGGCCGTACCTGATCGGCGGCTTTTCGGGCGGCGGGCTGACCGCCTGGGAGATGGCGCGGCAGCTCGAGGCGGCGGGCGAGGAGGTGGCGCTGCTGGCATTGCTGGACACGCCGCTGCCGTTGCGGCCGGTGCTGACGCGGCCTGACCGTGCGATGATCAAGCTGGCCGAGATGCGCCGCAGGGGGCCGGGGTATCTGGTGGACTGGATGCAGGCGCGGATCGCCTGGGAACGGCAGAAGCGCGCCGGTGTGATGCCGGAGGCGGAGGGCGCGTTCCACAACGCCGCCATCGAGGCCGCGTTCCGCGCGGCGCTGCCCCGGTACGACATGGCCCCCCGGCAGGGCCGCACGGCGCTGTTCCGCCCAGCCCTGGACCGGCACTGGCAGGTCACGGGGGGGCGGTGGGTCAGCCGGGCCAAGGAATATGTCTTCCCCGACAATGACCTGACGCGGTTCGCGCCCGCCCTGGCCGTGGTCGAGGTGCCGGGCGACCATGACAGCATGGTGCTGGAGCCGAACGTCCGCGTCCTGGCCGCCCGCATGCGGCATGTGATCGCCGAGGCCGAGACCCTCGCGCCCGCCGCGCCCCTGCTGCGGGCCGCCGAGTGACATGGCCCGATGACAGTACCACGCGTCCTGACCATCATCCTGAACTGGCGCACGCCCGAGATGACCCTGCGGGCGGTCGAGGCAGCGCGGGTTGCCATGCAGGGGATCGCGGGGGCGATCACGGTGGTCGACAACGCCTCGGGCGACGGATCGGAAGAGCGGCTGCGCGAGGCGACGCGCGGGATGGCCGATGTGCGGGTGATCCAGTCGGGTCGGAACGGCGGCTTCGGGGCGGGCAACAATGTCGGCATCCGGGCGGGGCTGCCGGGGGGGGCGCGGCCCGACTATGTGTACATCCTGAATTCCGATGCGTTCCCGGCGCCCGGTGCGATCCGCGCCCTGTTGGACCATCTGGAACGCCAATCGCAGACCGGGTTCGCGGGCAGCCATATCCACGCGCCGGACGGCGACCCCCATCGCACGGCGTTCCGGTTTCCGTCCGTCGCGGGCGAGTTCGAGGCGCAGGTGCGGTTCGGGCCGGTGTCGCGCCTGCTGCGGGGCAGCATCGTGGCGCAGCCGCTGCCCGAGGTGACAACGCGGATCGACTGGCTGGCGGGGGCGTCGCTGATGATGCGGATGGACGTGCTGGACCGGATCGGGCTGTTCGACGAGGGGTTCTTTCTGTACTTCGAGGAGACCGACCTGTGCCACCGCGCCGCCCGGGCCGGGTGGCCGACCGACTATGTGGTGGAAAGCCGCGTCGCGCATGTGGGATCGGCATCCACGGGCATGAAGGACTGGCGGCGGATTCCGGGGTACTGGCTGGACAGCCGCTGGCGTTATTTCACCAAGACGCATGGCCGTGGCTATGCCGTGGCCGCGACGCTGGCGGCGCTGACGGGGGGCGTGCTGTGGCGGCTGCGCCTTTTGGTGCAGCGGCGCGACCGGGGTGATCCGCCACGGTTCCTGCGCGACCTGGCGGCGCACCACCTGCGCGCCATGCTGTCGCCCAAGTCGCCTGCCACGGCTGCCCCCGTTCCCCGCCCTGCCGAGTGAGGCCCGAGATGACCCTGACCGCGATCCTGATCGGCAACGAAAGCCTGACCATCCAGTGTGGCACGCAGTGGCTGGCGCGCGGGCATGGCGTGGCGGTTGTGGTGACGCAGGACGCAGCAGTCGCGGCCTGGGGTCGGGCGCAGGGTCTGCGGGTCGAGGCGCAGGACAAGGGTCTGGCCGGTCGGCTGGCGGGCCTTGCGGTCGATTGGGTGCTGTCGGTGGCGAACCTGGTGATGGTGCCCGATGCCGTGCTGGCCCTGGCCCGGCACGGCGGCGTGAACTTTCACGACGGCCCCTTGCCGCGCTATGCGGGGCTGAACGCGCCGGTCTGGGCGCTGTTGAACGGCGAGACGCGGCACGGGATCACCTGGCACCTGATGACGGCGGGGGTGGACGAAGGGGCGATTCTGGCGCAGTCGATGTTCGACATCGGCCCCGAGGAGACCGCGCTGACGCTGAACACGCGGTGTTTCGAGGCGGCGGTGGACTCGTTCCCTGCGCTGATGGCGGCGCTTGAGGCGGGCGCGCCGGACCGGCGGGCGCAGGACCGGGGCCTGCGCAGCGAGTACCGGCGCAGCGACCGGCCTGCGGCGGCGGGGCGGCTGGACTTTGCCCAGCCCGCCGACCGGGTGGCGGCGCTGGTGCGGGCGCTGGACCATGGCCCGTATCGCAACCCCTTGACGACGGCCAAGATCGAGGTCGGGGGCCGGGTGCTGTCGGTCGGGGCGGCGGACCCTGTCGAGGGGCAGGGGAAGCCGGGCACCGTGCTGTCGGCCACGCCCGAGGGGCTGGTCGTGGCCTGTGGGGCTGGCGCGCTGCGGCTGTCGGGCCTGCGCGACGCCGGTGGTCTTTCGGTGTGTCCCGGCACCATCCGCGACGGGCACCTGGCATCGCCCACGGCCGCGGAGGCCGGGCGGCTGGGCGCGGCCCTGGCCCGCGTCGCGCCGTTCGAGGCGGGGGTGCGGCGGGCGCTTGTGTCGCTTGCGCCGCTGGTGATCGGCGGTGCTCTCCCCTCACCCCCGCCCTCTCCCCCAGGGGGAGAGGGGGCGGTTGCGCCCGGTTGGACGGTCGTGCCGCTGGCCCTGCCCGCGATGGACCGCGACCGGATGATCCTGGCGCTGTCGCTGGCGCTGGCCTGTGCGGCGGGGCAGGCGGGCGATCTGGCGTTTTCGGCGGGGCCGTCGGCGGCCCCCGGTTATGTCGGCGACTGGGTGCCCCTGCGCGCGGACCCCGCCGGAACGGTCGGCGAGGTGGGGGCAAGGCTGGCCCCGGCGCTGGACCGCGCCCGACGCGCGGGCGGGTTCGCGCTGGACCTCGCGTTGCGCGAGCCGGGGCTGTCGGGCCTGGCGATCCCGCCGGTTGCGATCAGCGAGGGGCGCGCGGCCCTGTCCGGCACGGCGCTGACCACCACGCTGGACGGCGGGCCGGTGCTGCACACCGACCCCGCGCGCCTGCCCGACGCGACGGCGCTGGCCGCGCGGGTGGAAACCTTTGTCGCGGCCTTTGCGGCGGCCGATCCGGCGGCGGTCGTCGCGGACCTGCCGCTGATGCCGCCTGCCGAGCGGGAGCAGGTGCTGCACGGCTGGAACGCCACCGCGCGCGATCATGACCGGACGCAGACGCTGCACGGGGCCTTTGCCGCGCAGGCGGCGCGCACACCCAATGGGGTGGCGCTGGTCTGCGACGACGCGCGGCTGAGCTATGCCGCCCTGGACACCCGCGCGAACCGCATCGCGCATGTGCTGCGCGGCATGGGCGTGGGGCCGGGTACGCTGGTCGGTCTTTGCGCGGGGCGCAGCATCGACATGGTGGCGGGGGCGCTGGGCATCCTCAAGGCCGGGGGGGCCTATGTGCCGATGGATCCCGCCTATCCGGCGGACCGTCTGGCGCTCTATGCCGAGGATTCGGGCTGCCCGGTGATCGTGACACAGTCGCATCTGGCAGCGGGCCTGCCGGCGGTTGCGCATCTGGTGCTGGACAGCGACCCGGGCCTGGCGGCGGCCCCCGCGACCGACCCCGGCCCGGCGGCCGTGCCCGCCGATCTGGCCTATATGATCTATACCTCGGGCAGCACCGGGCGGCCCAAGGGGGTGATGGTCGAGCACCGCAACGTCACCAACTTTTTCGCCGGGATGGATGACCGGATCGGGATCGCCCCGGGCACCTGGCTGGCGGTGACGTCCCTGTCCTTCGACATCTCGGTGCTGGAGCTGTTCTGGGCGCTGGCGCGCGGGTTCACCGTGGTGCTGACCTCGGACGCGAACCGGACGCTGGTGTCGAACGGGCCCGTCGGGTTGCCGGTCGGGTCGGGGCAGGGGATGGAGTTCAGCCTGTACTACTGGGGCAACGACGACGGGCCGGGGCCGAAGAAGTACGAACTGCTGCTGGAAGGGGCGAAGTTCGCCGATGCGAACGGGTTCTGCGCGGTCTGGACGCCCGAGCGGCATTTCCATGCGTTCGGCGGGCTCTATCCCAACCCGTCGGTGACCGGGGCGGCGGTGGCGGCGGTGACCAAGAATGTCGCGGTGCGCGCGGGGTCCTGCGTCGGCCCGCTGCACCATCCGGCGCGGATCGCCGAGGAATGGGCGGTGATCGACAACCTGACCGACGGGCGGGCCGGTCTGGCGATTGCATCGGGCTGGCATCCCGACGACTTCGTGCTGCGCCCCGAGAACACGCCGCCCCACAACCGCAAGGCGATGCTCGACACCGTTGACCAGTTGCGCCGTCTGTGGCGGGGCGAGGCGGTGGCGTTTCCGACGGCTGCCGGGGGCACGCATGCCGTGGTGACGCAGCCCCGCCCGGTGTCGAAAGAGGTGGCGCTGTGGGTGACGACGGCCGGCAATCCGGCGACCTGGGTCGAGGCCGGGAACCTTGGGGCGAACGTGCTGACCCATCTTCTGGGCCAGACCATCGACGAGGTGCAGGGAAAGATCGCCCTTTACCACGACGCCCTGCGCAAAGCTGGCCACGACCCGGCGACGCGCAGCGTGACGCTGATGCTGCATACCTATCTTGCGCCCGACCGCGACACGGCGCGCGAGGTCGCGCGCGGGCCGATGAAGGACTACTTGCGGTCGGCTGCGGCGCTGATCAAGCAATACGCCTGGGCGTTCCCGGCGTTCAAGAAACCCGCAGGCCTGACCAACCCGATGGACATCGACATGGGGTCGCTGTCGGCCGAGGAAACCGAGGCGATCCTCGATTTCGCCTTTCAGCGGTATTTCGAGGATTCGGGGCTGTTCGGCACGGTCGAGGATGCGCTGGCCCGGACCGAGGCGCTGAAGCGCATCGGCGTGACCGAGATTGCCTGCCTGATCGACTATGGCATCGCCCCGGCCCGGGTGCTGGAGGGGTTGCGCCCGCTGGCCGAGGTGTTGCGGCGGGCGAATGCCGGGGGGGTGCCAGCGGCGGACGATTTCTCGATTGCCGCGCAGATCCACCGGCACGGGGTGACGCACCTGCAATGCACGCCGTCGATGGCGCGGATGCTGGCGATGAACGATGACGCGCGGGTTGCCCTGGGCCGGGTGAAGACGCTGATGGTGGGGGGCGAGGCGCTGCCGGGCACGCTGGTGGCCGACCTTGGCCGGGCGACGCGGGCGCGCATCCTGAACATGTACGGGCCGACCGAGACGACGATCTGGTCCACGACGGAAACGGCGGGACCGGGGGAAACCACGGTGAACATCGGCACGCCGATTGCCAACACGCAGGTCTATGTTCTTGACGACGCACAGCGGCCCGTGCCCCCCGGCACGCCGGGCGAATTGTGGATCGGCGGCGAGGGGGTGGCGCGCGGGTACTGGCAGCGGGCGGACCTGACGGCAGAGCGGTTCCAGCCGAACCTCTTTGCGCCGGGGCGGATGTACCGGACGGGCGATCTGGTGTGCTGGCGGGCGGACGGCAAGCTGGATTTCCTGGGCCGCGCCGACCATCAGGTGAAACTGCGCGGCTACCGGATCGAACTGGGCGAGATCGAGGCGGCGCTGGAAGGGCAGCCGGGGGTTCGCCAAGCTGTGGTGATGGCGCGCGAGGATCAGCCGGGCGATGTGCGGCTGGTGGGGTATGTCATTGGCGGCGCAACCGAAAGTGCGCTGCGCGCGGCGCTGGCGCAGGTGCTGCCGGACCACATGGTGCCGCAGCACATCGTCCGCCTGTCCGCGATGCCGCTGACCCCGAACGGCAAGGTCGACCGCAAGGCCCTGCCCGCGCCGCAGGCCGCGCCCGTCGTGACCACGACGCCGGTCGCCCCGGCGCAAGGGATCGAGGCGCAGCTTGCCGCCGTGTGGCAGCGGGTGCTGGGGGTGCAAGGCGTGGGGGCGAAGGACAATTTCTTTGCGCTCGGCGGCCATTCCCTCTTGGCGGTGCAGGCGCATCGCGAGATCCGGGCGGCGCTTGGCACGACGCATCTCACGATCACCGACATCTTCCGCTTCCCCACGCTGGGGGCGCTGGCGGCGCATCTGGACGACGGACCGAAGGCAGCGGTGACGCCCGCCACCCCGCAGCCCCTGAACGACCGGGCCGAGGCGCGGGTCGACGCCATGGCGCGGCGGCGGGCGATGCGGGGGGCGCGGGCGGGGGCGGATGCCTGACCTCGCGGCCCTCGCGGCGGCGCTGCGGGGCCTGCTGCCCGTGGGCGCTGCCGTGGTGGCGACCGATCCCCGGGCCGCCCATGCCCTGCTGCCGGGCGAGGCGATTGCCGCCGTTCCGCGCCGCCTGCGCGAATATGCCGCCGGGCGGACGGCGTTGCGCGGGGCGATGGCGATGCTGGGCCTGGCCCAAGTCGCCATCCCGATGAACCCCGACCGCAGCCCGGCCCTGCCGCAGGGCCTGGCCGCGTCGATCACGCATACCGACAGCGTCTGCCTCGCGGCGGCGATGACCGGGCCGCTGGGCCTGGGGATCGACCTGGAGCCTGACCGGCCCCTGCCGCCCGAGGCAATGGCGGATATCCTGACCCCCGCCGAACACGGAACGCCCGAGCCGCTGGTGGTGTTTGCGGCGAAAGAGGCGCTGTACAAGGCGCAGTATCCGGTGTCGCGGGCGCTGTTCGGGTTCGATGCCGTGGCCATCACCCTTGGCCCCGGCGCGTTCATCGCCACCTTCCTGCACGACGTTCCGGGATTTCCGGCGGGAACCCGCCTGCCGGGCCGCTGGTGCCGCGTGCAGGGTCACATCCTGGCGGCGCTTGTCCTCTGACCGGAACGTGATCGCGGATGGAACCGGGCGCGCCGCATGGTAGTTTGCAGTCTGGGACCTGCGAAAGGGATCGCGATGCGGTGGATGGTGGCGGTGCTGGGGCTGTCGGCGGGGGCGGCCATGGCCGAGGATCGCGCGCTGATCCTGGCCAACGAGAACTATCGCGATGCCGCCGACGTGGACGGCGCGGCGGATGTGCTGGCCACGGGTCCGGCCCTCACGGCAGGCGGGTTCGTGGTGGTGACCGCTGCCGATGCCGCGACGGCGACGATGCGGGCGCGGCTGTCTGACCTGCTGCTGGCGTTGTCGCCGGGCGACCGCGTGGTCATCGCTGCCGCCGGGCATTTTGCGCGCACGGGGGCGGAGACGATCTTTCTCGGCACCGAGGCGACCTTGCCCGATGCCGCGCAGGCGGGGGGGGTGGGGATCAGCGTCGCGACCCTTCTCGACATCGCGGCGATGGTGCCCGGCGGGGCGCTGGTGCTGTTGGGCAGCGAACCCAGCCGCCTGCCGCTGGGGCCGGGACTGGAACAGGGCATCGGGCCCCTGGAAGTGCCGCAGGGCGTGACGGTGGTGCAGGGCGAGGCCGAGGCGGTGGCCGACTTCCTGGCACTGGTCGCCGAGGGCCGGGGCCAGAGCCTGCCTGCCCTGCTGGAACAGGCCCCCGACCTGATGGCCGAGGGGTTCCTGGCCCCGGCCCCCTTCCGCGTCGCGACCGGTGCAGTGCCCGTGCCGGTGCCGACACCGCCCAAGCCCGTGCTGACCGACGCCGAACGCGCCGAAGAGGACCGCATCTTTGCCGAGGCGAAGCGGCAGGGCAGCATCGCGGCTTATGAAGCCTATCTTGCCTCCTATCCGGCGGGCCGGAACGCCGGGCTGGCGCGGATCGAGATCGCGCGGCTGCGCGCCGACCCTCTGGTGCAGGCCCGGACGGCGGAAGAGGCACTTGGCCTGACCCGCGACCAGCGCCGCGCCATCCAGCGGCAGTTGTCGCTTCTGGGGATCGACCCGCGCGGCGTCGATGGTGTCTTCGGCCCCGGATCGCGTGCGGCGATCAAGAACTGGCAGGAACGCAATGCCGAGCGGGTGACCGGGTTCTTGACCCGCGACCAGATCCTGCGGCTGACCGCGCAGGCCGACCGCCGTGCCGCCGAGCTTGAGGCCGAGGCGGCGGCGCGGCGGGCCGAGCAGGAACGCCAGGACCGCCTGTACTGGGACCAGACCGGTGCTGCGGGCGACGAGGCGGGCCTGCGCGCCTATCTCAAGCGGCACCCGGACGGGCTGTTTGCGGAACTCGCGGGCGAACGCCTGGCCGCCATCGAGGATGCGCGCCGGGCGGAAGCGGCGGCGCAGGACCGCACCGCCTGGGACCGTGCGCGTGCCACCGACACGGCGCAGGGGTACCGGGCCTATCTGGCCGCCTGGCCGAACGGGGCCTTCGCCGCCGAGGCGCAGGCCCGGATCGAGGCCCTGACCGAGGCCGCCTTGGGCGAAGGGGACCGCGCGCGGGCCGAGGCCGCCGAGGCGGCGCTGAACCTGAACGGCCTGGCGCGCACGCTGATCGAACAGCGGTTGCAGGCCTTGGACCTGCGGCCGGGCGAGGTGGACGGCACCTTTGACGACCGCACCCGCCGCGCGATCCGCCGGTTCCAGACAGCGCGCGGCCTGCCCGAGACGGGCTATCTGGACCAGGGGTCGATGGTGGGGCTGCTGGCGGGGGGTGTGTTGAAGCTGGGGGAGTAGGGCAGGGCGCGGCCGATGTGATTCGCGGCATTCCACCCGGCCCGGTCGTCCCGGCGCAGGCCGGGACCCCGGTGCCCTGTCCATCAGCCACCGGGGCCCCGACCTTCGTCGGGGCGACCGGTCCGGGGGATGGGGCCGGATGAACGCGACAGGCTCGGGCGCTCCCACCGGGCGGTAGCCGAATCTGTTCCGCCATGCTAGGTCTGGTGGCATGACGCTGCCCGCCCCCCAGATCCGTGACGAACGGCCCGTGATCCGCCAGCTTGACGAGGCGGCGGTGAACCGCATTGCCGCCGGCGAGGTGGTGGAACGGCCTGCCAGCGCGGTGAAGGAACTGGTCGAGAATGCGCTGGACGCGGGAGCGCGGCGCATTTCGGTGGACATCGCGGGTGGCGGCAAGACGCTGATCCGCGTCACCGACGACGGCTGCGGCATGACCGCCGCCGACCTGCCGCTGGCCCTGTCGCGCCATGCCACGTCCAAGATCGACGGCAGCGACCTTCTGGCGATCCGGTCCTTCGGGTTCCGGGGCGAGGCGCTGCCGTCGCTTGGGGCGGTCGGTCGCCTGACGATCCGGTCGCGGGCGGCGGGCCATGACGGGGCCGAGGTGGCGGTCGAGGGCGGGCGCATGGGGCCGGTGCGCCCGGTGGCCATGGTGCGCGGCACGGTGGTCGAGTTGCGCGACCTGTTCTTTGCCACGCCCGCCCGGCTGAGATTCCTGCGCACCGACCGGGCCGAGATGATGGCGGTGACCGAGGTGATCCGCCGCCTGGCGCTGGCCGAGCCGGGCGTCGCCTTTGCCTTGCGCGACGTGACCGAAGGTGAAGGCCGGGTGCTGGTCGCCGCCGAGGCGGACGATGCCATCGGGCGGGCGGCGCGCATCCTGGGGCGCGACTTTGCCGACAACGCGGTGGCCGTGGACCATCTGCGCGAGGGGCTGCGGCTGACCGGGCTGGCGGGCCTTCCGACCTATGCGCGGGGGGCGGCGGTGGCGCAGTACATCAGCGTCAACGGCCGCCCGGTGCAGGACCGCAGCCTGACGGGCGCGCTGCGGGCGGCCTACATGGACGTGCTGTCGCGCGACCGCCATCCGGCGGCGGTGGTCGACATTGCCTGTCCGGCGGAACGGGTGGACGTGAACGTGCATCCCGCGAAGTCCGAAGTGCGGTTCCGTGAACCCGAGGCGGTGCGCAGCCTGATCGTGGGGGGCTTGCGCCAGGCCATCGCCGGGGCGGGGCACCGGGCGTCGAGCACCGTGGGCGAGGCGACGCTGGCCGCGATGCAGCCGCGCGTCTATCAGATGGACCGGCCCTCGGGCGGTGTCCTGCGCCTGGCCCATGCGGCGCAGGCCCCCGAACCTGCGGCTGGCCTTTCGCCGGGCTTTGCCGAGGCCCCCGCCGCGCGGATCGAGGCCCCTTCGGCTGACGCCGAAGCCCTGCCGCTGGGGGCGGCGCGGGCGCAGTTGCACGGCAACTGGATCATCGCGCAGACGGCGACGGGCCTGGTCATCGTCGACCAGCACGCCGCGCATGAACGGCTGGTCTATGAACGGCTCAAGGCGCAGGCTGCGGGCGGCATCGCCGCGCAGGCGCTGCTGATCCCCGAGATCGTCGCGCTGTCGCCCGCCGAGGCGGCGCGGATCCTGGACCATGCGGCGGACCTGCGCACCCTGGGGTTGGAGATCGAGCCCTTCGGCGGCAGCGCCGTGGCGGTGCGGGCGACGCCCGCGATCCTGGGGCCGGTCGCAGCGGAACCCCTGCTGCGCGACATCCTGGACGAACTGGCGGACCTCGGGGCCACCACCAGCCTGCGCGCCCGCATCGATGCGGTGCTCAGCCGGATGGCCTGCCATGGATCGGTCCGGTCGGGGCGGGCCCTGCGGGCCGACGAGATGAACGCGCTTCTGCGCGAGATGGAGGCGACGCCGGGGTCGGGCCAGTGCAATCACGGGCGGCCCACGCATGTGACGCTGGAGATGGCCGACATCGAGCGGCTGTTCGGGCGCAGATAGAGGCATGGCCACGCCCCCCACGGCCCTGACGCCGCACGGCACGCGCCTCCCTCTCCCCTTGGGGGAGAGGGATGGGGTGAGGGGGGATCACCGCCCGCCCCAGGCCCCGAACACCCCGCCCCCCTTGCCCGACAGACGCCCGTGATCCACCTGACCGCCGCTGACTATCGCATCCAGCCCTGGGCCAATGGCCGGGGCCAGACGGTGGAACTGGCGCGGATGGACGATGCGCAGGGGATCATCTGGCGGCTGTCGGTGGCGACGGTGTCCGAGGACGGCCCGTTTTCGCGCTTTCCCGGCGTGCGGCGCAGCCTGACGGTGATCGACGGGCCGGGGTTCAGGCTGGTGGGCGAGGGGATCGCACTGCGGGCCGCGCCGCTGCAGCCGGTGGCCTTTGCGGGCGACATCGACATCTCGGCGCGGGATGTGACCGGCCCCAGCCGCGACTTCAACGTGATGACGCGCGACACGCTGCCTGCGCCGCAGGTCTGGCTGACCACGGGTGGTGTCGCCGCCGGGGGGCTGCTGGCGCTGTACGCGCTCGGCCAAGCCAGGATCGACGGCAGCCTTGTGCTGCCGGGCGACCTGATCCTGACCGATACTGCGGCACACATCGACGGCGGCCCGGTCCTGGCCGCCCGCATCCTCGGCCTGTCAGATGCGGAAGAACGGCTGCGCCAGCCGGGGCAGCAGTCCTGAGAAGCGGAGCTTGGCATCGGCGGCGGCGAGGCAGATGCAATCTGCCCCCACCTCGGCCACCGGGGTGTGGCGGGTTGCCTCGTCGGCGATGTCGACATCGCCCGGCCCGTAACGCCGCCCGTCGTCGAGGAAAGCCCCCTGCAGCACCATGGTCAGTTCCAGCCCGCCATGGCCGTGGCCCGGCATCGCCGCCCCGGCGGGAATGTACAGCAGCCGCGCCGTGGCGTCGCGGTCGGTTTGCAGGATCGCCTGCCGCACGCCCATGCCGACGGACCGCCAGCGCACCGCATCCAGGTCGCCGCCGATATAGTCGGGCAGGGGCGCGGGCAGGACTCCGCGTGGCCGCGTGGCGGGGCGCGCGGTGTCGCGGGGTGCGCCCATGATCCGCACCAGGGCGGCCTCGATCGTCTCGTCCGCGATGGTCTCGGGTGCGCCCGCGTCCAGCACGGCACCGCCCACGGCATCGAGCGCCCCCGCCCGTGCGCGGCATTCGTCGCAGAGCGACAGATGCGCCGCCACGACCAGGTTGAACGCCTCGGGCAACTGGCCGCAGGCATGGGCCAGAAGCAGGTCTTCGGAAATGTGGTGCCGGATGGTCATCGTCATTCTTGCCTTCACTCCATGGTCTGGCGCAGACGTTCCAGCGCCAGGCGTATCCGCGACTTGATCGTGCCAAGCGGCAGACCGGTTTCGGCGGCGATCTCGCTGTGCGACAGCTCGCCCCAGAACGCCCGTTCGATCAGGACGCGCTGCTTGTCGGGCAGGCGCGCCACGGCCTGGCCCAGCCGTTCGTTTTCGCGCTGCATCTCGAACACCTCGGCCTGGTCGGGTTCGGCCTCGGGTCCCCATTGCAGCGCTTCCGGTTCCGGCCGTCGCGCGCGGCGCAGCGCGTCGATCCGGCGGTTCCGCGCGATGGTGAAGACCCAGGTCGCCACCGAGGCCCGCGCGGGATCATAGAGATGCGCCTTCTGCCACAGCACCGCCATGACATCCTGCGCACATTCTTCGGCCAATCCAGCCCCGGCCCCCGATTTCATCAGGAACCCCTTCACACGCGGCGCAAAGTGCCGGAACAGGGTGGCAAAGGCCGCCCTGTCGCCGTGGTCGCGCACCCGCGCCACGAGCGTCACCAGTTCCGTGTCCACCTGATCCGCCTGCACGTCCCGCCTGTCCACCCGTTGCTCCGATGTCGTTCGCGCAGGAACATAGGCCTGCACCATGGCAGGTAAATCCGGGTGAGAAGGCAGGGCGCAAGCGGGTAACACAACAGTGATACGCAGGGATCGCGCCGCCGGATCACCGGGTGCCGCCCGATTTGTCACGGCGCGGTGCGGCGGCGGCTGCGGCGACCGAAGCGTTTGACAAGGGCGCCGCAGACCTGATCCAACCATGGCAGCAAAGCGTAAGAACGAGTGCCCCGACAGGAGAGCGCCACAGATGCCGTTTGAACGACTGGGGTCCGATCCCCGCCGCGTGGCTGTCATCGGCGGGGGCGTGTCGGGCATGGCCGCAGCCCACCTTCTGGCGCGCGACCACGCCGTGGTGCTGTACGAGGCCGAAGGGCGCTTGGGCGGCCACGCCCGCACCGTGCTGGCGGGCAAACGCGGGGACCAGCCGGTCGATACCGGGTTCATTGTGTTCAACCGCGTCAACTATCCCCATCTGCTGGACCTGTTCCGCAGGCTGGAGGTGCCGGTTGTCCCCAGCGACATGAGCTTTGCGGCCTCGATCCGCGGCGGCTGGCTGGAATATGGGCTCAAGACGCTGGACAGCACGTTCGCGCAGCGGGCGAACCTGGGGCGGCCCGCCTTCCTGGGGCTGTTGCGCGACATCTTCCGGTTCAACGCCCGCGCGCTGGCCACGGTGCAGCCCGGCATGACGGTGCGCGACCTGTTGGCAGCGGTCGGCACCGGGGACTGGTTCCGCGACTATTACCTGACGCCCCTGTCGGGGGCGATCTGGTCGACGCCGAAAGAGGGGGTGCTCGATTTCCCCGCCGACGCGATGCTGCGCTTCTTCCAGAACCACGCGCTGTTGCAGGTGTCCAAGCAGCACGACTGGTTCACGGTTCAAGGCGGCTCGGTCGAGTATGTGCGCCGCCTGCAGTCCGCCCTGGTGGCCGAGGCGGTCGACCTGCGGCTGGGGGCCCCCGTTGCGGGTGTGCGCCGTCAGGACGGCGAGGTTTTTGTCAGGGTCCAGGGGGCCGAGTGGGAAGCCTTCGACGAGGTGGTGTTCGCCACCCATTCCGACGTGTCGCTGCGTCTGCTGTCCGACGCGACGCCCGCCGAGCGGGCCGCCCTGTCGCTGTGCCGCTATCAGGCGAACGAGGCGGTGCTGCATGCCGACCCCTCGGTCATGCCGCGCCGCCGCCGGGCCTGGTCGAGCTGGAACTATGTCGAACCCGCCGGGCGGCGGATGGACCGGATCGACCTGACCTACTGGATGAACTCGCTGCAGCCGATCCCGATGGACGATCCCCTGTTCGTGACGCTGAACGCGAATGCGCCGATCCGGGGCGACCTGGTGCACGACACGGTCACCTTCCACCATCCGGTCTATGACGGCGACGCCGAGCGGGGCCGCGCGATGGTGCGGGCGCTGCAGGGGACCCATGCGACCTGGTTCTGCGGGGCCTGGATGCGCAGCGGGTTCCACGAGGACGGCTTTGCCAGCGCGCTGGACGTGGTGCAGGCCATGCGCGCGCCCGAGCGGCTGGCGGCGGAGTGACACGCGGCCCGGTCTTCCCCCTCACCCTGGCCCTCTCCCCCGAGGGGCGAGGGGACCGCGTCGCGCCCGGTGCCGCAGGTCGTGCGTTAACCGCAGCTTTACCCTCCTTGCGGCACGCTTCGGGTGGGGTGCTGTTCCCTCTCCCCTTGGGGGAGAGGGCCAGGGTGAGGGGGCGGATGCAGCAGAGCGACCTGTCCAAGTTGCGTGCCCGCGCGTTCCGCAGGGACATGACGCCCGCCGAACGGGTGCTGTGGTGTTCCTTGCGCGACCGGCGATTCTGGGGGCTCAAGTTCCGCCGACAGGTGCCGCTCGGGCCGTATGTGGCCGACTTCTATTGTGCCGAGCGCAAGTTGATTGTCGAGGCGGACGGTGACGGGCATGGCGGTACCCGCGACGCCCTGCGTGACCGATGGTTGCGGGAACGGGGATTCCGGACCGTGCGACTGTGGAACGCGGATGTCGTGGGCAATCTGGACGGGTGTCTGGAACGGATTGCCGGAGAAATCCGGCAATGACCGCCGTCGAGCACATCCCCGGCGAAACCTTCCACGGCCGCAAGGGGGCGGTGGCGAACCGGTTCCGGTACCGCGTGGACTATGTGCTCTTGGACCCCGAGGATGCGCAGGGACCGGGCCTGTTCCGCCGCAACCGCGCGGGCCTTGTCTCGCTGCACGACAGCGACCATGGCGGCCCTCGCGGGCAGGGCCGGGGTGTGCCTTGGGTGCGCGAGGTGCTGGCGGCGCATGGCCTGACCGCCACGCGCATCCTGCTGATGGCGCAGCCGCGCGTGCTGGGCCATGTGTTCAACCCGGTGTCGTTCTGGCTGTGCCTGGGGACGGGCGACACCCTGAACGCCGTGATCGCCGAGGTCTCGAACACCATGGGCGACCGCCATTCCTATCTGTGCCACCGCGACGACGGGCAGCCGCTGACGCGCGAGGACACGGTCGAGGCGCGCAAGATCTTCCATGTCTCGCCGTTCCAGCCGGTGGCGGGGCGCTACCTTTTCCGCTTCGACATCCGGCCCGACCGGATCGCCGTGTGGATCGACCATGCCAACCCCGAGGGCGGGGTCTATACCAACCTGATCGGCCCGCGCCTGCCCCTGACCAACCGCGCCATCCTGCGCGCCTGTCTGGTGCGGCCCTTCGGGTCGCGGCGGGTGCTGGCGCTGATCCACTGGCAGGCGCTGAAGCTGGCGCTCAAGGGCGCGCGGTTCCGCCGCCGCCCGCCGCCCCCGGCCGACGAGGTATCGCGGTGAACGGCGCGGCGCGGCTGCTGCCCTGGTCGCTGTTTGCGGCGATGATCGCCACGGCGGGCCTGCCGATCTACATCCACGCGCCCAAGTTCTATGTGGACAGCCATGGCGTCAGTCTGGCCGGGCTGGGGCTGGTGCTGGGCGCGCTGCGGCTGGTCGATGTGGTGCAGGACCCGGCCCTGGGCTGGCTGGCCGAACGGGGGCGGCACCGGCGGGGGGCGATGGTCGCGGGGGCAGTCGCGCTGATGGCCCTGTCGATGGTGGCGCTGCTGGCCGTTCCGCCGCCCGTGGCCCCGCTGTGGTGGTTCGCGCTGACGCTGCTGGTTCTGTTCTCGGCGTTTTCCTTTGTCACCATCTGCTTCTACGCCCAGGGCGTCGCCTTTGCCCCGACCCTTGGCGCAGGCGGGCACCTGCGGCTGGCGGGCTGGCGCGAGGGGGGGGCGCTGGGCGGCATCTCGCTGGCCGCCGTCGCGCCGGTGGCGCTGGCGGGGCTGACCGACCGCCCCTTCGCCGCCTTCGCCTGGGGTTTCGCGGCGCTGGCGCTGGTCGCGGGCGTGGCCATGCGCGGCCAATGGGGAGCCGGTGCGCGGGTTGCGTCGCCGCGCTTCGGCCCGGTCTTGCGTGACGCGATGGCACGGCGGCTGCTGATCCTGTCGCTGGTCAACGGGGCCCCGGTTGCCGTGACCTCGACCCTGTTCCTGTTCTATGTCGAAAGTCGGCTGGCCGCGCCGGGGTGGGAAGGGCCGCTCTTGCTGCTGTTCTTCCTGGCCGCCGCCGCCTCGACCCCCGTCTGGAGCCGCCTTGCCGCCGTGCAGGGCGCAAAACGCGTGCTGCTGGCGGGGATGGCGCTGGCCACGCTGTCCTTTGTCTTTGCGCTGGCGCTTGGCCCCGGCGACACCCTGGCCTTTGCCGCGATCTGCCTGGCCTCGGGGGCGGCATTGGGGGCCGACATGGTGCTGTTGCCGGCGATCTTTGCCCGCCATCTGGCGGGGCGTTTCGCCGGGGCCGAGGCGCTGGCCTTCGGCCTGTGGTCCTTTGCGTCGAAGCTGGCGCTGGCGCTGGTTGCGGTGACCCTGCTGCCGCTCTTGCAGGCGGGCGGGTTCGTAGCGGGGCCGTCGAACACGCCCGCGGCGCTGTCGCTGCTGGCCTGGCTTTACGCGGGGCTGCCCTGCCTGTTGAAACTGGTGGCCATCGGCCTGTTGCTGGCCACCCCGGTCCCCGAGGAGTGACGCGATGATGGTGACGGGTCTTGTCCTGGGTGCGCTGCTTGTGCTGGTGCCAGTGGTCTATCGCAGCCGCAAACTGTCCTTCCGGGCGCAGACCCCCGCCGATCTGGCGGACCGGGGGCCCGCCTTCGACCCGCGCCGCCACCTGAACGGGCCGATCCTGTGCGAGGGCGTGATCTATGGGCCGACAGGCCGCGTTGCCTCGCGTTTCGTGGCCGACATGCACGGGACCTGGGACGGCAACAGGGGCCGCCTGGACGAGACGTTCCGCTATGACACGGGCCGCGTGCAGCAGCGCGCCTGGCGGCTGACGCTGGGCGAGGATGGGCAGATTGCCGCCCTGGCCGACGATGTGCCCGGCCAAGGCACGGGCCGGGTCGCGGGGTGCGCCCTGAACCTGCGCTACCGCATCCGGCTGGATGCGGAAGCGGGGGGGCATGTGCTGGACGTCATCGACTGGCTGTATCTGATGGAAAACGGGACGCTGATGAACAGGAGCCAGTTCCGCAAGTTCGGCGTTATGGTGGGCGAACTGGTGGCGACGATGCGGCCGAAGGGGTGACGCGATGCGGGAATGGGGTGGCAAGCGGTACTGGCTGGTGGGGGCGTCCGAGGGGCTGGGCCTGGCCCTGGCGCGGCTGATTTCGGGCGCGGGGGCCGAAGTGATCCTGTCGGCCCGCGACGGCGCGCGGCTGGCCGAGGCGGTTGCGGCGATGCCGGGCCGGGCCACGGCGGTGCCCTGCGACGTGGCCGACAGCGCCTCGGTCACGGCGGCGGCGGCGGCGGCGGGCCGGATCGACGGGGTGGTGTTCCTGGCCGGGGTCTACTGGCCGATGCGCGCCCAGGACTGGGACGCGGCGCGGGCCGAGGCGACGGCGGACGTGAATTTCACCGGTTGCGTGCGGGTGATCGGGGCCGCCCTGCCGCCGATGGTGGCACGCGATGCGGGCCATGTGGTGATCACGGGGTCGCTGTCGGGGTTTCGCGGGCTGCCGGGGGCCATCGGCTATGCCGCGTCCAAGGCGGGGACGATGGTGCTGGCCGAATCGCTCTATGCCGACCTGCGACGGACAGGGGTGACCGTCCAGGTCGCCAACCCCGGCTTCATCCGCACCCGGCTGACCGAGAAGAACGACTTTGCCATGCCGTTCCTGATGGAGCCCGAAGCTGCCGCGCAGGAGGTGTTCGAGCTGATGTGCAGCGACCACTTCAAGAAGAGCTTCCCGATGGTGTTTTCCTGGCTGTTCCGGCTGGGGCAGTTCCTGCCCGACTGGGCCTGGTACGGGTTGTTCGGGCGAGGGCGGGGGTAGTCGCGCCCCTCAGGCCGCCAGTTGGTCGGACGCCACCAGCCGCAGCGCGCCCGCGTCCATCCCCGCGCCGCCTGCGACATGCGCCACGGGCATCCCGTCCAAGAGCACGGTCGCATCCGCCGATCCGGGGGCGCTGACCACGCTCAGCTGCGGATCGGGGTGGGTGGCGGGGTCGTAGACGACGACGATCTCGTCCTCGCCCGGTGCATAGTCGGAGATCTGCGCGATCTCGCCCGCGCCGATCCAGCCGTCGATGGCAAAGGTGTCGGCACCTTCGCCCCCATGGGCCTGGTCGCCTTGCCCCAGGCCCAGCCAGTCGTCGCCTGCCCCGCCGTTCAGGAAATCGGCCTCGTCGTCGTCGTTGCCCCAGATCGAATCGTGGCCGTCGTTGCCGTCCAGCGTGTCGGCACCGGTGCCGCCCTGCAGGCTGTCATCGCCAAAGCCACCGGCCAGCCAGTCGTCGCCCGCCCCGCCCGCCAGCGCGTCGGTGCCGGCCCCGCCCGCCAGGGTATCCTGCCCGTCGCCGCCCGCCAGCAGATCGTCCCCCTCGTGGCCTGCCAGCACGTCGTCGCCCGCGCCGCCGTCCAGCTTGTCGTCGCCCTCCTCGCCCTGCAGGACATCGCGCCCGTCGTCACCCAGCATGGTGTCGTCGCCCGCCCCGCCCCAGGCGTGATCGTCGCCCGTTCCGCCGTCGAGCAGGTCGTCGCCGCCCCGCCCCATCAGGTGGTCGCCGCCGCCGAGCCCCGTCACCGTGTCCTGCCCGCCCTCGGCATAAAGACCGTCAACCCCCGCCCCGCCGGTCAGAACCATGTCTTCCGGCGGATCGGCGGGCGTGTCGGAGGACGCCGGACCATCGGCCGCGCCGTCACCCTCGGGGGCCAGCTGCGGATCGGGCCAGTCGAGCAGGTCGCCGGGGGGATCCCCCTCGGGTTCAGGCGGGGCCTCGGCACCACTTCCGGGCAGCGTGCCTTCGGCCTCTTCGCCTTCGATCTCTTCCTCCGGGCGGGCGAGGACGGCATCCGCCGCGATCCCCGCCACCACCGCCCCCAGCAACCCCAGCAATGCCAGCATCACGCCCACCCACCACAGACCACCCGGC
The DNA here is from genome assembly GCA_052387255.1 of Gemmobacter sp. Taxonomy (GTDB): domain Bacteria; phylum Pseudomonadota; class Alphaproteobacteria; order Rhodobacterales; family Rhodobacteraceae; genus JBBQXK01. The sequence continues at coordinate 56,326 of JBQTJI010000034.1, read as the reverse complement.
GCCAGGACTGTTCCCGTTAACCAACCTGACGGTTAACATCATGACGCGAAAGGAATATTCGGATTGCACTATGGCATAAAAAGGGCGCTGCTGCCAGCATCTTCAGGGTCTGAGGGCGGCATTCTCTTAAAGCTTGGTTAAAACTGCGCGGTATCGCCCGGGGGGCTGGCGGCAGCCGGACCCAGTCATCGGGCCCGGGGCCGCTTTGCCGCTTGCGCTTTTGCGCCGCATCCCCTATCCGCCCGCATCCGTCCCCCGCCGGGGCACGGTTCCAAGGGTCTTGCTGGACGACATCCCGGCCTGCACCGTCACACAAACACCAAGGAGAACCCGATGTCGATCACTGTCGAGGCGAAGGCCGCGCTGATCAAGGACTATGCGACGAAAGAGGGCGACACCGGGTCGCCCGAGGTGCAGGTGGCGATCCTGTCGTCGCGCATCGCCACCCTGACCGAGCATTTCAAGGGCCACAAGAAGGACAACCATTCCCGCCGGGGCCTCTTGATGATGGTCGCACAGCGCCGCAAGCTGCTGGACTATCTCAAGTCCAAGGACGAGGCGCGCTATGCCTCGCTGATCGGGCGGCTGGGCCTGCGCCGCTGATTGCCGTCACCCGAACCTGACGCAACGCCCGCGCCGGATGGCGCGGGCGTTTCCGTTTCTGGCGGATTGCCCGCGCCTGGCGGGTCCGGATGATCAGTTGTTGGCCGTCAGCGGGTCGATGATCAGCGGAATCTCGGTGATGCGCGCATAGGGGATGCCGCTCAGTCCGGCATGTTTCTTGATTTCTTCCTCGCTGTCGGCGAGGTAGATGCAGAACGTCTTTTCACCGGCGACATACGAGTGCTGCCACTGGATGGTCGGACCGATGGTGGCCAGCGCCTTGTTCGAGGCGCGCGCGGCCCCGCAAAGCTCGGTCATCGAGAAGTCGCCGATGCCGGGAATATCCCGTTCGATCATGAAACGTTTCACTTTGGTTTTTCCTTTCCGAATTTGTTGGTCCTTGGTGCGCAGGGTCACGATGCGCCCGAAGGGGCGGAGCTCAAAACGCAAATTTCTTCTCCATGAGAAACGAAAACTTTCGAAAGTCCGCTTGTTCTTTGCCAGGGCAAAGGCAACCTTTACCAAATGACTGGCACAACGCACCTCAAGTCGCTCCAGGCCCTGCACATGGCGATCCAGGAAGGCTCGCTGAAGGGGGCCGCCGACAGACTGGGCATCACCCCGGCGGCGGTCGGGCAGCGCATCCGCGCACTCGAGGACTATCTCGGCACCGACCTTCTGCTGCGCGGCTGTTCGGGGCTGACCCCCACCCCCGAACTCGACCTCGCCCTTGCCGATCTGCGGCTGGCCTTCGAGGCGCTCGGACGGGTGACCGAGACCCTCGATTTCCAGCGCGTGTTCGAGATCCATGTCGTGGCCGACCCGGACTGGGCCGAACTCTGGCTGGCGCCGCGTCTGGCGGTGTTTCGCGGTGCCCATCCGAACATCCGTTTCTGCATCAACGGCGCGGGTGACGTGCCGGTACGGCTGGGCGTGCCCGACCTGCGTATCGTGTATGGCGGTCTGGCCGGAGAGCCCCTGTTCACCGACATCCTTGTTCCCGTCACCGGGCCGGACAACCCCCGCCGCATGGCCGATGGCGGGACCGGCCTGCGGATGGAGGGGATGCCGCTTCTGCACCTGCGGTCACATCGGGAAAACAGCGGCCATCCCGGATGGGTCGACTGGTTCGCCGCGTTCGGCCAGCGCAAGACCGGGCCGGAACGGGGCGTGCACTATCCCAATGCCCGGCTGGCGCTGGAGGCGGTGCGGCAGAACGTCGGTTTCCTTGTCTGTGGCCTGTCGCTGCTGTTGCAGGACCTTGAGACCGGCCTGATCGTCCTGCCGTTTCCGATTTCCGACCATCTTGTCGCGCCGCACCCCTACCGCATTCTGACACGGGCAGAGGCGGCCCGCCGTCCGCAGGTCGAGCGGTTCACGTCATGGCTCATCGAAGAAGCACGGGGAACACGGCGTAGGATCGAGGCGTTGACCGGCTAGGACGAAAGCCTCAGGCAATCCTCCCTCACGCTGGGTCGCCGTGCTGCACCTGTACCACCCCCGTCACGCAGAACACCTCGACCGGCTCGCGGATGCCCTTGAAGCCGATCTCGCCGCGCGATTCCACGGTGAAATCATCCTCCACCGCCATCCGGGTGCGCGGGCTGATCAGGATCTCGCCGTCCTGCGCCTCGTCGCACAGGCGCGAGGCGAGGTTGATCGCGGTGCCCGAGGCGGTGTAGTCGAACCGCCCGCCGGACCCCACCATCCCCACCGTCGCATAGCCGAGTGCTATGCCCATGCCGAAGCCCAGCCGGTGGCCCATCTTCTTCCACTGGCGGCACAATTCGGCCATCCGCGCCCGCATCGCCATGGCAAGGCGCACCGCATCGCCCGCCGGATCGTCGCAGGGCAGGGGGTCGTTGAACAGCACCATGATGCCGTCGCCCATCCGGTGATCGACGCCAGCGCCGTGGGTGTTGATCAGGCGGCCCATCTCTTCGTGATAGGTCTGCAACACCTCGATGGTCTCCTCGGGTTCCGCCGTTTCGCAGAACGCGGTGAAGCCCCGGATGTCGCAGAACAGCACGCCGAGCAGCGCGCGGTGGCTGGACAGCATCCGCTCAGATCCCGACGTGACCACCGCATCCGCCACGGCGGCAGGCAGGAACCGCTTCAGCCGCCCCATGCGTTCGATCTCGCCGACCTGGGCCTCGACCCGGTCACCCAGTTCGGCGTTCAGCGCCTCCAGCGCCTTGAACTGACGGACGTTCTCGATGGCGATCACGGCCTGCGCGGCGAAGGTTTCGACAAGGGCGATTTCGTCGGGGGTGAAGGGCCGCACCTCCCGGCGGTGGACATGCACGGTCCCGAGTGCCCCCCGCGCGTCGATCAGCGGCACCACCAGTGCGCTCCGCACATCAAGTGCATCACCCATGATCCGGTATGACGGCTCGCCTGCAAGATAAGAGGGATGCTGTCTGACATCGAGGACATGGATGTTCCGCGCCTCGACGATGGCCTGCGCCGAGACATGCACCGCCGGGTCCATCAGCATTTCGGTGGCATTCATCTGGGCGATCATCGCATCGTCCATGACCGACGATCCCGAAGTGCGGTCGCGCCAGGCGGCCATCGTCATGCGCGGATCGTCCTTGCGTCCCATGAGCAGCGCCGAGGTGTCTCCGGCACACAGCGTGAGCGCGTTGCGCAGGATGATGTCGAACACAGGTCGGTCGTCGTCGGGGTTGCGGCTGATCACCTCAAGGATTTCGCGCGTCGCCGCCTCGCGCGCAAGGCGCGTCTGCAACTCGCGGAACTGGCGGACATTCTCGATGGCGATGCTGGCCTGCGCGGCAAAGCTTTCGACCAGTCGGATATCCTCGTCCCGTGGTGCCTGATCCGGCGGCCACATGAGATTGATGCTTCCCCAGACGTCGTCGCCGACAAAGATCGGAACACCGATCAGCTGTCGCAGCTTGTGCGCACGTACCCAGTCATGATCGAGGTAGCTGTCCGCCGTGCCATCCTCGATCCGGGCGACCGACCGCGTCCTGACCGCCTGACCGATCAGGGTGTTGTCCACCAGCGGGCGGCTTGAGCTTATCGGGGTCCGAACATCATCCTCGAAGTCAGCGCGGCTGAAACCGTAGCTTGCACAGTAGTGGACCAGCCCGTTTTCGACGCGCCAGAACGTGCAGTTTGCGGCATGGCAAAGACGCGCAGCACTCTTCGCGATCACCTCGAACACCGGCGTGTTGTCGTCACGGCTCTGGCTGATGATCTCCAGGATGTCGCGCGTCGCCGCCTCGCGTTCCAGCCTTGCCTGCAACTCGCGGAACTGGCGGACGTTTTCGATGGCGATGACGGCCTGGGCGGCGAAGGTTTCGACAAGGGCGATCTGGTCGGGGGTGAAGGGCCTGACCTCACGGCGGAAGATGACAAAGGTCCCGATTGCGCCGGTCGGGGACAGCAGCGGCACCAGCATTTCGGTGCGAATGCCAGAGTCTCGGGCGACAGAGACATAAAGATCGACGCCTTGGCGGAAATATTCAGTGTCCAGGACGTCATCGACGTGAACAACCTTGCCGGTCACGATGGCCTGGGCACCAAACGAGCCGTCCGGGTCCATCGAAACCTCGGCCCTGTGATAGCGCGCGACCGTGGCCGGATCCACGCCATATTGGGCGGCCATCCGCTGGTGCGTGTCTCCCGGCTTGGCGAGGATGAGGGCCGCCGCAAAGGCATCGCACAGCTGGGCCGCCCGTCGCAGGATCGCATCGAACACGGGCCTATCGTCATCGCGGCTCTGGCTGATGACGGCAAGGATCTCGGCGGATGCCGCCTCGCGTTCCAGCCGGTTCTGCAACTCGCGGAACTGGCGCACGTTCTCGATGGCGATCACGGCCTGGGCGGCGAAGGTTTCGACAAGGGCGATCTCGCCCTCGCTGAACGGATCGACCGTGCGGCGGTTGAGGACAATGGCACCGAAGCCCACACCATCGCGCACCAGCGGCACCGAAAGGTCGGTGCGCAGGCCGTCTTCGTCCACCAGCCGGACATAGGTCGGGTGACCGCTGCGATACTCGTCGGTCGCGGCCAGATCATGCATGTGCTGGGTGCGCGCCGCGCGGATGGACCGGGCGACGGGCCCGGGCAAGGGGTCCATCGGCCAGCTGTCGCCTGTCAGATGGGCGCGCAGCGTTTCGCCGTACATCGCAGCCATGACAAGATGCGTCCCGCCCGCGTTGACCAGCAGGAGACTGGCAATCGGTGCCTTGCACAGGCGCGCAGCGTTGCGCAGGATGACGTCGAACACCGGGCCGTCGTCATCGCGGCTCTGGCTGATGACTTCCAGGATGGCGGCCGATGCCTTTTCCCGTTCCAGCCTGTCCTGCAACTCGCGGAACTGGCGGACGTTCTCGATGGCGATCACGGCCTGCGCGGCAAAGGTCTCGACAAGGGCGATCTCGTCGGGGTTGAAGGGGCGCACCTCGCGCCGGTAGATGGTGATGCACGCGACCGTCCTGCCACCGCTGAACATGGGGACCGCCAGAAATGTCCTCAGACCCTCCTGATCGACCGCTGCCGTCCTGATCGGGTCGCCGGACCGGTAGAGCTCGGTGTCGGCCATGTCCTCCAGATGCACGACCCGGCCCTCGCGCATGCAGGTCGAGGTCGCACTGTGCGAGTCCATGGGCCAGACCGTCTCGCCGACCGGAAAGGCGGTGGAGACATCATCAAAGCCCCAGTCCGCCGCCATGACCGCGTGGCTGCGGTCCTCGCTGATGATGTTGAGGCTGGCCATCGAGGCGTGGCAAAGTTCGGCGGCCTTGCGCAGGACCACGTCGAAGACCGGCTTGTCGTCGTCGCGGCTCTGGCTGATGACCTCGAGGATCTCCCGCGTCGCCGCCTCGCGCGCCAGCCGCACCTGCAACTCGCGGAACTGGCGGACGTTCTCGATGGCGATGACGGCCTGTGCGGCGAAGGTTTCGACCAGCTGGATTTCGGGCAGCGTGAAGGGCCGCACAACCCGGCGGCTGAGCGAAATGCACCCGATGGCGATGCCGTTCTGCAAAAGCGGTACGTTCAGTCGTGTCCGGACCCCTTCGGTTTCAACCAGATCGACGGCAATCGGGTCGCGGTCCCGGTAGGCGTCGGACTGCGCGTAGTCCTCGAAGTGAACCACCTTCGCCGTACGGATCGTCGCCACGATGGAAAGCGGCCGGTCGAGCGAGAATTCCAGGCCCGGTTGGTATGCCGTGCGGGCATGTCCCCAGTCGGCCATCAGTCGAACGTCGGTGCGGGCTTCGTTGACGATGATGAGGCTGCCCTGATCGGCATTGCACAGGACGGCCGCTTTCTCGACGATAAGGTCAAAGACCTGTGTTTCATCTTCGCGGCTCTGGCTGATGACCCTCAGGATGTCGGACGTCGCTTCCTGTTGTTCCAGCGACTCCTGCAATTCGCGGAACTGGCGGACGTTCTCGATGGCGATGACGGCCTGTGCGGCGAAGGTTTCGATCAACACGATCTCGTCGGGCGTGAACGGGCGCACCTCGTGGCGGTTCAGGTTGATGCAGCCGAAAGCGACGCCGTTCTTCAAAAGTGGCACGGACAGGCGGCTGCGCACCCCGTCGACCTCGACCAGCCGCACGCGCACCGGGTCGCCCGCGCGGTACAGCGGATCGTCCGCGATGTCGGGGTTGTGGATCACCCGCGCCTCGCGGATCGCGGTCGAGGTCTGGTAGGGGGCGCCCAGATCGAATTCCTGCCCGACCGGGAACACGCCCAGGCTCGCGTCGGAAATGCAGGCTAGCCGGATATGCGTGCGGGCGTCGTTCACGATGTGAAGCCCCACATCGGGGGTTTCGCAAAGGCGGGCCGCGTTGTGCACGATCACCTCGAACACCGGCTGCACATCATCGGGATTGCGGCTGATCACCTCGAGGATCTCGCGCGTCGCCGCCTCGCGCGCCAATCGCACCTGCAACTCGCGGAACTGGCGGACGTTCTCGATGGCGATGACGGCCTGCGCGGCGAAGGACTGGATCAGGGCGATTTCGTCCTCGCTGAACAGCCGCACCTCGCGCCGGTGCAGGCTGATCGCGCCGATGGTGCCCTGCGCATCGAACAGCGGCATGCTCAGGGTGGTGCGCAGGCCCTGATCCTCGACCATGAAGCGAAAGCTGCTCTCGCCCGCCAGGTACCCCGGCGTCTGCGCCAGATCGGCGATGTGCACGACCCCGCCGCTGCAGATGGCCTGCGCAGACACGTGCAGCGCGGGGTCCATCCGCATCGGCGGCTGGTTCGTCGCGGCAATGAACCTGTCGATCTCGGCCTTCGACAGGTTGTCCTGCTGCAACGCGGCCAGCGTCAGGTGCGGACCCTCGGCGCGCCCCAGCAGCAGGGCCCCGGCATCGGCCCCGCACAGCCGTTGCGCGCTGCGCAGGATGGCATCGAACACCGGCCTTGCTTCCTCGCGCGACCGGCTGATGAGGCCCAGCACCTCGCGCAGCGCCGCCTCGCGGGCATGGGCGGAAGTGTAGGGGGTTTCGGTGGCCGAGGTCGATTGCAAGGGTCTGCTCCGGTACATCGCGCAAGGGGCACGCTACACGTGGGCGGCGACAAGACCAAAAGGGTTTCTGCGCAAGCGCGGTCGGGACGGGTCTATTCCTCGAATAGGACCGACCAGTTCGACCGGGCGTGCACCACCCGGATGACCTGCAACCCCGTCTCGTCCGCCGTGAAGATCACCACATGCGACCGGTAGGGATGGGTCCTGACCGGGGGCGCGGTGTCGCGCCGCAGCCGGGCGATTTCCGGCTGGGCGGCAAGCAGCGCAAACACATCGTCAAGTCCGGCAAGATAACGTTCTGCCTGCGTCTCGGACCATTCGCGCATGCTGTACTGCCAGATACCGACAAGATCGTCTTCCGCCTGCGGTGCAAGGCTGATGCGCCGCTTCACCCCGACTTCATCCGTGTGACAAAGGCGTCCATGTCGAATGGTCGCGCAGGTCCGCTCGCGATTCCTTCGTCGATCAGCGCCTGCAGCTCTGCCAGTGCCACCCGCCGCGCCTGATCGCGCCGGATCAGGTCGCGCACATAGTCGCTGGCGTTGCTGTAGGTGCCGTCGCGGCTTTGCGCCTCGACCCAGGCTTTCATCTGATCGGGGAGGGAGATGTTCATCGTTGCCATGCGTGTATCGTGCCGATGATGGCAAACTTTGTCAACAGATCCGCGCTTCCCCTTCCCCCGGTTTTCCTGTAAGGCCCCGCCATCTGCGACGTGACGCCCCCGGCCCCGGGGCACATGCATGAGGATCTGGGGCGGCGGCAATGGGGCCGCCAGATGTGGGACGACCGGCAGGGGCCGGGTCCCAGAGGGAAAACAGACACATGTTCAACGTGACCAAGAAATCCATCCAGTGGGGCGATGAAACGCTGACCCTGGAGGCGGGCCGCATTGCCCGCCAGGCCGACGGCAGCGTCATTGCCACCCTGGGCGAGACCTCCGTGATGGCCAACGTGACCTTCGCCAAGACCGCGAAGCCGGGGCAGGACTTCTTCCCCCTGACCGTGCACTATCAGGAAAAATACTATGCCGCAGGCAAGGTGCCCGGCGGCTTCTTCAAGCGCGAGGCCCGGCCTTCCGAAAAGGAAACCCTGACGTCGCGCCTGATCGACCGGCCCTGCCGTCCGCTGTTCGTGGAAGGCTTCCGCAACGAGGTTCTGGTGATGGCCACCGTGCTGAGCCACGACCTGGTCAACGAACCCGACATCGTCGCGATGATCGCGGCCTCTGCCGCGCTGACCATCAGTGGCGTGCCCTTCATGGGGCCGATCGGGGCCGCGCGGGTGGGCTTTGCCAACGGCAACTACGTTCTGAACCCGCATGTCGATGACATGCAGGTGTTGAAGAACAACCCCGAGCAGCGTCTGGATCTGGTCATCGCCGGCACGAAAGATGCCGTGATGATGGTGGAATCCGAAGCCTACGAGCTGACCGAAGAGGAAATGCTGGGCGCGGTGAAGTTCGGCCATGCCGGGATGCAGCCCGCCATCGACTTGATCCTCGACTTTGCCGAGGAATGCGCGAACGAGCCGTTCGATTTCACGCCCCCCGACTATTCGGCGCTGGCCGCCCGGATCAAGAGCTTGGGCGAGACGCAGATGCGTGCGGCCTTCGCCATCCGCGACAAGCAGGCCCGCACCACGGCCATCGACGACGCGATCAAGGCCACCAAGGCCCTGCTGACCGAGGAAGAACAGGCCGATCCGAACTTCTGGCCCGCGATGAAGGCGCTGGAGTCGGGCATCCTGCGCGGCGACATCATCAACGGCGGTGCCCGCATCGACGGGCGCGACACCAAGACGGTGCGTCCGATCATCTCGGAAACCTCGGTCCTGCCGCGCACCCATGGTTCGGCCCTGTTCACCCGCGGGGAAACCCAGGCGCTGGTCGTGACCACGCTGGGCACCGGCGAAGATGAGCAGATCATCGACGCCCTGCACGGCAACAGCCGCTCGAACTTCCTTCTGCACTACAACTTCCCGCCCTATTCGGTGGGCGAGGTGGGTCGCGTGGGGTCGCCCGGCCGCCGCGAGATCGGTCACGGGAAACTGGCATGGCGCGCGTTGCAGGCGGTTCTGCCTGCCGCCACCGACTTCCCCTACACCATCCGCGTCGTGTCGGAGATCACCGAGTCGAACGGCTCCTCGTCCATGGCTTCGGTCTGCGGTGGCAGCCTGTCGATGATGGACGCGGGCGTTCCGCTGAAGGCCCCCGTGGCCGGCGTGGCAATGGGTCTGATCCTGGAGGACGACGGCCGTTTCGCCGTGCTGACCGACATCCTTGGCGACGAGGATCACCTCGGCGACATGGACTTCAAGGTGGCGGGGACCGAGAAGGGGATCACCTCGCTGCAGATGGACATCAAGATTGCCGGGATCACGCCTGCGGTCATGGAACAGGCGCTGGCCCAGGCCAAGGACGGCCGCCTGCACATCCTGACCGAGATGTCCAAGGCGCTGACCAGCGCCAACGCCTTCAGCCAGTACGCGCCCAAGATCGAGACGCTGACCATCCCCACCGACAAGATCCGCGAAGTGATCGGGTCGGGCGGCAAGGTCATCCGCGAGATCGTGGAAGTGTCGGGTGCCAAGGTCGACATCAACGACGACGGCGTGATCAAGATCGCCTCGAACGACCAGAAGGCGATCAAGCGCGCCTACGACATGATCTGGTCCATCGTGGCCGAACCCGAAGAGGGGCAGGTCTACACCGGCCGCGTGGTCAAGCTGGTCGACTTCGGGGCCTTCGTGAACTTCTTCGGCAAGCGCGACGGTCTGGTCCACGTCAGCCAGATCGCCAACAAGCGCCTGAACCACCCGAACGAAGCGCTGAAGGAAGGCCAGGAAGTCAAGGTCAAGCTTCTGGGCTTCGACGAGCGCGGCAAGGTGCGGCTGGGCATGAAGATGGTCGACCAGGAGACCGGCGAAGAGCTCGTCGAGAAGAAGGAAGAGGCGCAGGTCTGAGGACAGCGTCCGTTGCAAGGCTTGTAGCGAAAGCCCCGGCGGGAACGCCGGGGCCTTTTTTGTGTATCGGTTTTCGGCCAGCGCTGCCCGCAAACGGCTTTCTGCGCTACCTTCACACACAACGCATTTTGTGTATTGGAAAGTCTTACACATGATATGCAACCTTGCTTTGCGGTTCTCCGTAAGACACAAACGCCGTTATGAACAGCAGACGTGAAATCTGGGTACACAACACGGCCTTCGACGCAACCGATGCGGTCGATTATCATACAGGCGGGTTCCCCCCTCCTCCACTTGACCTGCATCGGCTGGTGGCACCGCTGTCCGACACGCTGATTGCGCTGACGCGGTATGACGTTCTATTGCGCGGACTCCCGAACAGTGAACTGCTGCTTGCCCCCCTGCGCGCGCGCGATGCCGTTGTGTCGTCGCGCATGGAAGGCACGATCTCGACGCTGGAAGAGGTGCTGTTGCTCGAGGCGGAAGCGGACGACGGCAGCACAAGGCCGGAAGGGCGCAATGATGCAGTAGAGGTCGCCCTGTACGCGCGCGCCCTGAAACAGGCCGAACGGCAGATGTCCGACGGCTATCCCCTTTCAGAAGCCATGATCCGGGGGGCACACAGAACGCTGCTCAGCTACGGCAGGGGGGCGGACAAGCACCCGGGTTCCTACAAGACCGAACAGAACCATGTCGGCGAGCGTAGGCCGCCGCGGATCGACTTCATCCCGATCTCTCCGATGCAGTTGCCGCCCGCCATGGCGACACTGATCGACTACATCCAGACTGACCCGACACAACCCCTGCTGCGCACCGCCATCGCCCATGCCGAATTCGAGGCGCTGCACCCGTTCGAGGACGGCAACGGACGGCTCGGGCGCATGGTCATCACGCTCATGCTGTGGAAAACCGGCATCCTCAGCGCCCCGCACTTCTTCGTCAGTGACTACTTCGAGCGGAACAAGGCCGAGTACATCGAACGCCTGCGCGCCGTGTCACAGCGGGCCGACTGGACCGGCTGGTGTGAATTCTTCCTGCGGGCGCTTCAGGCGCAGGCGGTCGACAACACAGACGTCGTCGGGAAAATCCAGGCACTGCATGGGGAAATGTGGGATCGTCTGCGCCAAACGATGCGGTCGCGCTGGACACCAGAGGCCCTCACCTACATCTTTGCGAACCCGATTTTCCGCAACAATCGCTTCACACGCGAATCGGGCATCCCCAAGCCGACGGCCAACAGCATCACCAATCTGCTGGTAAGGGAAGGCATCTTGCGTACCCTGGTCCCGCCAGCCGGGCGCGCGCCCGGAACATATGCCTTCCCCGCGCTCCTTGCGATTTTGAATGAACCGCGCTGACGCACCGCCGAGATGCGCTCCATGCTTTCGTTCTGCCGCTTGACTTGCTTCGGGTCTGATCCTCTCCCTTCGGAAGCCCCCGCCTTCTCAGAACCGCACGCAGTACCGCCCCTTCGCACGCCCCTCTGCCAGGGCAGCCAGGGCGTCCGACACGCCGTCGAGCGCAATCTCCTCGACCTCCGCCCTAAGCGGCATTTCAGCATGCAGGGCCATCAGCGCGCGCATCTGGTCGCGGCTGCCGACGGACGTGCCGGTCAGGGTGATGCCGGTCCAGGTCAGCCATTCCTGCGACAGGGGCACGGGTTCGGCCACCATGGCGGCGGCGACGATGCGGCCCAGGGGGCGGGTCGCGGCGCGCATGGCGTCCCAAGTGCGGGGTGTGGGGGCGAAGTTGATCGTGGCATGGGCGCGATGGGTCTCGGGCCAGGCGGCGGCCAGGTCGGGGGTCGCGTGCAGGGTTGCCGCCGCCCCGTGACGCGCCGCCACCGCAAGCCTGGCCGGATCGCTGTCGACCGCGACCACCCGCGCCCCGCGCCGGGCGGCCAGTTGTACCGCATAAAGGCCAAGGCCCCCGCATCCGAAGATCGCGCAGGTTTCGCCATGCACCAGGCGCGCCCGTTCCAGCGCGCCAAAGGCAGTCAGGCCCGCGCACATCAGGGGCGCAAGGCCTGCCGCGTCCCCCGGGGGCAACCGTGTCGCGAAGGCCGCCTTGGCCACGACATAGTCGGCAAAGGTCCCCGGCACATGATAGCCATGCGCCCGCTGTCCGGCACAGAACGCCTCGTGGCCGCCCAGACATTGCTCGCAGACCCCGCAGGTATCGTGAATCCAGGCCACCCCGGCCCTTTCGCCCGGGGTCCATCCCGTCACGCCGGGGCCAAGGGCGGTGACGACGCCGACACCTTCGTGCCCCAGGACAAAGGGGTCGGGTGGCGGCGAGGCGACGCTGTCGCCCTGCCAGACATGCACGTCACTATGGCAGACGCCGCTTGCCTCCACCCGGATCAGGATGTCGCCGGGGCCGGGAACGGGCACCGGCAGGCGGACCAGCTTCAGGGGTCGGCCGTGCCCGTCAAGGACGGCCGCGCGCATGGTTTCCATCAAAGGCCAAGGGCTGCCTTGGCGGCAGGCAGGCCGGGCTGGCCGTCCAGCGTGGTCACGTCCTTGAGCCAGCCGTCCAGCAGTTCCGGCCGGGCCGCGATCATCGCCCTCGCGGCGTCCGGGGCGCTCATCCCATCGCCCATGATCTTCTGCATGCCGAGGTTTTCGTAGTCGAGATCGAACACCAGCTGCGAAAAGAACCGGGCCGCGTTCGGGCATTCGGCGGCATAGCCCCGGCGCGACAGGGTGTGCACGGTGGCCCCGCCAAAGTCGGGGCCGTATTCGATGTCGCCGCCATCCAGATAGGCCAGCTCGTAGTTGAGGTTCATCGGATGCGGCTCCCACCCCAGGAACACCACCCATTCCTCTTTGGGATACATCCGCCCGACCTGCGACAGCATGCCGGCCTCGCTCGATTCCACGATTTCCCAGTCGCCAAGTCCGTGCCGGTTCGCGGCCACCATGTCGAGCAGCGTCTGGTTCGATCCCGGTTCGATGGCGAAAATCCGGCTACCGAACTTGTCGGCATGTGCGGCCAGATCGGCGAAGCTCTTCACCCCGGCATCCGAGACGTACTTCGGCACCGCCAGGGTGAACTTCGCGCCGTCCAGGTTCCGGCCCAGCACCTCGACCGAGCCGTCGTCGAAGAAGGCCTTGTACTGTTCGTTCTGCACCGGGCGCCAGTTGCCCTGGAAGATGTCCATCTCGCCCGACCGAAGCGAGACAAAGCTGACGTCGAGGCCCAGCAGCGTCTGGGTGGGTTCATAGCCCAGTGCCGACAGGATCACCTCGGCGGTGGTGTTGGTCAGCACGATGTCGGTCCAGCCGAGATCCGCCATGCGCACGGGCGCGCAACTGGCGGGGTCGGCGGCCCCGGCCGGGGCCGCAAACAGGGTCGTGGCCAGGGCAAGCGCGCGGATCGAGGTCTGCATGTCCATCCTCCCAGATGTTTTGCGCAAGGGTGGCCCCACGGGGTCTGCTCGTCAATACAAAAAATTGTATCGCCATTCAGTTTTTGGGCTGATAAGGAATTGCCATGCAGGTTCAGGCAAAGCGCACCCGCATCGAGGACCTTCGCCGCCGCGAGCTGATCGCCGCCGCGCACCGGGTGTTCATGCGCCACGGTCTTGGCAGCATGACCACGGCGCGCATCTGCGCCGAGGCGGGCATGTCGCCGGGCATCCTGTCGTACTACTTCAAGGGCAAGGAGGACGTCCTGTTTGCCATGGTGCGGCTGAACAACCGTCTTCTGATGGAGGATGTGGTCGTGCGCCTGGGGGCCGCGCGCACCCCGTGGGAACGCTTCCTCGCCATCATCGAGGGAAACTTCCCGGCGGGTGTCTATGAACCGAACGTGGCCAGCGCCTGGCTGTCGGTCGTCGCGGCCTCGTCCGGCAATGCGCGCTATGCCCGTTTGCAGGCGCTGTTCTACCGCAGATTGCGGTCAAACCTGCGCTCGGTCTTTGTCGGCGTCCTGCCGGAAGAGCGGTTTGCGCTGGTCGAGCGGACCGTGAGTTCGCTGATCGATGGCCTGTGGCTGCGAAAATCGGCGGGCGACAGCATCGGGCGGGAACAGGCTGTCGCCGTGCTGGTCACCGTCGTGGAAAGCCTGATCACCGAAGCCCAGCGACATCTGCTGCACCGGTCCTGACACAGAAACGACGGCCCCGACAACCCGGCATCGGTCGCTTTCGCGTCCCGACAGGCCGATGCCCGGCCGGTCGATCCGCCTGGGCTGCGGCAATTGTCCATGACACCGACGCCCCCACCGGGTATGCTGACCGCCAAAGCCGGACGCACAACCGGCACGGGCAGAGTTGCAGGCATGACAAGCATGGCAAACGCATCCTCGGGGCAGGGTCTGGCGGGGCGCGTGGTGCAGGCCATGAACCGGCTGGCGGTGCGCCGTGCGGCACGGGCTGCGCCTGCCAAGGGGTTCGTCCAGCAGCCCGAACCCCGCACCATCGGGCTGTTCGCGCGGGGGCGGCAGGTGATGTCGGGGCATTTCCTGATGGCCGGGCGGCTGATCGAGGCACCGGGGCAGTCGCTGTGGACGATGGCCCCGCGCGATGCGGCCTTTGCCGCCGAGGCGCACGGCTTTGCCTGGCTGGATGATCTGGCGGCCGTGGGCGACCACGCCGCCCGTGCCCGCGCGCAGGACTGGACCTGGGACTGGATCGCGCGCTACGGGCGGGGGCAGGGGGCGGGCTGGACCCCCGATGTCACGGGCCGCCGCCTGATCCGCTGGATCAACCATGCGATCTTTCTGCTGAACGGACGCACGCCGCAGCAGTCGCAGGCGTTCTTTGCCGCGCTGTCGGTGCAGGTCGAGTTCGCCGCCCGCCGCTGGCCTGCCGCCCGCCCCGGCCTGCCGCGGTTCGAGGCGCTGACGGGTCTGATCTATGCGGGCCTGGCGCTCAAGGGCCTGAACCATCACGCGGGGGCCGCGATCACTGCGCTGGCCGCCGACTGCGCCACCGGGATCGATGCCCAGGGCGGCATCCGCACCCGCAACCCCGAGGAACTGCTCGAGGTGCTGACCCTGCTGACCTGGGCCGCGCAGGCGCTGACCGAGGCCGGGCGCGCCCTGCCCGAACCCCATGCCGCCGCCATCGCCCGCATCGCGCCCTGCCTGCGGTCGCTGCGCCATGCCGACGGGGGGCTGGCGCGGTTCCACGGCGGCGGGCGCGGGATGGAGGGGCGGCTGGACCTGGCGCTGGCGGCATCGGGGGTCAGGGCCGCCGCCGGTCCGGGGCCTGCCATGGGCTATCTGCGGCTGGCGGCGGGGCGGACGACGGTGATCGTCGACGCCGCCGATCCGCCGGGCGGCCCGGCAGGCACGATGGCCCATGCCTCGACCCTGGCGTTCGAACTGACCTCGGGGCGCAGGCCGATGATCGTCAGCTGCGGGTCGGGCGTGCCCTTTGGCCCGGTCTGGGCGCGGGCGGGCCGCGCCACGGTGTCGCATTCGGTGCTGGCGCTGGAAGGATACTCCTCGTCGCGCCTCGGGCGGGGCCAAGCTGATGCGCTGGTCGAGCGCGCGCATGTGGTGATGGCGCGGCCCGACGGGCCTGGAGGCTATGTGCTGGCGCATGACGGCTGGCTGCGGACCCACGGGCTGACGCAGACGCGGGCGCTGGCGCTGTCGGCGGACGGGCGCCGCCTGACCGGCGAGGACCGCCTGGCCGCCGAGACCGAAGAGGGCGCGCAGATGCTGGCGCGGGTGATCGCCCGCAGGCGGGGCGAGCCGTTGCAGTTCCACCTGCGGTTCCATCTGCATCCCGATGTCGAGGCGGGGCTGGACCTCGGCGGCACGGCGGTGTCGCTGGTGCTGCGGTCGGGCGAGGTCTGGGTGTTCCGGCTGGCCGATGCGTCGGAATTGGGCATCGAGGCGTCGGTCTATCTGGAAAACGGGCGGCTGAAGCCGCGTTCCGCGCAGCAGATCGTGGTTTCGGGCCGTCTGACCGGCACCGAGGCACGCATCGGCTGGACCTTGGCGAAGGCACAGGATACTCCGCTGGCCATTCGCGACCTTGACCGGGGCGACCCCGCCGCCCCGGCCTGACGCGCCCTGCCCGACTGTCCTGCCGGAGTGCCCTTGCCCATGTCCCACCTTGTTCCCGTCGGTCGCGCGCTGATCTCGGTGTCGGACAAGACGGGCCTGATCGACTTGGCGCGGGCGCTGGTGGCGCGGGGGGTCGAACTGATCTCGACGGGCGGCACGGCGCAGGCGCTGCGCATGGCGGGCCTGCCCGCGCGCGACGTGGCCGAGGTCACGGGGTTCCCCGAGATGATGGACGGGCGGGTCAAGACGCTGCACCCCAATGTCCACGGCGGGCTCTTGGCGCTGCGCGACGATGACGAGCATCTGCTGGCCATGGCCGCGCACGGGATCGAGCCGATCGATTTGCTGGTGGTGAACCTCTATCCGTTCGAGGCGACGGTGGCGCGGGGTGCGGGTTTTGCCGAATGCGTCGAGAACATCGACATCGGCGGTCCGGCGATGATCCGCGCGGCGGCCAAGAACCATCGCTTCGTCGCCTGCGTGACCGACCCCGAGGATTATGCCCCCCTGCTGGCCGAACTGGCACGCCTCGATGGCGCGACCGCCCTGCCCTTCCGCCAGAAGCTGGCGCTGACCGCCTATGGTCGCACCGCCGCCTATGACGCCGCCGTGTCGACCTGGATGGCGGGCGCGCTGAGGGATACCTCTCCCCGCCGCCGGGTCTTTGCCGGGCGTCTGGTGCAGCCCTTGCGCTATGGCGAGAACCCGCACCAGACCGCCGCCTTCTATGCCGACGGCAGCGCGCGCGCGGGCGTGGCCACCGCCCGCCAGCACCAGGGCAAGGAGTTGTCCTATAACAACATCAACGACACCGACGCGGCCTTTGAACTGGTGGCCGAGTTCGATCCCGCCACCCCCGCCTGCGTGATCGTCAAGCATGCCAACCCCTGCGGCGTGGCCCTGGGTGCGACGCTGGCCGAGGCCTATGCGCGGGCCTATGACTGTGACCGGGTCAGCGCGTTCGGCGGCATCGTGGCGCTCAACCAGGCGCTGGACGGACCGACCGCCGAGCGGATCGTCGAGATCTTCACCGAGGTCGTGATCGCCCCCGGGGCCGACGCCGGGGCCCGCGCCGTCTTTGCCGCGAAGAAGAACCTGCGCCTCTTGACGACCGACGGCCTGCCCGACCCCCGCGCGCCGGGCCTGGCCCTGCGGCAGGTGGCGGGGGGCCTTCTGGTGCAGGACCGCGACGGGGCGGGCGTGGTGCCGTCTGACCTGCGCGTGGTGACGCGGGCCGCCCCGACGCCTGCCCAGATGGAGGACCTGCTGTTCGCCTGGACGGTGGCCAAGCATGTCAAGTCGAACGCCATCGTCTATGCCACGGGAGGCGCCACCGTCGCCATCGGCGCGGGCCAGATGAGCCGCATCTATTCGACACGCATCGCCGCCCGCAAGGCGCAGGACATGGCCGAGGCGGTGGGGCTGGCCGAAATCCCGACGCACGGGTCGGTGGTCGCCTCGGACGCCTTCTTTCCCTTCGCCGACGGCCTGTTGGCGGCGGCCGAGGCGGGCGCGGTGGCCGTCATCCAGCCCGGCGGGTCGATGCGCGATGACGAGGTGATCGCGGCGGCGGATGCGGCGGGCCTGGCCATGGTGTTCACCGGCCAGCGGCATTTCCGGCACTGAGGCCCCCATGCGGACCCTAGCGATCACTGCCGTCCTGATTTTCGCGCTGGACCAAATCACCAAGTGGCTGGTGGTGTTCCACCTGCGGCTGATCGACCTTGGCATGATCGACGTCTGGCCGCCCTGGCTGACCTTTCGCATGGCCTGGAACCGGGGCGTCAACTTCGGCCTGCTGTCGGATGACGCAGACAGCACCCGCTGGCTGCTGATCGCCGTGGCCCTTGCCATTTCGGCGTGGGTGCTGTGGTGGCTTTCGCGCAGTCCGCAGGGCCGGATGGCGCATGTCGCGGGCGGCCTGCTGGTGGGCGGGGCCCTGGGCAACGTGGTGGACCGGGTGCTGTACGGGGCGGTGGCCGATTTCCTGAACATGTCCTGCTGCGGCATCGAGAATCCCTATGCGTTCAACGTTGCCGACATCGCGATCTTTGCCGGTGCGCTAGGGCTGGTGGTGTTTGCCTCCGATGCAGGCAAGGGCAAGCGGGGCGGGCGCGGAAAGACCCCGTGACGCGCCCTTGGCGATGCGCTAAGGAAGAGCCGGGTCTTGGTGATGGGAGACGGGCATGCAGGCAGGTCGGGGAACCCTGGCGGTGGCAGTGCTGGCGCTGCTGACGCTGGTTGCCTGTGGTGGAGAGCCGCGCCTAATGAACCTGCGGTCATCGACCGATGGCCCCGACGAATTCGCCATCCTGCCGCCGAAGGCGCTGGAACTGCCCGAGTCGCTGGTCGACCTGCCCGAACCCACCCCCGGCGGCGTGAACCTGACCGACCCCCGGCCCAACGATGACGCCGTGGCGGCCCTGGGCGGGCGTCCGGGGGCCGGCAGCGGCGGCGATGCCGGGCTGATGAACCACGCCACGCGCTATGGCATTTCGTCCGGCATCCGCACGCAACTGGCCGCCGAAGACCTGGAGTTCCGGTCGAAGAACCGCGGTCGCCCGCTGGAACGTCTGTTCAACCTCAACGTCTATTTCCGCGCCTACCGCAAGCAATCGCTGGACCAGTACGCCGAACTGGAACGCTGGCGGCGCGCCGGGGCGCGCAACCCCTCGGCCCCGCCCGACAACTGATCGTCACATCCGCGTAGGCCGGGGTTGACCGTGGCCCGGCCTTGCGTAGGTGTGGGGCAGGCCAACGGGGAAGGATTTCGGATGTTGCGCGGTTTCCTGGCCTTTGCCCTGACGATGGTGCCGCTGGCCTTGCGCGCCGAGACCGTGTCGAATTTCACCCTGCAAAACGGCCTCGATGTGGTGGTGATCGAGGATCACCGCGCCCCGGTGGCGGTGCAGATGATCTGGTACCGGATCGGTGCCGCCGACGATCCGCCGGGCAAGTCGGGGATCGCGCATTTCCTGGAACACCTGATGTTCAAGGGCACCGACACCCTCGCCCCCGGCGAATTCTCGGACACGGTCGAGGCGCAGGGCGGCGACGACAACGCCTTCACCACTTCGGACTACACCGCCTATTTCCAGCGCGTCGCCGCCGACCGCCTGCCCCTGATGATGCAGATGGAGGCCGACCGCATGGTGAACGTGAGGATGACCGAAGAGGACGTGACCACCGAACGCCAGGTCATCCTCGAGGAACGCAGCCAGCGGGTGGACGGCGATCCCGGCGCGCTGTTCCAGGAACAGCGCCAGGCGGCGCAGTACCTCAACCACCCCTACGGCATCCCGATCATCGGCTGGCGGCACGAGATGGAGGGGCTGACCCGCGCCGATGCCCTGTCGTTCTATGACCGCTTATATGCCCCGAACAACGCTGTGCTGGTCATCGCGGGCGATGTCGATCCGGTAGAGGTGCGCGCCCTGGCCGAGCAGCACTACGGCCCGATCCCCCCCTCGGCCGCCATCGTGCCACGCCTGCGCCCCTCGGAACCCCCGCAGCGGGCCGAGCGGCGGCTGGCGATGGCCGACCCCCGCGTGGCGCAGCCCTACGTCGTGCGCAGCTACCTGGCCCCCGAACGCAACGCGGGCGACCAGGCCAAGGCAGCGGCGCTGACCTATCTGGCCGAATTGCTGGGCGGGTCGGGGACCACCTCGGTGCTGGCCCGCGCCCTGCAGTTCGACGATCCGAAGGCGGTCTATACCTCGGCCTACTACGACGGCACCTCGCTCGATCCTGGCACCTTCGGGCTGGTGATCGTGCCAAAGGCCGGCGTGACGCTGGCCGAGGCCGAGGCAGCGATGGATGCGGTGCTGGCGAAATTCCTGACCGACGGTGTCGAGCCCGAGGCCTTTGCCCGCATCAGGACCCAGCTTCGCGCGGGCGAAATCTATGCCCGCGACGATGTCGACGGTCTGGCCCGCCGTTATGGCGCGGCGCTGACCTCGGGGCTGACGGTGTCCGACGTGCAGGCCTGGCCCGACGTGCTGCAGGCGGTGACGCCCGACGACGTGATGGCGGCGGCGCGCGAGGTGCTGGACCGCCGCAATGCCGTGACCGGCTGGCTGACGGCGGAAGAGGTGACCCCATGATGCTGCGCCTGGCCCTGGCCCTGATTCTGCTGGCCTTGCCCGTGCGGGCCGAAATGGTGATCCAGGACGTGACCTCGCCCGGCGGCATCCGCGCCTGGCTGGTCGAGGACCGCTCGATCCCCTTCGTCGCATTGGAGATCCGCTTTCGCGGCGGGTCGAACCTTGACCCGGCGGGCAAGCGCGGCGTGACCAACCTGATGACCGCGCTGATCGAGGAGGGCACGGGCGACATGGACGCGCAGGGCTTTGCCGCCGCGCGCGATGCCCTGGCCGCCGATTTCAGCTTCGAGGCCTACAACGATGCGCTGTCGGTGTCGGCCCGCATGCTGACCGAGAACCGCGCTGCCGCCGCCGACCTCTTGCGCCAGGCCCTGACCGCCCCGCGTTTCGACCCCGACGCCATCGAACGGGTGCGCGGGCAGGTTCTGTCGAACATCGCCTCGGACGACGAGGACCCCCAGGTGCTGGCCAGCCGCGCCTTCGACGCGCTCGCCTGGGGCGACCATCCCTATGGCAGCGACCCCGACGGCACGGCCGACAGCGTCAACGCCCTGACCCGCGACGATATCCTGGCGGCGCACCGGGCCACGCTGGCGCGCGACCGCATCTTTGTGGCGGCAGCGGGCGACATCGATGCCGCCGAACTGGGCGCTCTGCTGGATACCCTGCTGGGCGGACTGCCCGCGACGGGGGCACCCCTGCCGCCGCGCGGGGTCTGGCAGATGGCAGGCGGGGTGACGGTGCAGGACTATCCCGTGCCGCAGTCGGTGGTGCTGTTCGGGCACGAGGGGATCGAACGCAACGATCCAGACTTCTTTGCCGCATTCATCCTGAACGAGGTTCTGGGCGGCGGCCGGTTCGGGTCGCGCCTGATGACCGAGGTGCGCGAAAAGCGCGGGCTGACCTACGGCATCGGCACCTACCTTGCCCCGATGGATCTCGGCGAACTGGTGGGCGGGCAGTTTTCCAGCGACAACGCCAAGGTGGCCGAGGCCATCGCCATCGTCCGCACCGAATGGGCCCGCGCCGCAACGGGCGGCATCACGGCAGAGGAACTGGCCACGACCAAGACTTACCTCACCGGCAGCTACCCCCTGCGGTTCGACGGCAACGGGGCCATCGCCAACATCCTTGTCGGGATGCAGATGGAGGGGCTGCCGATC
Organism: Gemmobacter sp.; assembly: GCA_052387255.1. Lineage (GTDB taxonomy): Bacteria > Pseudomonadota > Alphaproteobacteria > Rhodobacterales > Rhodobacteraceae > JBBQXK01. The sequence continues at coordinate 34,955 of JBQTJI010000034.1, read as the reverse complement.
GACTATCCCGTGACCCGCAACGCGCAGATCGAGGCCGTGACACAGGCCGACGTCGCCCGCGTCGCCACCCGCATCCTGCGCCCCGACGCGCTGCACTTCGTGGTGGTGGGGCAGCCGGTGGGGGTGGAGTAGGGGTGTTTCGGTTGTGCTGGACGCTGAGGCGCGAATGCTTGGCATTTGCAGCTGGAACAGCTATTCTGGCTGCAAAGGAGGCCCACCATGACCCGCATGACCGCCCTCGAAGCCAAGAACGCCTTCGGCCAGTTCCTGGATGCTGTGCAACGATCCCCCGTGACCGTGACCAAGAACGGGCGTGAGGTCGGGGCGATGTTTTCAATGGCCGATCTTGAGAAGATGGCCGCACGGCTTTTCCCGCCGTTGCGGGAGGCCGTGGAGCGTGGGGAGATTTCGCTCGGCGAGGCTTTGGTGACGCAGGCCAAGGTGGACCGGCGGTTGGAAGAGGCCGAGGCGGACGTGGCGGCGGGGCGGGTCTACGAGATGGATGACGGCTATTTCGAGCGCCTGCGGGAAGAGGTCCTTCGGGTGGCTCCGCAACGCCGGGGATGACGAAGGTCCGCATTTCGGTCAAGGTGGACCGGTTGCTTCGGGAAACGTTGTTCCACATCGCGCAGGACAACCCGACCGCAGCCGTCAACTTGATCGCGGAACTGCGGCAGCGTGTCGTGGGGACGCTTTCGGTGTTCCCCGAAGCGGGCACGAAGTGGGGGGAGAGGAAGCGTTTCCTGACGATCCGGCGGTATACGTTCGTCTATGGGTTCGACCCGGCGAAGGACGAGGTCATGGTGCTGGACGTGTTCGGGCCGGGGATGGATTGGCGGTGAAGGGAGGGGAGTCGGGGTGAACCCCGACCTACGGGTGCCCGACTTGCATCCGAAAGTTGCAACAAGGTGCACTTTGCCTGCAATTGGTTGGAGGGCTGCCGTGCGTGACAGAAGCGACATTTACTTTTTGGTTGGTGCGCTGGCGCTTGCGGCAGGCGTTCCGTCAGCAGTCTACGCAATCTATTTTCTGGCAGATAGTATTGAGCTGGTTGCAACAATCATGCTGCTAGCGCTTCTGATCGTATGTATTGCTGGAGTCTTGATTGCAAGATATCGCGACAAGATCCTGCAAATTATATTCAAAGCGTCCAAGCAATTGGCGGAAGACATAAAGGTTCCAACGAACGAGGCCATCAACGGTCTGCTCGATGGCAACAGCGTCAAGGCTCGTGAGAATGCAGTTATTCTCGTTGAACTCATAGCTGCCCGCTACACTTGGATGCAGACTCGGCGATGGATTGCCACTGTGGCAACTGGGCTGCTTGTTGGCTTTGCCGGGCTGGTCGGATCAGCGCTGCTAAAGCAACAGAATGACTTAATTACCGCGCAGAATAGATTCTTTCAGCAGGAGATTGAGCAACAGGGCCTCCAGTTGGCGCTTCAGCAGAATGTCGCAAACCAAACAGTCCGCAGTGATGCTATTCGGGTGATCTACGGACCCGAATTTTCCGCCACTCCCCGCGTAAGGGCTGAGGCAGTAAGATCACTGGTTGCAGTTGAACGAACGAGGATTGGCGAAGGGACGAACACTTTGCCAACAGACTATGTCAACCTTCATGATGCCGATCTGACAGGTGCGTGGCTTGAAAGTGCTGATCTGGTTAAGGTGAGCTTTCGGGGGGCAAACGTAAGTCGTGCAAATTTCAATTCAACAGATTTGAATGAGGCATTCTTCAGGTTCGTGGAAATGAAAGGAGCAACTTTCATCGGATCTATGGCTGACGGGGTGTTGATTTCCTTCAGTGACGCAGAAAGTGCGGTATTTTCTGGTGCATCAATGGAAGGTGCGAGTGTCAATCAAGTGAACCTGAAGGGTGCGTTGCTCAATGATGTTTCCGTAGCAGGGGCGACATTCTACAAGGTAAACCTCGAGGGAGCGGATCTGTCCGGGATGAAGAATTGGAGCGCTATCGCAGATATCTCGGAGACAAACATTGCCAATCTGCGAGCGGCTCCTGACGGTTTCAGGGAGTGGGCGCTTGAGAACGGCGCGATTGATGTACCCGGCGCGCTTGCTTCACTCTGGACCGATGCAATGCGCGAGAAAAGACGAGAAGAGAGTTCCGAATAGCCCCTCACCTCTCCTCCACCAGTATCTCCCGCTTCCCCACATGGTTCGCCCGGGTGACGACCCCCTGGTCCTCCATCTGTTCGACCAGCTTGGCGGCCTTGTTGTACCCGATGCCCAGCTTGCGCTGGATGTACGAGGTACTGCACTTGCGGTCCTTGGCGACCACGGCCACGGCCTGGTCGTAGAGGGTGTCGTCCCCGGCTTCGCCGCCCAGGCCCAGCACCGCGTCGATGTCGGCCTCTTTCTCTTCGTCGGGGCCTTCGACGACGCCGGACATGTAGGCGGGGGGGCCGTAGCTCTTGAGGTGGTTGACGATTTCCTCGACTTCCTCGTCGCTGACGAACGGGCCGTGGATGCGGCTGATGCGGCCGCCGCCGGCCATGTAGAGCATGTCGCCCATCCCAAGCAGTTGTTCGGCGCCTTGTTCGCCAAGGATCGTCCGCGAGTCGATCTTGGACGTGACCTGGAACGAAATCCGCGTGGGGAAGTTGGCCTTGATCGTGCCGGTGATGACGTCGACGCTCGGGCGCTGGGTGGCCATGATGAGGTGGATGCCGCTGGCGCGGGCCATCTGGGCCAGGCGCTGGATGCAGGCCTCGATCTCTTTCCCAGCGACCATCATCAGGTCGGCCATCTCGTCCACCACCACGACGATGTAGGGGATGGCGACGGGCGTATCCTCTTCGGTCTCGAACACCGGTTCGCCGGTGTCGTCGTCGAAGCCGGTCTGGATCGTGCGCTTGAACATCTCGCCCTTGGCGAGGGCTTCGCGGACCCGCCCGTTGTACCCTTCGATGTTGCGCACGCCCATGCGCGACATCTTGCGATAGCGTTCCTCCATCTCGCCCACGACCCATTTCAGCGCGACGACAGCCTTTTTCGGGTCGGTCACGACGGGCGACAGCAGGTGCGGGATGCCGTCGTAGACGCTGAGTTCCAGCATCTTGGGGTCGATCATGATCAGCCGACACTCCTCGGGCGTCAGCTTGTAGAGGAGCGACAGGATCATGGTGTTGATCGCGACCGACTTGCCCGAACCCGTGGTGCCCGCGATCAGGAGGTGGGGCATCTTGGCCAGGTTCGCCACGATGGGATCGCCGCCGATGTCCTTGCCGAGCGCCAGCGGCAGGCGCAGGTTCGAATCGCCGAAGTCGCGCGCGGCGAGAATCTCGCGCAGGACGACCTTTTCGCGGGTGGCGTTCGGCAGTTCGATGCCGATGACGCTGCGCCCCGGCACGGTGGACACCCGCGCGGAAAGCGCCGACATCGACCGGGCGATGTCATCGGCCAGGCCGATGACGCGGCTGGCCTTGACGCCCGGTGCGGGTTCCAGTTCGTACATGGTGACGACGGGGCCGGGGCGGACGCTGACGATCTCGCCCTTGACGCCATAGTCGTCGAGCACGGATTCCAGCATGCGGGCGTTTTCCTCCAGCGCCTCTTCCGACAGGGCGTGGCGGGTGACGGTCGCCGGATTGGCCAGCAGCGCAAGCGGCGGCAGGGCATAGTCCTGTCCCCCATCGTCAAAGCGCAGGCGCGGCTGTGCCTCGGCCATCGCCTGGCGCGAGGGGGGAGCGGCCTTGCGCGCGGGCGGCTGGACCAGCTTTTTCGCGTCCGGTGCCGGAGGGGCCGGGTGGCGCGCGAAGGCGGGGATGTCGTCGACCAGTTCCGGCGCGGGCCAGGCGTCATCGTCCGCCTCGTCGAACGTGGGCAGCACCTGGGGCGGGGGCGGCAGGGTGCTGGTGCGCGGAGCCGCCGTCACGGGCGGCTCGATCCGGGGGGTCGCGGCGCGTGGCGCGGGGGCGGGCGGGCGCGGCGTCTGGCGGTGCAGGCTGGGTTCGCGCCGCGCGATGGCGGCGCTGACCGCCGAGGGCGCGATCACCGGCTGCGGGCGGACGCGCGCGCGGATCGCGTCGGCGATGCGGGCGCGGACGCGGTCGTCATCCTCGGGCGGCGTGGTGTCGATCAGGGTCAGCGAAGGTTCGGCCTGCGTCGTGCGACGGATCAGGCCCAGAAGGCTGCCACGCGCGGGTGGTGCTTCGGGCGGGGGCGGGGCAGGGCGCTGGGGCGCGGCCAGGCGGGCGGGGCTGGCCCGCAGCGGTGGCGGGGCGGCAACCACGGGTGCCGGGACGGCAGGGGCCGTGCGCCGTGCCGTGCGCGCCGCCTGCAGGGCCTGCGCGGCACGCGCCGTGCCTGCGGCCCCCTGTCCGGCCAGCACCAGCAGGGCGGCATAGCTGCGCACCAGGCTGGTCGCCAGAAACGCCCCCAGGCTGCGCAGTTCGCGCAGGTCGAACCCCGCGACAAACAGAAGCATCGCGACCAGTCCCGCGCCGAAGGCCAGCGACAAAAGCTTCAACCCGAACCCGGTGCCGACCGGCACCACGGTCAGTGCCGCCCCCAGCACTGTGTCGCCGAACAGGCCGCCCAGGCCGATGGCCGCGTGGGGCCAGTCCGGCCCCGGGACATGCGTTGCAGCAAAGATCGACGCCAGCGCCACCGCGATCACCGCAAAGACGCTGCGCGACAGCACCCGGTCGGTGCCCCGGTGCAGCACGAACCGCGCGCCCCAAGCCAGCAGGATCAGCGGGATGCCCCAGGACCCGAGACCGCCCACGATCATCAGGGTCGAGGCGATGGCAGCCCCGAGACGCCCCAGCAGGTTCTGCGCGGGTTCGTCGGTGACGACCATCCAGCCCGGATCGTCAGGGGAATAGCTGGACAGAAGTGCCGCGAAGGCCAGCCCCAGGCAAACCGCCGCGACGCCCAGAAGTTCGCGCCCCCGCCGTTCCAGCATTGCCTGCGTGGTCTGATCGAGCAGTGGATCGCGTTGCCGGACCTGATAGGAAGCCATCCCTCACCTCACCCCGTAAAGACAGTCGCAAAGCTGCTGAAGCCCGCGCTGCGTTTCTTCTTGTCCGCCGACCAGCGCCACGCGGATGTAGCCAAGCCCCGGATTGTCGCCCGCAACCGCGCGCGATAGGTACGATCCCGGCAGCACGCGAACCCCGGTCCTTTGCCACAGCGTCAGGGCCGCCGCCTCGCCGTCCTGCACGGGCAGCCACAGGAAGAACCCGCCCTCGGGGGCGCGATACCCCTGGACACCCGCAAAGAACGTGTCGGCCAGGGCGAATTTCGCGTGGTACAGCGTCCGGCTGGCCTCGACATGCGCCTCGTCCGCCCAGGCCGCCTGCGCCACGCGCTGCAGGGGCAGGGGCAGGGGCGCACCGGCATAGGCGCGCAACTGCCGCATCCGGGCAATGGCATCGGGTCCCCCGGCGACAAAGCCCGACCGCAGCCCCGGCAGGTTCGACCGCTTGGACAGCGAATGGAAGGCCAGCACGCGTTCGGGGTCGGTGCCTGCGGCTGCCTCCAGGATGCCGGGGGGCGGGGCGCGGTGCCAGACTTCGGAATAGCATTCGTCGGCGAAGATGCGGAAATCATGCGTCTCGGCCAGCCCCAGCAGGTCGGCCCACCAGTCGCGTCCGGCCACGGCCCCCTGCGGATTGGCGGGCGAGCAGATGTAGGCAATGGCGGTGCGGTCCAGGATGTCACGCGGCAGCGCGCCATAGTCCGGCAGGAACCCGGTGGCGGCGATCGCGGGCACATAGACCGGCTCGGCCCCCATGGCGAGGGCGGCCACGGCATAGACCTGGTAGAAGGGGTTCGGCATCAGTACCACGGGGCGCTTGCCGCCTTTGGTTTCCGGGCACAGCGCGACGGCAGCGTTGAACAGCCCCTCGCGCGTGCCGTTCAGCACCATCAGGCGGTTCTCGGGCAGGGTGACGCCATAGCGGCGTTGCAGCCACCGGGCGATGGCCTGCAGCAGTTCGGGCGCGCCGTCGTTCGGGGGATACTGGCCGAAGCCCGCCAGCGTGTCGGCCAGGATAGGCCCGACGAAATCGGGCATCGGATGGCGCGGCTCGCCGATGGTCATGGCAATGGGATCACCGCCCGGCGCATGCACATCCAGAAGCCTCCGCAGACGCGGAAACGCATATTCCGGCAGGCTGTCGAACCGCGCGGGACCTGTCATTCATGCCTCGTGTTCCGGGGTCGTGCCGCCCCGGTTGCCGAAACGATAGCGGGTGATCGGGGCCAGGTCCAGAAAAACGGCCTGATTCGAGCGGTTTGCGGCCCGAAGTTGTGGCTTTTTCGCCGGTTGTGGGGCCGGGGCTTTGCGCCTTGCCGCCTATCCGAGGGCGTGTTCGGCGGCGATGCCGAGGCGCAGCAGGCGGTCCTCCTGCCCCGGGGCGGCCATCAGGCTGATGCCGCAGGAGAGCTGGCCGGTCGGCAGGGTCAGCGCGCAGCCGCCCATCAGGTTGCCGATGCTGGGATTGCGCAGGGCCAGCAGGTTCTCGCTGACATAGAAGGCCTCGTCGTCCAGCAGCCTTTGCGCATCCGGCGGCAGGTTCGCACAGGTCGGCAGGATCACCGCATCATAGCCGGCCGTCCGCCCTGCCCAGTCGCGGCGCAGGTCGTCCAGCCGTCGCCAGGCGGCCACATAGTCTACCGCAGTCACCGCCGCGCCCGAGCGGAAACGGTCCAGGATGCGGGCGAACATCAGATGGGGCGCAGCCTCGATCTGCGTCTTCCACAGACCATAGGACTCGGACGTGAAGAGGGTCCGGGCCAGCACCAGGGCTTCGGCAACTTCGGGGGCCGTCAGGCGTTCGATGCGGGCACCAGCGCGGGCGAGACGGTCGACGGCGCTCTCGAAACCGGCAGCGGGGGCGGCACGCACGTCGTCCAGTGCTGCGGTTTCCAGCACCCCCAGGCGCAGACCTCGCAAAGATGCGCCGGTCAGGTCGGGGGCCGGGCGGCCCTCCAGCGCGGCCAGGATCAGGGCACAATCCTCGACGCTGCGGGCGATGGGACCGGGGGCGTCGAACCGCAGCCGGAGGGGGACGATTCCCTTCAGGGACAGGCGGCCTGCGGTGGTCTTGAGGCCGCAGAGGTCGTTCCAGGCGGCGGGGATGCGCACCGAGCCCGCAGTATCGGTGCCGATCCCCGCCGGGGCGAGGCCGAAGGCGATGGAGGCTGCCGCCCCCGAGGACGATCCGCCGGGCACGGCTGCGGGGTCGTTCACGCACGGGGGGGTGGCGGTGACGGGGTTGAGGCCGAGGCCGGAGAACGCCAGTTCGGACAGGTGTGTCTTGCCCAGGCAGACCAGGCCCCCGGCGGTGGCGGTGTGCAGGATGGAGGCATCCCCGGCGGGGATGCGGCCCTTGAGCAGGGCCGATCCGGCCTCGCAGGGGGTGCCTGCGGCGTCGATGTTGTCCTTCCACGACAGGGGCACGCCGTCGAGCGGGCCGATCCGGCGGCCTGCCTTGGCGCGGTCCGCCGCCGCCATCGCCATCGACCGGGCGCGGCGCGGCGTGAGGCGGGCATAGATTCGGGGGCCGCGTTCGTGGGCACCGGCGGCATCGAGGAAGGCTTCGGTCAGTTCCACCGCGTTGATACTGCCCGCCGCGATATCGCGCCCGAGGTCCGCCGCCGTCATCCAGAGCCAGTTCTTTGCCATGTGCGATCCCCGCTGTCGCCGGCGAGGGTAGCGGCAGTGCGGCGCATGGACAATCCATCGCCGGGGGACATATCTGGGGGCATGAGCGTGGATGCGGATGTCCTGATCGTGGGCGGGGGGCTGAACGGCCCCGCGTTGGCGCTGGCCCTGGCGCAGGGGGGGCTGTCGTCGGTCGTGATCGACGCAAGGCCGGCGCCCGTGCGCGCAGAGGCTGGGTTCGACGGGCGGGCCTATGCGCTGGCGGTGGCGTCGCGGCGGCTGTTGTCGGCGGTTGGCGTGTGGCCCGACGTGGCGGCAGTGTCGCAGCCGATCCTGGCGGTCAAGGCCAGCGACGGGCGCGCGGGAACCGGGGCGTCGCCGCTGTTCCTGCACTTCGACGCCGCCGAGATCGAGGAAGGCCCGATGGGGCATATGGTCGAGGACCGGCACCTGTATGCCGCGTTCCGGCGGGCGATGGCGGCGGAACCGCGCGTGACGGTCTTGTCGGGCGAGACGGTGGTGGCGCAGTCGGCGGGTGCGACGGCGTCGGTGACGCTGGCCGGTGGCCGGGTGCTGGCGGGGCGGCTGATCGCGGGGTGTGACGGGCGCGGGTCGGGGACCGCCGCGCGGGCGGGGATCGGGCGGCAGGGCTGGGCCTATGGCCAGACGGCGCTGGTGACGGCGGTGGAGCATGACCTGCCCCATCACGGCACGGCGCACCAGTTTTTCATGCCCGAGGGACCGCTGGCAATCCTGCCGTTGCCGGACAACCGGTCGTCGATTGTCTGGAGCGAGACCGACGCGAACGCCGCGGTGATCCAGGCGCTGCCGGATGACGGCTATCTCGACGCCCTGCGCCCGCGTTTCGGCGATTTCCTGGGCGAGGTGCGGCTGGCGGGGACGCGGTTCACCTATCGCTTGAGCCTGTCGCTGGCCGACCGCTGGGCCGGGCACCGGCTGGTGCTGGTCGGGGATGCGGCGCACGGGGTGCATCCGATCGCGGGGCAGGGGCTGAACCTGGGGCTGCGCGATGTGGCCGCGCTGGCGGAGGTGCTGGTGCTGGCGGCGCGGCGCGGCGAGGATATCGGGGCCGGGGATGTGCCGTTGCGTTATCAGCGCTGGCGGCGGTTCGACACGACCGCGCTGGCGCTGGGGATGGATCTGGTGAACCGGCTGTTCTCGAACGACAATCCGGTTCTGCGCGGGTTGCGCGATCTGGGCATGGGGGCGGTCACGCGCAGTCCCGCGCTGCGGCGCGGGTTCATGCGGAACGCGGCGGGGCTGACGGGTGATCTGCCAAGGCTGCTGCAGGGGCTGCCGGTCTGACCAAGGCCGGTTGTCCCCAATATGAACCGCCTGCCAGCCATAGCGCAATCGCCCCGGCGCCGGCCGGGGCCTCGATCACCGGCGCGCACCGCTGGGGGCCCCCGGCCTGCGCCGGGGCGATTGATCCCTTCACCGCGCGCTTGATGCCAGCCACGCGGCCCAGGCCGCAGAGCCGCCGTTGAACACGTTGAGGTCGGCCTTGCCCGCGATGCCGGGGATGGTGCCGGTTCCCGAATATTGCCAGAAGGTCCAGCCGTGGCCCGGATAGACCTTGGACGGGTGGCCTGCGACCGACCGCAACCAGAACTCGACCCCGCGCAGCCGGTCAAGGCTGCGCTCGCGGTAGATGTCGGGCGAGACATAGACAAGCGGGCGCTGGCCGTAGTGGCGGGCGACGATGTCGATGAAATCCTGCGCCTCGCGCAGCAGTTCTGCCGTGGGAGGGCGGCGGGTGCAGGTGGGCGAGAACGGCGTCCATTCGAGGTCAAGGACCGGGGGCAGGGCACCGGGCGCGCGCGGCACGCGGGCGATGAAGTTGCGTGCCTGGTCGCGGCCGGGGGCGCAGTGGTACCAGAAATGATAGGCGCCGGTCCGGATGCCTGCCGCCCGCGCGCCCCGCCAGTGGTCGCGGAACATCGGGTCCACGTTGTCGGCCCCTTCGGTCGACTTGATGAAGGTGAAGTTGACGCCGTTGGCACGCGCCGTGCGCCAGTCGACCGAGGTCTGGTATCGCGAGGTATCGGTGCCGTGGACCGCGTAACTCGCGGGGCTGCGCCCGTCCCAGTCATGCGGCTCGACATCGCCGAAGTTCGGGGCGGTCACGGCGGTGGCGGGCACAGGAGCGCCCGCGCGTTCGCGGGGCTGGCCACCGCAGGCGGCAAGCGCAAGCAGGGTGAGGGCGAGAAGAATCGTGCGCGTCATGCCTGCACGCTGCCCGAAGCGCCCGCCCCTGTCATCCCCCGAACCGCGCCGGTGACAGGGCGGCGACCAGCGGGACAGGCAGGTCGGGCGCGCTGCCGCCGATCAGGTCGGCCACCAGCCGCGCGGCGGCGGCCGAGGTCTGGAACCCGTAGCCGCCCTGTCCTGCCAGCCAGAAAAAGCCCGGCGCAGAGGCGGCAAAGCCGATCACCGGCACGCGGTCGGGGGCAAAGGTGCGCAGGCCCGCCCAGTTCGACAGCATCCGCGTGACGGGTTCGGTCACCACCGCCTCGTAGCGCGCCAGCCCTTCGGCCAGCACCATGTCGTCGGCCCAGGCGTCGTGGGCTGTGGTCGGGTCTTCCTCGGCGGGCGACACGATCAGGGCACCGGCATCGGGCTTGGCGTACCAGGTCTCGCCCGCGCCGAAGATCATCGGCCAGAGCGATACGTCATGTCCACCGGGGGCGGGGATGCGGGCCATGGACCGGCGGTGCGGTATCAGGCCGAGGGGGGCAAGGCCGGCCAGGGTGGCGACGGAATCGGCCCAGGCCCCCGAGGCGTTGATCACGATGCGCGCGGCGGCGCTGCCGCCGGTCCAGTCGGCGCGCCAGCCGGTGCCGTCGCGGGTCAGCGCGGTGATCCGCGTGCCGGTCAGGATGCGTGTGCCGTTGGCGCGGGCGGTGCGGGCGAAGTCCTGCAGGAGGAGGTCGGTGTCGATGTCCCATGCCTCGGACGAGAAGGCGGCGGCGGTGATGGCGGCGGGGTTCAGGATCGGGACCATTTTCACGGCTTCGGCGATGCCTACGGACGACGAGTTCATGGTGGCGGCCTCGGAGGCGACGGCGTCTTCCTCGCCCGGTCCGCCGAGGATCAACAGCCCCCGGTCGGACAGCAGCCCCGGCAGCTTGCGGAAATGGTCGCCCGATGCCAGCGAAAGCTCGACCACCGCCGGTGCGCCGTAGCGCGGTTCGTACATCGCGGCGGAGCGGCCCGAGGCGTGGTGGGCGAGGTGTGTCTCGCCCTCGAACAGCAGGACCGAGCCGAGTGCCGACAGCGACGCCGCCGCCGAAACCCCGGCGATGCCGCCGCCGATGATGAGAAAGTCGTGGTCCATGTCCGCCCCCGGTGTGCGGCGCGACCCTGCCATGGCCGCGCCGCCGGGGGAAGGGCGTCCCCTCCGGAGTTCAGGCGGCGGCGGTCGTGTCCGTCACCACCTGGTCGCAGACGGCGCAGGCCGCCGCACCGCGTTCGTCGTACCAGCGGCAGGTCGCGCGGATCAGGCAGGGGGGAAGTGCTGATGCCGGTGGCGGGGCGATCTCGGCCAGCACCCGCGCCACCACGCCGCAGGCGTGCCCGGTCCATTGTTTGCAGCCGCCCTCGAGGCAGGGCGAGGCAAAGCGCATCCGCGCCTCGGGCGGGCCTGCGGCGCGGGCGGTGGCGACAAACCCTTCGTCCACCGTCATCGCCGTGCGCAGGGGCCGGACCCGCCCGTCCTGCCCCAGCATGCCCAGAAGCAGCGCACCCGGCGCGGCAGGGGCGCTTGGGCAGGTCCGGACCGTCACCGCCCGATGCCGCGTTCGAGGTTGAACATCTGCTCGGACACGCGGGCCTCCTGCTCGAACAGGCTCTTCATGTCGAGATGGGCGATCAGTCCGCGCCATTCGGGATGCAGCTTGAGCGCCACCGGCTGTTCGAGCTTCAGGCCGGCCAGGTAGCCGATGGCGACCTTCTGCAGGTCGTGTTCCAGCCGGTGGGCGGTGTCGTCGGACATTTCAAGGGGGCCGAGGTCGATCACGAAACGGGGCATGTCAATTCTCCTGTCAAATGGCATCCGGATCGGAGCCGGACCGCGGCAGGGTACACCAGGACGTCTGCCGCGCGATGCAATCAGGCGCGGCAGGTCACGGATTGACGCAACTTTGACGGGAGTTTCGGCGTAAAGCGAAAGGGGAGCGGTCGCCCGCCCCCCTTTTGTCAGCCTGCGCGAAACCTGCGGCTACTTCGGAATGTCGCCGGTGATCCCCTCGACATAGAACCCCATGCCCAGAAGGTCGCCATCGGGCGCGGTTGCGCCCTCGGCCAGCCAGGCCGAACCGTCCTGCTTGTTGATCGGGCCGGTGAAGGGGTGATAGGTGCCCGCCGCGATGGCGTCGCGCATCGCCTCGGCCTCGGCCTTCACCTCCGCAGGGACCGCCTCGGTGATCGCGCCGATCTCGACCTCGCCGCTGGCGATGCCTTCCCAGCTGTCGGTCTGGGCATAGGTGCCGTCCAGGAGCGCCCCCACCCGCTTGACATAGTAGGGAGCCCAGTTGTCGATGATCGAGGACACGCGGGGCGTCGGCATGTATTCCGGGATCGCCATGTCGGACGCTTGTCCGAACCCGATCACGCCGGGGTTCTTGGCCGCCTCGGCCAGCGGTGCGGTGCTGTCGGTGTGCGACGCGATCACGTCGACGCCCTGTTCGATCATTGCCTTGGCCGCGTCGGCCTCTTTCGCCGGGTCGAACCAGGTGTAGGCCCAGATGATCGTCAACTCGACCGCCGGATTCACCTTTTTCGCGTGCAGGTAATAGCTGTTGATCCCCATGATCACCTCGGGGATCGGGAAGGACGCGATGTAGCCGATCTTGTTCGACTTGGTCATCTTGCCCGCGATGTGGCCCTGGATCGCGCGGCCTTCGTAGAAGCGCGCGTTGTAGGTCGAGACGTTGGCATGGTCGCGCTTGAAGCCGGTCGCGTGTTCGAACTTGACGTTCGGGAACTTGGCGGCGACGGCGTTGGTCGCGTCCATGTAGCCGAAGGACGTGGTGAAGATGATGTCGCAGCCTTCCAGCGCCATCGAAGTCAGCACGCGTTCCGCGTCGGCCCCTTCGGGCACGCTTTCCTGCCACTTGATCTCGACCTTGTCGCGAAAGGCCTCCTGCACGGCCAGGGCACCCTGGTGGTGCTGGTAGGTCCAGCCCAGGTCGCCGATGGGTCCGACATAGACGAAGCAGGCCTTGGTCTTGTCCTGCGCCATGGCGGCACCGCCAAAGGCCATGGACAGGCCCAGTGCGACGGTGGCCAGAAGATGTCTGCGATTCATTCCGTTTCTCCCTGTTTTCCGGGGGTTGGCCCCCGGTTCTGTTGGTGCCCCTAGCGTGAGGCGTGGAAATTCTGGCCCAGCGCCGCAGGTGCGGCAAGTGCCGCGCGGCCCCGGCCAGAGGACATGATGACCAGCACGAGGATGGTTATCAGATAGGGGGCCATGGACAAGTATTCGACCGGGATGGCCGAACCGGCGGCCTGGAGGTTCAGTTGCAAGACGGTGATGCCGCCGAAAAGATAGGCACCCAGCAGCACGCGCCAGGGTTTCCAGCTGGCGAAGACCACGATGGCAAGGGCGATCCAGCCCTGTCCGGCGGTGATCCCGTCCACCCATTGCGGCACGCGGATCAGGCTGATGTAGGCCCCGCCGAGCCCCGCCATCGCCCCCCCGAACAGGATCGCCATGACCCGGATGCGCGTGACCTTGTACCCCAGGGCATGGGCCGCGTCGTGGCTTTCGCCGACAGCGCGCAGGATCAGACCGGCGCGGCTGGTCTTCAGCACCCACCAGACGGCGGCGACGACGGCGACCGAGAGGTAGACCACCCAGTCATGGCCGAAGACGACCTTGCCGAGGAAGGGGATGTCGGCCAGCGGGCCGAACGGCACGGTGCCGGTGGCGGGCGGCTTGATGCCGACATAGCCTTGGCCGATCAGGCTGCTGAGGCCGAGGCCGAAGAGGGTGAGGGCAAGGCCGGTCGCGACCTGGTTGGTCAGCAGGTACTGCGTCAGCAGGGCGAAGACGCCCGACAGCGCCGCAGCACCCAGTGCGCCGCCGAGGAAGCCGAGGAACGGGCTGCCGGTCTCGACGGCGGTGACGAAGCCGCAGATCGCCCCCATGATCATCATCCCCTCGACGCCCAGGTTCAGGACGCCCGCCTTTTCCACGACAAGCTCGCCGATGGCGGCCAGGATGATCGGGACCGAAGCCACGATGACCGAGGCGAGCAGAAGTGCCGGGTCGATGCCGCCGAACATCATGCGACCTCCCTTTGGACAAGACGGATGCGGAAATTGGTGAGGATGTCGGTGGCCAGCAGGAAGAACAGCAGCATCCCCTGGAACGCCTGGATCGCCGCCGAGGGCAGGCCCAGGTTGGACGCGGCCATTTCGCCCCCGATGTACGTCAGGGCCATCAGAAGCCCCGCCAGCAGGATGCCGATGGGGTTCAGCCGTCCCAGGAAGGCCACGATGATCGCGGTGAACCCGTAGCCCACGTTGAAGTCGATGCTGATCTGGCCGGCCGGTCCCGTCACCTCGAACAGCCCCGCAAGCCCGGCCAGCGCCCCCGCCAACCCCATGCACAAAAGCACCAGCCGGTCCGGCGACACGCCCGCAAACCGCGCCGCACGCGGCGCCTGGCCCGCCAGCTTGATCTGGAACCCCAGCATGTGGCGCTGCAAGAGGATGTAGGCCGCAATCACCGCGACAAAGGCCGCGACCACGCCCCAGTGCATGCCGGTGCCCGCGCTCAGTTCGGGGTTCGACGCCGCCGGATAGCCCGAGAAGTTGCGGCTGCCGGGAAAGCCCATGCCTTCGGGGTTCTTCAGGAACCCGGTGGAGGCCTTGGCCAGGATCGTCTGCGCGACATAGACCAACAGCAGCGAGACGAGGATCTCGTTGGTGTTGAACCGCGTCTTCAGGATGGCCGGGATCATCGCCCAGGCCCAGCCGCCGAAGGCCCCCGCGATGACCATCACGGGGTAGATCAGCCGGTTTTCGGTGGGGTACAGCGCAAGCCCCACCGAGGCCCCGATGATCGCCCCCATGATGTACTGCCCCTCGGCCCCGATGTTCCAGATGCCCGCGCGGAAGCCGAGCGAAAGGCCGAGCGCGATCAGGATCAGAGGGCCCGCCTTCACCAGAAGCTGCCCCCGGTAATAGAAAGCGAACTCGCCGAACAACGGGTCCCAGAAGATCGTGCGGATCGCCTCGAAGGGGTTCTTGCCCAGAAGCGCGAACATGATGCCGCCCGCGATCATGGTCAGGACGACGGCCAGCACTGGCGTGGCGCGCTGCCAGAAGACCGAAGGCGAGGGGCGTTTTTCAAGACGCAGCATGGCTGGCCTCCTGTGCGTGGTGGGCCGGTTCCATCCCGTGCGCGCCGCCCATCATCAGGCCGATCTCGTCTACCGTCAGGCCCTTGACCGGGCGGGGGGGCGACAGGCGGCCACCGTTGAGGGCGCTGAAGTTGTCGGCGATTTCCAGCAGTTCATCGAGGTCCTGGCTGATCACCACCACCGCCGCCCCGTCGCCCGCGCGGTCCAAGATCGCCTGCCGGATGGCGGCGGCGGCAGAGGCATCGACGCCCCAGGTCGGCTGGTTGATGATCACGACGGTCGGGGACTGCGACAGCTCGCGGCCCACCACGAATTTCTGCAGGTTGCCGCCCGACAGGGCGCGGGCGGCCACATGGGTGCCGGGCGTGCGCACGTCGAAATCCTTGACGATGCCCTCGGCGAAGGCCGTGGTCGCCGCCCAGTCGATGAAGCCGCGCCGCGTCAGGTCCTTGCGGACCGCGCCCGACAGAAGCGCGTTTTCGACCAGGCTCATGTCGGGGGCGGCGGCGTGGCCGAGGCGTTCCTCTGGCGCGGCGACCAGGCCCAGGCGGCGGCGGTGGTTGGGGCCGGTGTCGCCGACGGAGACATTGTCGATCTTCACCGCGCTAGGGGGCGATTTCAGTTCGCCCGACAGCGCCAGCAGCAATTCGTCCTGTCCGTTGCCGGCCACGCCCGCAATCCCCAGAACCTCGCCCCGTGCCACGGAAAAGCTGATGGATTTCAGCGAGGTGCCAAAAGGGATCGGTGATTTCACCGACAGGTCGGTGACCTGCAGGGCGGTCGGCCCCTTGGGCGTGGCGTGGCGCTCCGGCGGGGTCAGGACGCTGCCCACCATCAGTTCCGCCATCTCGCGCGCGGTGCGGTCACGGGGCGTGCAGGTGGCCACCACCTTGCCGCGCCGCAGGATCGTCGCCTCGTCGCAGAGCGCGCGGATCTCTTCCAGCTTGTGGCTGATGTACAGGATCGCGGTGCCTTCCGACGACAGCTGCCGCAGGGTGCGGAACAGGATCTCGACCTCCTGCGGGGTCAGCACCGACGTCGGTTCGTCCATGATCAGCAGCTTGGGATCCTGCAAGAGGCAGCGGATGATCTCGACCCGCTGTCGTTCCCCAGCCGACAGGTCGCCGACCATGCGGGCCGGGTCGAGAGGCAGGCCGTAGGCGTTCGATACCTCGCGGATACGGGCGGCCAGGGCGCGCATGGGGGGCGGGTTCTCCATGCCGAGGGCGACGTTCTCGGCGACGTTCAGCGCCTCGAACAGGGAAAAGTGCTGGAACACCATGGCGACGCCGGCGGCGCGGGCGGCGGCGGGGCGGGCAGGGGTGTAGTCCTGCCCCCGGAACCGCATGCGGCCCGCGTCGGGTTTCACCAGCCCGTAGATCATCTTGACCAGCGTGGACTTGCCCGCGCCGTTTTCGCCCAGAAGGGCGTGCACCTCGCCCTGGCTGATGGCAAAGGACACGTCGCTGTTGGCGACGACGCCGGGATAGGCCTTGGTCACCCCCTGGACGGACAGAAGCTCGGGTCGGTCGGGCAGGGTCATCCGGCGATCTCCTGGCGGGCGGCGGCGGGCGTGGGGTTCAGGTAGGCCGTGGCCACGCCGATGGCGATGGCCTGGGGGTGCTTGCCAAGGGCCGGGTCGCCGATGGGACAGCGGATGCGGGCGGTGGATTGCGGCGCGTGGCCGAGGGCGGCGAGGCGCGACCGGAACCGCGCCCATTTGGTGGCCGATCCGATCAGGCCCGCGCTGTTGAAGCCGTGGGTCAGCAGGCGGTGGCAAAGGTCGAGGTCGAGCGCGTGGGAATAGGTCAGGATCAGGTGATCCGCCGTTGCGGGCGCATGGGGGACGAGGGCCGCCGGGTCGGCGGCGGGCAGGGCGGTGACATTGCCGGGGATGTCGGCGGGATAGCGGTCGGGGGCGACGTCGATCCAGGTGATGGAAAGATCGGGCAGGGGTGCCATGACCTGCACCAGGGCGCGGCCGACGTGGCCTGCACCCCAGACCCACAGGTGGCGGAGGGGCCTGGCAATGGGTTCGATGAACCAGCCCTGCAGCAGGGTGGGGGCGGGAAGCGCCCCTTGAGCGCGGGCGCGGTCGAGCAGGCGCATGACCGACAGGGGCATGGGGCGGCCATCGACCGGTCTCGCGTAGAGGTCGCCGGGCGGGTTGGCGAAGATGTCCCGTGGTTCCTCCGTCGGGCCAGCCTTAAACGGTTCCGCCCCCTCACCCCGGCCCTCACCCCCGAGGGGAGAGGGGGAAGCGGCACCCTGCACCCGCCCGAAGGTTTCCGTCAGCAGTGTGACCGCCCCGCCGCAGCACTGGCCAAGCGCGGGGCCGAGGGGGATGCGGGTCACCAGTGCCCGATGCGGCGTGCCCCCCGCCCCCATCCCCTCCCCACCGGGGGGAGGGGAGCCACTGGCGGCGATGCCGGTCACAGGTGTCGACCGATCCGCACATATCTGGGTCGCAAGAAGCAATGCCTCCCCTCCCCCTCGTGGGGAGGGGAGGGGGGTGGGGGGGGCGGCAAGCACTGACCTTGCCAGCGTGACCGCCTGCCATTCCAGCGCGCCACCGCCAATGGTGCCGCTTTGGCCGCCTTGCCAGACCAGCATGGACGCGCCGACTTCGCGCGGCGACGAACCCTCGACCGACGCGATGACCACGCGGGCGACGGGGCCGTGGGCGGTGATGGTCTGGCGCAGGGTTTCAACATCAAACATGGCGCACCCGTTGCACGGCGGCCAGCACCCGCTCGGCCGTGGCGGGGGCGTCGAGCGCCGGATAGACCTTGCCATCGCCGCAGGCGGCCACGGCGTCGGACAGGGCCATCAGCGCCGAGATGCCCAGCATGAACGGCGGCTCGCCCACGGCCTTGGACTTGCCCACGGTATCTTCGCGGTTGGGCTTGTCCCAGAGGGCGACGTTGAAGATGCGGGGGCGGTCCGAACAGGCGGGGATCTTGTAGGTGCTGGGGGCATGGGTGGTCAGTTTGCCCTTGCCGTCCCATACAAGCTCTTCGGTCGTCAGCCAGCCTGCGCCCTGCACATAGGCCCCCTCGATCTGGCCGATGTCGATGGCGGGGTTCAGGCTGGTGCCGGTGTCGTGCAGGATGTCCGTGCGCAGGATGCGGTTCTCGCCGGTCAGGGTGTCGATCACCACTTCGGTGACCGCTGCGCCATAGGCGAAATAGAAGAACGGACGACCGGTGCCCTTGATGCGGTCCCAGACGACCTTGGGCGTGGCGTAGAAGCCGGTGGCCGACAGCGACACGCGGGCCTGATAGGCCGACTGCGCGGCCTGCGCAAAGGACAGGTCGGTGCCTTTCACGGTGACCCGGCCATTCGCGAAGGTGACTTCGGCAGGGTCGGCCTGGTGCTTTTCCGCCAGATGGGCGGCGATGCGGTCGCGCAGGGTGGTGGCGGCGACCTGGGCGGCCATGCCGTTGAGGTCCGCGCCCGAACTGGCGGCGGTGGCAGAGGTGTTGGGCACCTTGGCGGTGTCGGTGGCGGTGATCTTGACGGTCCCGGCGTCGATCCCGAACACATTCGCCGTGACCTGGGCGACCTTCTGGAACAGGCCCTGCCCCATCTCGGTGCCACCATGGTTCAGGATCACCGACCCGTCCTGATAGACATGCACCAATGCCCCCGCCTGGTTGTACCAGGTCAGGGTAAAGCTGATGCCGAACTTGACCGGGGTCAGGGCGATGCCCTTCTTCAGGATCGGGTTCTTCGCGTTCCAGTCGGCAATCGCGGCCTTGCGGGCGCGGTAGCCGGAGGTGCGTTCCAGTTCGGCCACCAGCTCGTGCGCGATGAAATCCTCGACCGGCATGTGGTAGGGCGTGGTCTGGGGCCCGAACTCCTGCGGCTTGGGCGAGAATTGCCCGCCGTAGCGCTTGCCCGTCCCGGCACCTTTCGGCGCTTCGCTGCGGTAGAAGTTCAGGCGGCGCACCTCGAGCGGGTCGCGCCCCGTGGCATGGGCGGCGTGGTCCATCACCCGCTCGATCCCGACCATGCCTTGCGGCCCGCCAAAGCCGCGATAGGCGGTGGCGGATTGGGTGTTGGTGCGCAGGCGGTGGCTTTCGATGCGGACGCTTGGCAGCCAATAGCAGTTGTCGGCGTGCAGCATGGCGCGGTCGGCCACGGGCAGCGACAGATCCTGGCTCCAGCCGCAACGGAACAGGTGGGTGAATTCGAGGCCAAGGATGCGACCCTGTTCGTCGATCCCGGCGCGGTACAGGATCCGCAGGTCATGGCGCTTGCCGGTGATGACCATGTCGTCGTCGCGGTCATAGCGCATGCGGGCGGGCCGCCCGGTGCGCGCGGCCACCACGGCGCAGGCGATGGCCAGCGCGTTGCCCTGGCTTTCCTTGCCGCCGAAGCCGCCGCCCATGCGGCGGGTCTCGACGCGGACGCTGGACATCGGCAGGTGCAGGGCGTGGGCGACCTTGTGCTGGATCTCGGTCGGGTGCTGGCTGCTGGAATGCACCAACATGTCGCCGCCCTCGCCGGGGATCGCGGCGGCGACCTGGCCTTCGAGATAGAAGTGTTCCTGCCCGCCGACCTCGAAACTGCCGTCGATGGTTCTGGGGGCGGCGGCGATGGCCTGCGCAGGCTCGCCGCGCTGCCAGATCACGGGGCCGGATTCAAAGCGGCTGTTCGCGGCAAGAGCGTCGTCGACGGTCAGAAGCGCGGGCAGCGGGGCATAGGTGATCTTGCCCAGACGCGCGGCCTTGCGGGCGTTCAGGTGGTTGTCGGCGACGACAAGGAACACGGCCTGACCCACATGGTGGACGCGGCCCGTGGCCAGCAGCGGTTCGTCGTGGACCGAAGGGCTGCAATCGGGCATGTCGGTGAAGTCGTCCGCCGACAGCACCATCTGCACGCCGGGGGCGTTGCGCACCTCGGTCAGGTCCATCGCGGTGATGTCGCCATGGGCGCAGGTGGACAGACCGAACGCCAGGTGCAGGGCGTTGCCGGGCATCGGGATGTCGTCGACATAGCGCGCCTGGCCCGTGACATGCAGGGGGGCTGCGTCATGTGGCAGGGCCTTGCCCATGGTCATGGCGAAACCTCCAGCACCGAGACAGGGTGCCCGGCAAGGTCGTGGAAGTAGCGGGTCAGCAGGTTCTGCGCGGTGGCCAGGCGATAGGCGGCAGAGGCGCGCATGTCGGACATCGGCGTGAAGTCGGTCGCAAAGGCAAGGGTCGCACTGGCGATGGTGGCTTCGGTCCAGGGTTGGCCGAGAAGGGCCACCTCGACATGGGCGGCGCGTTTCGGGATGCCTGCCATGCCACCGAACGCAATGCGCGCGGCGGTGACGGTGCCGCCTTCGACGGTCACGTTGAAACAGCCGCAGACCGCCGAGATGTCCTGGTCGAAGCGTTTCGAGATCTTGTAGCAGCGCAAGGCGGGGGCGGTCGCGGGGATGGTGACGGCCTCGACAAACTCACCCGGCAGGCGGTCCTGGCGGCGATAGTCGAGGAAGAAATCCTCAAGTGCGAGGTCGCGGCGGGTGTTGCCCTGGCGCAGGTGCAGGGTGGCCCCCATCGCGATCAGGGCGGGGGGGCCGTCGCCGATGGGACTGCCGTTGGCGATGTTTCCCCCGATGGTGGCGGCGTTGCGGACCTGAACGCCGGCATAGCGGCGGATCAGTTCGGCGAAGGATGGGTGAGGCGTCTTCATCGCCGCCCACAGGGCAGACAGGGTGACGCCCGCGCCGATGCGGAAGGTGTCGCCCTGGCGGTCGATCCGGGCCAGGTCGGCGATGCCGTTCAGGAAGGCGACAGGCGACAGGTCGCGCAGCTGCTTGGTCACCCAGAGGCCCACGTCGGTGGCCCCGGCGATCAGCGTGGCACCTGGGTTCTGCGCGTACCATGCCGCAAGGTCGTCGGTGGTGGTCGGACGGAAGCCTTGCAGGGGGGCTGTCTGCCCCCCGCCTGCGGCCCCCCCCGAGGATACTTCTGCAAAGTCGAAATCGCGATCGGTGGCCAGCCATTCGGGAAGCGGGGTGCCTTCGGCATCCTGCGCCGCGCGGATGATCGGCGCATAGCCGGTGCAGCGGCAGAGGTTGCCCGCTAGCTGGTCGTCGTGGTCGGTGCGCCCCTGGGCATGGGCGGCGGCCATCGACATGACGAACCCCGGCGTGCAGAAGCCGCATTGCGACCCGTGGTGTTCGACCATGGCGGCCTGCACCGGGTGCAGGGTGCCGTCGGCGGCGGCCAGCCCCTCGACCGTGCGGACGGCGCAGCCCTGTACCTGCGGCAGGAAAAGGATGCAGGCGTTCAGCGCGCGGGCCACGCCGTCGGTGCCCGTGACCAAGACGGTGCAGGCCCCGCAGTCGCCCTCGTTGCAGCCTTCCTTTGTGCCGGTCAGGCCGCGCACCTCGCGCAGCCAGTCGAGCAGGCTGCGCGTGGGCGGCTGATCCGCCACGCGCACCTGTGTCCCGTTCAAGCGAAACGCGACCTCGGACATGTGCAAACCCGCCGCCTTCTCCCCGTTCGAGGCATGTTCCGAGGCCCGCCCGATGCGGCGTAAAGCGGCCCTCTTGCCCCCGGGCTGTCACCGCCCGCTCCCTGTGAAGCATGAAGCCCCGGGCCTGCCCACAAGGCAAGCAGAAGGTTTGGCGGCGCGCACGAAGGAGTTTCGCCTTTTGCCGGAATATTGGGCGCAGATTGCCCGAAAACGCCGCAGGCAGGCAGGGCGTCCGGCACCGGGGCGTCAGGTTTTCCTGACCTTTCCCGTACGTCAACCCGCGTGTACAGCACGGCATCGACCATTTGCACGGGAGGCGGATTGAAAATGGAACTCTATGTCACGCTCAAGTTTCTTCACCTCGCGGCGGCTGTCGTCTGGCTGGGCGGCGGATCGGCGATGGTCCTTCTGGGCACGATCCTGTCGCGGCGGAACGACCCCGAGGGGTTCATGGCGCTGATCGGCCATGTCGCCGTCGCGGGGCCGCGCATCTTCATGCCGGCCAGCGTGGCCACCCTCGTCACCGGCGTGGCGCTGGTGTGGGTGGGCGGGCACGGCTGGCCCGCCTGGGTGGTTCTGGCCCTGGCGGGCATCGCGTTCACCGCGCTGTTCGGGGCGCTGGTGCTGGGGCCTGCGTCCGAGCGGGCGGTGGCGATGGCGGCGCGGGTCGGCGCGCGGGTCGCCTCGCAGGACGGGCGGCGGCTCTTGCGGCTGGCGAACTTCGACTATGTGGTGCAGTTCGTGGTGGTCTGGCTGATGGTGGCCAAACCCGGCTGGGACGAGAGCGCGATGCTCGCGTCCCTGGTGCTGGTCATCCTCGCGGGGGCGGTTGTCTTCCTGCAGCCCCGGCGCCGGATCATGCAGAGCACCTGACCCTTGGCCCGGACGGGGCGGATCGGCTAGGGTCCGCCCCATGTCCTCCCCCCGATTCATCCACCTGCGCGTCCATACCGAGCATTCGCTGCTGGAGGGCGCGGTGCCGGTGAAGAAGCTGGTCGATCTGACGGCCAGGGCGGGGGTCCCGGCGGTGGCCGTGACCGACACCAACAACATGTTCGCGGCGCTGGAGTTTTCCACACTGGCCACGGGTGCGGGCGTGCAGCCCATCGTCGGCTGCCAGGTGGCCCTGGCCTTTGACCCCGCGCAACCGGGCGAGCGTCCGCGTCTGCCTGCGCCGGTCGTGCTGCTGGCGCAGTCCGAGGCGGGGTATCTGAACCTGCTGAAGCTCAACTCCTGCCTCTACCTCAACACCTCGGGGCAGGTGCCGCAGGTGACGTGGGACGAACTTGCCGCCCATGCCGGGGGCCTGATCTGCCTTGCGGGCGGGGCAGGCGGGCCGGTCGGGCGGCATCTGGAAGCGGGGCAGGAGCCCCGCGCGCGTGCGGTGCTGGAGCGGTTGGCGGCGGCGTTTCCGGGCCGCTGCTATGTCGAGTTGCAGCGCCACCCCGACGACTCGGGCACCCTGCCACAGGCCGAGCGGGTAACGGAACCGGGGATGATCGCCTTGGCCTATGACCTGGGCCTGCCGCTGGTGGCGACGAACGACGTCTATTTCCCCAAGGCCGACATGTACCTGGCCCATGACGCGCTGATCTGCATTGCCGAAGGGGCCTATGTCGACCAGCAGACCCCCCGCCGCCGCCTGACGCCTGCCCATTCCCTCAAGTCCGAGGCCGAGATGGCGCGGCTGTTCGCCGACCTGCCCGAGGCGCTGGACAACACCGTCGAGATCGCCCGCCGCTGCGCCTATGCCGCGCAGAAACGCGCGCCGATCCTGCCGAAGTTCGCCGATGACGAGGTCGAGGAGTTGCGGCGTCAGGCGCGCGCGGGGCTGGCGGCGCGGCTGGCGGTGATCCCCCACGCCGTGACGGTGCCCGAGTACGAGGCGCGGCTGGCGTTCGAGCTGAAGATCATCGAGCAGATGGGTTTTCCCGGCTACTTCCTGATCGTGGCCGACTTCATCCAGTGGGCCAAGGCGAAAGGAATTCCGGTCGGCCCCGGACGCGGCTCGGGGGCGGGGTCGCTGGTGGCTTATGCGCTGACCATCACCGACCTGGACCCCCTGGCCTATGGCCTTCTGTTCGAGCGGTTCCTGAACCCCGAGCGGGTGTCGATGCCCGACTTCGACATCGACTTCTGCATGGACCGGCGGGAAGAGGTGATCGACTATGTCCAGGGCCGCTATGGGCGCGACCGGGTGGGCCAGATCATCACCTTCGGGGCGCTCCTGTCCAAGGCCGCCGTGCGCGACGTGGGGCGGGTGCTGCAACTGCCCTATGGCCAGGTCGACCGGCTGTCCAAGATGATCCCGGTCGAAGGGGTGAAACCGGTGTCGATCACCAAGGCGCTGGCCGACGAGCCGCGCCTGCGCGAGGCCGCGCGCGAGGAGGTGGTCGGCCGGCTGCTGGACTATGCCGCCGCCATCGAGGGGCTGTTGCGCAACGCCAGCACCCATGCCGCGGGCGTGGTGATCGGCGACCGTCCGCTGGACGAACTGGTGCCGCTGTACCGCGACCCGCGGTCGGACATGCCCGCGACCCAGTTCAACATGAAGTGGGTCGAGGCGGCGGGGCTGGTGAAGTTCGACTTCCTGGGGCTGAAGACGCTGACGGTGATCAAGGGCGCGCTGGACCTTCTGCGTCTGCGCGGCATCGAGGTGGACATCGACCGCATCCCGCTGGACGATCCGGCGGCCTATGCGCTGTACGCCAGTGCCCGCACGGTGGCGGTGTTCCAGGTGGAATCCAGCGGCATGATGGACGCGCTGCGCCGCATGAAGCCCACCTGCATCGAGGATATCGTGGCGCTGGTGGCGCTGTACCGTCCCGGCCCCATGGCCAACATCCCGGTCTATTGCGAGGTGAAGAACGGCCTTCGCGAGAAGGAAAGCCTGCACCCGTCGATCGACCATATCCTGTCCGAGACGCAAGGCATCATCGTCTATCAGGAACAGGTGATGGAGATCGCGCAGGTCATGGCAGGGTATTCGCTGGGCGGGGCCGACCTGCTGCGCCGCGCCATGGGCAAGAAGATCGCGGCGGAAATGGCCAAAGAGCGGCCCAAGTTCATCGAAGGCGCGATGGCCAACGGCGTGACCCGCGACAAGGCGGGCGAGGTGTTTGACCTCTTGGAGAAGTTCGCCGACTACGGGTTCAACAAATCGCACGCCGCCGCCTATGCCGTGGTCAGCTATCAGACGGCCTGGCTGAAGGCCAACCACCCGGTCGAGTTCATGGCCGCCGTGATGAACTGCGACATCCACCTGACCGACAAGCTGGCCGACTATGCCGAAGAGGTCCGCAAGGGGTTGGGGATTGCCATCGTGGCCCCGTGCGTGAACGCGTCCGAGGCGCTGTTCAGCGTGCGGGACGGCAAGGTCGTCTATGCCCTGGGCGCGCTGAAGAACGTGGGCGTTGAGGCGATGAACCTGATCGTTTCGGCGCGCGACGGGTGGCCCTTTGCCACGCTGTACGACCTGGCGCGCCGGGTGGACCTGAAACGCGTGGGCAAGCGCTCGCTGGAGATGCTGGCCCGCGCCGGGGCCTTCGACGTGCTGGACCGCAACCGCGCGCGGGTGTTCGAGGCGCTGGACCCGCTGGTCGCCTATTCGGCGGCGCTGCACGAAGCCCGCGCCTCGGCGCAGGTGTCGCTGTTCGGCGAGAGTGGCACCGACATTCCCGAACCGCGCCTGCCCTTCCGCGACGACTGGCTGACCGTCGAGCGGCTGACCCAGGAGCAGGCGGCGATCGGGTTCTACCTGTCGGGCCATCCCCTGGACGACGCCATGGGGGCGCTGCGCCGGCGTGAGGTCAGGACACTGGCCGAGGTCGCGAAACTGGCTGCGGGTGGCGGCTGGGTCGGCAAGATGGCGGGGGCTGTGGCCAGCCGGCAGGAAAAGAAGTCGGCGCGCGGCAACCGGTATGCCTTTGTCCAGATGTCCGATCCGACGGGGGCCTTCGAGGTGACGGTGTTCTCGGACGTGCTGGACCAGGCGCGCGACCTCTTGGAACCGGGCCGGAACGTGGTGATCCAGGCCGAGGCCACGCTGGAGGGCGAGACGCTGAAACTGCTGGCGCGGTCGGTCCAGTCCGCCGACGTCATCGCCGAAGAGGCGGGTGCTGTCGGCCTGCGCATCCACGTCGCGGGCCCCGAGGCGCTGGCCCCCCTGTCATCGTTCCTCGCCCGCACGCTGGCCGAGGGCGGACGGTCCCGCGCGCCTGTCCGGCTGTGCGTGCTGGCCCCCGCGACGGGCGAGGAGGTGGACGTGGAACTGCCGGTGCCCTATCCGGTCACGCCCAAGGTGCGCGCCGCGATCAAGTCGTTTCCCGGCGTGCGGATGCTGGAAGACATCTGAGGCCGTGATGTCGGCGGCGGTGCAGGGGGGCTGTCTGCCCCCCGCCTTCGGCTCCCCCCGAGGATATTTGGGCAAAGTCGAAATCCGGGGATTACCAGTGCGGCGGCTTCTGGTTGGGGTCGGCGGCGGGTCCGTCGGCCTCGCGCTCCGCCTCGCGCAGCAGCAGCATCTCGACGCGGCGGGTCAGGCGGTCGATTTCGGCCTGGTGGCGGGCGACGACGTCGGACAGATCCTCTTGCGCGCGGATCAGGTGGGCGATGCGTTCTTCCAGCCGGTCCATCGCCCAGTCCTTCTGATTGAAGCGGCCCTTCCGCTTGCCGCCCCTTGCCCCATCCGTTACACCGCCGCGCGTGTGAACGTGAAGGGGGAATGCCCATGGCCAAGGATGCACCGCGCCGCCCCCGGGCCGAGACGCCGAAGGGGTTCCGCGACTGTTTCGGCGCGGAAGTGGTGGAGCGGCAGGCGATGCTGGCCACCATCGCCGAGGTCTACCGCATGCACGGGTTCGAGCCGCTGGAGACGAGCGCCGTCGAGACGGTCGAGGCCCTGGGCAAGTTCCTGCCGGATGTGGACCGGCCCAACGAGGGGGTGTTCGCCTGGCAGGACGAGGCGGCTTCCGAGGGGAAGGGCGGCGACTGGCTGGCGCTGCGGTATGACCTGACCGCGCCCCTGGCACGGGTGGCGGCGCAGTACCGGAGTGAATTGCCGTCGCCGTACAGGCGCTATGCGATGGGGCCGGTGTGGCGCAACGAAAAGCCGGGGCCAGGGCGGTTCCGGCAGTTCTATCAGTGCGATGCGGATACGGTGGGATCGTCGAGCGTGGCGGCGGATGCTGAACTCTGCACTATGCTGTCAGACGCTTTGGAAGCTGTAGGAATCGAGCGGGGCGACTATGTTGTTCGCATTAACAGCCGAAAGGTTCTCGACGGCGCACTGGAGATTGCAGGTCTCGGAAAAGATGCCTTTGAAACCGAGAGATTGGTCGAGATCCGGGGTATTGTTCAGCGGGCAATTGATAAAATGGACCGCCTCGGTTGGTCTGGGGTGAAGGCAATCCTCGGTGATGGACGAAAGGACGAGAGCGGCGATTTCACCAAAGGTGCAGGCCTGAAACCTTCGGCAATTGACCAAATCGAGCGGATTCTGACCTCTGCAACTGATTTGCGTCGCAAGGACGAAGCTCTTGAATATGCTGAAAGTAGTTCACTAGGTCGCCAAATGACCGAAGAAGATAAAGTCGTTGCGTACAACCTCTATAGCGTGTTGCACGAGACAGTTGTCGGAATGGATGGGCTACACCAGTTAATCGATATGATCGGCTACTGCCGTGCCCAAGGCTACGGCTCCGACCGCATCGTCATCGACCCCTCCGTCGTGCGTGGCCTCGGCTACTACACCGGCCCCGTGTTCGAGGCCGAACTGACCTTCACCGTCACCGACGAAAAGGGTCGTCCGCGCCAGTTCGGCTCGGTCGCAGGTGGGGGGCGCTACGACGACCTCGTGAAACGCTTCACCGGACAGGAGATGCCTGCGACGGGCGTGTCCATCGGGGTGGACCGGCTGTTGGCGGCTTTGAAGGCGAAGCGGGGGGCGAAGGTGGCGGATCCGGGGCCGGTGATCGTGACGGTGATGGACCGGGACCGGATGGCGGATTACATGGCCATGGCTGCGGACCTGCGGTCGGGCGGCATCCGGGCCGAGGTCTACCTGGGCAACCCGAAGTCGTTCGGGAACCAGCTGAAATATGCCGACAAGCGCGGCTCTCCGGTGGCCGTCATCATGGGCGGGGATGAGGCGGGCAGGGGGACGGTCATCCTCAAGGACCTGATCCTTGGCGCGAAGATCGCCGCCGGGGCGAGCCTGGAGGAGTGGAAGGCGCGGCCCGCGCAGGTCGAGGTGCCGCGTGACGGGCTGGTGGCGGCGGTGCGCCAGATGCTGGCGCGATGAGTGCCAGCGGGTCGGACCGTGCCGCCGAGCGGGCCGAAGCCGAGCGGCTGTTCGCGGCGTTCCTGGCGGCGGGTGCAGTGGCGGTGGACGCCGATATCCTGCAACCGGCGGGCACGCTTCTGGACCTGTACGGCGAGGATATCCGCGCGCGGGCCTATGTCACCCATGACCCCGTCGCGGGCGAGATGATGCTGCGCCCGGATTTCACCGTGCCGGTGGTGCAGGCGCATATGGCGGGGGGCGCGGAACCGGCGCGTTACTGCTATCGCGGCGAGGTGTTCCGCAGGCAGGACCGGCCCGACACCCGCGCGCGGGAATACCTGCAGGTGGGGTTCGAACTGTTCGACCGGACCGCCCCCGAGGTTGCCGATGCCGAGGTCTTTTCACTCTTTGCCCGCCTGCTGGACGGGCTGCCGGTCCGCCCGGTCACCGGCGACATCGGCATCCTGATGGCGGCGGTGCGGGGGCTGGCCACGACCGACCGGCGCAAGGCGGCGCTGCTGCGCCATGTCTGGCGGCCGCAGCGGTTCCGCCGGTTGCTGGACCGGTTTGCGGGGCGGGCGGCGGTGCCGCCTGCAAGGGCGGCGCTGCTGGACCGGCTGCGCACCGATACCGCCCCGGCGCTGATTGCGCAGGCGGGGCCGGTGATCGGCTTAAGGAGCGAGGCCGAGATCACCGCCCGCGCGGCGGCCCTGCTGGACGATGCCGGAACGCCCCCCCTCGCCGCCCCCGAGGCGGCGATGCTGTACGACCTCTTGGCGCTCGAGGCCCCGGCGGGGGCGGCACTGGCGCACCTGCGCGGGATCACGCCGCTGCTGCCCGCCATCGCCCCGGCAGTGGATCGTTTCGCGCGGCGCATGGACGCCCTGGCAGCGCGGGGCGTGAAGGTGGACACCCTGCCCTTCGAGGCGAGCCACGGGCGAACGGCGATGGAATACTACGACGGGTTCGTGTTCTCGTTCCTCGGCCCCGAGGGCATGCCCCCGGTGGCCAGCGGCGGGCGGTACGACGCGCTGACGCGTGTGCTGGGGCAGGGGCGGTCGATCCCGGCGGTGGGGGGCGTGATCCGGCCCGCACTGACGGCGGGGCTGCGGCCATGACGCTGAAGATCGGCGTGCCGTCGAAGGGGCGGCTGATGGAAGATACCTTTGCCTGGTTCGGCGCGCGGGGCGTGACCATGCGCCAGTCGGGGGCCAGCCGCGAATATGCCGGGGCCGTGGAGGGCATCGACGGCGTGGAACTGGTGCTGCTGTCGGCGGGCGAGATTCCGCGCGACCTTGCGGCGGGCCGGGTGCATCTGGGTGTCACCGGGTCGGACCTGGTGCAGGACCGGCTGGCCGACTGGCAGGGGTCGGTGGTGCCGCTGGCCGCCCTGGGGTTCGGCCAGGCCGACCTGGTGATCGCCGTGCCGATGGCCTGGATCGACGTGGAAACGGTCGATGACCTTGACGCGGCGGCGGCGGCGTTCCGCGCCGCCCATGGCCACCGCCTGCGCATCGCCACCAAGTACCACCGGCTGGTGCGCGATTACCTGACGGCCGAGGGCGTGGCGGACTATGCGCTGGTCGACAGCCAGGGCGCGACCGAAGGCACGGTCAAGAACCTGACCGCCGAGGCGATTGCCGACATCACGACGACCGGCGAGACATTGCGCGCCAACCACCTGAAGGTTCTGTCCGGGCCACCGATCCTGTCGAGCGAGGCCACCCTTTATGCCGCGCGGCGGGCCGACTGGACCTTGGCGCGCAGGCCGCTGCAGGCATTGGCGGCGCAGCTGGGATGGGCGGTTCCGGCGGGGCTTTGATTTTCTGCACGCAAGGACTTGTTGCAGGCGACGCAATTCGCGCAATATCGTGGAGCGATGGCCGGGATTGTCGAAAGCGCTGGTCGGGACAAAGGGGGCCGGATGCCCTCGGGCAATGTCGCGCCTGATGGCCGTGTGCGGCCCAGGGCCGGGGCGCATTGATGGCCGCGCGGTCGTTCACCCTGCCCGACCGCTGCCTGTCGCTGGACCTGGAGGTCGATCCGAAGACCGCGCGCATCTTTGCCCTGGCTGCCGTGCGGAACGGGGTGCCCGACAAGGTGGTGTCGCGCAAGGGGCAGATCGACGAGGCGCTGACCCGGTTCGAGGCCATGGCCGGGCGCGCCGACTATCTTCTGGGTCACAACATCATCGGGTTCGACCTGCCGCATCTCTTGGCCGTCCGGCCCGGACTGGCCCGGCTGGCGCAGAAACCCATCGACACGCTGTGGCTGAACCCCCTGGCGTCACCGCGCAATCCCTATCACCGGCTGGTCAAGCACCATCATGACGGGCGGTTGCAGGCGGGGCATGTGAACGATCCCGAACGGGATGCACGGCTGGTGCTGGACCTGTTTGCCGAGCAGTTGCAACTGCTGTCCGGCATGGCCGCCGGGATGCCCGAGGCGCTGACCGCCTGGCATTTCCTGTGCACGCGGATGCCCGATGCGGACGGGTTCGA
The DNA here is from genome assembly GCA_052387255.1 of Gemmobacter sp. Lineage (GTDB taxonomy): Bacteria > Pseudomonadota > Alphaproteobacteria > Rhodobacterales > Rhodobacteraceae > JBBQXK01. The sequence continues at coordinate 4,673 of JBQTJI010000034.1, read as the reverse complement.
TGCGGTCTTTGCCGAGGTGCGGGGTGCGGATTGCCCCGATCCTGCCGCAGCCGAGGCGGCGGTCCGCGCGGTGCTGGCGGGACGCGCCTGTACCCTTCGCGTGGACCAGACGTTGACCCACCTGCACAGCCCGCCCTCAGGTTGGCCGATGGCCTATGCCCTGGCCTGGATCACCGTGGCGGGCGGCGATTCGGTGATGCCGCCCTGGGTGCGGGCCAGGTTCCGCGAGGCAGCGCAGATCGTGAAAACCCTGCGCGACGCCGCCTGCGACCGCCCCGACTGCGCCTGGTGCCGCACGCAGAACGATCCGAAGGCAGCATTGTCGCGCTGGTTCGGGTTCGACGGGTTCCGCCCCGAGCCTGCCGATGTCCACGGCGTTCCCCTGCAAGAGCGGATCGTGGCCGAGGCGATGGCGGGCCACAGCCTGCTCGGGATCCTGCCGACCGGCACCGGGAAATCGGTGTGCTACCAGGTTCCGGCGCTGACGCAGTACGACAAGACGGGGGCGCTGACGGTGGTGATCTCTCCGCTGGTCGCGCTGATGGCCGATCAGGTGCGGGGGCTGGCGCGGCACGGGATCTCGGCCTGCGTCACGGTGAACGGCATGCTGTCGATGCCCGAACGGCAGGACGCGCTGGACCGCGTGCGCCTGGGCGATGCCGCGATCCTGCTGATTGCGCCCGAACAGTTGCGCAGCCGGTCGGTGCGGTCGGTGCTGCGGCAGCGCGACGTCGGGTACTGGGTGCTGGACGAGGCGCATTGCGTGTCGAAATGGGGCCATGATTTCCGGCCCGACTACCGCTACATCGCGCGATTCGTGCGCGCTTTTTCGGGCGACATGGCCCCTGCGCCCGTGCTGTGCCTGACTGCCACCGCCAAGCCCGAGGTGATCCGCGACATCCTGGACCACTTCCGCAGCAAGCTGCAGGTCGACCTGGCCCTGCTGGACGGGGGGGCCGTGCGCGACAACCTGACCTTCGAGGTGCGCGAGACGAGGGCAAGCACCAAGCTGGGCGACATCATGGATGTCATCGACCGGGCCTTGCCGCCCGAAGGCGCGTCGGGGGCCATCGTCTATTGCGCCACGCGGGACGGGACTCAGCGCGTCGCCGCTTTCCTCAGGGCCCAAGGGCTGGCGGCGGATTTCTTCCATGCGAAGCTCTTGCCCGAGCGCAAGCGCGAGGTGCAGGAAAGCTTCCAGAACGGCGACCTGCGGATCATCGCGGCGACCAACGCCTTCGGCATGGGCATCGACAAGCCCGACATCCGGCTGGTGGTGCACGGCGACATCCCCGGCTCGCTGGAAAGCTATCTGCAAGAGGCGGGCCGCGCGGGGCGCGATCGCGACCGTGCCGTTTGCGTGCTCCTGTACTGCAAGGACGATGTCGAGCGGCAGTTCGACATGTCGGCCCGGTCGCGCCTGGCCCGGCACGAGATCGGCGCGATCCTGAAAGCCTTGCGGCGGATGGACCGGCAGAAATCCGGCGAGGTGGTGGCGACGTCCGGAGAGATCGTGCGCGAGGAACGCGACCTTGAGTTCGAACGCGACAGTGCCACCGACGACACCCGCGTCAAGACGGCGGTGTCCTGGCTTGAAGAGGCGGCGCTGCTGAGCCGCGAGGAAAACAGCGTGCAGGTGTTTCCGTCCTCGCTCCAGGTCCGCACCCTGGCCGAGGCCGAGGCCCGCCTGGCCGGTCGCGCCATCACCGACGCGCGGCGCAGGCAGTTGCTGGCCATCGTGCGCCACCTGATGAACGCGCCGCCCGACCAGGGCATCTCGACCGACGAGCTGACCGGCGTGTCGGGGCTGGCGGGGTACCGGCTGCAGGGCGCGCTGACCGACCTCGAGACCCTGGGCATCGCCACCAACGACACCGCGATCACGGTCTTCGTGCATGTCGGGGTCGAGCAGTCGTCGGCGCAGCGGTTCAGCGCGGCGGCGGACCTGGAAAAGGCCCTGATCGACGAGAAGCGCGAAAGGGCACCCGACGCAGGGAGCACGGAACCCTTGCCCCTGCTGCTGGCCGAGACCTGCCAGGTGCTGCGCGACCGGGGCCATGAGGGGGTCCGGCCCGATCTGGTCGAGACCCTGTTGCGGGGCATGGCGCAGGACGGTCGCGAAGAAGAGGGCGGCGGCGGCAACCTGCAGGTACGCAAGGCCCGTCGCGGCACGATGATGGTGCGGCTGGAAAAGTCCTGGGACCTGGTCGTAAAGACCGCCGAAGTCCGGCGGCTGGCGGCGGAACGCCTGCTGCGCCACCTGACCGGGCTGGTGGCAAAAGGCACGCGCGGCAAGGACCTGCAGGTCGAGACGACGGTGGGCCGCCTGATGTCGGAACTGTCGGGCGACGCGCTGTTGCGCGACGCGGTGAAGGACCTGTCGAAACTGCAGCACCGCGCGATGATGTGGCTGCACGAACAGGATGTGGTCAAGCTGGGGCGCGGGCTGACCGTGTTCCGCCAGGCCATCACGGTGCACCTGCGGGCGGGCGGCGGTCCGTTCACCCAGCGCGATTTCCTGCCGCTGGAGGAACACTATGGCGCGCAGACGGTGCAGACCCATATCATGGCGCGCTATGCCGAACGGGGCCTGACGTCGCAGGAACAGGCGGAACAACTGACGCGCGACTATTTCGCGCTGGATACCGAACGTTTCCTGCAGACGTGGATGCCCGACAGTGCGCCGGACCTGCGGCGGCAGACGCTGCCGTCGTCGTGGCGGATGATCGTCGAGGACCTGGCCAATCCGGTGCAGCAGAAAATCGTCGCGGACGACCGCGAGGCGACGAACGTGCTGGTCCTGGCGGGGCCGGGGTCGGGCAAGACGCGGGTGCTGGTGCACCGCATCGCCTATCTGGTGCGGGTGCGCCGCGCCGATCCGCGCGGCATCCTGGTGCTGACCTACAACCGTCATGCCGCCGCCGAGATCCGCCTGCGCCTGTCCGACCTGATCGGCGATGCGGCGGCGTGGGTGACGGTGTCGACCTGCCACGCCCTGGCGATGCGGCTGGTGGGGGCCAGTTTCGCGGGGGCCTTTGCCGCGGGCCGCACGGTCGATTTCGACCAGGTGCTGCGGGAGGCCGTGACCCTGCTGCGCGGCGATGGCCTGACCCGCGCCGAGGCCGAGGCGCGGCGCGAGGCGCTGATCGAGGGGTACCGCTGGATCCTGGTGGACGAATACCAGGACATCGGCGCGGATGAATATGCCCTGATCGCCGCCGTGGCGGGGCGGTCGCTGGACGATGCCGACAAGCTCAGCCTGTTCGCGGTGGGGGATGACGACCAGAACATCTATGCCTTTGCCGGGGCCTCGGTGGACTATATCCGCCGGTTCGAGGCGGATTATGCCGCCCGCCCCGCCTTTCTGACTGAGAACTACCGCTCGACCCAGGCCATCATCGCGGCGGCGAACCGGGCGATCGCGCCTGCGAAGGGTCGGATGAAGGCCGACCACGACATCACCATCGACCGCCTCCGGCGCAAGGCGCCCGAGGGGGGTGCCATGGTGGTGCATGATCCGGTCGCGGCGGGCCGGGTGCAGGTGCTGCGCACGGCCGGTGGCGAGGTGGCGCAGGCCGTCGCGGCGGTGGACGAACTGGTGCGCCTGTCGCGGCTGGCACCCGGCTGGGACTGGTCGCGCGCCGCCGTGATCGCGCGTGAGTGGAGCCTGTTGCACCCCGTGCGCAGCTATGCCGAGGCACAGGGCATTCCGGTGCAGATGGCGCGCGACCGGCTGCCGCCCCTGTGGCGTCTGCGTGAGTTCCAGGCGCTGCTGCACTTCCTGCGCGGCGCGCCCGGGGGTGTGCTGGCGGTGCCGCAGGTTCTGGACTGGATCGGGGCGCAGTGGCCCAACCGCTGGTGGCACTGGCTGTGCGAAGGCATCGAGGCCCTTGCATCCGGCACCGAGGCCAGGCCCGTCTTGGTGGCCGAGATGATCGAGGCACTGACCGAATGGTCGCTGGGGGCGCGGGCGGCACAGCGGGGGCTGCTGCTGCTGACCGCGCACCGGGCCAAGGGGCTGGAGTTCGATGATGTCGTCGTGCTGGACGGTGGCTGGGATCGGTCATCGCCAAACGAAGACGCCGACGCGCCCCGGCGGCTGTTCTATGTCGCGATGACACGGGCCCGGCGGTCGTTGGCGATGACCAGCATGGCAGGCCGACATCCCATCCTGACGGGCGACGGCCTGTTGCACCGGACCGCCACCCCCGACCCCGCCGCACTGCAGCAGGCGGACCTGTGGTATCAGGCGGCCGAGATGGGGATGGTCGATCTGTCCTTCCCCGGTCGGCTGGAGGACCGCGCCGAGGCGCTTGCGCTTCTGGCGGGCTTGCGCATTGGTGACCCTCTGGTGCTGGACGGCTGGCAGGGTCGCTGGCTGATCCGCCACGTCAGCGGCGTCACCATCGGGCGCATGGCCGCCGTCTGGCAACCACCGCCGGGCAGGGTCTGTGTGCGGGCCGAAGTCTTTGCCGTGGTCCGCTGGCGCAAGGTGGACAATGCAGAAGATTTCCAACCGAGCCTGAAGCGCGACGCCTGGGACGTGGTGCTGCCCGAATTCGTGTTCGGCCCCGAGGTGGGGTGACAGGCCTTGCGCATGCCGCGTTCACTCCCCGGACCGGTCGTCCCGGCGAAGGCCGGGACCCCGATCAATACCCGCAGATAGGCAGAGC
>JBQTJI010000033.1:0-23251 GCA_052387255.1 Gemmobacter sp. | reverse complement strand
CATCATCGGCACGCTTCCTCTCGTAACATGCCGAGAAAGACTCCTGTCAGCCGCCCATCGCATCAACGAACCACCCAGACGAAGGATACCGCAGATGGCTCAAAGCTTAAGTTAGCGCATATGGGCGGGGCCCCCCGTGCGCGGTGTTCCAGGATTTGCCGGACATGCCGACCGACGAGGGGCGACAGGCCCCTTGCGGACAACAGCGACAGGGAGGAAAACGTCGTGAAGGTCGAGATTTACAATGCCTTGATGCGGGGCCGGATGAGCCGCCGCAACGTGCTGCGCGGGGCGACCGCGATGGGGGCGATGGCGGCCCTGGGGCCGATCACCCTGCCGAAGGCGGCGAATGCGCAAGACAACCTGCGGGCGGAAATCCTGAAGATTCCGGGCGTGGGGGCCGGCAGCCCGACCGATGCCGACTGGCAGAAGGTGGGCGAGATGTGCCTGGGCGCCACCAAGGGCAACGTCGCCGAGGGCGAGTTCGCGGGGGTCGAGCTGACCTTCATGGGGCTGAACAACCAGAACCTGCACAACCTGCTGTTCCGCGGCTTCCTCAAGCCCTGGGAGACCTACACCGGGGCCAAGATCAACTGGATCGACCTGGCGCAGGCCGACTACAGCCCGCGCTTGCAGCAGGCGATTGCCACCGGCACCGTCGATTTCGACATCATCGAGATGGGCGCGCCCTTCGAAGGCGAGACGGCCGGCAAGGGATTGCTGGACGAGATGCCGGACTGGGTGAAGACGCAGATCGAGGCGGATGACCTTGTGGGGTACCTGCAGCCGCCCGTCGGCACCTGGGACGGCAAGACGTACCGCATCACCATCGACGGCGACTGCCACACCTATGCCTATCGCACCGACTATTTCGGCGAAGGGGCCATCGGCGGGGCGGAGGTGCCCAAGACCTGGCAGCAGGTCAATGCGGTGTCCAAGGCCCTGGTCGGCCAGACCGACCCGCTGACCGGCCTGCCCGCGCATGGCTATCTTGATCCGCTGAAGGGCTGGGGCGGGTTCGGGTTCTACTTCATCGAGAACCGGGCGGCGGCCTATGTGAAGCATCCCAGCGACAAGGCCTGGCTGTTCGACCCCGACACGATGAAGCCGCGCGTCAACAATCCGGGCTGGGTGCAGGCCATCCAGGACGTGATGGACCTGATCGCGGCCGGGGCCTATCCGGCGGACCAGATCAACGCCGACCCCGGCACGACAGCGTTCAGCCAGTTCCTGGCAGGCACGGGATCGATGCTGATGTGGTGGGGTGATGTGGGATCGTCGGCGCGCACCTCGGATGGGTCGGTCGTGGGCGACGTCGTGGGCTTCGGCATCAACCCCGGATCGGACCGCGTGTACAACCACGCCGCCGGGGCCTGGGAAGAGACCTACAACGAGGCCCCGAACATGGCCTACATCGGCTGGGGCGTGTATGTGACCAACCGCGTCTCGGGCGACGAGAAGAAGCGCAAGGCGGCCTGGTCGGCAGCGGCGCATCTGGGAGGCAAGGATATCTCGCTGTGGACGGCGGCCTATCCGTCGGGGTTCCAGCCCTATCGCAACAGCCACTTCCAGATCGACGAATGGGAAGCGGCGGGGTACGACCGCGCCTATATCGAGGACTACCTGTCGTCCAACGCGGATTCGTACAACCACCCGAACGCCGCCATCGAGCCGCGCATCCCCGGCATCTTCCAGTACTATTCGGTGGCCGAGGACGAGTTGTCCAAGGGCTTTGCCGGGCAGTACGGATCGGCGCAGGAGACGGCGGACGCGATTGCGGCGGCCTGGGAGAAGATCACCGACCAGATCGGGCGCGACAGCCAGATCGCGCTGTACAAGGCGTCGCTCGGGATGTGATCGCTGGGCATGAAGGGGGCGCGCGGGCTTTGGCCTGCGCGCCCTTGGTCATGGGTGGTCCCGGCGTCACCGGCAGGACCGGGGGGTTTCACACCCCCCGGACCCCCCGTGGGATACTTTTGGACAGAAAAAGGGCCAGATCTGTGCAGCGACCGTGGACCGGGCCTTGCCTGCGCGGCGCGGGCCAGGACCTGGCGGGTCGGGGTGCGCGGATCACCGGTCGGCGATGGTGGGCATGCCCAGCATGCGCGACAGGCTCCAGTGCGACACCTTGAGGCTGCGGTTCGAGCGCTTGATCGTGGCGAAGGGCAGGATGTGGCGGGCGCGGCCGGCGGCGGAGGTTTTGGTCGGCGTCGATGTCAGGCCGCCCAGCGACAGGACATGGCCGTGGCTGGCACCGCCCCTGTGTTCGGGCGGGATCGACATGAAGTAGGTGCCGGCCGGGTACAGGTTCGACCGGCCGACGGGGCGGTAATCCTCTTCGACATAGCGGTCGGCGGCGGCGGCGGGGTTGTGGGCGTCCATCAGGCGCGTGGCCTTCAGCGCGATACCGCGCGGGTTGAAGGGGGCGGTGGCAACCACGGCGGCATGGCCGCGCGCGATGCCTGCGGCGATGGCGGCGGCGTCCTTGGGGGCCAGGCGCAGGGCGCGCAGGCGGGCCGACGCATCGCCGCCGTCGACGACCGCCACCTCGTCTGCCGCAAGTCCGATGTCATGCAGCGCCTGCGCCACGGCAAGGGCGGCGGCCTTGTCGGAATAGAGCCTGGTTATGATGGTCGTCATGGATCACCCGTTGTTTGCTGTCGTCAGGGGGGGCGGGCCGATCAGGCCCGCGTCGGTACCGGTGTCAGAAGTAGCGCGGCCTGTCGGTGCGGCCAGGCCGGGGCGGAGGAAGCGCAGGGCGACCAGGGCGGCAAGGGCCAGGAGCACAATTTCGATGGCGAAGACCGGGATGTAGGGTGCCGCACCCTGCCCGCCGCCCGCCAGGATGCGGTCGCGCAGGATGCCGGCCCCGGCGACGCCAAGGCCCGCCGCACAGGTCTGCACCGTGCCCCAGAGGCCGAGCGCCAGGCCGATCTGGTCGCGGGGGGCGGTGCGGATGGTGGCGGTCAGCGTGCCGTGGCCGAAGAGGCCCGCGCCGAACCCGGCGGCCAGCGTGCCCGCGACCAGGAGCGGCACGGTCAGCGTGACGCCCGCCGCGATGATCAGCGCAAAGGCCGGGATGCCGATCATCGCGCCGACCCAGGCCAGGGGCAAGGGCCTGCCGCCGCGCCCGAGGAGGCGCGAGGCCAGGGCAAAGCCCAGAAGCGTGCCCGTGGCCAGCACGACCGTCAGGCGCGTCGTCTCGGCCACGGTCATCGACAGGACCTGGCCGCCGAAGGGTTCCAGAAGGACATCCGCCATGCCGAACCCGGCGGTGCCGAGGCCGATCATCGCCAGCATCACCAACAGGCCCGGCACGGCGGCCATGCGGCGCAGCGCGGTGGCAAAGTCGGGCTGGACGGCGGCCTGCATCGCCTGGGCGCGGGCGCGGTTGCGCGGTTCCTGTTTCCACACCGCGACCACGTTCAGCAGGATGGTGACGACGGCGGTGCCCTGGATCACCTGGATCAGGCGCAGGGGCGAGTAGTTTTCCAGAAGCGCGCCGTAGATCGTGGCGCTGACGATCATGCCGAGCAGAAGCATGACGTACATCAGGCCCACGACCTTGGGCTGGCTTTCCTCGGGGACCAGATCGGTCGCGAGCGCCAGGCCCACGGTCTGCACCATGTGGACGCCCGCGCCCACCAGCAGGAAGGCGGCGGCGGCGGCGGTGTGGCCGATCCAGAGGGGGGCGTCATGCGCCTCGTTGAAGCCCGACAGGACCAGCAGCGCGAAGGGCATGATGGCAAAGCCGCCGAACTGCAGCATCGTGCCCTTCCAGATGAAGGGCACCCGGCGCCAGCCGATGGCCGAGACGAAGCGGTCCGAGCGGAAACCGATCAGCGCGCGGAAGGGGGCGAAGACCAGGGGCAGCGCCAGCATGATGCCGACCAGCGTCGCAGGCACGCCCATCTCGACGATCATCACGCGGTTCAGGGTGCCGACCAGCAGGACCAGCGCCATGCCGACCGTCACCTGGAACAGCGACAGCCGCAGAAGCCGCGACAGCGGCACGTCCGGCGTCGCGGCATCGGCAAAGGGCATGTACTGCATGCCGACCGAGGCGATGCGGGTCACGATGTGGCGGCGGTAGTCGAACATGGCAAGACGCCCGGGCAAGAGCAGGCGGGGCCCGAAGTGCGTTCGGGTCCCGCGCCGCAGGGTGTGCACCGTCTACTGGTTGACGGCTGCGGGCGGAAGCGTGGCCATGGCGACGTCCTCCGGGGTCTGGATCGTGACGAAGGCCATGGTGCCGTCGGGCAGCTTGACCAGGACATCATCCTTGCCGGGCACGAAGGCGACCTTGGCGACCCCGTCGGCGGGCACCTCCAGCGCGGCGGATGCCGCCGGATTGATGCCCTTGCCCTGGTGGTAGCTTTCGATCCAGTCGGTCGTGCTGATGATGCCGACATGCACCGCGAACGACGAGATCGCGACCGCGGACAGGAAGAGCGGGATCCCGACCGTCGGCTTCACGACGAGCCAGAGTTTTGCGTTGTTCATCCCCTATCCCCCTTCAGCCGAGCCACGGCGTGGTGACGGCGACAAGCAGGTGGGCAACCAGCGCGATGACCCCGAAGACGCGGGTCCCATCGATCACGTAGCTGTGCACCTCCTCGGCCTCCTTGAGCGTCAGGCCGGTCGGCCAGACTTTGTCCGGATCGCTGGACATGCGTATTCCTCCGTTTCCAGTTCAGGTTGATGTCGCACGCGGGGTCGCGAACGACCCTTCGCTTCCCCGGATGCGGCCCCCCCGACGCCCGAAATCGCACAGGGTAGCCGCGTCAGTATGTCACGACAGGTTTACAACATCAACTGTCTAGAGAAGTTGACACTTTGGCCAATCCCGTTGCAGCAGAACGACAATTCCGTGCGGGCGTCCGCGCCGGTCGATCCGTTTTGCCTTGGGACGTGTCACATTGCCGCAGGACCGGGCAAATGTCCGAATCATGATCCTGCCCGGCCGGGCCGCCCGGCCCGATTGCCCCCTTCCCAGGGGCAGGAGCCGCCGCTAACATGTCAGTCATGAGCGGGATCGGCGATCTTCTGCATGTCGTGACGAACGACAACCTCTCGGCCCGCAGGGTCGGGTTCGGGCGGGTGATCATCTGCGGATCGGTCGTGCTGCTGGCGGTCGTGGCCGCTTTGCAGGTGATCGACGTGACGGGATGGGGGGCGGCCGTGCAGGTCGGCGTCGGACCGCCAGGGTCGGTTGCGCGGCGTCTGGCGGAAACGATCCTTGTCGATTTCACGAACTGGCGGCCCACGCTTTACGCCTATGTGACCTGGGCGGTGTGCCTGTGCTGGGGCCAGGTTCTGATCCGGGGCGAGCATGGCAAGCGCACGCTGTTCGTGTTGCCGGCGGCGCTGTTCACGGTGTCGATTACGGTGTTTACGCTGCTGTTCGGGCTGATGATCGCCATTTCGGACTGGAACCTGAGCAGCCCCGACGGGCGACAGTTCAACGGGTTCGACAATGTCCGCCAGATGTGGGGCGATCCGTTCTACTGGAACGCGCTGGGCAACATGGGGTGGTACACGCTGGCGATCCTGGTGGAATATGCCATCGCGTTCGGTCTGGCGCTGCTGTTGAACGCGCAGATCCGGGGGCGGAAGTTCTTTCGCGTGGCGTTCCTTCTGCCGCTGATGCTGTCGCCGGTGGCGGTGTCGTGGATGATCGGCAAGTCGATGCTGGAGGCGCGGTTCGGGCCGATCTCGCGGCTGGCGCGGGCCCTGGGGTGGGACAATCCGTCGTTCTTCGACAGTGCAGAGGTGGCGCGGGCCACGATCATGGTGATGGACGCCTGGACCTATATTCCATTCATGATGATCATGCTGCTGGCGGGGTTGCAGGCGATCCCGAAGGAGCTGACCGAGGCATCCCGCGTCGATGGCGCGACGGGGTGGAAATCGTTCTGGGAAATCACCTTTCCGCTGATGCTGCCGGTCTCGATCACCGCGATCCTGATCCGCATCATCTTCAAGCTGAAACTGGCGGACATCGTCATCAACGTGACCAGCGGGGGGCCGGGGGGGGCGACGGACACGGTGACCAGTTTCATCTTCCGCGAGTACCGCGAGCGGTCGAACGTCGGCTACGGGACGCTGCTGGCCTTTGTCTATCTGGTGATCATCGTCATCGCGATGACGGTGCTGATGAAGGTCGCCGACCGCTGGACGAGGCCGCGCGTATGAAGGTGGGGGCATGACCGACGCGCAGATCTTCCGCGATGGCGAGGCCGACCGGGCCTTCCGCATGAAATGGTGGACGGGGCGGGTCGCGATCTATGGCGTGCTGATCCTGTGGGCGTTCATCTGCCTGTTCCCGATCTACTGGACGATCACCACCAGCTTCAAGATGGCCCCGAACGTGATGAAGGGGGCGCTGATCCCCTGGGTGGACTATCAGCCGGCCTGGATCGGGTGGAAATCGCTGGGCCTGTCGCCCGACACCATCGGCGCGGAATCGACGGTGCGGGCCGAGTTCCTGAAGCGGTTCCTGAATTCGGTGGTGGTGGCGCTGGCATCCTCGACGCTGGCGGTGATGCTGGGATCGCTGGCGGCCTATGGGCTGTCGCGGTTTTCGTACCGCTTCGGGTTCATGCGGAACTCCGACATCAGTTTCTTCTTCCTGTCGCAACTGATCCTGCCGCCCGTCGTCCTGGCCCTGCCGTTCCTGGTGCTGTACAAGGAACTGGCGCTTCTGGACACGCGGATCGGGCTGATCCTGTTGTACACGCTGACCGTGCTGCCCATCGTGATCTGGATCATGCGGGACCAGTTCGCATCGATCCCGACCGAACTGGAAGAGGCGGCGCTGGTCGACGGGCTGTCGATCTGGGGGGCGTTCCTGACGATCATCCTGCCGATTGCCCTGCCGGGGATGGTGGCGGCGTTCATCCTGTCGCTGGTGCTGACCTGGAACGAGTACTTCTTTGCGGCGCTGCTGACGTCCACCCATGCCAATACCCTGCCGGTGATGGTGGCGTCGCAGACCGGGTCGCAGGGCATTTCCTGGTGGTCGATGGCGGCCCTGAGTTTCGCCGCGATCCTGCCGCTGGTGGTGATCGGGGTGGTGCTGGAACGCTACATCATCAAGGGGATGGCGGCGGGGGCGGTGAAGTGACGTAGGACTGTGGTGCCCTTCAGTGGAACATCGCGCGGCCGCAAGTCATTGCATTTCCGGGTCGGACAGGATGCCAGTCAGTGAAACGACCCGGTCTCGAAAGTCGCGGTAATCATCACCTGCGGCCGCGACAAGGTCGGATATGCGGTAGAAGCGGTTTGAGCTGGGGCTTTCCCGCCGGGCCATCACCATGTCGATCCGGTCGACGTTGACGACGGTCCAGCATTCCGCATAGCCCCTTGCCTTGGCTTTCTGATGGCTTTTCTCGGCCTCGCCTATCCGGTTATGAATGTTGGAAAAGTCCGACCCGGCCTTGACTTCGATCGCGATGATTTCCCGGTAGGTTCCGGCGCGCATTTCCTCTCGGATGATGATGTCAGGATCGGGCGCAAAGGCGATCACGACCCTGCGGCCGGTCGCGTTCCTTATCTCGATGCGGTTTTCCGTTGACGCGATGGCCGACGCCGCGACGATGTCGTGGATTGCATTGAACACCGTCCGGATTCCTGCTGCGCCTTTCCTGACATTCGCCCCGCCCCGCAATTGCGGTCCGAGCGTAAGTAGCGTGAGATCGTCAAGCAGTGTCGAGCTCAATTTCGACGTTCCGATGCCTGCAACCAGCAAAGCCCCTGCGTCACACAGCGCCGCCGCCAAAACAGGAACATCGGCCTTGATCGCCGGTCGGATGATGCCGCGTTCCTCCATCCCCTTGAATCTCGCAAGACCGGTCGCGGCACCGTAGAACTCTTTCTGGCTGTACCCGTAGAGCAGGCGATAGTAGCCCAGAAGGCGCGGGTTGGCTTGCAGGACGACCGGAACCGGAAAGACCAGTTCGCCCCGCAGGCCATGCGCTGCCAGTGAGGCAAGACTATGCGCTGGAACCAGGGTCGAGAGTTCAACGTCGATGTCTGGAATTCGAAGCCTCGCGACTGTCGCCGAAAGCGCGTCTTGCAAGTAGGTCTGTCGAACCCCAGAAAGCGATACGGCAAAATCAATCTGGGCATCCGGCGATGGGACGATGATTGTCACGCGGCGACCTTGATGACGTTCGGTTCCCGCAGACCGATCCGACCGACCGCAAGCGCGACGTAGTCCGGGTTCAACTCGATCCCGATGTAGCGACGGTCGAGGCTTTGGGCTACAAGGCCGACCGTTCCCGATCCAAAGAACGGATCAAGAACCATGTCGCCCGGCCTACTGGAGGACTTGATGCAGGGTTCGATCAACTTTGGCGGGAACGTTGCAAAGTGCGCGCCGACAAAACCCTGAGTATGGATGTTCCACACCGACCTGCAATTTCGGCCGTTGGGCTCCAGAACCGCCGACCGATCATAATGGTACCGTTCGCCCTTGGTCAGCATGAACATGTACTCATGCGCCCTGGTCGGGCGATCCCTGACGCTTTCAGGCATGGCATTAGGCTTGTTCCAGATGATGTCCGCGCGCAGGTACCACCCGTCATCCTGCAGCGCGAAGGCAAGCCGCCAGGGTATGCCCATCAAATCCTTGGCCTTCAGTCCGTCCGGCGTGTTCGGCCGGACGTCCATGGCGCGGGCGGGGTTCTTCTTGTCGGGTGCCCGCCATCCACGATTGCCGCTGGTATACCCGTCCCCGATGTTCAGCCAGAACACTCCGTCCGGGCGCAGCACCCGACGCACCTCGGCGAACACCGCGCGCAGTCGGTTGATGAATTGGGGAAGCGTTTCTTCAAGCCCGATCTGTTCAGGATTGTTGTAGTTGCGAAGACCCCAATAGGGAGGTGACGTGACGACGCACTGAACGCTGTCGTCGGGCAGCCGCTGCAACACCGTAAGCGCATCACCCTCGTAGATAACGGAAGTGTCGATTGGCAGCTTTGGTGGCTTCTCGACTTTCTTCGTTATCACGTCAGCCTCCAGCCGGTTTCACACCAGAACCGATGACGGTTATGTGTTGACAGAACCCTAACCGACGTTCGTTGTCCATGGCAGATGGGAAGGCGAACTGCGATGCTGAAAGGCATAGACTGGCGGCTGACGGCAGAGGTGCTGCATGTGCTGATGCGGATGGGGCATGGCGATGATCTGGTGATCTGCGACGTGAACCATCCGGCGGCCACCATCGCGGCACACACCACGCACGGGCGGCCGCTGGACATGGCCGGGTGCGACGTGCCGGGGGCGGCGGAGGCGGTTCTGACGCTGATGCCGCTGGACAGCTTCGTGCCCTGTCCGGTGTCGCGGATGCAGGTGGTGGGCGATCCGGGCGCAGAGGTGCCGGTGTTCGCGCGGATGCAGGCGGTCATCGACGCGGCGCAGGGGGTGCCGGTGGGGATGCAGGCGCTGGAGCGGTTTGCCTTCTACGCCGCCGCGAAGGCGTCGTTCGCCATCATCCGCACGTCCGATCCGGGGCCCTACGGGTGCTTCATCCTGAAGAAGGGCGTGATCGACCTGGGCTGACGCCGCCCTGCGCCAGCCGCCGGGCGGCGGCCAGCCCGGCCCATCGGCCCGTGGCCAGGCAGGCGGTCAAGAGGTACCCGCCGGTCGGCGCATCCCAATCCAGCATCTCGCCGCAGGCAAAGACACCGGGCAGCGCGCGCAGTTCCAGATCGTCGGTCAGCGCACCCTGCGCCACGCCCCCGGCGGTCGAGATCGCGCCGTCCATCGGCCCCGGTCCGGCGTGCCGCAGGGGCAGCGACTTGATCCTTGCCGCAAGGGCTCCGGCGTCCTGCGGCAGGGGGCGGCCCCATTCCTGGGCCAGGGCCAGCGACACCGGGGGCAGACCGGCCTTGCGCAGGCGGTTGGCGATGGTCTCGCCCGCCCGTCCCCGCAGGCGTGCGGACAGGGTGGCCAAGTCCAGATCGGGGGCGAGGTCCAGCGTGGCCGCCTGCCCCGCCAGCAGGGCGCGCCCGATGGCATAGAGGCCGCCGCCTTCGAGGCCCGTGGCGGTCAGCACGAACTCGCCCCGTTCGCGCCGCCCGGCGGGCAGGCACAGGGCAACGCCCTTGACCGGGGTACCGAAGTGGCGGGCCATCTGCGGCGACCAGCGCACGGCGAAGGCCACGTTCGAGGGGCGGAACGGGGTGAGGGGGATCCCCGCCCCGGCCAGCATCCCGGCCCAGGCCCCGTCGGACCCGAGCCGCGCCCAGCTTGCGCCGCCCAAGGCCAGCAGGGTGACGCGGGGCCGGACGGTGACCGGCCCCGTGGGCGTGTCGAACGCTGCGCCGTCCGCAAGGCCGGTCCAGCGCCAGCGGGTGCGCAGCTCGACGCCCTGCCCTGCCAGCCGTGCGAGCCAGGCGCGCAGCAGGGGCGAGGCCTTCATCGCCACCGGGAATACCCGGCCCGACGATCCGGTGAACACCGGCTGGCCCAGGCCCCGGCACCAGTCGGCCACCTGTCCGGGGCCGAAGGCGGCCAGCATCGGGGCCAGCCAGGCCGCGTCATAGGCCGCAGCGAAGCGCGCCGGATCCTCGGCCTTGGTCAGGTTCAGCCCGGACTTGCCCGCCATCAGGAGCTTGCGCCCGACCGAGGGCTTTGCCTCGGCCAGCAGGATGCGCGCGCCCGTGCCCGCCAGCACCTCGGCGGCCATCAGGCCCGCCGGGCCTGCGCCGATGACCAGCGCATCGGGCGTC
Organism: Gemmobacter sp.; assembly: GCA_052387255.1. GTDB lineage: Bacteria > Pseudomonadota > Alphaproteobacteria > Rhodobacterales > Rhodobacteraceae > JBBQXK01. Next base: position 12,515 of record JBQTJI010000033.1, on the reverse strand, counting down.
ACGGCGGGGTTTGTCACGCCGGGGCCTGGCGCAACTCGACCACGCGGTGGGGATAGGGAATGGCGATCCCCGCCCCTTTCAGCGCGTTCCAGACCGCGAACAGCGCGTCCGACTTGTAGGGGTGGGTCACATCCTCGATCCCGTTCACCCAGAACTGCACGATGAAATCGACGCCCGACTTGCCGAAGCCCTTGAGCTCGCAGGCCGGGCCTTTCGGCGGCGCAAGGGTGAAGGGCAGCGCTGCGACCGCCGCCTCGACCAGCGCGGGCACCGCCGCGATGTCGGTGTCGTAGGCGACCGCGAAGGGCACCTCGTAGCGGTGCGCCTTGCCCGCGTCCGAATAGTTGACGATGCGCGAGGTGATGAAGTTGTCATTCGGCACCACCAGCCAGCGGCCATCGGTGGTTTCGATGATGCAGGCGCGGGCGGTCATCTTGACGATGGTGCCGGCCTGGCCGTCGTCAAGCTCGACATAGTCGCCGACGGTGGTCTGCCCCTCGATCAGCAGGATCACGCCCGAGACGAAGTTCGCCGCGATCTGCTGCAGCCCCAGGCCGATGCCGACGCCCAAAGCACCGCCCAGCACCGCCACCGCCGTCAGGTCGATCCCCATGATCGACATGAGCAGCAGGAACGCCGCACCGAAGATCGCGACCTCGGCCGCCTTGACCGCCAGTTCGCGGGTGGCGGGGCGCAGTTCCTGCTGGCGCTTGATGTAGTCCGCACTCTGCCGGTTCGACCAGGTGCCGAGCCAGAACAGAAGGCTGCCCGCGATGATGCCCCGGACCAGCGACAGCGCCGAAAAGCGGATGTTGCCGAGTTCGACCATCGTCGCCGCCAGCCGTTCGGTCAGCGGGTCGAGCAGGCCCAGCATGTGCAGGCCCGCGACCGGCACCAGCACATAGCGGCCCAGAAGCCGCAGGAAGGGGTCCTTCAGGACCTCGGCCACCAGGATGCGGGCGGCCAGGAACAGGAACACCCGCTTGCCGAAGGCGATGACCTCGCCCGCGCCGAACAGCGAGCGCGTGACCTCTTCGCCCGCCGCCGTCAGGCCATAGGCGAGCAGGGGCATCAGAAGCGGGGCCAGGGACAAGAGGAACAGGCGGATGCGGGCGATGAGCCCCTCGTTCGCGGGCGTCAGGATGCGGGTCAGCACGGGATGCAGGCGGCGCGCCGCGACGACGGCCAGCGCCAGGGCCGCCGCCAGCAGCGCGAACTGCGACCAGGCGGCGGGGCTGACCAGCCAGCCCTGCAGGACATCGGCCCCCTGGTTCAGCCAGAGGATCAGCTTTGCCGTCAGGTCTTGTCCGTTCATGTGGCGGTCCCTGGACCGGGGGCTTGCCTTGGGCCGGTTCCGCGCCACCCTGTGCCACCGAATGCACGTCCGGGCAAGCCGATGACCGATGTCCCCTTGTGTCCCTTGTGCCTGCGCCCGATCCCTGCTGACGTGGCGCAGAGCGTGCACCACCTGATCCCGCGCGCCAAGGGCGGCAAGGGCGGGCCGGTGGTGCTGATGCACCACCTGTGCCACAAGGAGGTGCATGCGGCGCTGCGCGAGGGGGAGCTGGCGCGGACCTACAACACGCCCGAGGCGCTGCGCGCGCATCCGCGCCTGGCGCGGTTCGCGGCGTGGGTGGCGAAACGGCCGCCGGGGTTCCTGAGCCGGGTGCCGAAGGGGCGGTAGGGCGGAAACGGACCGGCAGGTGCCGCGCGCAGGGTTTGCGGGGGGTGACGGTTGAGCCTAGCCTGACGCACACCCAGCCCCCTTGCGAGGCCCCCGATGACCGCGTACCCCCGCCTGTCGCAGCCCCTTGCCCTGCGCGGCCACACCTTGCGCAACCGCATCGTGTTCGGCGCGCATACCGCGAACATGGCCGAGAACGGCGTGCCGGGGCGGCAGTACGGGGCCTACCTGCTGGAACGCGCGCTTGGCGGGGCGGCGATGATCGTGGCCGAGCCGATGCCGGTACACCGGACGGGGGTGCTGACGCGGGGCAACTTCCGGCACGGCACGGATGACGTGATCCCGCATTTCCGCGCGGTGACCGAGCCTGTGCGCGACGCGGGGGCGGTGATGCTGCAACAGTTGTACCATGTGGGGGCGCATGGTGATTCCGACCTGTCGTTCGCGCCGCACTGGTCGCCGTCGGGGCATCCGAGTTACCACGACAGCGACGGCAGCCACGCCATGACCGGGGCCGAGATCGAGGAGCTGATCGCGGCCCATGTCGCGGCGGCGGTGCGCTGCAAGGCGGGCGGGTTCCAGGGGGTCGAGGTCTGGGCGGCGTACCATTCGCTGCTCGATCAGTTCTGGACGCCGTGGAGCAATACACGAGAGGACGAGTGGGGCGGGTCGCTGGAGAACCGCACGCGGATGTCGCGGCGCATCATCGAGGGGATCCGCCGGGCCTGCGGGCCGGATTTCGTGATCGGGCTGGCGGTCAGCACGTCGGACGCGCATGACGTGATGCTGTCGGTCGAGGCGCTGTGCGAGGTGGTGGCGCTGCATGATGCCGGGGGCGACATCGATTATGTCACCTGCGGGCACGGCGGGTATCTGGATTTCGAGCGGCTGATGCCGACGTTCCTGTTCCCCGAGAAACTGACCGCGCCAGTGACGGCGCATCTGAAGGCAGCGGTGCGTCATGCGGTGGTGACAAGCGAGGCGGGGGTCCGGACGCCCGAGAATGCCGAAAGCATCCTGTCGCAGGGCCAGGCCGACCTGGTCAGCATCGTGCGGGGCCAGATCGCCGACCCGCATCTGGCGCGGAAGGCGGTGGCGGGACGGGCGGATGACATCCGGGGCTGCATCAGCTGCAACCAGATGTGCTGGGGGCGGCGGTCGCGGGATTACTGGATATCGTGCCTGGTGAACCCCTCGGCGGGCCGGGAATGGGAATGGGGGGGCGACCGGTTCACGCCCGCCGCGACGCCCCGCGATGTGCTGGTGGTGGGCGCGGGCCCTGCGGGGTGCGAGGCCGCGCGGGTGGCGGCAGAGCGGGGGCACCGGGTGGCGCTGCACGAGGCGGGCCCGCAGATCGGGGGGCAGTTCCGGCTGGCGGGGATGCAGCCCCGGCGGGCGCAGATCACCGACCTGTTCGACTGGTACGAGCGGCAGTTCGTGCGGCTGGGGGTGGCGCTGCACCTGAACAGTTTGCTCGATGAAGCGGACATCGCGGCCCATCCGGCGGCGGATGTGATCGTGGCGACCGGGTCGCTGCCCGACACCTCGGCCCGGCAACGCTGGCTGCCCTCGGCCCCTGCCCTGCCGGGGCGCGAGGCGGGGGGCGTCTGGTCGCCCGAAGAGGCGATGCGGCGCGAGGCGCGGCTGGGGGACCATGTGGTGCTGTACGACGAGGGCGGGCACTGGCGCGGGGTCGGCACTGCCTGGACCCTGGCCGAACGCGGTCACAGGGTGACGCTGGTGACGCCCGACCCCTATGTGGGCCGCGAGATCACCCGGACCTCGGCGGATGGTCCGGCACGCCAGCGGCTGGCGCGGCTGGGGGTGCGGATGCTGGTCGAGCACCGCATCGCGCGGTGGCACGGCAACGGCGTGACGGTGCAGTCGATGCTGACCGGGGCGGAAGAGACGATTGCCGCATCGGGGCTGGTGATGGCCACGACGAATGTGGCGTTCGATCCGTTTCCCGACGCGATGTCCGGCAAGAGCCTGACGCGGATCGGGGATTGCGCGGCACCAAGGCTTGCGCCGTTCGCGTTCCATGACGGGCGGAAGGCGGGGCTGGGGGTCTAGGCCGCCGGGCCGACCCCGACCGGACAGCCCCTTTGCCGCGCGTTGCAAATCGCAAGCAATTCTTGACGAAAGCATGCCTCGGGCGCATGATCGGCAACATTCGGGAAGACAGCACTTTTTGGCGGGGGCGCGCATGGCCGGACCTGGTGGAACGATCAGTCTTTCGGATGACGATGATCGGTTTCCCGGCATCGATGACGACAATTCCGGGGCCGAATGGATCAATGCCCTGAACGGCAGCGATACCGTTCTGGGCGGACTTCTGAACGACACGATCTTTGGCGGGTCGGGCGATGACGAATTGTTCGGCAACGGCGGCGACGATTTTCTGGACGGCTCGGACAGCAACGACCGGCTGGAAGGCGGCGACGGCAACGACCAGATCCGCGACTTCGGGGGGCAGTTCACCTTTACCGACGGGGGCGACGGCGACGACAACGTCTCGCTTGGCACCGGGTTCCAACAGGGCAGCGTCGTCAACGGCGGGCTTGGCTATGACACGCTGAGCCTTGGCGACACGTTTTCGCTGAACCTTCTCAAGGTCAGCAATTTCGAGGAAATGGCGACGCTGAGTGGCGTGGTGACGGGCACGGCCAAGCAGTTTTCGGGCTTCGACAGGATCTATAACAGCAGCGAAACTCCGGATGCCAGCGTCTCGCTGAACCTGTTCGGACTGGCGGGCATCGACTACAAGGTGAACCTCGGCGCGGCTCTGGCGAACGTGGCGGTGCTGTTCGTCGGGTCGCTTGGCAACGACAGGATCATCACCGGTCGCGGCAACGACACGGTGTTCGGCGATCTGGGCAACGACATCCTGTTCGGCAGCCAGGGCCATGACGACCTGCACGGCAGCGCCGGAAACGACACGCTGGTGGGCGGCATCGGCCGCGACACGCTGACCGGCGGGGGCGACGACGACACCTATGTGTACCAGAAGGCGAAGGACAGCCAGGGACAGGGCGACCTCATCATCGGTTGGGGCAATGGCGACGACATCATCGACCTGCGCCCCATCGACGCGATCCCAGGCGGGGCTAACGATGCGTTCGACTTCATCGGCGGCGCGGCGATCAGCGGCAGCGGCGGCGAGGTGCAGGCCGTCACCACGGCGATGCAGACGGTGGTGAACGTCTATATCGACACCGATGCCGTGGCGGACATGCGGATCGTGATCGACGGGGTGTTCACGCTGACGGCGGGCGATTTCCTGCTGTAGCGCAGTGACTCTGGGGCGGGCCGACGGCGTGCCCTGCGGGCGCGTGGCGGGCTGAAGCCCGCCCTACGGCTGCGACAACCCCAGAACGCCCTTCAGGTGCGCCAGCGCGATCCGGACGCCCTGTTCGCCAAGCTCTGCCGTGGCTTGCGCCGCCCCTTCGGTGTACCAGTGATCGCCGTCCTGCACGCGGGTCATGTCCACCGTGTCGGGGGCGACGGCCAGCATCATGGCGGTTTCGCCGATGCCCGCATGGTCGAAGGGGAAATCGGCCCCCTTCGGGAACAAGGGATGGATGCGGATCCAGTTGAACGGGTCGGCTCCGGCGGCGGCTTCTGCGTAGTAGTCGTGCATGGCCCGGTCGCCCCACCAGCCGGGGCCGCGTGTCGCCTCCAGGTGGCGGAAGATGGCGTTGCGGGCGGCCAGGCGGAAGGTCAGGTCGGTCGGCATGCCTTGGGCGAAGTTCTCGGTCTGGTGGTGGATCACGCCGTGGAGGTTGCGGAACCCGGTGGCCAGCAGGGCCGCGAACAGCGCCTCGGCCATCGGCAGCAGCGCCGTTGCGTCGAGGTGCAGCGTGCCCGTCCCCGGCCCCGCCACCGCATGGCTGGCCGCGCCATAGGCGAAGGGCGGCAGGGTGATGATGGCGTCCCCCAGCCGGGCCAGGGTTTCGGTGACGACCAGAAGGTCCACCCCGGCGGGCAGGTGGCCGCCGTGATACTCGATCACGCCGATCGGCAGGACGACGGGCGTTCCGGCCCGAATGGCCGCTGCGATCTGGGCGGGGCGCATCCGGTCATAGCGCATCAGGGGGCGGCCAGGGCGTGGGCGATGTCGCGCGTCTGAAGGTACAGCGCCTTCCACAGGGGGTACTGGCGGGCATAGGCCGCGACCACCTCGGGCTGGACGGTGCGCTCGACGGGGTTCCAGCGGGCGATCTCGTCGGGCGACACGATGCCCACGGCGCAGGCGGCCAGGAAGGCATCGCCGAAACTGGCCCCCAGGGTTTTCTCGCAGACCATCTGGGCCTTGTCGCAGAGGTCGGACGTGGCCTGCATCCAGACCGCGTTCTGGGTGCCGCCGCCCACGGCCAGGATGCGGGCGGGCACGGCCCCCGTCTCGGCGCAGGTATCCAGGATGTGGGCGGTGCCCGAGGCGATGCCTTCGACCGCAGCGCGGAACAGGTCGGCGCGGGTGTGCGTCAGGTTCAGGCCGAAGAAGGCCCCGCGCGCGAGGGGGTCGTGCAGGGGGGTCCGTTCGCCCGAGAAATAGGGCAGGCAGATCAGGCCGCGCGCGCCCTTGGGGCTGGTCGCGGCTTCGGCCGACAGGGTGGCGAAATCGGCGTCGCGGGCCAACTGGTCACGGAACCAGTGGGTCAGGGTGCCCGAGGTGGCCATGCCGGCCATCGAGGCGTGGGCACCGGGGAACAGCCAGGGCGCGTACCACAGGCGGGCGTCGCGCACGGGCCGGGCCGTGACATGGATCACGAACAGGGTGGATCCGTACATCACCATCATGTCGCCGGGGTCGATGGCACCGACGCTGACCGCCTCGGCCGCCGCGTCGATGGTGCCGCAGGTGACGGGGGTTCCGGCGACGAGGCCGGTCTCGGCGGCGGCCTGCGGCGTCACGTGTCCGGCGATGTCGGTCGACCACATCAGGCGGGGCAGGCGGTCCAGCGGCAGGATGTGGGGTGCCAGGTCGTCGGTCCAGGCCAGTTTCTCGACATCGTAGAGCGGCGAGAAATTGGCGGCGGTGTAGTGGTCGATGACGTGTTCGCCGGTGAGCTTCCAGGTGACATAGCTGGTCGAGGTCAGCACCTTGGCCGTCTTGGCGTAGAGGTCGGAGTGGGTGTCCTTCAGCCACAGGATTTTCGGGCCGACCGACTGCGAGGTCAGCGCGTTGCCGCAGCGCGCCAGGATGGTGGCCTCGCCGACCTGGGCGTTCAGGGCCTCGATCTGCGCACTGGCGCGGGTGTCGACACCGTAGAGGACGGCGTTCATCAGGGGTTTTCCGGCGCGGTCCACCGGCAGCATGCAGGGGCCGATGGCCGAGGTGGCAACGGCGGCGATGCGGGCGGGGTCGATGCCGGTCCGGTCGAGCAGCGCGCGTGTTATGCGGGTGACATCGCCCCACCAGTCCTGATCGGCGCGGTGTTCGGCCCAGCCCGGGCGGGGCACGATCATCTTGTGCGGGCTGGTGGCGCTGCCGAGGATCGTGCCGCCTTCGTCGACGAGCACGCCCTTGGATTCGAAGGTGCCGATGTCGAGCCCGAGCGTCAGGGTCATCGGGTGAGGTCCATGCCCTTGGGGATGCGGGCAAGGGCCGCGTCGAGCAGGGCGACGAGGGCGTCAAGGTCGTCCATGTCCACCACCTCGAGCGCGGAATGGGAATAGCGCATGGGGAAGCCGACATCGAGGCAGGCCACGCCCTCTGGCCCCGCGAACTGGATGTAGCTGGCGTCGGTCAGCGCGCCGGTGTGGGCCGAGCGTTGCAGGGGCATGGTAAGGGCCTGTGCCGTATCCTCGATCAGCGCGACCAGCGCGGGGTGCGGGATCAGCCCGTTCAGCGTGCCGCGCCCGTGGAAGGAATAGAGGCTGATGCCCGGACCGCCGCCGAGGGTGACCTCGCCCCGGGTGCCCATGTCCGGCGTGTCGCAGGCGAGCAGCAGGTCGATCTGCAGGGCGATGTCGGGGGCCAGGGCGGTGGCGGCGGGCAGCACGCCGCGCAGGTTGAATTCCTCCTGCACCGACCAGACGAGATGGACGGCGGGGCCACCCGTGCGCGACATCAGGCGTTCGGCCAGCGTCAGCAGCACCGCGCAACCCGCCCGGTCATCGACCGAAGTTCCGCCCAGCCGGGTGCCGTGCAGGGGCAGGACGCGGGGCAGATAGACCACCGGGTCGCCGATGCGGATGCCGGCCTGCGTGGCGTCGGCGTGGCTGGTGAACCCGGCATCGACGTAGAGGTCGGCATAGGGGACGACGCGGTACTTTTCCTCGGGCGTGGTGGCGTGGTGGCTCTTGTTGGCGATGACGCCGGGGATGTCTCCCTGGCGGGTCGAGATCAGGACGGCCTGTGCGGCAAGCGCGCGTTCCGGCACGCCGCCCAGGCGTTCGAGGCGCAGAAGGCCCGAGAGTTCGACCTTGCGGACGACAAAGCCCAACTGGTCCATGTGGGTGAAGACCATGACCGAGGGGCGGGCGGGGTCGCCTTGGATGGTGGCCATCAGGTTGCCCAGGCGGTCGCGGTGATGGGTCAGGCCCAGGCGGTCGAGGTGGGCGGCGATGGCTGTGGCGACGCGCCCCTCGTGCCCCGACAGGCCGGGGATCAGCATGAGTTCGGTCAGCAGGTCACGCACGACCGTCCCCCACGCGCGAGGCAAAATTCTGCGCAGAATTTTGACCGGAATTTTTGAAAATTCCGTTCCGGGCGGCCCGGTTGCGCATCAAGACCCCCGCACCGCGCGCACCCGCGCCATGAAATCGGCGGCGCTGTCGGGGTCGACCGCCGCCCAGGTGTCGCCCCCCACCTTCAGCGCCGAACCCACGATGCAGCCGTCGGCCACCGCCAGCACATCCGCGACGGTGGCGTGCTTCACGCCGGTGTTGGCCAGCACGGGCACCGTCGGCAGCACCGCCTTGACCGCCGCAAGGTCGGACATCGCCGCCGCCTCGCCGGTGATCGTGCCCGACACCAGCACGGCATCCGGGATGGCCGAGAACACCGCCGAACGGGCGCGGTCGGGCAAGGGGCGGGCGTCCAGGCTGTGGGCGAACTCGGCCGACACGTTGTAGAGGCGCACGACATCCGGGATGCCGAGGCGCATCTGCGTGCGGACCGCTGCCCCCGCATCGGGCGACCACAGCCCCATGTCCGAGGCATAGGTGCCGGTGAAGATCTCGCGCACGAAGGCGGCCCGGGTGGCGGCGGCCAGCGCCATTGTCGCCTGCGGATCCCACAGCACGTTGACGCCGAAGGGCAGCGTCAGTTCCGCCCGCAGCCGGCCGATGACATAGGCCATGGTGGCCGTGCTGGCGATGTCCACGCGCAGCTCGTAAGGGCGGTCGTTCTCGTTCCCGAACATCACCGCGTCGAACCCCGCCGCCTGCAGCGCCATCAGGTCGGCGCGGGCGTCGGCGATGATCCCTTCGACCCCGCGCGCGGGATCATGAAGCGGCGCGCCGGGCAGCGCGCCCAGGTGCACCATGGCGATGACCGGCTTGGCCGTTCCGAAGACCCTTGCAAAGCGCGTCATTTCCGTCCCCCAGGGCCGCGACGCTAGCGCGAAAGCGGTTGGCCCGGAAGCGCGAAGATACTAGCCTGCGCGCAAAGGTCGGGGGGTGGGGCGTGCTGGCGGAACGGGTCTGGGACAGGGATGGCAGGGGCGCGCTGCGGTTCACCGAACTGGGGTTCGGCGCGGCCCCCCTGGGCAACCTCTATCGCGCGATCAGCGAGGACGATGCGCAGGCGGTGCTGGAGGGGGCCTGGGCGGGGGGTGTGCGGTATTTCGACACAGCACCCCTGTACGGGTTGGGCCTGTCCGAGACGCGGCTGAACCGGTTCCTGCGGGGCAAGCCGCGCGAGGACTATGTGCTGTCGACCAAGATCGGGCGGCTGTTCCGGGTGACGACACCGGACAGGCGCGACGGGTTCGGCAAGTGGTTCGACGTGCCCGCGCGGAACGAGGTCTACGACTACGGCCATGACGCGGTGATGCGCAGCCTGGAGTTTTCGCTGGAACGGCTGGGGATCGACCGGGTGGACATCCTCTATGCCCACGACCTGGACCTGTTCAACCACAAGACCCAAGGCGCGCTGGACGCGCGGCTGGCCGAATTCATGGGCGGCGGATACCGCGCGCTGCTGTCGCTGCGCGATCAGGGCGTGATCCGGGCGATTGGCGCGGGCGTCAACGAATGGCAGCCCTGCCAGTGGCTGCTGGAGCGGGGGGATTTCGACCTTTTCCTGCTGGCGGGGCGCTATACCCTGCTGGAACAGGACAGCCTGCCGTTCATGGACGCGGCGGCGGCACGGGGGGTCGGCGTGGTGATCGGCGGGCCGTACAATTCGGGCGTGCTGGCGACGGGGCCGAGGGCCGGGGCCTTCTACAACTATGATCCCGCGCCGCCCTGGGTGCTGGACCGCGCGGCGCGGTTGCAGGCGGTCTGCGCGGCCCACGGCGTGCGGCTGGTCGATGCGGCGTTCCGCTTTCCGCTGCTGCACCGGGCGGTGGTGTCGGTGATCCCCGGCGGGCAGGGCGTGGCCGAGACGGCCAGCAACCTGGCGGCGGCAGGGGCCGCGATTCCGTCCGAGCTGTGGGTGGCGTTGCGGGCCGAGGGGCTGATCCATCCGGCCGCGCCGGTGGCCTGACGCGCGCTACCCTTTCGGTTCGCGCGCCTGGGGGCGGATCGGGATTTCCTTGAGCAGGCCCCCGACCCCCATGGCTGCGATGTCGTCGTCCGACAGGTCGATACCGCAGGCCAGCCGTTCCAGCACCCAGTCGGCCCCGTTCAGCGCGGGGCTGCGGGCGCAGCCGGGCAGGCCGATCACCGGGCGGCCTTGCAGCGCCCCGAGGAACAGGAGGTTGCCGGGATCGACCGGCATGCCGAAGCGGGCGACGGTGCCGCCCGCCGCGCGTACCGCCTGGGGTGCGGTGTCGAGCAGGTCGGACGTGGCCGAGCCGGTCAGGATCAGCAGAAGGTCGCCCGGCATCGCGGCCAGGGCCGCCGCCATCGGGGCCATGTCATGCGGCACGGTGAGACATTGGGCCAGGGTCATGCCCAGGGCACGCAGCCGCCCCTCGATGGCGCGGCGGCCCTTGGCGGCAAGTTTGGAATCCTGATCCGGGATTTCGGTCAGCAGCAGGCCCGCCGTGGGGCGCGTGACGGGGCGGATGCGGATCGCGCCCTGAGCGACGGCCTCGGCACGGGCGAGGTCCGCCTCGGGGACGGCATAGGCGATGATCTTGACGGTGCCGGTCAGCAGCCCCGGCGTCACGCGGGTCAGGGGGGCCAGCGTCGCCAGCGTGATCGCGGGGTGGATGCGGTTCAGGGCGTGGATGCGGGCGGCGTCGATCTTGACCAGGCCGGGGACGGCGGCGTTCAGGTTGACCCGGCCGGTGAAGGCCTGCGACACCGTCAGCCGCGCCATGGCGGGATCGGGCACCAGGGCCGCCGCCAGCCGCGCGGCGGCGGCATCCTCGGGCACATCGTCGGGGTCGAGCCGGGCGACCGTCACCTCGGCCAGACCGCCCGCCGCCAGCCGTGCGATCTCGGGCGGTCCCAGCACGGTGCCCTTGCGCAGCCGACCGTCGCCCAGAAGCTCGGAATGCGCCAGGATCGCGCCCTGGGCCTGCGACAGCGGCACCGGGCCGAAGCGCATCAGCCGCCCTGCCGCAGGCGCGCCGTGATCTGGGCCATGATCGACACGGCAATCTCGGCGGGGCTTTTCGCGCCGATGTCCAGGCCCACGGGGGCGTGGAGGCGGGCGATCTGGTCGTCGGGCACGCCTTCGCCACGCAGACGGTCCAGCCGTTTCGCATGGGTGCGGGTGGAGCCGAGGCAGCCGATGTAGAAGGCCGGACTGGCCAAGGCCGCGCGGATGGCCGGGTCATCCAGCTTGGGGTCGTGGGTCAGGGTGACGACGGCGGTGCGGGCGTCGGGGGCGAGCGCCGCCATCGCCTCGTCCGGCCACTCCTCGGCAATCGTCTCGCCGGGGAACCGCTCGGCGCTGCCGAAGGCCGCGCGCGGGTCGATCAGGACGGGGGCGTAGCCGCAGAGGCGGGCCATGGCGACCAGGGGTTGCGCGATGTGGACGGCCCCCACCACCACCATCCGCAGGGGCGGGTTGTGCACGGCGATGAAGTGGCCGTCGGGTTCGATGCCCGAGCGGTCGGACCGCAGGCGGGCGGTGACGGCGGGTTCCAGCGGGTCGCCCGGCCCGCGTGTCAGGCGGCGGGCGTGGGTTTCGGGGTGGGTGACATAGGCCATGGGCTGGTGCGCGGCGCGGGCGGCGACGAGGTCGGCCAGCAGCCCCTCGGGCAGGGCCTGTGCGCCGACCCCCACGGGTTCGACCAGCACGCGGATGGTGCCGCCGCAGGCCAGGCCCACGGCAAAGGCGGTCTCGTCGCTGACGCCGAAGGTCAAGAGGCGCGGCGTGCCGTCGGCCAGCGCCTCGACCGCCTCGGCCACCACCGCGCCCTCGACACAGCCGCCCGAGACCGACCCCATGATGTCGCCCGCGCCCGACACCGCAAGCTGGCTGCCCGTGGGGCGCGGGGCGGAGCCCCAGGTTTCCACCACGGTGGCCAGGGCGGCCCCCCTGCCCTGCCGGTGCCAGGCCAGCGCCGTACCCGGAATGTCGTCGTGATCGGTCATCGCGTGGCCCCCCTCTTGCCGATCATGCCGCAGGGATCGGGGTGATGCCATTGGCAAAAGGCAGCGGTTGCACCTGGCGACCGCTGCCGGAAACGGGGGGGGGGTGGGGAGCCCCCCCCCCCCCCCACCCAAACATGGCCAGAAACGAGCGGGAAGCCCGAAGCCACAA
>JBQTJI010000032.1:0-14214 GCA_052387255.1 Gemmobacter sp. | reverse complement strand
ACACATTCTTCGCCAGGTCGAGCCCGACCGTGGTAATCTCCGACATGACCGTCCTCCTTTGTGGATCCTCGCAGACCCACCTTGGCACATCGATGCCGTCGGGGGGCGGTCACATCATCAAAGCCCGTCGGCGTTGGTAAGGCCGGGCACGCATTCAGAGGTTCGGCGACTATCGAGAGCAAAGCCGAATGGCCGTTCTGGCGTCTGACGAACGACATGATCCGTCGACATCCCGACCGCTATGCCCAGTTCGTCGATGGCGTTCTCGATGGACCCGACACTCCCCTCGAGGCAATGGCACTTTAACTCTACCGGGGAGCGCGCGATACCTACTACCGCATCCATGGCACGACCGAGCCATGGTCCGCCGGCCAGTCAGTTTCAAACGGGTGCATCCGAATGCTGTACGAGCATGTGATCGAGCTCTACGAGCAGGTGCCGGTCGGTACGCCCGTGACGGTGTTGTGACGGTGAGACGCCGCGACCTTCTCGTCTTTGGCGGGATCGTCGCCCTGATCTATGGTCTGCGTGCTCTACCGTGGGACAGTTTCCCGGGACGCGGCCCACGCTATGCCGACATTGAGGATTTGCCGCCGTTTCGCAACCTTGAAGGCGGTGGCCAGACGTCCGGAGTAGCCCTGGCTCTGGTTGGACTCGATCCGTCGTCCGGTGACGCAGACCTGCGCCGCGCGCGCGCCGATGCGGTGCGTGCAGATCCCTGCCCAGCCGTCTTTGGCACCGATACGTCGCAGAGGGTCGTGCCGATTGCCTATTTCAGCGAGTTCCGCTGCCCCTACTGCCGTGCGCTGGAGCGCGACCTCGACACACTGATGGCCGAGTATCCTACCTCCTTCCGGCTGGTTCAGCATGAACTTCCCATTTTCGGGCCGCCCTCGGAGCTGGCGGCGCGCGCGTCGGTCGCGGCCGCGCGGCAAGTCAAGCAACAGGAGTTGCGGCGTCGCTTCATGCGAACACCGCTGGTGGCCGAGGAAGCCTCGGTCCGGCGCCTGGCAGCCGACATCGGTCTCGATGTCGACCGGTTGGTCCGCGACATTGCATCGCCCGAAGTGCAGGCAGACCTCGACCGGACGAGGGCGCTCGCTGATGTCTTCGGTTTTGTAGGCACGCCTGGCCTTGTGATCGGACGGACTGTCCTGAACGGCGCGATCCCCTACGCACTCCTTCGCCGAATTGCCGAAGACGAGACTTCTATGGCGGTCCCGGTATGCTGAACCAATGAACACTCCGTCGCATATGCTGATCGGGGCTGCCGTCTTCGCCCGACCACTGGTGCCGACAACCCTGGTCGCGGCGCTCGCGGGCGGTCTCGCCCCGGACCTACCGATGTTTGCCCTGGTCCTCTGGTCAACTCGGGTTGTCGGCGTACCGGAGCACGAGGTCTTCAGCACACTTTTCTTCTCGGAGAACTGGCAGGCGGTCTTTGCGGTAGACCACAGCTTCTTTGTCTGGGGAGGGCTGCTTGGGTTGGCGATTTGGCGAAAGCAGGTCGTCCTGCGCGCCTTCGTTGGCGCCGGTCTCCTACATGCTCTCGCGGACTTCCTGACCCATCACGATGACGCCCGCCGCCAGTTCTGGCCTGTCTCGGACTGGGTGTTCCGCAGCCCGGTCAGCTATTGGGACGTCCGATTTTACGGCAATGTGTTCGGGATATTCGGGGTCGCACTGGTCGTGACGCTGACCGCCGTTCTGTGCTGGCGGCTGAGCCGCTGGCGCGAGCGCCTGCTGATCCTTGCCATCGCCGCGCCAGTTTTAATTCCGGTTCTGCTGACCGGCAGCCTGCACGGGCTGCATGGCATGGGCTAAGCGCATCAGCCCCGATAGCGCCGCAAAAGCGGGGCGTTGATGGCGACGATGATCGTGGAAGCCGAAATGAACACCGCGCTGATGGCCGGGGTCATCAGGAACCCGGCGCCAAAGATGATCTCTGCCGCCATCGGAATGGCGAAGGCGTTGTAGCCTGTGGCCCAGATCAGGTTCTGAACCATCTTTGCACAGGTCGCACGCGACAGGCCGAGGATGGTTTGGCGCTCTCAACCAGGCTGAATATCTGTCACTGCCGCTCCGCCGCGGCACGAGTCTGGCCGGGAAGGCTGTGGAGATTTCCGGGTATCTCGATCATCCTTGTGAGATAGCCGTGCATCTGAGCAAGGTGGGGCTTGCAGTTCAGACATGCCACAATCGGCAGGATTGTCGGGAACACCCAGCCTGTGCCTTCAGTTCGTCGCGCGCCACATCCGATACCGACCCTGCCCTGTAACCTCGCGGATCAGACCCCGCGCTTCCATCCAGGCAAGGTTGCGCTGGACGGCCGTGCGACTTGCGCCGGTCAGGGCCTCAGCCATTGGAGCGGAGACGAGTGGCCATTCGGTCAGCACGGCGCGCAAGGAAGGAGGTGTCTTGCCCGAAAGCGGCGCCATCTCGGCCTCTGACCGCGCAGCCCAAGCCTCGACATCGTCCAGGTGCCGCATCGCGGTCAAGTATGCCGACCCCATGCCGTCGAGCCACCGCGCCAGACGGCCAGCCGGTGGACCACTGGCTCGCAACCCCCCTACCCCTCCCATGGCCAGAGGCGCAAAGAATGCCCCTCTCCCTTCACTCGCCGCGATCCGCGCAGCGGTAACTGCCGCTTCTATCCGGTCGTCGTGCTGCCCGAGACCTGCCAAACTCCAAAGGTGAAAGCCCAGGCAGCCGCGAGTGATAGGGTGCAGGTCTGCGGCTTGCTCCATGAGATCAAGCCAACCGCCCGCGCGATCCGCGAAAGGCTCGGCCTCATCATCCAGGTTCTCGGGATCGCGGCGGTTGAGGAAGGCGGACAGGTCCACCTCAGGACCCGGCCCACCGGTCAGACGCCGCACAGCCCAACCGACACGCGCGAGCGCCGCCGTGTCATCCTGGACGCCCGACAAGCGCAGGGAGAGCCAGAGCGCCAGCCTGTCCGGCGCGATGCGGTCGCCTACGAACCAACTCAGGTCGGCTGCCTCGATCAAGGCCAGCCTGTGCCGCCAGCCCCCGGGGCTGCGTTTCAGGCGATCATCCAGTGCGCCTAGGCCGCCAGCGACACGAGCGAGCCGAGCGGCATGGCCCGCCTCGGCCTTCCGCCAGTCATCCAGAACAGCGGTCTCGCGGGCTTCCCCCCATGGCCCGGGCGGCAGATCATCGGGCTTCTCTTCGATTGGACGAGGCAGGAACCACAGATCGTCTTCGGATGTGTCCTCGACCTCTTCGACACCAGCGAGAGGATCGTCGAAATCATCATGTAGGGCGGATGCTTGAGGCTTCATCTATGCAAAATACGACCATTTTGCGCTTTACCCAAGGGTTTTGTCCGGATGCGTCTCCACACATTGTACAGCGTGCGCGCACGACTGCCTACGTGACCTGTCTGATCGCGCTCAGCCTCAGGAACCAAGGGCATTCCGCTGAGCAGCGCCACAGAGAGCGCCCTTGCGTCCGTTTACAATCGGTCGTTTAATGGTGGTATCCGGAACTGCAAACGGCCTGTTTTGATGCCCCGGATCGGCTATGCGCCCGTTGTCTAATCGCGGCTCTCTGGTCAAGCGACCTCTTCTTCCTTCGCGGGGTTTTCCAGCAGATCGCGGCCTGGGGTCTTCAAGGACCCATCGGCATACAGGTAGTGGTAGAGGATTGATGGCGGTATCCCGCCCAGTTCCGCGCAGATCTCGGGAATGGAACGCGTGTGGTCGGCCATCGGGTGGCGGGCATAGCGCAGCTTGCCGGCGGTCATCACCCGGGGCCGCCCGCCCTTGCGGCCGCGGGCGCAGGCGGCGGCCAGCCCCTCGTTTACCCGCTGGCGGATGATGTTCCGCTCCATCTCGGCAAAGGCCGCCTGGATCTGCAGGAAGGCGCGGCCAACGGGCGTCGTTGTATCCATTGGGGCATTCAGCGCCCGGAAGCCGATGCGGCGGCCTTCCAGCTGGTCGATCAGGGTGATCAGTTCGCCCGCAAGCCGCCCTAGCCGATCGAGGTCGAGCACCACCAGCACGTCGCCCCGGCGCAGGAAGTCGACACAAGCGGCAAGACCCGGACGCTCGGCCTTGGCGCCCGAGGCGCGGTCCTCGAAGATGCGCTCGCAGCCTGCGCTGTTCAGCGCATCGAGCTGGCGGTCGAGCACCTGCGCCCCCTCGATGGTGGAAATCCGGGCATAACCGACCAGGCCCATGGGCAAGGCTCATCGAGGACATCGCTGCAGTCACGAAAAACCCATTTGGTATCCTTGTTGTCAGCTAATGATTTATGCGGGCTTTTCGTGAGCAGAGGAGTACGGAAAGCCCCTGCCCGCACCCGGTCGGGAGGGACTCACGACAATCAGATGTTTTCCGCGAGCCGGGACGAGAAGGTACGAACGCCTCTCCGCTGTGGAACGGGATGCGAATGTGCGGGACCGGGGTCAGGGTTGTCTCTGCGGTCAGCCAGGAGCTGCCGCATCATGAGGTTCGAGACGGGCCCCGCGATGTCTCCAAGCGCAATTCGTTCGGAAACGATTGCCGCGCGCATATCGCGGTGGTCCGCATGTCTCACGTCCCGGTGGACGCACCCGCAGCCTGAGCGGCAGCGGATTCCTTTGCAGCCCCCTACCGTTCGGTGGCGTATGGTTCGTTCTGCGTCATGCGGACACGGCCCTTTCCGCCTCGAACGGCCGCCCGCTCCGCCACATCGCGTGCAGCACCACCGCCAGCTTGCGCGCGACGGCCACATTCGCCCGCTTGAACCCGATGCGCTCGCGCAGCTTGAGGCCCCAGCGGCGCAGGGCGCTGTCGCTGCGCGCCCGCGTCAGAAGATGGGCGGCCGCCTCATAGAGATACGCGCGCAAGAGCTTGTCCCCTTGCCGGGAGATCCGGCCCTGCTGGTTGATCGTGCCCGACTGGTAGCGCCTGGGCGTCAGGCCGATCCAGGCCGCCGCCGTGGTCATGGATGCGGCCATAGTCAGGGCCGGTTACGGCGCGCAGTTCCAGTCGCCCGTCCTCGGTCTCGAGCGTCTTCACCTGTTCGGCGCGATGTGACGACAGGCCGTACTGCAGGTTGATGCCTGCCAGCGGGGCGGGCAGTTGGCGCAGATAGGCCGCAGGCGCGCCGACGATGCCGGCAAGCTGCCCGAAGGCCCAATGCGTTGGCACCACTGGCGCTTCGGTCTTGGGCAGGATCAGTTCCAGACGCGCGGCATCCGAGCGCGAGGCCTCGACCCGGATCTTCGCGGTCTCGACGATCCGGGTCCGGCTGCGCTCGGACCGAGCCTTGGCCGAGGCCCAGAGGTCATCAAGCGAGAGGTATCGCTCGTCATCGGGCCGGTTGAACCATTCGGACGACACGCGGCCGTTCCGCTCGCCCCGGCTGACATCCACCTTCCAGCCACCGCGCACCGGCCGGGCGGGTTCCAGAGTTTCCAGACTGTTCATGACAATCGCTCCGCGACGGGCGCCGGAGGCCTCTCCCCCAGATCTCAACCCCTCACGGACAAGCCCACCGACCTCTGACTCTTCCGAAGGCGCTCCGCTTGACCGAGTACCGCAAGCCGGGGCAGCCAGGGCTTCGCGACGCCGCCACCCAACAAGATGCTCGGCATACCGGACAACGCCTCACTCTTTCGGCGCCTACACATCATCGCCGAAATCCATCATTCCTCAGGATATGGTAATCTGATACCAACGGCCCCTGCGTTTGACTCGTATTGGATTCCCACAGCGTGGGTGTTCTGATTCACTGTTCTCACCTGTGGTGGGGGCGTCAATGGCAGGGATCGAGATCACACGGACGGAGTTGGCGTCGTCGGAGTTGCGTTCGGCGGCGGCGAGGACGAAGGACGCGCGGGCTGCGCGGCGGATGCTGGCGATTGCGCTGGTGCTGGAGGGAGTGGATCGCGCGACGGCGGCCAAGACCTGCGGGATGGACCGGCAAACCCTGCGCGATTGGGTTCACCGCTACAATGCCGAGGGGCTGGACGGGCTGGTGAACCGGACGGTGCCGCACCGCCTGCGGCGGCTGGTGCCCGAACAGTTGGCGGAGCTTGCGGCCTGGGTGGAGGCCGGTCCCGATCCAGGCCGCGACGGCGTGGTGCGCTGGCGGCGTCGCGACCTGCAGGCCCGCATCGCGACGGAATTCGGTGTGGAGTTGCACGGGCGCAGCGTCGGCAAGCAACTGGCGGCCTTGGGGTTCCGGCGGCTGTCCGTGCGGCCGCAGCACCCGAAGTCGGACCCGGAGGCGCAAGCCGCGTTCAAAAAAACTTCCCCGAAGCGGTAGCTGCCGCGATCCCGGAGCGGGCACGGGGCAAGCGGCTGGAAGTCTGGTTCCAGGACGAGGCGCGCGTGGGCCAGCAGGGAACCCTGACCCGCATCTGGGCCCGACGCGGCACCAGACCGCGTGCGCCCCGCGACACCCGCTACCAATGGAGCTACATCTTCGGAGCCGTCTGCCCGGCGCGCGGTGCCGCAGCGGGACTGGTCCTGCCGACCGTCAACACCGAAGCCATGAACGCCCACCTGGCCGAAATCTCCCGGACCGTCGCTCCTGGTGCCCATGCCGTGCTCATTCTCGACGGGGCCGGATGGCACGGGGCCAAAGCGCTCGCCGTCCCCGACAACATCACGCTCCTGCACTTGCCGCCTTATGCCCCGGAACTGAACCCGGTCGAGAATGTCTGGGCCTACCTCCGCGCCAACAAGCTCGCCATCAACGTATTCGACAGCTACGACGCCATCGTCACCGCCTGCTGCACCGCATGGAACTTCTTCGCCGACGACCCCGAAGCCATCTCTTCCATCACTTCAAGGCATTGGGCACAGGTCAGTTGAAAGGGCCGTTGGTATGAGAGGCTGCCTTCTCGTTTGGCAGTGTCGAGATCGGGCGACACAACCGAGAAGTCCGGAAACGAGAAGCCTATCCAGCCACCGAAATCGATAGGCACCAACATTGATCCAGACTTCGGGTCCCTGACCTTGGCGACGACAAGCCGACCCCAGGAAGACCGCCTGGGGATGTGGTTCTTCGTCAATCCCGCAGCAAGCGTCACTCATCTTATCGATACTATTACGCTTTATGCCTCATGTCGGAGACAATCCTCAATGGTAGGCGTAAGATTGGCTCACAGCAATCCGCGAGGGATATGCCGTCTTGCCGGACAGTTGGAGGACCGAGGGAGGTCCAGAACAATGCATCACGGAAGAACTGCAGATCGACATACGAGGTGGCATTTGAGCTTCTGAGCACCTTTGCCGTGGGGCTGTCGCGCAGCATCACTTTTGTTCCGGCGCGCAGGGTAGGCGCATCGAACCCAATGAAGTTGGCGGATTGGGCAGGTTGGCTGACTTCCCGACTAACCCAGCGAACCAGCCCCAGGGCCATACGGCCCACCAGCGTCAGAACCAACCTACCTCGCACACCTCGTCCCGATTCCGATCGAGGTTCACAGCTGTGAACCGTGATCTGCTTCCCCTCCTGAGTCCCGGGGTTCACAGCTGTGAACCTCATGCCGCGCTGCGCCGCATCAACGCCATGATCATTGGCCCGGACGAAAATGCGCCGACCGCAGCCTTTCCAACAAGCGTCCGCAGGTAGCCTCCTGCCGACTTGATTTCGGAGAACCGCTGCAGCATAGCCGCCAGAACCACAGAAGCTTCCTCTGGCCCAAGGATCGACTTCGCTTCGTCCCAGGCAGAAGGTGAAATACCCATCATGGGGCGAACGATTTCGGCTGATCGCACGAGGTCGTGCCACTGGCGGATGCGTTGATCAGCATAGGTTGAAATCTCTGGGCAGGTCGACACAACAAGCCCCAGCGGAACGTTTGGCATCTGCGCCTGCGCATAGAGTAGGGCAGGGGGGTCATCCTCTGCATTGTCAGTCACCACTAGCGCCACGCCCGCCGCCTTTGCGTTTTCCACGCGAAGTTCAAAATCATTAAGATCTGTTTTTGAATTTTGATAGTGCTGCTCAGCATGGGTATCATTGGTGCTCATTTCTTCTGTAAGAGAGGCCTCCAAGACCCCCCGTGACTCGGTCAGCGCTGCATCGAGCAGCACTTCCAGCTCAGTCAGGGTTGACCCGTCCGACCTGCGCCGAAGGCGCCTTAGAGGCAAGGTCCGCCAAACGTTCGTGGTTCTGCCAAATCAGCAGGTCCGGGCGGTTCTCAGCACCGTAAGCGGCAAGGCCAGCAAGATCGCGACGCATGAGGCTTACTTTCTCTCGCTGCCGCCGCAACGACTCTGTGGAAGCCCGCACTTCCTCAGCCGCGCGGCAGAACTCCTCGAACCGCGAAACAAGCGGGGTGAGGTCAAATCCGAAAGCTTCCTTGTCCTCGCCAAAATGGCGAGCATAACGTTTTCCATTGGGGCTATCGCGGCGCAGGAGAACGCCGGCTTCGACAAGATGAGCGAGGTAGCGCCTCATCGTTGATTCAGGCATTCCGTTCAGACGCTCGCAGATCGACCGATTAGAAGGATGGACGACCAAGTCCAGGCTATTTCCTGCCAGAATGGTCTCGGGACAAAAGCTCAGGAGCGCTTGAAGAACCGCCATGTCACGGTCACCAAGGCCAAAGGTCACCCGTGCAGCGGACAGTTCCCGAAGAACTTCCCATTTGTTAACCCCGCCTGGCGGGAACTCGGCCCTTGCGTGTTTTTGACGTTCGAAAAGTCCAGCGTCGACCGTTCGCCGGAACGGCGTTATCGGAATGTAGCCCATATTTGTGCATCACGAAGGCAAAGAAATAGAGTCCCGTGAGTCACGGGGCTTGCGATTTTCGCTCGTGGCCACTACTCTGAAGGTGTGAAGATCAAAGTTGGGGTCTCGTGGAGCGCAAGCTTTGCGGGACCTTTTCTTTAGCCTGTGTCGTGCCTCCCTTTCATCGGTTGCTCTGCCTCACTTCGTAGCCTGCTGCTTCCAGCGAGCGTGAAGTTCTTCGATCAGACCCTGCGACTGGTTTTCGAACCAAGTCGCGAAGCCATCCTGATCCATGGTCAGGTCAAGCCGCACGCTCTTGGACATGCGTTGGACCTGTGCGATAGCTTTTCCATTCAGCCGCAAGACCTTGGCCTTGATTGGTTTCACCGGAGCCTTTGCGACAAACGGCGTGTTCCGGAGACGTCGAGCCACAGCTTCGAAGGCAGCTGCCGAGGGATCCGCCACGGCTTGTCCGTCGATCACCTCAGCCTCGCCCGCCTTGGTACGAGCATCCAGGGCCAAGGTCGCAAGCATGGTGCGCTCGGCTTCCGAACCCTCGATGTCCTTTGCCAGCGCCTCCCAACGGGGTCTGCCAATGCCCAAAGCCGGGCCGATCGCCCGCGCAAGCTCGCCGCCGACAGTGCGGGCCACTGAAATCGCCATGGAGATCGAGGATTTGGTCGCGTTCAGCACCTCAGCGATTTGCGCTTGGTTGCCGAACTCGGCATCCAGCAGTTCCTGGGCGAACAATGCACGCTCGATGTAGCTCAGATCGCGGCGACCAGTATTCTCAGAAACCTGGGCTCGCAGGGCGGCGCCGTCGTCAAGACTGGCTATCAGGGCTCTGATCTTCTGCACGGTCTCTGAAGCACGAATGGCCTCCAGACGTCGGCGTCCGTAGACGAGCAGATAGCGATCGGAAAGCGAGGGATGGCGTCGTACGAGGATTGGTACAGTCTGTCCGTTCGCCTCGATCGAGGCGCGCAAGTCCGCGACGTCGTTGGGGTCCAATCTGTCGGCAAACCGCGCATCCTCAATGGAGGCCGGATCCAGATCCCAGACCTGATGTGCGTCGACCGCATCCCGAGCTGAGCGCAATGCCCGATTTGTCGACATCATCGTACCTGCAGGCATCGGCGCTCCAGAGGCCGCAAGACTGTCCAGGATCGACATGCGCTTCTTCTTGCTGTCATTCATCAGCGCCCCCAAGTCCTCTGAATGAGCTGTGAGATCTCGTCGTTCACTGCGTTTACGCTTTCGAGCGCGCGGTCGTAGGTTGATCGGGTGAAGGCGCTGCGTTCGACTTCGTACAGCGTCTGTTTGGTCAGGCCGGCGTCGGAGATTGCCGTCGACTTGAGCATGGGCGCGTTCAGCACCTTGTCTCCGTACATTGTTCGCAGGAAAGCAACGATGCGGTTCTGCGGCGAATCCGTCGGCTCGTACCGGGTCAACAGGTAGCGCATCCAGTCGTGCGACATGTCAGCGCCGCTGTCGGCGATCACGTCCATGAGGTCTGCGGTCATGCGAAGAAACTGGCTCATCGACATGACGTCAAGCATCTCGGGATGAATGGTGACCAGCACGCCCGTGGCAGCAGAGAGTGCAGACATGGTCAGGAAACCCAGTTGCGGAGGGCAGTCGATCACCACCACGTCGTAGTCGGCGTCAACCTGCGCCAGGGCCTCTTTGACGCGGAAGAAGAAGAGCCCCGCATTGCCTTGCGAAAGCGCGCGAGGCGTTTCGTGCTCGAACTCCATGAGTTCCAAGTTGCCGGGGATCAGATCCAAGTTGGGGATGTAGGTCTTGCGAATGACCTCGCGGATCGGCAACGGGTCATCGTAGCGGATGGCTTCATACAAAGTTCCGCCATCCTGCAGATCGAACTCGGGCTGGACGCCGTGCAGGGCCGTCATTGAGGCTTGGGGATCAAGATCGATCGCGAGAACGCGATACCCTTTCAGTGCAAGACGTTGCGCGAGATGTGCCGAGGTCGTCGTTTTCCCAGACCCACCCTTAAAGTTCATCACGCCGATCACCTGAAGATGGTCGTCGGTCCTGCGCCCAGGCAGATAGTCCCCTGGTTTGCGCGCCGTCCTTTCTAGGAGCACACGAAGCTCGTGTAGGTCATTTGCCGAGTAAAGGCGCCGGCTTCCCGAGGACAGTTCCGGCGAAGGACCCTTTCCATCGAGATGCAACTTGCGAAGATAGGAGTCGTTGACTCCCAGAAGCGTGGCCGCCTCGCCGGAGGTGAACCTCCGCATTGACTTGGTAGCGTCCGGCGGAAACAGGCTCTCGCGCTGCTGGTGCAGTTGAGCGGCCAACCACTCGGAGTGTTTGCGGACGACCGCATTGAGTTCCTCGTGCGATCTGACTTTCTTCATCTGCCCCTCGACTCCGCGTCGTGTTCACGGAAACATGCGTTTGATCGCGCTTTTCCGTGACTAGTGGATGAAGTGTCAGATTCGTGCAAGTACTTTCTACATCTAGTGACCTTATGGCCTGAACCCACTATTCTGCACTGGTGAACAGACCGAGCTTTACCGCGCGCGCCAAAACATCGTCACCGATGACGGATGCCAGCTCATCCGACCGCGGTGCGTGCGTTCGCGAATCGCCTCCAGCCGGTTGCAGATGGCCTGAAGGGTGATGTCGGGATCCGCGCCCCTGATGGCGGCGACGATGGCGGCAGGCGGTCGTCCGTTTCGCGACGTTCGGCACGTTCGCGACGTTCGGCACGCACCAGCACCGTACCCGGCAAGAAGCCGGCGCTCACGGCGCGCAGCAGGCGGCCTTGCGTCCAGCGCCTGGCCTCGGGCAGGGGGCCATTGACGATGCGCAGCACGTCTTCCCAAGCCATGTCGGGGCGAACGCGGCGTACATGTGGCGCGCTTTGGTCGAACAGACTGGTCCGGTGAGGGGAAAAGTTGTCCTATTCCCCTCACATTCTTATGGAGTGTGAGGGGAATAATCGGCATATTCGCCTCATGGAGATCTGGCAAACACCCGCCTGGCCGCGCTTTCGCCATGATGCGACGGCAACGGAGGGGCCGCTAGCGGAGTTTTCCACGCGGCTTGGGTCGATCAAGGGGCTGCAGGAGGCGCTGAGCGCGGGTGAGCGGCGCGAGACATTTCTGCGGGCCGTGACAAGCGAGGCGGTTGCCAGTTTCGCCATCGAGGGAGCCGCCCTGCGCACCGAGGATGTTGAAGCGTCCGTGGTGGCATCGCTGACCCATCGGGGTGCCGAGCCACAACGACGCACCGACGCCATTGCGACGCTGATGCTGGACGCCCGGGCGGGGCAGGGGGCCTTGTCGGAAGAGCGCCTGTTTCACTGGCATCGGCTTCTGTTTCACGGCGTCGATCTGGAAGACAAGGGCCGATGGCGCAGCTTTCCAATCGTGATCGCGCGAGGTGCTGCCGTTGGCCGGGAAGAAGTGCTGTACGCGGCACCACCGCCAGACCATGTGGCGGACATGATGCGGGATTTTCTGACGACCCTTGTGTCAGACGGTCGCCCGGCGCCGATTCGTGCAGCGATTGCTCACCTCTGGTTTGAATCCATTCACCCGTTCAGTGACGGCAACGGGCGGATCGGCCGCGCCCTGGTCGAACATGTCTTTGCCCAGGATGCGGCTTTGCCATTTTCCCTGTCGCGCCAGATCGAAGCTGACAAGCAGGGCTACTACCGTGCACTGCAGGCCGGTCGCACAGTCGCTGGCGGCCATCTTGACGCAACTCCGTTCGTCTCGTGGTTTCTGGAGCGGCTGACAG
This sequence comes from Gemmobacter sp., assembly GCA_052387255.1. Lineage (GTDB taxonomy): Bacteria > Pseudomonadota > Alphaproteobacteria > Rhodobacterales > Rhodobacteraceae > JBBQXK01. Next base: position 1,749 of record JBQTJI010000032.1, on the reverse strand, counting down.
CCGGGATCGTCGAAGCCGAAGCCGAGGCGCGGTTTCTTGTCAGCCGAAACGGCTTCTTCCTGCGATTTCCCGGTCTTCCGTCACGCGGCGAAAAGGTGATGCGCCGCCTCTTCGCCGAAGGACCGCGACGGGTTTCCGAAGGGATCAGCGCCGGTCCCTATGCGAAAATCGCAGGTGTTTCGCTCGCCACGGCAACGCGGGATCTGGCTGAACTGGAGGCCAGGGGCGCAATCCTCCGAGGTGCCGAAGGCGGCCGGTCCACGCGCTACTTGTTGTGCCTGTCCTAGAACGAGAAATTTTTGGGACAAGGCGGGCATACTGCATCGGACCCGACCGCGTTGCCCCAGAAGAGACGGCTAAAGCCCGGCCGCCTTTGTCAGATTCACGCGGAACCGATCACGTCGGCGCTGGTAGCGGCGGGTCATCTCCGCCGAGGCGTGGCCGAGCTGCTTTTGGACATAGCGCTCGTCCACCTCGGCACTGCTGGCGAGGCCAGCGCGGAGCGAGTGGCCGGAATAGAGCTGCAGGCGCTCCGCCTCGGGTAGGTCGGGGCGGATGCCGGCGTCGCGCACCGTCTGCTTGATCAGCCGGGCCACGTGCTTGTCGCTGAGCCGGTCTTCTGTAGCCTTCAGACCATTGCGCGAGACGGCAACAAAGATCGGGCCGAAGTCGATGCGGGCGTAGTGCAGCCATTGGGTCATGGCACGGACGGGGCAGGTCTGGTCCGATGATCCGCGCGCGATCTCGACCTCGCGCCAGCCGGTCTTGCCGCGCAGGGTCAGAAGGACGCCTTCGTCGAGGATTTCGACCCAGCCGCCGCAGTCGGGCGTGTCATCCTTGCCATGGTCGAGGGCGACGATCTCGGACCGCCGCAGACCCCCGGCAAAGCCGATGAGCAGGATCGCCCGGTCGCGCAACCCGCGCAAATCATGGGGCAGGGTGGCGATCATGTCGCGGATGTCCTGCGGCAGGATCGCCTCCTTCTGCACCGGCGGGCGGGCATGCCTGCGGCGGATACCAGCCAGCACGGTGGCGATGTGGCGGTCCTTGCGGTCGAGCCGAGCCCCGCGCTGCGCAAAGCTCCAGCCGAGACCCGACAACCGCCGTTCGATCGAGGCGACCGACAGGGGCCGGGACGTCGACTGAGGACGCGCCGCCAACGTCGCGCCCGCGTTACACTGCGGTGCTGCCAGATCGGCAATGTAGAGACCGATCAAAGGGGGCGACGGGGTCAGGGGATCGGCCCCGCGCATCCGGCACCAGCGCGCGAAGTGGCTCCAGTCCCTGGCATAGGCCTTCAGTGTGTTCTCGGAGGCCGCCTGCCTGGCATAGTCACGGGCGGTTTCGACCAGTCGGTCCAACGTGCCTGAACCAGCGACATCGGCGGGAAGGGTGATCGCGCCCTGCTCCAGATCAGCGCTGTCATTCTGTTCATCGAGACCGGGACGTTCCGGCGGCACCAAAGGCAAAATCTGGGGCGCTTCCTGCATGGTTGTTAGCATACCCTCTTCACGTCCGATAATGCAATCTTATTGGACATAGAAACGTCGCCCATGAAGCGGCGCTTCCTGCACTTTTCTCTGGGCTAAAGCGCCGTGGCGGAATACAATTTCGGAATGCCGGGGGCTTTGATGATGTGACCGCCCCCCGACGGCATCGATGTGCCAAGGTGGGTCTGCGAGGATCCACAAAGGAGGACGGTCATGTCGGAGATTACCACGGTCGGGCTCGACCTGGCGAAGAATGTGT
>JBQTJI010000031.1:0-16391 GCA_052387255.1 Gemmobacter sp. | reverse complement strand
GGGGCTGGGGGGTGGTTGGGTTTGTGCGGTTTTACTTTGTGGTGGGGGGGGGGGTCCCAAATGTGGGGTGGCCCCTCGGGGTAAACCGGCCGGGTGGCCCGGGCTTCGGGGGGGACGACCGGTGCGTGGAGATGCCCCCGAATGAATGCGGCCTGTTCGGGCCGTCAGCCGGTCAGGCGGTAGCGGTCGAGCATGTGGAACCGGCCATCCTGCGCCTCGCCAAACAGGCACAGGCTGTCCAGCACGAAGGGCTGCGGCAGGTGGGGCGCGATCCAGGGGGCCAGCACCGCCTGCACGGCGGCACTGTCGTCCGGGGGCAGGTCGCCCGTCAGCGTCATGTGAAAGCGGAACTCGTCCATCACATAGGGGTATCCCCAGCGGTCGAGATGGTCGCGCTGCCGGGGGGTCAGGCGGCGCGGGTCGCGACGCGCGATTTCGGCGGGCTCGGGGGGGGCGCGCAGGGCGTCCAAGCCCTCGACCACCTGCGCGGCAAGATCGGTCAGGGCGGGGCTGTCGCCCTCGGGCACCAGTGCCAGGAACCCGCCGATCCGGTCCAGCCGCAGGGCGGGCAGCGTGACCGGCGACAGCCGCAGGCACAGCGCCTCGGCGGCCCAGCCCAGGTCGTCGGGGGTGGCCCCTTCGGCCAGGCGGACGGGCGGCTTCATGGTGGCGTGAAAGCCGTACTTGCGCGGGGCCTCGGTGATCTCGGCCAGCGGGCGGGGCAGGCCGGGCACGTCGGGCTGGGGCAGGGCGGCGGCGCGGGCCGCGTCCCACCCGAGCCAGCGGCTGCCCGCATCCCACAGGTCGCCCTCGGGCGCGGCATAAATTGCATAGCGTCGGTAGGTCATGCAAGAACTCCTGGTCCGGCAATGTCACGCCGCTGTGACAGGTCCTGCCCCATAACGCCGCCATGGCCGAAACGATCCTAGCCAGATGCCATGATGCCGGTTGCGGCGAAAGCGGGATGGGCGACCGCCTGGCCGCGCGGCAGGCGGATCGCCGCCCGTGGCGGCGGCGGATGCGTGCCGATGGCGGGTGGCAGCGGCGGGCCTTCCCTTGACCGACGCCGCCCCGTAACCTGCCCTTCCCTGCGCCCTTAGGAGACCACGATGACCGCCCACACCCTGCCTGCCTTCACCGCCCCCGGACGGTTCTGGAAAGGCAACCTGCACACCCATTCGACCCGGTCGGACGGCGTGCTGGCCCCCGAAGAGGTGTGCCGCCGCTACCGCGCCGAGGGCTATGACTTCCTGGCGCTGACCGACCATTTCATCGGGGCCTACGGCTATCCCATCGTCGATACGGTGCCGTTCCGCACCAATGACTTCACCACCATCCTGGGGGCCGAATTGCACTCGGGGTCCATGGCCAGCGGCGAGTTGTGGCATATCCTGGCGGTCGGGCTGCCGCCGGGCTTCACCCCGCCGCACAGCCCCGACTTCGACACCCATCCGGGGCAGGAGACCGGGGCCGAGATCGCCGCGCGCGCCGTCGCCGCCGGGGCCTTCGTGGCCATCGCACACCCGCAGTGGTCGGCGCTGACGCTGGCCGACGCCCGGACCGTGACGGCGGCCCATGCGGTCGAGATCTACAACCACGGCTGCGCCGTCGGCTGCGACCGACCCGACGGCACGGCGATTGCCGACATCCTCTTGGCCGAGGGGCGGCGCTTCACCCTGATCGCGACCGACGATGCGCATTTCTACGAGCCCGACCATTTCGGCGGCTGGGTGATGGTCAAGGCCGCCGAGAACCAGCCCGAGGCGCTGCTGGCCGCGCTGCGCGCCGGGCATTTCTATGCCTCGCAGGGGCCGGACCTGATCGATGTCACCTTCACCGACACGGCGGTCGAGGTGACCTGTTCGCCGGTGTCGACGGTCATCGTGCAGGGGGCGGGGACCGCGACGCAGAACCGGCATGGGTCGGGGCTGACGCAGGTAACGATCCCGCTGCAGCGGGTGGCCAAGTCGCCCTTCCTGCGGGTGACCGTGGTGGATGCGCAGGGCAAACGCGCCTGGTCGAACCCGCACTTCCGCTGAGGCCCGCCGTGGTGTAGGACGCAAGCACATCGCCAGCCGGAGCCTTTGCCGATGAAAGCCGCCGTCGTCACCTTTCCCGGATCGAACTGCGACCGTGACCTGGCCGTGGCCTTTGCCGCCGCCGGGGCCACGGTCATCCGCGTCTGGCACAAGGACAGCGCGCTGCCCGAGGGCACCGACATCGTGGGCATTCCCGGAGGATTCTCGTTCGGCGACTACCTGCGCTGCGGGGCGATTGCAGCGCAGTCGCCGATTGCCGCCGCGATCCGGGCGCATGCCGGGCGCGGGGGCTATGTCTTGGGCATCTGCAACGGGTTCCAGGTGCTGACCGAGATGGGCCTGCTGCCGGGCGTGCTGATGCGCAACGCAAGCCTGCGGTTCATCTGCCGTTCGATCGACCTCGAGGTCGGCACTGCCGACAGCCCCTTCACCGCCGGCTGGCAGGCGGGGCAGGGGATCAGCCTTCCCATCGCCCACCACGACGGCAACTACACCGCCGACCCCGACACCCTGGCACGTCTGGCGCAGGAGGGGCGGGTCGCGTTCCGCTATCGGGCAAACCCCAACGGGTCGATGGGCGACATCGCGGGCGTGCTGTCTGCGAACCGCCGCGTGCTGGGCCTGATGCCGCACCCCGAGCGCGCCATCGACCCTGCCCTGGGCGGCAGCGACGGAGCCGCGCTGTTCCGCGCCCTGGTCGGCAGCTTCGCCCCGGCCTGAGCCGGACCCGCCGGGCGTCAATCCGCGCGCGCACTGCCCCTGCGCTTGAGATGGGCGCGCGGCGCGCCTAGACTTGCACCCATGCAGGACAACCCGGCCGAACCGGCCCCCCCCCTGACGCCCCCGGACACCCCGGCTGCCGTGGACGCGGCACCGGGCCCGCCGTCGCGCGGCCTGTCGCCGTGGATGCGGGCGGTTGTCGCCGGGCTGATCGCGGTGGCCATCGGCGTCGTGCTGGTGACCAACGCCTGGCTGACCGAGCGCTTCAGCGAGGCCACGCGCAACCGCGCCGAGGTGCGGCTGGCGCTGTACTCGGGCAACCTCGTGTCCGAGTTGCAGCGCAATTCCGTGGTGCCGCTGCTCTTGGGCCGCGACCCCGAACTTCTGCGCGCGCTCGAGGCGGGCAGCTACGAGGGCACGTCGCAGCGGCTGATCCTGTTCCAGGCCGAGATCGGCGCGGCCTCGATCCTGCTTCTGGACCGCGACGGGCGCGTCGTGGGGGCGACCAACCGCAACCTGCTGGGCGGCAACCTGCGCGCCTCGCCCACCTTTGTCGCGGCGCAGCGGTCGCGCGACACGGTGTTCAGCGCCACCCCGCGCGAGGGCGGGGCAGGCACCGATTTCGCCTATTCGCGGGTGCTTCTGGATGCGGGCCGGGTGGCGGGCGTGATCGTCGTGTCGGTCGACCTGCAGAAGTACGAACGCAGCTGGGCCGGGCTGACCGACGCCGTGGCCGTGACCGACAGCGAGGGCCGGGTGATCCTGTCGACCGAGCCTTTGTGGCGCGGGCGCAGCATGGCCGAGGCCCTGGCCCTGCAGGACGCGCCGTCGGCCATCGGCCGGGCGCTCAAGGCGACCGCCGACTGGACGCAGGACCCGCCCGACGCCTATGTACGGGGCCAGGGCGTGATGATGACCGAGGCGCGCGTGCCCTTTCGCGGCTGGCGCATCCAGTCCTTCACCGCCTACGACACGGTGCGCGAACGGGTGAATGCCGTCCTTGCCCTGGAAATCATGGGCTTTGCCATCCTGCTGGCGCTGACGTTCTATGTGCTGACGCGCCGCGCCTGGTCGCAGTCGGTCAGCCTGCAACGCGAATCCGCCGAACTGCGGCGGCTGAACGCGCGGCTGAGCCGCGAGATCGCCCGGCGCGAGAAGGTCCAGAAAGACCTGGCCGTGGCCGAGGCGACGCTGGCGCAATCGTCGAAGCTGGCGGCGCTTGGCGAGATGTCGGCGGCGGTCAGCCACGAGTTGAACCAGCCCCTGGCGGCGATGAAGACCTATCTGGCGGGGGCAAAGCTGTTGTTGCAGCGCCGCCGCCCCGACGAGGCCCTGGCCAGTTTCCAGCGGATCGACGACCTGATCGACCGCATGGGTGCGATCACCCGGCAACTGAAATCCTATGCGCGCAAGGGCGGCGAGGCGTTCGAACCGGTCGATGTGCGCCAATCGCTGTCCACCGCCCTGGCGATGATGGAGCCGCAGCTGAAGGCGCGGATCGTGCGCATCGCCCGCGCGGTGCCGCGCACCCCGGTGATGGTGATGGCCGACCGCATCCGGCTGGAACAGGTGATCATCAATCTGCTGCGCAACGCGCTGGACGCGACCAAGGGCGTGGCCGAGCCGCGCATCGACCTGGGGCTGGTGGCCGACGACATGGTGCGCCTGACGGTGCGCGACAACGGCCACGGGATTGCCGACCTCGACAACCTGTTCGAGCCTTTCTACACGACGAAACAGCCCGGCGAGGGCGTGGGTCTGGGGCTGGCGATCTCGTCCGGCATCGTGACCGATCTGGGCGGGCGGTTGACCGCCCGCAATGCGACGGGCGGGGGGGCGGTGTTCGAAGTGACGCTGCCGGCCCTCGCCTCGGAAATGGAAGCAGCGGAGTAAAGCATGGCCCGAGCGATGAAAGTGGCGATTGTCGATGACGAGGCCGACATGCGCCAGTCGATCAGCCAGTGGCTGGCCCTGTCGGGGTTCGACACGGAAACCTACGCATCGGCGGAAGAGGCGCTCAAGGGCATCGGGGCCGAGTTTCCGGGCGTGGTCGTCAGCGACATCAAGATGCCGGGGATGGACGGGATGGCGCTGCTCAAGCGGCTGATGTCCCTGGATTCGGGCCTGCCGGTGATCATGATCACCGGGCATGGCGACGTGCCCATGGCGGTCGAGGCGATGCGGATCGGGGCCTATGATTTCCTGGAAAAGCCCTTCAACCCCGACCGGATGACCGAACTGGCCAAGAAGGCCACGCAAGTACGCCGCCTGACGCTGGACAACCGCGCGCTGCGGCGCGAGTTGTCGGACGGCACGGTGCTGATGAAAAAGCTGATCGGCACCAGCGGCATCATGGACCGCCTGCGCGAGGACATCCTCGATCTGGGCCAGGCCGACGGCCACGTCCTGATCGACGGCGAGACGGGCACCGGCAAGACACTGGTCGCCCATGCGCTGCACGCCGTCGGCCCCCGCGCGGGGCGCAAGTTCGTGACAATCTCCTGTGCCGCCTGGGGCGAGGACCAGCTCTCGGCGCGCCTGTTCGGCCCGGCGGAAGAGGGCCACATCCCGATGGTGGAAGAGGCGCGCGGCGGCACCCTGTGCCTTGAGGATATCGAAGCCATGCCGGGGCCGCTGCAGGCGCGGCTCTTGACCCTGATCAACGACCAGGGCAGCCCGCCCGAGACGCGGATCATCGCCATCTGCAATGCCCATGCCCCCGACAAGACGCTGGAAAACCTCCTGCGCCCCGACCTGTTCTATCGCCTCGGTGCCCTGACCATCGTCTGCCCGCCTCTGCGGACACGGGGCGAGGATATCCTGACGCTGTTCACCAAGCTGAGCGAACAGTTCGCCGAGGAATACGGCTGCGACGCGCCGCAGGTGACGGCACAGGAGGCGGCCCAACTGCTGCAGGCCCCCTGGCCCGGCAACGTGCGCCAGCTGGTGAACATCGCCGAACGCGCGGTGTTGCAGAACCGCCGGGGGTCGGGGTCGATTGCGTCGCTGCTGATGGCCGACAACGAGGCCTCGGGGCCCGCGCTGACCACCGAGGGCAAGCCTTTGAAGGACTATGTCGAGGCCTTCGAGCGCATGCTGATCGACAACACCATGCGGCGGCACAAGGGGTCGATCGTCTCGGTGATGGAGGAGTTGTGCCTGCCACGCCGGACGCTGAACGAGAAGATGGCGAAGTACGGGCTGACGCGGGGGGACTATGTCTGATCGCCTTCGCCTGTTCTTTCCCCTTCTTCTGTCTCCAAGTATCCCACGGGGGGTCCGGGGGGTGTGAAACCCCCCGGTTCTGTCGTCGGCGCGCGGCGCAACCCCCGATTGCACGCTCCCGTGAAATCACCCATTGCCCTTGCCGCCGCTTTGCCGCTAGGGTTCCCGAACGCAGGTTCGCCCTGCCCCCGTATTCTCTGCCTTTCGCGACGGGCGCCAAGCAGGCGCTGCACGACAGGCAGCCGGATTGGCCGCAAGGTCATCAGCATTGTCTGCGAAGTCACTGACAGCGCAGGCTTTTTAAGGTGGAGGGCGCAATGCCCTCCAGACGTGAACCGCGATGAGGCGCGCGAGGACAGCAGGACCGGACGAGGGGTGCCCCCAGGGCACGACCCGTCCGCTTGCATTGCGTGCATCCGCCCGAACAAGCCGCCTTTACCGCATCGATCATCCACCGGGGGCCTCCCCCGGTGACATGGCCGCTGCGCGCGGGCGCACTGGAACAACATGTCCAAGAAAATGCTTATCGATGCCACCCACGCCGAGGAAACGCGCGTGGTCGTGGTCGACGGAAACAAGGTCGAGGAGTTCGACTTTGAAACCCTGAACAAGCGCCAGCTTGCCGGGAACATCTATCTGGCCAAGGTGACGCGGGTCGAACCCTCGTTGCAGGCGGCCTTTGTGGACTACGGCGGAAACCGCCACGGGTTCCTGGCCTTCGCGGAAATCCATCCCGACTATTACCAGATCCCGGTTGCCGACCGGAAGGCGCTCTTGGACGAGGAACGCGCCCTGGCCCGTGCCGAGGACGACGAGGACCAGGGTCGTTCGCGCCGCCGCCCGGCCCCCGCGCCGCGCCCGGCCACCCGTGCCGAGGCTGCGCGCCCCGACGATGTGGTTAGCGGTGGCATCAGCGGCATGGATGTGGTCGATCTGGGCGAGGAAACCGGTGCCGACGGACTGGTCGATGCCGCTGCCGCCGAGATCGTGCACGACGTGCCGCCCGAGACCAACGGCGAGCCGAACGGCGAGGGCGACGAACCCGAACGCCCCTACCGCGCGATGGACCATGCGTCCGAGACCGACGACGAGATCGAATCCATCGCCGAAGAGGACGTGGCCGAAGAGATTCAGGTCACCCGCAAGCCCCGCGCGCGGCGCTACAAGATCCAGGAAGTGGTCAAGGTGCGCCAGATCATGCTGGTGCAGGTGGTGAAAGAGGAACGCGGCAACAAGGGCGCGGCGCTGACCACCTATCTGTCGCTGGCGGGCCGCTATTGCGTGCTGATGCCCAACACGGCGCGGGGCGGCGGGATCAGCCGCAAGATCACCCAGGCCGCCGACCGCAAGAAGCTGAAGGAGATCGCGACCGAGATCGAGGTGCCGGAAGGTGCCGGCCTGATCATCCGCACGGCGGGGGCCAAGCGCACCAAGCCCGAAATCAAGCGCGACTACGAATACCTGATGCGGCTGTGGGAACAGGTGCGCGAACTGACGCTGCGGTCCATCGCCCCGGCGGCGATCTACGAGGAGGGCAACCTCATCAAGCGCACGATCCGCGATCTTTACAGCCGCGAGATCGACGAGGTTCTGGTCGAGGGGGCCGAGGGCTATCGCACCGCCCGCGACTTCATGCGGATGATCATGCCGTCCCACGCCAAGGACGTGCAGCAGTACAGCGAACCGATGCCGCTGTTTGCGAAATATCAGGTGGAAAGCTATCTCGCGGGCATGTTCAACCCGGTGGTGCAGCTGAAATCCGGCGGCTACATCGTGATCGGCATCACCGAGGCGCTGGTCGCCATCGACGTGAACTCGGGCCGCGCCACGAAAGAGGGGTCGATCGAGGATACCGCGCTCAAGACCAACCTGGAGGCCGCCGAAGAGGTGGCGCGCCAGTTGCGGCTGCGCGACCTGGCTGGCCTCATCGTCATCGACTTCATCGACATGGAAGAGCGCAAGAACAACGCCGCCGTCGAGAAGCGCCTGAAGGACAAGCTGAAAACCGACCGCGCCCGCATCCAGGTGGGGCGGATCAGCGGCTTCGGCCTGATGGAGATGAGCCGCCAGCGGCTGCGCCCCGGCATGCTGGAATCGACGACCCAGCCCTGCCCGCACTGCCACGGCACCGGCCTGATCCGGTCGGACGACAGCATGGCGCTGACCATCCTGAGGGCGCTTGAGGAAGAGGGCACGCGCAAGCGCTCGAAAGAGGTGCTGCTCAAGGCCCCCATCGGCATCGTGAACTTCCTGTTCAACCAGAAGCGCGAACATGTCGCGCTGATCGAGGCGCGCTATGCCATGTCGGTGCGGATCGAGGCCGATCCGAAACTGGTCAGCCCCGACTATGCCATCGAAAAGTTCAAGACCGCGACGCGGCTGGTGGCCGAGGCTCCGTCGCAGGTGATCTCGGGCGATGCGTCCTTCATGGGTGCGGCGGTCGAGGAAGAAGAGGATGTGATCGAGGCCGAAGACGATGTCGCGGACGAGGTCGAGGCGGTCGTCGTCGCCGAGGTGCCTGCAGCTCCCGCAGCACCTGCGACTGCGCCCGAAGCCTCGGGCGATGGCCAGCCCAAGAAGAAGCGCCGCCGTCGGCGTCGGCGCAAGCCCGGCAGCGGCAGCACCGGGGCCGATGGGCAGGGCACGGCCGACATGGCCGGGTCGGACGACGACGAGGACGACGAGGACGACGGCGACGAGGAAACGGGCGAGGCCGAGGCCGAGGTGGTCGCGGACGCCCCCGTCTTGCCCGCCGAGGAACCCCAAGCCACCGAGCCGCAGTCCACCGAGCCGCAGTCCGCCGAGACGCTGCCCGCAGAGGCCCAGCCCAAGACGACGCCCAAGACGACGCGCAGCCGCAGCCGCTCGACCAAGGCCCCCGCAGAGGTGCCGTCGGCACCCGTCGCCGAGGCCCTTGCCGATGCCGTACCGGCAGAGCCCGCCCCGGCACCGAAGCCGCGCACCACCCGGTCGCGCAAGCCGAAGGCCGACGTGGTGCCTGAATCGGCGGCGGCGGCGGCCGAATCCGCCCCGGTGGCAGAGCCTGCCGCCCTGTTGCCCGAGGCGATCCCGGAACCCGCAGCACCGGTTGCCGAGGTCCCGGCGGCCCCTGCCGCCCTGCTGCCCGATCCCGGTGACGCCCCGGCGGCGGCCAGCGGCCCGGTGCCCGACCCCGAGGCAGACGCCGAAGCGAAGCCCCGGCGCAAGGGCTGGTGGACGCTCGGGCGGTAATCCCGATGTCGGCCCCGGACGCGACCAACGCGAACGTGACGGGGCCGACAGGTGACCCCGCGCCCCGCAGTGGCTATGACGGGGGCGGGAGACCCTGATGGCCGGACTGGACCTGATCGACGCAAGCCTGCTGCCCGCCATGCTGATCGCACTGGCGGCGGGGGTGCTGTCGTTCCTGAGCCCCTGCGTGCTGCCCATCGTGCCGCCGTACCTGGCCTACATGGGCGGCATCAGCATGGGCGAGATGCGCGACGGCGCGGCGCGGCAGCGGGTGATCCTGCCCGCGCTGTTCTTCGTGATGGGGCTGTCGACTGTGTTCCTGTTCCTGGGCTTCACCGCCTCGCTCATGGGGCGGTTCTTCCTGGAAAACCAGGTGCTTCTGGCGCGTGTTTCAGGTGCCGTGGTGATCGTTTTCGGGCTGCACTTCCTGGGGGTGATCCGCATCCCGATCCTCGACCGCGAGGCGCGGATGCAGGCGGGCGACCGCGGCGGGTCGGCGTTCGGGGCGTACCTCTTGGGCCTGGCCTTCGCCTTTGGCTGGACGCCCTGCATCGGCCCGCAACTGGGGGCGATCCTGTCGCTGGCCGCAACCGAGGCCAGCCTCGCGCGCGGCACCGCGCTGCTGGGGGTCTATGCGGTCGGGCTGGGGTTGCCGTTCCTGCTGGCGGCGCTGTTCATCGAACGCTCGATGGGACTGATGGCGCGGCTCAAGCGGCACATGAAGGTCATCGAGCGGGCGATGGGCGTCTTGCTGATCATCGTGGGCGTGGCGCTGGTGACGGGGGCCTTCTCGGCGTTCTCGTGGTGGCTGCTCGACACCTTTCCCGGCCTGGCCCTGCTTGGGTGACAAGCCCTGTTTCTGCCAGAATTGGCGGCTAAGTTTCGATGTTGCGGGTGGCAGGCGGTGCGTACAAGCACGCACCCTACCGCGCATGGGTGGGGTGCGGGCCTGCACGCACCTTTGGCGGACGACAGGGGCGATGGTCGGCATGAAGGACACGCGCGAGGACAGCGGGGCGACGTTCCGGCGGCGGGTGTTCTACATCCCCGGCTACGATCCCTTTCATCCCCGCCGTTACCGCGAGTTGTACCGCAAGGAAGGCGCGGCGCAGGCGGCGATCTCGGGCTATGCACTGGCGCTGAAGCCGAAGAAGACCGCCGGTCCGTACGGCTGGCGCGTCGAGACCGGGATGGATGGCGCTGACACGCTGGCCGATGTCGAGGTGCTGGTCTGGTCCGACATCGTGCAGGCCTCGATGGCCGGGGGGATCGCCGCGACCTACGGGCAACTGGTGCGCACCGCCTGGGCCTATGTCGGATCGGGGGCGCTGTTCCGGCTGATGCGGTTGCGCAAGGGGCCGGTGATTGCCGCGCTGTACCCCATCGTCATGCTGACGGTGCAGTTGCTGGCCTGCCTGGCCGTGGGGGGCGTGGTGGGCATGCTGACGGCCTGGACGGTTCCGGGGCTGGCCGGAACGCTGCTGGGCTGGGCCGCCGGGCTGGCCGTCGTGGTGCTGGGCCTGCGGCTGTGGAAACGCCAGGACAGCCGGTTCTTCGCCTATTACCTGATGCAGGACTTTGCCTTTTCAGCGGCCTGGGGCGGGGCCAATCCGCCGCCGCTCGAGGCGCGGATGGCAGAGTTCCGCGACACCATCGCCCGCGCCATGGCCGAGGACTGGGACGAGGTGCTGGTCGTCGGCCATTCCTCGGGCGCGCATATGGGCGTGTCGATCCTGGCCGACCTGATCCGGGCCGGGCTGCCCGACGACCGCCCGGCGCTCGGGTTCCTGTCGCTGGGCCATGTCGTGCCGATGGTCAGCTTCCTGCCCGATGCGCACCGGCTGCGGGGCGACCTGCAGTTCCTGTCGGCACGGGACGAGGTGACGTGGGTCGACGTGACCGCCCCCGGTGACGGCTGTGCCTTTGCCCTGTGCGATCCGGTTGCCGTGACCGGCGTGGCCCCGCCCGGCAAACGCTGGCCGCTGGTGATGTCGGCGGCCTTCACCCAGACGCTGAGCCCCGCGCGGTGGAAAGAACTGCGCTGGCGGTTCTTCCGGCTGCATTTCCAGTATCTCTGCGCCTTCGACCGCCCGCGCGACTATGACTATTTCCGCATCACCGCCGGGCCGCTGACACTGGCCGAGCGCTATGCGGGCCGCGCGCCGTCGAAAAGCCGGATCGAGCGGGCCGTGTCGCGCCACACCTCGATCCGCGCATGATCCCGCCCAAGCCGCCCGCGCGGGCCGACCGGGTGCGCCTGTGGACCTATCTGCGGCTGTTCCGCCAGGACATCCTGTCGGCGCAACCCGCACGGCTGTACCGCGCCTGGATGGCCGAGTTCCGCACCCCGTTCTTCCGCAGCTACATGTGCAACGACCCGGTGCTGATCGACCTGGTGCTGACCGGGCGACCCGATGATTTCCCCAAGTCGGACCGGGTGGGCGAGGGGCTGCGGCCCCTGCTGGGCCGGTCGGTGTTCGTGACCAACGGCGAGGAATGGAAGCGGCAACGCCGCATCATCGACCCGGCGTTCGAGGGCGGGCGGATGCGAGAGGCGTTTCCGGCGATGGTCCAGGCAGCGCAGGCGGCGGTCGCGCGGATGGGGCGGGGCGTGGTCGAGGTGGAAGAGGCGGCCAGCCATGCCGCCGCCGACGTGATCTTTCGCACCCTGTTCTCGATCCCCATCGAGGATGCCCTGGCGCAGGCCGTGTTCCGCGAATTCCGCGCGCATCAGCGGACGCAGCCGATCCTGAACCTGGGGGCCTTTCTGCCCTTGCCGCGCTGGTTTCCCCGCCTGCACCGGCGCCGCACCCGCGCGACGGCGGCGCGCATCCGGGCGCTGATCACCGAACTGACGGCCCGGCGGGCCGCCGAGATTGCGGCGGGAACAGCCCCCGACGACCTGGCGACCAAGATCATGACGACGGCAGACCCGGTCACCGGCGTGCGTTTCGCCACGGAGGAGATGGTCGACCAGGTGGCGATCTTCTTTCTGGCGGGCCACGAGACCAGTGCCTCGGCCCTGGCCTGGGGGTTGTACCTGCTGGCGACGAACCCGCAGGTGCAGGACCGGGTCGCGGCAGAGGCGGCGGCCTTGCCGGAAACGCCAGCCTTTGCAGACCTTTCCAAACTGAAGTTCACCCGCGACGTGTTCCGCGAGGTGCTGCGCCTGTATCCCCCGGTGCCGATGATGGTGCGGCAGAACGCGCAGCCCGAGACATTCCGGGGCCGCCCCGTTGCTCCCGGCGCGCAGGTCGTGCTGTCGCCCTGGCATCTGCACCGGCACGAACGGATGTGGGACAATCCCGACGGCTTTGACCCTGACCGCTGGCAGACCGACGCGGGCAAGGCATCGGCGCGCGAGGCGTGGATGCCCTTCTCGGCGGGCCCGCGCGTCTGCACCGGGGCAGGCTTTGCGATGGCGGAGGGGGTGATCCTGCTGGCCATGCTGGTGCGGGCCTTCCGGCTGGCCCCGCACGGCCCGCCGCCGGTGCCGGTCGCGCACCTGACGGTCCGCGCCGCCGACGGCATCCGCCTGACCGTCGCCGACCGTTGCAATCCGACCCTTTCCGGCCTTGCGGCAGGGGCGGGGGCGTAGCATGATCACGGCCCATGTGACGGCTGGTTGACACCCGCCGATGGCGCTACCAATTACATGCTCACGGGGAAGGTCGGTTCGCTGCCGATGCTCGGGGCCAAGGCCTTCCTGCCAGACAAGGACATGACATGACCGATATTCTTTCCCCCAGCTATCCCGTCCTGCCGCTGCGCGACATCGTGGTATTTCCCCACATGATCGTGCCGCTGTTCGTGGGCCGGGAAAAATCGGTGCGCGCGCTGGAAGAGGTGATGGCCGAGGATCGCCAGATCCTGCTGTCGTCCCAGATCGACCCGACGGTGGACGACCCGGCGACCGACGGCATCTATCGCGCGGGCGTGCTGGCCAACGTGCTGCAACTGCTCAAGCTGCCCGACGGCACCGTCAAGGTGCTGGTCGAGGGCAAGGCGCGCGTGCGGATCACCGAATTCATCGAGAACGACCTGTTCTTCGAGGCGCGCGTGGCCCGCCTGACCGAAATGAAGGGCGAGGCGCAGGCGGTCGAGGCGCTGGTGCGCGCGGTGTCGGACGAGTTCGAGAAATACGCCAAGGTCAAGAAGAACATCCCCGAAGAGGCCATTGCCGCCGTGTCCGAGACGCGCGAACCCGCGCGCCTGGCCGACCTGGCCGCAGGCCACCTGGGCGTCAGCGTGGCCGACAAGCAGGAACTTCTGGAAACGCTGGACGTGGGCGAGCGTCTGGAAAAGGTCTATGGCCACATGCAGGGCGAGATGTCCGTGCTGCAGGTCGAGAAAAAGATCAAGAGCCGCGTCAAGACGCAGATGGAGCGGACGCAGCGCGAGTATTACCTGAACGAACAGATGAAGGCGATCCAGCGCGAGCTGGGCGACGGCGAGGAAGGCCAGAACGAGGTGGCCGAGCTTGAGGCCCGCATCGCCCGCACCCAGCTGTCGAAAGAGGCGCGCGACAAGGCCGACACCGAGGTCAAGAAGCTCAAGAACATGTCGCCGATGAGCGCCGAGGCGACGGTGGTGCGCAACTATCTGGACTGGATGCTGTCGATCCCGTGGGGCGTCAAGTCCCGCGTCAAGAAAGACCTTGGCGCGGCGCAGAAGGTGCTGGATGCCGACCACTACGGCTTGGACAAGGTCAAGGAGCGGATTGTCGAGTATCTGGCGGTGCAGGCCCGCAGCGCCAAACTGAAGGGCCCGATCCTGTGCCTGGTCGGCCCTCCCGGCGTGGGCAAGACGTCGCTGGGGCGGTCGGTGGCCAAGGCCACGGGGCGCGAGTTCATCCGCATCTCGCTGGGCGGGGTGCGCGACGAATCCGAGATCCGGGGTCACCGGCGCACCTATATCGGGTCGATGCCGGGCAAGATCATCCAGGCCATGAAGAAGGCCAAGACGACGAACCCGCTGATCCTGCTGGATGAGATCGACAAGATGGGGCAGGATTTCCGGGGCGATCCGGCATCGGCCATGCTCGAGGTGCTGGACCCGGAACAGAACGCGACCTTCGCCGACCATTACCTCGAGGTCGAGTATGACCTGTCGAACGTGATGTTCATCACCACGGCCAACAGCTACAACATGCCCTCGCCGCTGCTGGACCGGATGGAGATCATCCCGCTGGCGGGCTACACCGAGGATGAAAAGCGCGAGATCGCCAGGGGCCACCTGTTGCCCAAGGTGATCAAGAACCACGGGTTGCGGAAAGGCGAGTTCGGCGTGACCGACCCCGCCCTGACCGAAATGATCCGCACCTATACTCGCGAGGCGGGGGTGCGGAACCTCGAGCGAGAACTGGCCAAGCTGGCGCGCAAGGCGGTGACGCAGATCGTGCAGAAGAAGCAGAGTTCGGTCGAGGTCACCCCCGACAAGCTGGAAAGCTATCTGGGCGTCGAGCGGTTCCGCTATGGCCTGGCCGAGGCCACCGACCAGGTGGGCGTGGTGACGGGCCTGGCCTGGACATCGGTGGGAGGCGATCTGCTGTCCATCGAGGCGCTGCGCCTGCCGGGCAAGGGCCGGATGAAGACGACCGGCAAGCTGGGCGACGTGATGAAGGAATCGATCGAGGCGGCGGCAAGCTATGTCCGCTCGATCAGTCCCGAAATCGGGGTGAAACCGCCGAAGTTCGAGACGATGGACATCCACGTCCACGTCCCCGACGGGGCCACGCCCAAGGACGGCCCTTCGGCGGGCCTTGCCATGGTCACGTCCATCGTGTCGGTGCTGACCGGCATCCCGGTGCGCAAGGACATCGCGATGACGGGCGAGGTGTCCTTGCGCGGCAATGCGATGCCCATCGGCGGGTTGAAGGAAAAGCTGCTGGCGGCGCTGCGCGGCGGCATCAAGACGGTGCTGATCCCCGAAGAGAACGCCAAGGACCTGACCGAGATCCCGGCGAACGTGACCGAGGGGATGACGATCATCCCCGTGGCCCATGTGCGCGAGGTGCTCAAACTGGCGCTGGTGCGCGAGCCTGTGGCCATCGACTGGGACGAGGCGGCGGAAGAGGCTGCGGCGGCGGCCCGCAAATCGAGCGGCGACGCGGCACCGTCGCAGGTCGCACACTGACCACCCGGTCAGGGCGCGCATCCCGACAGGGGTGCGCGCCCATGGCTTGGCGTCAGGCGACCTGGCGCAGGACGGTGCCAAGCCGGGTATAGTTGACGGCAAGCAGGCCGTTCGACCGCGTGACCAGGGCATCGGGCCGGCGCATCGCCACGTCCTGTGCCATGACACCCTCGAACACCTGGGGGGTTCCCTTGTAGCGATAGCGCCAGACCGGGATCGCGTCGCGGGTCAGGCCGACCCAGGTGGCATCGGTCTTGAGCCGCCGGTCGGATTCGACGATCACCTCGCCGCCGCCGCCATCGGACGAACTGGCGGCCGCTGCGGCGACCAGGATCAGCAGCAACAGCGGGATCAGGATCCCCCCCGCGCTGGACGACGTCTTATCGGCGACAACCTCGACCGGCATGGTGGGCTCTTCCAGCCCGCCTGCCTGAACCAATCCGCCCGTCAAGGCGGCCATGGCACATCCGCCCAGCAATACGCGACGCATCCGTTTCTCCTTGTTTGCACGAAATCGTGACAAAAACGTGCGGCGCGCTTTCCCACCTGTCAAGTCCGCTTCCATGGGATCAGAAGCTTGTTCCCCTGTGGATCGTTATTCAGTAGCGTCCCGGTCGTCACGACCAGGACCACGGCACGGCGCCCGACAGCCGTGCCGCCTGGCGTCAGGTACAAGGAGACGACGATGGCGGACGAGGCAGAACCCAAGGCAGACGAGGCAAAGGCCGAGGTGCATACTGTGGCGCGCAAGGAACTGGCGATGCGCATCCAGAAGGCGACTGGGGCCAAGATGAAGGACGTGCAACTGATCATGCGGGCCACGCTGGCCGCGATGAGCGATGCCCTCAAGGCGGGGGAACACCTGCGCCTGCCGCCCTTCGGTGCCGCCCGCGTGCTGCGCCCCGCCGACCCCGAGAACGGTCAGACCATGCGCGTGGCCCTGCGCGAGGTGAAGGAAAAGGAAAAGGACAAGTCCAAGGCCGTGGCGAAATCGGCGGCAAGGGACGCGGCCGTGGTGGTCGGCGGACCTGCCGCCGCGCC
>JBQTJI010000030.1:0-29177 GCA_052387255.1 Gemmobacter sp. | reverse complement strand
GGAGGTGCTCGATGCCCTGCGGGGGCGGGCCGGCAACCCGCCCTTCCTTGCCGCCGGGGCGTTTGTGGTGGGGGGGGCGGGGCGGCGCGACGTGGCGCGCGCCGCCTATGCCCGGGCCATCGCGATGGCCCCGACCGACGCCGATGCCCGCCTTCTGGGCCTGCGGCGCCGCGCTGGTGCCACCTGAGCCCGTGTCGGCACCCGCCCGTCAGAGAAGGAAGTCGGTCGCGTCCAGCGTCACCAGACCGTCCAGCTTGATGCGGTAGTCGATGTTGTTCGTGTCCTTGGTGTTGATCGCGATGTAGGTATCGACGCCGTCGTCATAGTAGCGCACCTGCCCGAGCGCCGTGAACGGTCCGGTGCCAACCCAGGTGAACATGTCGTTCGCCCCGCCGACGATGGCATCGATCTGTTGAAGGCTGATGCGGTCGATGCCCGACACGAAGTCGGTGATGATGTCGGCCAGGGACTCGGGCCGGTTGAGTTCGCCCGGCCCGGCAAAGATGAACACGTCGGCACCGCTGCCGCCGGTCACCACGTCCTGCCCGCCCCCGCCGGTCAGGAAATCGTCCTGGTTGCCGCCCAGAAGCGTGTCGTTCCCGCCGCGCCCTTCCAGGCGGTCGCGACCGCCGTTGCCGATCAGCCGGTTGGCCGAGTTGTTGCCGATCGCCGTGTCGTTGAACTGGCCCAGATCGAAGATCTCGAAATTGCTGGCCAGGTCGGTGCCGATGCCTGCCCCGGTCAGGGTGGCCACCCCTGCGTTGGTCATGGTCATGGTGACCACGCCCGCGGCGTCGGTCACGACCAGCCGGTCGTTGCCGCCCCCCCCGTTCAGCGTGTCGTTGCCGCCGCCGCCGCTGAGCGTATCGTCGCCGCCCAGCGTGGCGAAGCTGTCCCCCGCCGAACCGCCGCGCACATCGAACCGCTCGATGTTCGTGAAGCTGACCGTGGTGTTGCTGAAATCGCTGAAGTTGTTGCCGCTGGTCTGGACCGCAGACGTCTCGGTCGAATAGTCGACGATCAGCAGATCGTCGCCGTCGCCGCCGTTGACGTTGTCGATGCCCCCGCCCACGGTCAGCGTGTCATTGCCAAGGCCGCCGTTCAGCGTGTCGCCCAGGCCGTCGTTGGCGTTGTCGGTGCGGGTGGTGATCACGTCGTCGCCCGACCCGCCGGTGAAGCCCAGCCGCTCGATCTCGGTGTAGGTGGTCCCGTTCCCGGCGTTCTGTACCCCTGCAAGGGAAAGGTTGATGACCTTCGCCGTCCCGTCGCCCGAGAAGTCGGACGTCCACAGGTCGAATCCGCTGCCGCCGTTCACCACGGCGGCCCCTGTGCCGCTGTTCAGCGTATCGTTGCCGCCGCCGCCACTGAGCGAATCGTCGCCGCCAAGGGTGGTGAAGCTGTCCCCTGCCGATCCGCCGCGCACATCGAACCGCTCGATGTTGGTGAAGTTGACGGCGGTGTTGCTGAAGTCGCTGAAATTGGCCCCGCTGGTCTGGACCGCGAACGTCTCGGTCGAATAATCGACGATCAGCAGATCGTCGCCATCGCCGCCGTTGACGGTGTCGAGGCCGCCGCCCACGGTCAGCGTGTCGTTGCCGAGGCCGCCGTTCAGCGAGTCGGCAAGGCCGTCGTCGGCGTTGTCGGTGCGGGTCGTGATCACGTCGTCGCCCGACCCGCCGGTGAAGTTCAGCCGCTCGATCTCGGTATAGGTGGTGCCGTTCCCGGCGTTCTGTACCCCTGCAAGGGAAAGGTCGATCACCTTTGCCGTCCCGTCGCCCGAGAAATCGGAGGTCCACAGGTCGAATCCGCTGCCGCCGTTCACCACGGCGGCCCCCGTCCCGCTGTTCAGCGTATCGTTGCCGCCGCCGCCACTGAGCGAATCGTCGCCGCCCAGCGTGGCGAAGCTGTCCCCCGCCGAACCGCCGCGCACATCGAACCGCTCGACGTTCGTGAAGTTGACCGTGGTGTTGCTGAAATCGCTGAAGTTGTTGCCGCTGGTCTGGACCGCAGACGTCTCGGTCGCATAGTCGACGATCAGCAGGTCGTCGCCGTCGCCGCCGTTGACGGTGTCGATGCCTCCGCCCACGGTCAGCGTGTCATTGCCCAGGCCGCCGTTCAGCACATCGTTCAGGCCGTCGTTGGCGTTGTCGGTGCGCGTCGTGATCACGTCGTTGCCCGAGCCGCCGGTGAAGTTCAGCCGCTCGAAATCCTGATAGAAGGTGCCTGCGCCCGCGCTCTGGTTGCCGCCGAGGTTGAGGTTGATGGTGCGGGCATTGGCCTGGCCGGTGAAATCGGCGACCCAGACGTCGTTGCCGAGGCCCCCGCGCAGCGTCGAGGCCCCGGCCCCGCCGTTCAGCGTGTCATTGCCCGCGCCGCCGTCCATCGTGTCATCGCCAGCCCCGCCGACCACGCTGTCGTTGCCCGACCCGAGGGCGATGTTCAGCCGCTCGAAGTTGCTGTGAATGATCGAGGTATTGCTGAAATCCGAAAAGCGGTCCACGCCGAACATCGAGAAGCTGCCATTGTCCAGCGCGTAGTCGACGAACAGGATGTCGTCCGACCCGCCGCCGCCATCGACCGTATCCGACCCTTGGGTGACAAAGATCGAATCGTTGCCGCTGGTGCCGGTGATGGTGTTCGAGGCTGCCGTGTCGCGGATCAGGAACCGGTCACCCCCTGCGCCCCAGTTCGTCAGCGTCAGCGTGGACAGGTTGAGGGTCGCCGAAGTCATGAACACCTCGACGATGTCGCGGAAGGCAGATGCCTCATAGACAAGCAGCGAGGGGAATATCTGGGACGAATTGATCTGCGCCGTCGTGTTGCCGCTTGTCAGGAAGGTCAGCCCGTCGAAAGTCGACAGATCGGTCGCCCGAAGATCGACAACACCCGAGCCGGTCACATTGAACTGCATCGTCACAATCCCCTTGTTTGTTCAAACAGAATCGGCCCGAGTATGGACGTCGCCCGATCCGAATCAATTGGTCTTTTTCGACAGCGGGGCGGATTGGCATCATCGGCGATCACAAATCGCCGATCCGGAAAAAAAGAGGCCGAGCATTCCGCTCGGCCCAAGTCCAACAGGGAGGTATGAGGGGTAGGCGCGAGATACTCAGCACCGCCCTCGGGATCGAAAATAGGCTGCTGCCTGTCCCCCTGCAAGGCGCGGGCCCGTGTCCGTTTGGAATGGCCGCCATGCATCCACGACATGGCCCCCGTCACACAACCGTCATCCGACGGTCACAGGCGGCGGCGTCAGGGCTGCTGCCGCTTGCGGTAGCTGAAGATTTCCTCGGTGACGAAATCGCGGAAGGCGGCGACGCGCTTGGAATGCCGCAGCTCTTCGGGATAGGCTAGGAACACCGGCACTTCGGCCGACTGCACCTCGGGCAGGACGCGGACCAGCGCCGGAAAATCCTCGGTCAGGTAGTCGGGCAGCACGCCGATGCCCAGATGCGACAGCACCCCCTGCAACACCCCGAAATAGTTGTTCACGGTCAGGGTCGAGGGGATGTCGTGGCTCATCAGTTCCTGCACCAGGATCGCGCCCGCGCCCACCTGCGGTGTGCCGGCGTGCTGGCAGATCAGCCGGTGCTGCGCGAAATCGGCCATCACCTGGGGCGTCCCCGCCTGCGCCAGATACTCGGGCGTCGCGTACAGCTGCATGCGGATGTTCATCAGGCGGCGGCGGATCAGGTCGGCCTGGCTGGGTTCCTTCATGCGGATCGCCACGTCGGCCTCGCGCATCGGCAGGTCCAGCACGCGCTCTTCCAGCATCAGGTCGATCTTCAGGCTGGGATACTTGCGGTACAGCGCGGGCAGGCGGGGGGCCAGCCACAGCGTGCCAAAGCCCGTCGTGGTGGTGACGCGCAGCTCGCCGAACACCTCGTCCTCGCTGTCGCGGATGCGCGCCGCGGTCGCCTCCAGCCGTTTGACCATGGCCTGGGTCGCGTCGAACAGCAGTTCGCCCTGTTCGGTCAGGATCAGCCCCCGCGCGTGGCGGTGGAACAGGGTCACGCTGAGTGATTCTTCCAGCGCCCGGATCTGGCGGCTGACGGCGGACTGCGACAGGTGCAGCGCGTCGCCCGCATGCGTGAGACTGCCCGCATCCGCGACGGCGTGAAATATTCGAAGCTTGTCCCAGTCCATCATGCAATGATCCTCACAAAGTCGGGCGCTAACATGTCACATCGCATGTGGCTACGGGGTTTTGCCGCTCAAGGGCGGAATGCGACAAAAAACGCTTTGTAGGTCAGCGCCTTTGACCTATCATGGCGGCAGGGCACCCTGGGGAGGGCGAGGCATGGGCCGTCAGGACATTTCTCTGAACGACCGGTTCGATCTGGCAAAGTCGCCGGTGCTCTTGAACGGCACGCAGGCGCTGGTGCGGCTGATGCTCATGCAGAAGGCGCGCGACCGGGCGGCGGGGTGGAACACCGCAGGGTATGTCACGGGCTATCGCGGATCGCCCCTGGGTGCGGTGGACATGCAGATGTCCCGCGCGGGCAAGGTCCTGGCCGAGAACGACATCCGGTTCCAGCCCGGCCTGAACGAGGATCTCGCGGCAACGGCGGCCTGGGGCACGCAGCAGGCCGAACTGCGCGGCGAGGGGCGGTTCGATGGCGTCTTCACCCTGTGGTACGGCAAGGGGCCGGGGGTGGACCGGTCGGGCGACGTGATGCGGCACGCGAACTTTGCCGGCACCTCGCCGCGTGGCGGCGTCCTGATGGCCATGGGCGACGACCACACGGGCGAATCTTCGACCACCCTGCACCAGTCCGACTGGGCCATGGTCGATGTCTACATGCCGGTGGTCAGCCCGGCCGGCGTGCAAGAGGTGATGGACTATGGCCTGTACGGCTGGGCGCTGTCGCGGTTCGCGGGCGTCTGGGTTGGCCTCAAGACCATGAAGGACACGGTCGAGGCGACGGCGGTGGTCGATGGCGACCCCCACCGCATGCAGTTCGTGACGCCTGACTTTGCGATGCCCGCGGGCGGCCTGAACATCCGCCTGATCGACGACCGGTTCCATCAGGAAACCCGGATGCTGGACTACAAGCGTTACGCCGCCGAAGCGTTTTCCCATGCGAACGGCATGGACCGGCGGGTCTGGGGCCGGGCGGGGGCGAAGATCGGGCTGGTCGCGGCGGGCAAGAACTGGCTCGACCTGGTGCATGCCCTGGCGCTTCTGGGGATCGACGCGGCCGAGGCGGAACGGCTGGGCCTCACCACCTACAAGGTGGGGCAGGTCTGGCCCCTGGATTTCAGGGGCTTCCACGACTGGGCCGAGGGGCTGGACCTGATCATCTGCGTCGAGGAAAAGCGCAAGTTGCTCGAGGTGCAGGCGAAAGAGGCGATTTTCCACGACCGCCGGGGGCGGCGGGTGTACGGGGCCAGGGACGACCGGGGGAACGAGCTGTTCCCCACCCATTATGCGCTGGACCCGGTGATGGTGGCCGAAAAACTGGGTCAGGTCCTGATCGACGAGGGGCGCGGGACCGAGGCCGTGAAGGCGGGGCTGGAACGCCTGGCGCAGGCACGCCGGGCCGACAATGCCAAGGACATCGCGGCGCGGCTGCCCTATTTCTGTTCGGGTTGTCCGCACAATTCATCCACCAAGGTACCGCAGGGCAGCCGCGCCTATGCGGGCATCGGCTGCCATTTCATGGTGCAGTGGATGGACCGCGAAACCACGGGCTTCACCCACATGGGCGGCGAGGGCGCGAACTGGATCGGCGAGGCACCGTTTTCCACCACGCCCCATGTGTTCCAGAACCTCGGCGACGGCACCTACAACCATTCCGGCCTGATGGCGATCCGCGCGGCGGTGGCCGCCGACACGACGATGACCTACAAGATCCTGTACAACGATGCCGTGGCCATGACCGGGGGCCAAGGCAACGACGGGGGCCTCGACGCCTATCGTATCGCCGCCGAGGTCAAGGCCATGGGCATCGCGCGGCTGGGGGTGGTGTACGATCCGAAGGAAACGGTCGATCTGGCGAGGTTCCCGGCGGGCAGTGATTTCGTGACCCGCGACCGGCTGATAGAGATTCAGGAAAAATTCCGTGACATCAAGGGTGTGTCGGTCATTCTTTACGTCCAGACCTGCGCCGCCGAAAAGCGCCGCCGCCGCAAGCGCGGCCAGTTCCCCGACCCCGACCGCCGCGTCTTCATCAACACCGACGTCTGCGAAGGCTGCGGCGATTGCGGGGTGCAGTCGAACTGCGTGTCGCTGGTGCCGGTGGAAACCGAACTGGGGCGCAAGCGGGCCATCGACCAGTCGTCCTGCAACAAGGATTTCTCTTGCCTGTCAGGCTTTTGCCCCTCGTTCGTCACGCTTGAGGGCGCGGTGCCCAAGAAATCCGCGACCGCCGCCGTGGACCTGCCGGACCTGCCCCAGCCTGCGCTGCCGGTCATCCAGGGCACCCACAACATCGTCGTCACCGGCGTGGGCGGCACCGGCGTGGTGACGGTGGGCGCGATCCTGGCGATGGCGGCCCATGTCGACGGCAAGGGTGTGGGCATGATGGAAATGGCGGGCCTGGCGCAGAAGGGGGGCGCGGTCCACATCCACTGCCGCATCGCCGACACCCCCGCCGACATCAGCGCGATCCGCGTGGCCGTGGGTGAGGCCGATTGCGTGATCGGCGGCGATCTGGTGGTGACGGCGGGCGCGCGGACGCTGGGCCTGATGACCACGGGGCGCACGGGTGCCGTGGTGAACGCGCATGAGATCGTAACGGGCGAATTCACGCGGAACACCGAATTCCGCATTCCCTCCGACCGCTTGCAGCTGTCTCTTGAAGCGCGGCTGAAGGATCGGGTGGCGTTTTTCGACGCCTCGGAACTGGCCCGCGCGACCCTGGGCGATTCCATCTATTCCAACATGATCGTCTTCGGCGCGGCCTGGCAGCGCGGGCTGATCCCGCTGACGCTGGAGGCCATCGACACGGCGATCAAGCTGAACGGCGCAGGCCCCGAGGCGAACGCACGGGCCTTTGCCCTGGGCCGTTGGGCCGTCCTGCACCCCGATCAGGCGGCAGCACGGATCGCCCCGCCCGCTGCGGACACGGTCGATCCCGTGGCCTTTCGCGCGGCACATCTGGCCGCGTATCAGGACCAGGCCCTGGCCGACCGGTTCAGCGCGCGTGTGGCCCTGGCCCCCGAACCCCTGCGCGAAAGCGTTGCCAAGGGGTATCACAAGCTGTTGGCCTACAAGGACGAATACGAGGTTGCCCGGCTGCACCTGTCGACCCTGGACAAGGCGCGCGAGAGCTTCGACGGCACGCTGAAACCCACCTTCCACCTGGCCCCGCCGATGCTGCCGGGCAAGGATGCCGCAGGTCGCCCGAAAAAGCGCGCCTTCGGGGCCTGGATGATCCCGGTCTTCCGCCTGCTCGCCAGGGGCAAGCGTCTGCGGGGCACGGCGCTGGACCTGTTCGGCTATGCGCATGAGCGCCGCATGGAACGCGCGCAGATCGCCGAATACGAGGGCGACATGGACCGCCTGCTGCCGACCGCGACCGCATCGCGGATGGCACTGATCCGCGAGCTGGCCGAACTGCCGCTGACGATCCGCGGTTTCGGCCCGGTCAAACAGACCGCTGCCACCCGCGCCGCCGCCCGCCGTGCCGAAATTCTGGACGCCCTGGCGCGTGGCGACACGCCGCAGGCAATGGCCGCCGAGTAATCGCTTCGCCCTTTGTCGCAGGCCTGTCATGATCTCTGGTGAGGATCGCGCGGAACCAGTATGACGGGCCCGCGACCGGGGGAACACGGATGCATGACAAGGAAGTGACGCGCGACATCAGCTATGCCTCCTCGGCCTCGAGCCGGGGCGGACGGGCGCTGATCCGCATCCTCGAGAACATCACCGGCCGGGTGTCGCTGATCCGCCGCGCCGAGGGGTACGAGCGCGAGGTGAAGGACGGGCGCAGCTTCTGGCAGGTGATCCCGGAACGCTTCGGGCTGTCGCTGGACGTGATCGGCGGCGACCTGGGGCATATCCCGGCGAACGGCCCGCTGATCGTGATCGCGAACCACCCCTACGGCATCCTTGACGGGCTGATGATGGGGCACCTTCTGGACGCGATCCGGGGCGATTTCCGCATCCTGGCCAATTCCGTCTTTCGCCGGGCCGAGGCGCTGAACCGTGTGCTGCTGCCGATCTCGTTCGACGAGACGAAAGAGGCGGTCAAGCTGAACTTGCAGACCCGCGCGGCGTCGCTGCAATACCTGTCGGACGGCGGGGCCATCGGGGTATTTCCCGGCGGCACGGTGTCGACCGCGCTGAAACCGTTTTCGACACCGATGGACCCGGGCTGGCGCAACTTCACCGCCAAGATGATTGCCAAGTCCGAGGCGACGGTGGTGCCGATCTATTTCGCGGGCCACAATTCGCGGCTGTTCCAGATTGCATCGCATCTGCATTCGACGCTGCGGCTTGGCCTGCTGATCAAGGAATTCAAGGCCCGGGTCGATGAGCCCGTGCAGGTGGTGATCGGTGCCCCGATTGCCGCGACGCGGCTGGCCGCCTATCGGTCCGACCCCAAGGGGATGATGGATTTCCTGCGCCGCGAAACCTATGCCCTTTCGCCCCGACCGCTCAAGTCCTATGACTACGGCTATGAATTCGAGGCGAAGTATCGCGTCAGGTAAGGGGGTGCGATGGCGGTTGGCGTGTTCGATTCCGGGCTGGGTGGCCTGACCGTCCTGTCCGCCGTGGCCCGCCGCCTGCCGGATGTGCCCTTTGTCTATCTCGGCGACAACGCCCATGCGCCTTACGGTGTGCGCACCGCCGACGACGTGTACGCGCTGACCTGTGCTGCGGTCGAGCGGCTGTGGGCCGAGGGGTGCGACCTGGTGATCCTGGCCTGCAACACGGCCAGTGCGGTGGCGCTGAAGCGGATGCAGGAGACCTGGGTGCCGAAGCACAAGCGCGTGCTCGGCGTCTTCGTGCCGCTGATCGAGGCCTTGACCGAACGGCACTGGGGCGACAACACCCCCCCCCGCGAGGTGGCGGTCAAGCATGTGGCGCTGTTCGCCACGCCCGCGACGGTGGCGAGCCGCGCCTTCCAGCGCGAACTCGCGTTCCGCGCCATCGGCGTGGACGTCGAGGCGCAGCCCTGCGGCGGCGTGGTGGATGCCATCGAGCAGGGCGACGAGATGCTGGCCGAAACGCTGGTGCGCGCCCATGTCGAGGCGCTGAAACGCCGGATGCCGCATCCGCAGGCGGCGGTTCTGGGCTGCACGCATTATCCGCTGATGGAAAAGGTGTTCGCCGACGCCCTGGGACCGACGGTCAAGGTCTATTCCCAGGCCGACCTGGTCGCGGAATCGCTGGCCGACTATCTGCACAGGCGGCCCGAGATGCGGGGGACCGGGGCGCAGGCGAAGTTCCTGACGACAGGCGACGCACGCGCAGTCGGCGACCGCGCGACACAGTTCCTGCGCAGGCCGGTGGCGTTCGAGGCGGCGTGACGCGGGGTTGACCTCTATGGCTGCCAAGCATAATTTGTGTAACGACATAAAATGAAAGTGACCTTCGATCCGCTCAAGCGTGCCGCGACGCTGGCGGATCGGGGGCTGGATATGGCGGATGTCGAAGAGGTGTTTTCGCTCCCTCACGTGACCTTCGCCGACGAACGGAAATCTTATCCCGAACCTCGCTGGGTAACGGTCGGTTGGCTCTGGGGGCGGATGGTGGTGATGGCATGGACCCTGCGCGACGACACGCGGCGGGTCATCAGCTTGAGGAAGGCGAATGAACGCGAGCAAGCCCGGCATGGTTCATCCCTGGGACCCTGACACCTTTGGCGATGCGGCCTTTGATCCCGAATGCGATGTGCCTGACCTGTCCACCCCCTACTGGGTCGCCAGGTTCGAGGCTGCGAAGGCGCAGCGCGGGCGGCCCAAGGCGACCGCCCCCAAGGTGCAGACCACGCTGCGGCTGGACCCCGACGTGCTGGCGCGGTTCAAGGCCGACGGGCCGGGGTGGCAGGGGCGGATGAACGCCGCCCTGCGGCGGGCGGCGGGGCTTGACGCCTAGCCCTTGGCCGCCAGCTTTTCCACCACCTCACGCGCGGCCGGGCCCATCTTCTTGGCGATCTCCTGCATCAACACTTCGACCTCTTTCTCCAGCTTCTTGGGGTTCACGTCCGGCAGCTTGCCGTTCGATGACCCGGTCGCCTTCAAGCTGGTGTCGCCTGCGGCGGCAACGGTAAAGGACATGGCCGCGTCCAGCGTCTTCCTGCCCTCGTCATCGTTCGGGCCGGTGATGGTGCCGATCAGCTTGTAGCCCTCCTTGCTGTCGCCGACCTTGACGCGGCCCTTGGGCAGTTCCTTTTTCAGCGCCGCCAGTGCGCCCGGCGCGCCCTTGGCCAGCTTGGCGTCCCAGGGCTTGTTCAGCTTGAACTCTTCGATGGCCACCTCGATAGGCTTGTCGTCCGCTTTTCCCGCCATGATCTGTCCTCCAATGGGTTGCGTTCAATCGGTTCCGGACCGGCCTGAATGCGCCTTGCCCAGGGGCATAGCCATAGCAGGGCGGATGCCGCTGCGCCATCGCGGGCCGCAGCCGACCGGCGGCATCGTGCCGCCCGTTTGCTGACGTGGCGGCACCACGCGGAACCGATACCCGGACTGGCCGTTGGTCTGACATGCTGCTGGCGACATGCCCGCACGCCCAACACGGGAAGGTCTTGCGGTCATCGCGGGTCCGACCCCCAAGATTTGGAGACGACCATGAACCGTTTCGTCCTGACTGCCGCTGCGCTGATGATCTCGACCGCCGCCTTCGCCGCCGGTGAGAAGGTCAAGGAGATCGACGTCTCGCTTGACCTTGATGCCGTCACCAATCCCGCCGCAGCCTTGCGCTTTGCCACCACGGCGGATGACCTGAAGAACGCCATCGCCGCCCGCGTACTGGAGCGTGCCGATCCCGACGAGGGCGTGACCATCGACATCAACCTGTCCGAGGTCGAACTGTCGAACAGCTTTACCGAGCAGGTCGGTGCGGCCGACACGCGCCTGGTCGGCGACGTGAAGGTGACCGAGGGGCCGTCGCTGAAGAACGAATATCAGCTGACCGTCGACGTCAACCAGGCCAAGGTGTTCTTTCCCGAGGGCACCGACATGACCCAGCTGTCGGCGACCAGCGATGACTTCTACGCCTCGATGATCACGGCCTTTGCCGATGCCGTCGTGGTTCGTCTGGACGAGTGACCGCACAAGGCAGCCGGACCTGCGGGTCCGGCTGCCGCCCCCCTTGCATCGCGGGCCACGGATGCCCACAACAGCCCCCGACACCCACGCGCCGCAGGGGGCCGCCATGACCGCCAGAATCGCCATCCTCGGGGCCTCGGGGTACACCGGGGCCGAACTGGTCCGCCTGATCGCCACCCATCCGCAGATGCGCATCGTGGCGCTGTCGGCGGACCGCAAGGCCGGGCAGGCGATGGCCGAGGTGTTTCCCTTTCTGCGCCACCTGGACCTGCCCCGCCTGCAGAAGATCGACGAGATCGATTTCTCTAGCGTTGACCTGTGCTTCTGTGCGCTTCCTCATGCGACGACGCAGGATGTCATCGCAAAGCTGCCGCCCGGCTTGAAAATCGTGGACCTCAGCGCCGATTTCCGCCTGCGCGATCCGGCGGCCTATGCGCAGTGGTACGGCCAGCCCCATACCCAGCCCGACCTGCAGGCCGAGGCGGTCTATGGCCTGACCGAGTTCTACCGCGACGACATCGCGAAGGCCCGGCTGGTGGCGGGTACGGGGTGCAACGCCGCTGCCGGGCAATATGCGCTGCGGCCGCTGATTGCCGCAGGTGTGATCGATCTTGACCGGATCGTGATCGACCTCAAGGCCGGGGTATCGGGGGCAGGCCGCAGCCTGAAGGAGAACCTGCTGCACGCCGAACTGTCGGGGGGCACGCACAGCTATTCGGTCGGCGGCAGGCACCGCCATCTGGGCGAATTCGACCAGGAATTCAGTGCCATTGCCGGGCGCCCCGTACAGGTGCAGTTCACCCCGCACCTGCTGCCGATGAACCGGGGGATCCTCGCCACCGTCTATGTCGAGGGCGATCCGGCGACCGTGCATGCAACGTTGTTCGACGCCTATGCACAGGAGCCCTTCGTCGAGGTGCTGCCCTTCGGCAGCCTGCCCAGCACCCGCGACATCGCGGGATCGAACTTCTGCCACCTTGGCGTGACGGGCGACCGCATTGCGGGCCGGGCGGTGATCGTGTCGGTGCTGGACAACCTGACCAAGGGGTCCTCGGGGCAGGCGATCCAGAACGCGAACCTGATGCTGGGGCTGCCCGAGACGACGGGGCTGATGCTGGCCCCGGTGTTCCCGTGAGGGTTGCCCGATGAGAGGTCTGAAGAAAACCCGCCGCATCCAGATCATCGCCATGGCCTTTGTGGCGCTGACGCTGTCGACCGCGCTGATCGGCTATGCCATGCGCGACGGCATCGCGTTCTTCCGCACCCCTGCCGAGGTGCTGGCCGAACCGCCCCGGCCGGACGAGCTGTTCCGCATCGGCGGGCTGGTCGAGGCAGGCAGCGTCCGGCGCGGGCAGGGCGAGACCGTGACCTTCCGCGTGACCGACACGGCAGCATCGGTGCCGGTGGCCTATACCGGCATCCTGCCCGACCTCTTTGCCGAGGGCGAGGGGATGGTCGGCATGGGGCGCTATGTCGACGGCACGTTTCGGGCGACCGAGATCCTGGCCAAGCACGACGAGACCTACATGCCATCGGAGGTGGTCGATGCGCTCAAGGCGCAGGGCGTCTACAAGGACCCGAACGCGCGGTCGGATTAACCTGCCTTAACCTTTCCGGGCCAGCCTTTCCCCTGTTGCAAGAGGGAAATGCCAGATGCCGACCGTCCAGGAGATTGCCGAAGAGATCGTCGCCCGCGAGGGTGGCTTTGTGAACGACCCCGACGATCCGGGGGGGGCCACCAACCACGGGGTGACGATCCACACCCTGCGCCGCCTGGGGATGGACCTGACCGGCGACGGCCAGGTGACCGAGGCCGACGTGCGCCGCCTGACAAGGCCCCAGGCCGTGGGCATCTTCATCGAGCACTACTTTCGCCGCCCGCGCATCGATGCCCTGCCCGAGGGGCTGCAGCCGTCGGTCTTCGACATGTATGTGAACGCGGGGGCGGCGGCGGTGCGCATCCTGCAGCGGCTGGTCGCCGACATGGGGTTCCCCTGCGACCCCGACGGCATGATGGGCCCCCAGACCATCCGCGCCGTGCAGATGGCCGCCGAGGCCGCCCCCGGCCATCTTGCCGACGCCTATGCCATCGCGCGGCGCAACTACTACTACAGCCTGGCCGACCAGCGCCCCGCCAGCCGCAAGTACGCCCGCCGCCGCGACGGGGGCAAGGGCGGCTGGATCACGCGGGCCGAGGAATTCATGGCCCCGAAGTACCGCCTGACCGAGGCGCAGCATCGCGCGCGGGTGGCGAAATGGGCGTGATCGGGCAGATCCTGGGCGGCCCCGCCGCCGTCACCGCTCTGGGCGAGGCGGCGCGCGGCGTGGCCGAAACCTTCGTGCCCAATGCCACGCGCAAGATGGAACTGTCCGCCGAGGCGCAGATGGCGGCGCTGCGCCAGTTGGGCGAGGAATACGGCAACCCCGCGCTTGGCTGGTTCGACCGGCTGGTGAACGGGCTGAACCGCCTGCCGCGCCCGATGCTGGCCTTCGGCACGCTGGGGCTGTTCGTCTATGCGATGGTCGATCCCGACCGGTTCGCGTCGCGGATGGTGGGGCTGAACGCCGTGCCGGAGCCGCTGTGGTGGCTCTTGGGTGCGGTCGTCGCCTTCTATTTCGGGGCGCGCGAGACCTATTACTTCCGCAACCGCCAGGTGCCGTCGGTGGCTGCATCGGGTGCCGCCGCCGATGTCGGCAACCCGGCGCTGGAAGACTGGCGGCGGTCCGAGGCGTAGCCATCAGTATCCCGGTCAAGGTCTTTGTGGTGCCCATGTTCTGTTTTCTGCGACGAGGGTGTTTGCGAGGACGATGCATTTTCGCAGGACGGCGGTGATGACGGCTTGGGTGGCCTTGCCCTTGTTGCGCAGCCTTTGGGCGAAGGCGCGGAGGTCGGGGTTGTGGGCCATGGCGACGATGGCGGGCATGTGGAGGGCGGCGCGTGAGGCTCGCGGCGTCCGCCGCAGGTACGGGCGCGTCCCTTCCGCTGGCCGCTTTCGCGGGTCATCGGGGCGCATCCTGCGAGGGCGGCGATCTGGCCCCGGCGGGCCTGTCCGATCTCGGGCAGGCGGTCAGCAGGGCGATGGCGGCGCCCTCGCCGATGCCGGGGATGGAGGTCAGGTTCTCGCCGCTGCGGCGGGTCGTGGCGCGGGCGTCGAACAGCGCCCTGAGGGCCTCGGTCAGGGTGTCGATCTAAGCCGTCAGGGTGGCCTCTTCGGTCGCCAGAAGGCCGCGCACAAGGGGGTTGGGACAGGCGCGGGCCAGCATTCGCACCATCGCCCGGCACCGGGTGGCGGCGCTGCGGGCGGCGTACAACGCCTTGACTTCCAATGTGAAGTCGTCGGGTGCCGGGCGCACGGCGGGGGCTACTGCCGCGCGATCCCGGACAGGACCAACGCATCGACGGCGTCGGTCTTGGCCAATTGGCCCATGCCATCGGCCAGCTTGCGGGCGGCATGGGGATTGACCGGTGCGACCGCGTGACCGCCTGCGTCCGGCGCCCGCCACAGCGCCACGTGATGCCGTCCGGTCGGCTCCAGCACCACCAGGTGAGGCGGGCCGAGATGGGCCACCAGCGCCGCAATGCCGCCTGCGTCACTGGCGAAGCGCACCCCGCGCGGAGTGCCCGCCACGCGCAGGTCGAGAAGTGCCTTACCCACATCGACGCCTGCTTGATGCTCGTGGCCGTCCGACGTTGTCTTGCCTTGCATACGGGCCATGATGCCCCTCCATCAGTCCAGACCGCTTCGGAAAGATCGGGATGGTCCCGCTACGAACGGCCCCAAAGGCCAAGGGTGGGCACGACCCAGGCCGACGGTGCCGGGAAGGTGGCCACCTTCCCGGCACATCCCTAAACGCGATCAGCAAAGGGACACACGCAATATGCAAGGGTGGGCAACCTGCCCGCCACTACGCAACGGTGGGCAGATTGCCTACCCTACGCGACACCCCGCGCGGCCCGGATCAACCCCACGATCTCGCGCGCGGCATCGGGAATGTTGGTGCCCGGCCCGAAGATCGCCCTGACCCCCGCCGACGTCAGGAAGGCATGGTCCTGCGCCGGGATCACGCCGCCGCAGACCACAAGGATCTCGCCCGCGCCCGCCGCCCGGAGCGCCTGCACCAGCAGGGGGGCCAGTGTCTTGTGGCCCGCCGCCTGGCTGGAAATGCCCACGACATGCACGTCGTTGTCGATGGCGTCCTGTGCGGCCTCTTCCGGGGTCTGGAACAGCGGCCCCACATCCACGTCGAACCCGATGTCGGCGAATGCGGTGGCGATCACCTTGGCCCCCCGGTCGTGCCCGTCCTGCCCCATCTTGACGACCAGCATGCGCGGCCTGCGCCCCTCGGCCACTGCAAAGGCCTCGACCTCGGCCTGCACGGCGGCATAGCCCTGGTCGCCTTCCCAGGCCGCGCCATAGACGCCCGCCAGCGTGCGCACCTCGGCCCGGTGCCGTCCGAAGACCTCTTCCATCGCCAGCGAAATCTCTCCCACCGTCGCCCGCGCGCGCGCCGCCACGATGGCGGCCTCCAGCAGGTTGCCCCCGTCGCGCGCGGCCCCTGTCACCCCCGCCAGGGCCGTGGCCACCGCCCCCGCGTCCCGTCCGGCCCGCACCGCCGCCAGCCGCGCAACCTGGGCCTCGCGCACCGCGACGTTGTCGATGTCGCGGATGTCGATAGGGTCCTCGGTCTCCAGCCGGTACTTGTTGACGCCCACGATCACCTCTTCGCCCCGGTCGATCATGGCCTGCCGCCGCGCCGCCGATTCCTCGATGCGCAGCTTGGGCATGCCCGACATGACAGCCTTGGTCATGCCCCCCATCGCCTCGACCTCCTCGACCAGGGCCCAGGCCGCCTCGGCCAGATCCGCCGTCAGCTTTTCCACATAGTACGACCCCGCGAGCGGATCGATCACCCGCGTGACGCCGGTTTCCTCTTGCAGGATCAGCTGCGTGTTCCGCGCGATGCGGGACGAGAATTCGGTCGGCAGGGCCATCGCCTCGTCAAAGGAATTGGTGTGCAGGCTCTGCGTGCCGCCCAGCACCGCCGCCAGCGCCTCATAGGCGGTGCGCACGATGTTGTTCATCGGGTCCTGTTCCTGCAGGGACACGCCGCTGGTCTGGCAATGGGTGCGCAGCATCAGGCTTTCGTCCCTGGTCGCCCCGAACCCGGTCATGATCCGGTGCCACAGGAACCGCGCCGCCCGCAGCTTGGCCGCCTCCATGAACAGGTTCATGCCGATGGCGAAAAAGAACGACAGGCGCGGCGCGAAATCGTCCACCTTCATGCCCCGCGCCAGGGCGGTGCGCACATACTCGCGCCCGTCGGCCAGCGTGAAGGCCAGTTCCTGCACCAGGTTCGCGCCGGCCTCCTGCATGTGATAGCCGCTGATGCTGATCGAATTGAACCTTGGCATCTCTTTCGCGGTGTATTCGATGATGTCGGCCACGATCCGCATCGATGGCTCGGGCGGATAGACATAGGTGTTGCGCACCATGAATTCCTTCAGGATGTCGTTCTGGATGGTGCCCGACAGGGCCGCGCGCGGCACGCCCTGTTCTTCGCCCGCGACGATGAACGACGCCAGAACCGGGATGACCGCGCCGTTCATTGTCATGGAAACGCTGACTTTTTCCAGAGGGATGCCGTCGAACAGCAGCTTCATGTCCTCGACGCTGTCGATCGCCACGCCGGCCTTGCCGACATCGCCCACCACGCGCGGATGGTCGCTGTCATAGCCCCGGTGCGTGGCCAGGTCGAACGCCACCGAGACCCCCTGCTGCCCGGCGGCCAGCGCCTGGCGGTAGAACGCGTTCGAGGCCTCGGCGGTCGAGAACCCCGCATACTGGCGGATCGTCCAGGGGCGGCCCGCGTACATCGTGGCGCGGACCCCGCGCGTGAACGGTGCCACGCCCGGCATCGACCCCATGTGCGCCAGCCCTTCGATGTCGGCGGCGGTATGGACCGGGCGGACCGCGATGCCTTCGAGCGTGGCCCAGGTCAACGCCCCGGGGTCGCGCCCGCGCAGTTCGCGTCCCGCCAGCCGCCGCCAGTCGTCAAAACCCTCGCTCATCGCACCAACCCTCCGGCCCCTTTGGTTTCCCCGCGCCCTGTCCTATATCGGACGGGTAGGGGGTCGCATGAAATACGCATACATCATTGTTCTCTGGCTGTTTCTGCCCTTTGCGGTGTTTGCGCAAGAAGGCCGGGGCGAGGGTGGCGTGCTTGACGCCCCCGGCGTCACGCTGGCCGAGTTCCAGTGGATCAAGCGCCCGGTGCTGATCTTTGCCGACAGCCCGAACGACCCCAGCTTTCGCCGCCAGATCGAACTGATCGAGGCCGACAGGGGCGAACTGGCCGAATACGACGTCGTCGTGATCGCCGACGCCAACCCCGCCGCCCGCAGCCTCCTGCGCCAGCGGTTCCGCCCGCGCGGGTTCGGCCTGGTCATCCTGGACAAGGACGGCGAGGTGAAGATCCGCAAGCCCCTGCCCTGGGACGTGCGCGAGATCACCCACGCCATCGCCAAGTTCCCGCTGACGCGCCAGGAAATGCTGGAACGCTATCCCAGCGGACGGTAGGTGCGGATTGCATTTCGGGCCCGGCGTGCCTATCTTCGATCTATGCGCGCAAGGAGGCGTGGATGATGGCCACGAAAGAAGACACCAAGTCGCTGAGCGATCAGGCCAACAAGCCGATCACGGGCCGGACCGGCCCGAATCCTGCGGGGTATTGAGCGCGGCAAGCTCTGCCGCCGCCCAGCCCGCGATGTCCGCCGCCTCGGGCGCGGGGGCATAGGCAAGGTAGGCCGCGATGAAATCCAGCGCATCTGCGCCCAATTCCGCCGCCTCGATCTTGGCCTGTGTGAAGTCGGTGTAAATCTCTGCGGCACGCTCCGGTCCCATCCGGGTAAGGTCAAGCGCACGCAGGTCGCCGATCAGCGCCTCGATGGTGTCGATCTGGGTGTAATACAGCACGATGGGGTGAATCGTGCTATCCGGCAGAATGCTGATATCATTGAGAATGCTGGAAAAGATCGTCGCGTTGCGTTCCGTTGGTACGAAGGGGAAGTACCCTGCCTCGGAGCGGATGCGTGCCGCCTGCACCGCCCCCTGCACGCCCACCCCGTCATGCCGCAGCAGCGCGACATAGGCCCGAATCTCCGAGTACAGCGCCCGCAGCACGTCGCGCACCCGTTCCTCGCGCAACTGCGCGGCGACCTTGCGCTGCTCGCGCCCGTTGACTACCCACCCCGCCGCCAGGAAGAACCCCGCCAGCACGGCGGCCTGCACCTGGGGATCGAACCAGGGGTCAAGGAACCTCATTCAAACTCCATGATCACATCGTCGACCTTCAGCGATGCCCCTTGCACCGCGTTGATCTTCTTGACCACGCCCTTGCGCTCGGCCTTCAGGATGTTCTCCATCTTCATCGCCTCGACAGTGGCCAGCGCCTGCCCCTCCTGCACCTCGTCGCCCACGGCGACGGCAATGCGCACAACCAGGCCGGGCATCGGGCACAGCAGATACCGCGATGTGTCGGGCGCGGCCTTTTCCGGCATCAGCGCGGCCAGTTCCGCCTGGCGGGGCGTGCGGACCAGTACCTTCAGGTCGGCCCCGCGCAGCCGTACCCGCAGCCCCATCGGGATCTTGCCGACCTTCAGCACCAGGGGCGCGCCGTCCACCGTCAGCCGCGCCAGGGGCTGCCCCGGTGTCCAGCCGCTTTCGACGCGGGCGCTGGTTCCGTCGGCAAAGCGGACGGTCGATCCGCCCCGGTCGGCGGCAATCGCGATGCGGTGATCCTCGCTTGCCAGGCTGACCACCCAGTCGTCGCCGACCCGGCGCTGGTGGTTGTCCATCGTGCCCGAGATTCGCGTCCGCCGGATCTCGGCCACCCGGTGCATCGCCGCCACCGCCGCCGCCACACGGCGCAGCAGGGCGGGGGAAAGCGTCGCGCCCTGGAACCCGTCGGGGTATTCCTCGGTGATGAAGGCGGTCGTCAGGTTGCCCTTTTCGAACCTCGGGTGGTCCATGACCGCCGAACAGAAGGGCAGATTGTGCCCGATTCCTTCAACTTCGAACATATCCAGCGCCAACCGCATTTCTTCGACGGCATCCGCGCGGGTCGGCCCCCAGGTGCACAGCTTGGCGATCATCGGGTCGTAGAACATGCTGATCTCGCCGCCCTCGAACACGCCCGTGTCGTTGCGCACGATGCCCCCGCGCGGCGTCGGCCCCTCGGCAGGCGGGCGATAGCGCGTCAACCGCCCGATCGAGGGCAGGAAGTTG
This sequence comes from Gemmobacter sp., assembly GCA_052387255.1. Classification (GTDB taxonomy): domain Bacteria; phylum Pseudomonadota; class Alphaproteobacteria; order Rhodobacterales; family Rhodobacteraceae; genus JBBQXK01. The sequence goes on along the minus strand of JBQTJI010000030.1, from coordinate 9,672 downwards.
CGATAGGGGTCCTCGGCATACAGACGGCTCTCGATGGCCCAGCCGTTGATCGTGAGGTCGGACTGCGCAAAGGGCAGGGGCGCTCCGTCCGCCACCCGGATCATCGCCTCCACCAGATCGACGCCGGTGATCAGTTCCGTCACCGGATGCTCGACCTGCAACCGCGTGTTCATCTCGAGGAAATAGAATTTCCGTGCCCCGTCGACGATGAATTCCACCGTCCCGGCAGAGGTATAGCCGACCGCCCTCGCCAGCGCGCAGGCCTGTTCGCCCATCGCCTTGCGCGTCGCGGGGTCAAGAAAGGGCGAGGGGGCCTCTTCGATCACCTTCTGGTTGCGGCGCTGGATCGAGCATTCGCGCTCGTGCAGGTAGACGCAGTTCCCGTGGGCATCGGCCAGCACCTGGATCTCGATGTGCCGGGGCTGGGTCACGAACTTCTCGATGAAGATGCGGTCGTCGCCGAAACTGGCCGCCGCCTCGTTCTTCGACGACTGGAACCCCTCGCGCGCCTGCGCCGCGTTCCAGGCGATGCGCATGCCCTTGCCGCCGCCGCCCGCCGATGCCTTGATCATCACCGGATAGCCGATCTGGCCTGCGATCCGCACCGCCTCGTCGGCGTCCGCGATCAGCCCCATGTGGCCCGGCACGGTCGACACCCCCGCCGCCATCGCCAGCTTCTTCGAGGTGATCTTGTCGCCCATGGCCTCGATGGCCCCAGAGGGCGGGCCGATGAAGACCACGCCCGCAGCCTCAAGTTCCGCCGCGAAGGCCCTGTTCTCGCTCAGAAATCCGTACCCTGGATGCACCGCCTGCGCGCCCGTGGCGCGCACCGCCGCCAGGATCCGGTCGATCACGATATAGCTTTGCGCGGCAGGCGAAGGGCCGATGTGCACCGCCTCGTCCGCCATCCTGACGTGCAGCGCGCCCCGGTCGGCGTCCGAGAAGACCGCGACGGTCGCGATCCCCATCCGGCGTGCCGTCTTGATCACCCGGCAGGCGATCTCGCCCCGGTTCGCGATCAGGATTTTCTGGAACAACGCAAAGTCTCCCCCCGGTGGCACGCAAACGCAAGGGGCCGGCGCGACCCCGAAGGATCGCCCGGCCCCGATGCCCGACGGCTGACGCCCGCCAGATCAGTAGTTGTTGCAGGCCGGCAAGCCCAGGTTGACGCCGCAGGTGGCGACACCCGCCAGCCCGCCGATAAGCGCGCCGGTGACCAGGCTGCCGTCGGTCGCATCGGCGATAAGCGCGCCGGTGGCGGCCCCGGCCAGCCCGCGCGACGCGGGGTCCTGCAGGCAGCCTGCCAGCGACGACACGGCGGCGACGGCCAGAAGAAGGGATTTGATACGCATGTTGCTCTGCCTCTCGGGTGGTTTGTTGTTATGTTTTCGCAGTATACGCGAAGTTCAGGGTTTGGGAACGGCAAAAACCCGCCGCTGCGGCGCTTGGCCGAAACCTGCGCAGGGCAGGGGCGGGCAGGTGCGGGCCAGGGCACCTGCATCGCTAGCCGCCGTCATCCGCGTCGTCGAAGTCGTCGTCGTCATCTTCCCCCGCGTCGGGCCCCGCGAACACCTCGGGGAACGACGCCTGCGCGCGGCGCACATCGATGCGCAGGTGCGCGTCATAGCTTTCGGGATCGAAGGGGTCGTCGGCGGCCACCACCTCGCGCCCGAACAGCCAGGACAGTCGGCCCGCGTCCAGGTTGCCCCGCTCGAACGGTTCCGCGCCAAAGGCTTCCCACAAGGCCGCCATGAAGGCTGCGTCGGCCAGCCGGTCGACATGCGCCCGGTCGCGGAAGCGTTCGCGCCGCACGATGCGGGTCGCGCCCTTGTCGTTGGCGCGGCGGATCACGAACTGGAAATCGGTGCCGGACAGGCGGCCCGGAAAGCCGCGGTGCTTGATCATCGGCCGACCTCCGGAAAGGCGGGCGAAGGGGGGACGGGCCGGATCAGCCTGCTGGCGGCCCGCCCCCGAAGGTCACTTGTACTTGCCGGTATAGACCGGTTCGGTGGTGACCGTTTCATCAACAAGGACAACTTCCTCTTTCTTCGCGCAGGCGGCCACGAAAGCCACGACGCAAAGGGCCAGAAGGGTACCCGTGCTCTTCGACATCCTCTACTCCTGTGTTCTTGGAGGGCCATGGGAACGGAAAGGCCCGCCCCACGCCCCCGTAGCGAGGTCAAGACCGCTTGGGTTCGGTCTTGGGTCACCATACCCGGTTGATTGTTTCCGGACCATGGGCAATCGATCAGGAATCCTGCCTGTGACCATGCTACATCACGGCATCGGCAAAGCTCCGCCCGCTTCGCTATATCTGGTGTCCGCATCAGAAAGGCTCCCAGATGCAGGTGTCGCCGTCCAAGGAGTAGGCCTCGAAGAACTGCGTCGCCTCGGGGGCCGCAGCGCCGAAGGGCACGGCCATGTCCGACAGCGAGATCACGATCTGCGCCGGGCGTGGGCCGCCCGACACCACGCGGGGCAGGGCGTAGGTCTGGCACAGATGCTCCATGTCCGCCGCCGCCGTCTCGAAATCCACGTCGCCGCCGGGGCCGATCGCGGGGGCGATGAAGCGGTAGCGCACGGTCAGCCCGCCGGTGCCCGGCTCGTTGTGGATCACGTCCAGCAGCCGCACCTCCTGGCCCGAGGGCACGGGGATCGGGTCGCCTGCGGGCAGCACGGGGTCGGTCATCGCTTGGTCACCATCACGCGGCGCGCCTTCGGGGGTCCGGGCAGCACGCGGATGTCGCCGAGGGCCGCCAGCCGCTGCGACTGCGCGTCGGCGGTGGCTGCGCGCAGGTCCAGGATGATGCGCCCGCCCGGCTTCACGCATTTCGTGAAGAACGCGATGTAACTGTCCACCGGATAATGAAAACCGCAGGACAGAAAGCTGACGGCAAGGTCCACGCTGCCCGCCGCCATCAGATCCGTCCGCGCGGGGTTCAGCGTCACGATCCGCCCCGCCGCCACCCCGTTGCCCTGCAACAGCGCGCGGGCCACCGCCAGCGAGGCATAGGCCGCGCCCTGGTCCTGAAAGCCGAAGTGACGCCGGTCGTTGGTCTCGATGTCGATCAGCAGCAGGTCGGCGGCGAAATCGCGCGCCAGGAACAGGTCGAACAGGGCATAGCCGCAGCCGATGTCGGCCACCCACGTGAAAGGCACCTCGGCCAGCACGGGCTGCAGGGAGGCATATTCCGCCGCAATCACCTCCGCCGCCCGCCGTGCGATCTGCACGCCCAGCCGTTCCACCTGCGCCAGCATCGGCGCGTTGTCCCCGGCCTCCCAGGCGCGGATCACGCGGCCCGGTCGGGGCAGGTCGGACAGCACCTCGGACCGCTGCAGCACCAGGTTCACCAGGTCGCTGCTGGCCAGCCCGTCGAACACCAGCCCCGCCACCGCCGGATCGTCGCCCAGGGCCGCACCGTCCTTCATGCCGCCCCTCCCGGCCTGCGGGCCAGGCAATCGACCTCGACCAGCGCGCCGACCGCCAGAGCCGTGACCCCGATGGTGGTGCGGGCGGGGCGGGCATCGGGTGCGAAGTAACCCGCGTAAACCGCATTGAACGCAGCGAAATCCTGCTCGAATCGGGTCAGGTAGCAGCGGCACTGCACGACGTCGCCCCAGCCCAGGCCAAGGCCTGCCAGCACGATCCCGAGGTTGTCCATAACACGGGCGGCCTGCGCCGCGATGCCCTCGGGCAAGGAGGCGTCGGGTGCTGCGGGGTCGGTCGGCATCTGCCCGGTGACGAAGACCCAGCCGTCGGCCTCGGTCGCATGGGAAAACGGGCCGACGGGGCGGGGGCCGCCGCCCACCAGATGGAACAGGGTCATCGCGGCCCCCTTGCCCTACAACGGGATGTTGTCATGCTTCTTCCAGGGGTTCGCCTGCTTCTTGTGGCGCAATGACGCAAACGCCCGCGCCACCCGACGCCGCGTCGAATGCGGCATGATCACCTCGTCGATGAACCCCCGCTCGGCGGCGACGAAGGGGTTGGCAAAGCGGTCCTCGTATTCCGCGACCCGTTCGGCGATCCGGCCTGCATCGCCCAGGTCGCTGCGATAAAGGATTTCGGTCGCGCCCTTGGCCCCCATCACCGCGACCTCGGCGGTCGGCCAAGCATAGTTGATGTCGCCGCGCAGGTGTTTGGACGACATCACCACATAGGCCCCGCCATAGCACTTGCGCATCAGGACCGTCACCTTCGGCACCGTCGCCTCGCCATAGGCGAACAGCAGTTTCGCGCCATGCTTGATGACCCCGCCGTATTCCTGGCCCGTCCCCGGCAGGAACCCCGGCACATCGACAAAGGTCAGGATCGGAATCTCGAAGGCATCGCAGAACCGCACGAACCGCGCGGCCTTGCGCGACGCGTCGATGTCCAGACACCCCGCCAGCACCATCGGCTGGTTCGCGACCACGCCCACCGACTGGCCTTCCAGCCGGATGAAGCCGGTGATGATGTTGCCTGCGTAGTCCCTTTGAATCTCGAAGAAATCCCCCTCGTCGGCGACCTTGAGGATCAGTTCCTTCATGTCGTAGGGCTGGTTCGGGTTGGCGGGCACCAGCGTGTCGAGGCTGGGTTCGATCCGCGCGGGGTCATCGAAGAACGGCCGCACCGGGGCCTTGTCGCGGTTGTTCAAGGGCAGGAAGTCGAACAGGCGGCGCGTCTCGGCCAGCGCCTCGACATCGTTCTCGTAGGCCCCGTCGGCCACGGACGACTTGCGCGTGTGGGTCGATGCACCGCCCAGTTCCTCGGCGCTGACCACCTCGTTTGTCACCGTGCGCACCACATCGGGGCCGGTTACGAACATGTAGCTGGTGTCCTTCACCATGAAGATGAAGTCGGTCATCGCCGGGGAATAGACCGCCCCCCCGGCACAGGGCCCCATGATCAGGCTGATCTGCGGCACCACTCCGCTCGCCAGGATGTTGCGCTGGAACACCTCGCCATAGGCTGCCAGCGACGCCACCCCTTCCTGTATCCGCGCGCCGCCCGAATCGTTCATGCCGATCACGGGTGCCCCGTTCTGGATCGCCATGTCCATGATCTTGCAGATCTTCGCGCCATGTGTCTCGGATACCGACCCGCCCAGCACGGTGAAATCCTGCGCATAGACATAGACCATCCGCCCGTTGATCGTGCCCCAGCCGGTGACCACGCCGTCACCCGGATGGCGCGTCTTTTCCATGCCGAAATCGTGGCTGCGGTGGACGACGAACATGTCGAATTCCTCGAACGACCCCTCGTCCAGCAAGAGCTCCACCCGTTCGCGCGCGGTCAGCTTGCCCTTGGCGTGCTGGGCCGCCACCCGCGCCTCGCCCCCGCCCATGCGGGCCACGGCGCGGCGGCGGTCAAGCTCGCCCAGGATGTCCTTCATGGCCCGCCCCCTCGCTGTCCCCGTGGGCGACGTTAGCGACGCCGGTGCGGGGGGAAAAGGGGGAAACGGGCCGCCTTCCCGCGCGGCACGGACCATTCCCGCGCGACAATTCCCGCCGCCCGTGGCACCACCGGCCAAACCGCCGCAAGGAACCCGCTCATGCTGTCATCGCTGCCCGTCCCCGTCGTCACCATCGGCCTGCTGGTCGCCTCGAACCTGTTCATGACCTTTGCCTGGTATGGCCACCTGAATTACAAGTCCGCGCCCCTGGTCACCGTCATCTTCGTGTCCTGGGGCATCGCGTTCTTCGAATATTGCCTGATGGTGCCCGCCAACCGCATCGGCCACGGGCATTTTTCCGCCGCCGAACTGAAGACCCTGCAAGAGGTGATCACGCTGGTGGTCTTTGCCGCCTTTTCCGTGCTGTACCTGAAGGAACTGCTGCAGTGGAACCACGCGCTCGGCTTTGCCTTCATCGCGGCGGGGGCCTTCTTCATCTTTCATAAGTGGACCTGACCGATGCCCTACACACTGTACGGATGGCGGCAGACCGGGTCGATGGCGATCGAGGCGGCCCTGGCCGAGGGCGGGATTGCCCATGACGTCATCGCCATCGACCGCGCCGCCAACGAAACCCGGACGCCCGCCTTCACCGCGATCAACCCGCGCCAGCAACTGCCCGTGTTGGTCCTTCCCGACGGCACCGTCGTGACCGAGGGACCCGCCATCCTGTCGCATCTGGCCGACGCGCATCCCGCGACAGGGCTTGCCCCGCCGCCGGGGTCGGGGCCACGGGCACGCCATGACCGCTGGATGGGGTTCTTCCACGCCAATGTCTACGAGGCCATGCTGCGCGAGATTGCTCCCCGCCGCTATACCGACGACCCGGACGGTGCTGCGGGTGTCGCCCGCGCGGCCACGGCCTGTGTCCGCCGCCATTTCCGCCTGTTCGACGCCCAGATCGGCGCGGGGCCGTTCGTGTTCGGCGACGGCCTGACCATGCTCGACATCTATGTCTGGATGCTGTGCTACTGGGTCGATGCGGACTGGCTGCGCGACGAATGCCCGGCCGTCCGGCGGCTGAAGCATGCCGCAGACGCCCGCCCCGCCCTGGCTGCCACGGCGGCGCGACACTTTGGCTGACGGCTGGACTCTGGCCGCGCCGGGCGTTAGCGCCTTGCCCCATGTCCGACCTGCCCGCCGCCCGCTTTCTTGACCGCACGACGCCGCCCCATATCCTGACGCTGGTGCTGACGGCGGGGGTGGCGGCGCTGTCGCTGAACATCTTCCTGCCCTCGCTGCCCTCGATGGCGGCGCATTTCGGCGTGGACTACGCGGCGATGCAGCTGTCGGTGTCGCTGTACCTGGCGATGACGGCGGTGTTGCAGGTGTTCATCGGCCCGGTCAGCGACCGCTATGGCCGCCGCCCGGTGATGCTGGCGGCGGTGGCGGTGTTCGTGGTGGCGACGGTCGGTGCGATCCTGGCCCCCACGTTCGGGCTGTTCCTGGCCTGCCGGCTGATGCAGGCGGTGGTGGCGACCGGGTTCGCGCTGTCGCGCGCCGTGGTGCGCGACATGGTCGGGCAGGACCAGGCGGCCTCGATGATCGGCTATGTGACCATGGGCATGTCGGTCGTGCCGATGGTCGGCCCCGTCATCGGGGGGGCGCTGGACCAGGTCTTTGGCTGGCAGGCGTCCTTCGTCATCCTGGGGTTGGCGGGCATCGCCCTTGGGGCGCTGATCTGGGCCGACCAGGGCGAGACGGCGCGGCTGCGGTCGGCCAGTTTGCTGGAACAGGCGCGGTCCTACCCTGCGCTGCTGGGGTCGCAGCGGTTCTGGGGCTATGTCCTGGCCGCCGGCTTTGCCTCGGGCGCGTTCTTTGCCTATCTCGGCGGCGCGCCCTATGTGGCGTCGAACGTCTATGCGATGGACCCGGGCGAACTCGGCCTGTACTTCGGCGCGCCTGCCGTGGGGTATCTGGTCGGCAACGGCCTGTCGGGACGCCATGCGCAGCGGCTGGGGGTCAACCGGATGTGCGTGATCGGCGCGCTGGTGGCGGCGGCGGGTCTGGCCGTGCTGGCGCTGCTGACGGCGTTCGATCTGGCCGGAAAGCAGGCCTTCTTCGGGTTCATGGTCTTTGTCGGCCTTGGCAACGGCATCCTGTTGCCCTCGGCCAATGCGGGGATGCTGTCGGTGCGCCCGCAACTGGCGGGGTCGGCGGCGGGCCTGGGCGGGGCCTGCATCATCGGCTTTGGCGCAGCCCTGGCCGCGCTGGCGGGCGTGGTGCTGGCCGCGGGGTCGGGGCCGATGCCGCTGATCCTGCTGATGCTGGTGTCGTCGCTGGCCGCACTGCCCTTTGTCGCCTGGGTGATCCTGCGGGCGCGACGGGTGGGCGCGGCATGAACATCGCGGGCGTCCTGCAGATCCTGGCACCGCCCGAACGGGTTCGGGCGGCGCTGCACGATGCCGCCGTGCTGCAGCGGATGCTGCCCGCCTGCGAGGGGGTTCAGGCACTGGGTCCGGGCCGGTTCCGGGCGCAGGTCGCGCGCAAGATGGGCCTCTTGACCCTGCGGCTGGCCCCCGACATCGTGCTGCTGCCGCACCCCCAGGGCCTGGGGCTGGACCTGACCGTGACGGCCACCAGCCGCATCGCGGGGTCGGTCGAGGCGCTGCTGTCGCTGACAATGCGGCGCGAACCCCTGGGCACGCGGCTGTTCTGGGACGGAGCGGTCGCCACGACCGGCATGGCACAGCGCCTGCTGGCCGACCGCCAGGGTCAGATCGGTGCCCGCGTGGCGGCCATGTTCGGCGTGCTGAAGGGCGTGCTCGAAGGCTGAGCGTCAGCCCAGGGCTGCGCGGAACCCCATCGCTTCGGCCTCGGCGGCAGAGGCCACACAGGCCTCGCCGGGTTTGCTGATCCGGGTCTTGGCATAGTGCTTCGACCCCGGCACATGATAGATGCGCCCGTTGTCCGAGATGTTGGCCTTGACCGGGCGGTCGGGGGGGCAATCCTCGGCCGCGCCCGACAGACCCTGCCGCCGCTCGGCCCGCCAGGCCGCCGGGGGCACCGCATGCATCGCCCACAATCCCCGCCGGGCCTGGCGCGCCCGCGCCTCGGCGGCCACCATGGCCTCGGCGTGGTCGGGCCATTCGGCAAGGTACTTTTCCGCCACCACGCCCAACCCGGTTTCCAGCAGCGCCAGGTTCAGAACCTCGCCCCCGACCCGGCACAGGCCCACGACCCGCGCATGGCTCAGCTTCGGGCCGACATCGCAGGTCACCTGCCGACCTTCGGCCATGCCCTGCAGCGCAAAGCGCGCCGCCTCGCCGCAGGCCATGGGTTTTCCGCGCAGGTCGCAGGACTGCCCGCGTTCGGGCGCGTCCACCACCGCCAGGCGCACGCGGGTGTCGCCCACATCCAGCGTGTCGCCGTCGATGACATGGCCGATGCCCGAGATCTGCGCGGGCCAGCGGTCCAGCGCCAGCATGGGCGCGGCAGCCAGAAGCGCCGCAGCAAGAACGAGCCATGAACGAGTGGTTAACATCCCCCGAAAATGCGCCCCAAAGGGCGCGGATTCAAGGGGTTTCGTTAACGCTTGGTTAACGAATGGAACAAACCCGGATCAAGTGCGGTAGGGTGCGTGCTTGCACGCTCCGCTTGCCGCACAGGCGGTGCGTGCCAGCACGCACCCTACATCCCAAGCGACCGGAACACCTGCGGCAGCATCTCGGGCAGGTCCTCGGCGATCAGGCCGGGGCCGAATTTCAGCGCGCATTCCACATGCAGCCAGGCGGAGGTTTCCGCCGCCTGCATGGGAGCGAACCCCCGCGCCAGAAGCCCGCAGATGAACCCCGCCAGCACATCCCCCGACCCGGCGGTGGCAAGCCAGGGTGCCGCGCGGTCATAGTGCGCCGAGTTGATGCTGCACCGCCCGGATGGGTCGGCAATCACCGTGTCCGGCCCCTTGTACAGCACCACGCAGCCTGCGCGGGCGGCGGCTTCGCGCGTGGCGTCCACCTTGGAATAGGCAGGGCCTCTGGTGGCCGGTTCGGCAAGTTTCGCGGCGATGTCGGGGAACAGGCGCGCGAATTCGCCCGCGTGGGGGGTGAGGATGCAGCGGTCGTGCAGCAGGGCGAACAGGGCAGGGTCGCGGGACAGCAGGGTGAGCGCGTCGGCGTCCAGCACCAGCCCATGTCGGGGGGCGCCCCCCCCGACAACCCCCCCCACCCCCCCCGGGGGGGGGGGGGGCCCCCGCGCCCACCCCCCCCCCCCCCCCCCCCCCCCCCCCCCCCCCCCC
>JBQTJI010000029.1:0-53122 GCA_052387255.1 Gemmobacter sp. | reverse complement strand
CGGGATCTCGATGGGTTGAGCGCAGACCATCGGGGTCCCGGCCTTCGCCGGGACGACCGGGGCGGGGGGGGAACCCGGATGAACGCGACAGGCTCTCATCAGGGTGTTGGTCAAAGCCTGACGGCACCCGCCGAGGTGCGTGCCGACGCGACAGGCGCGCCAATGGTCGCATTCATCCCGCCGAAGGGCGGCCAGACCGCCGACCACACCGTCATGCGCGGTGCCCGACCGGGAGCCCCCTCACAGCACCCGCCCCGCCACCGCATCCAGCCGTGCCACCAGGCCCGCGTCACGCCGATCCGGGGCCGTCATCACCGCATGGTCCAGCGCCCGGTCGCAGCCGCAGGGGCACGAGGCCCGCGCCCCCAGCACCCCCGGCAGCCGCGCCACCAGCGTGCGGGCCACCCCCGCATTCGCCCCCAGGACCGCGATCACCTGGGCCACATCGACCGCCCCGTGCCCCGGATGCCAGCAGTCATAGTCCGTCACCATCGCCACGCAGGCATAGCAAAGCTCCGCCTCGCGGGCCAGTTTCGCCTCGGGCATCCCCGTCATCCCGATCACGTCCGCGCCCCAGGTCCGGTACATCCGGCTCTCGGCCACCGTCGAAAACTGCGGCCCCTCCATCGCCAGGTATATCGCCCCCCGATGGACCGTCACACCGGAGGCCGCCGCCGCACAGGCGTCCGACAGCCGCGCGCAGACGGGATGCGCGAACCCCACATGCGCCACGCAGCCCGGCCCGAAGAACGACGCCTCGCGCGCAAAGGTCCGGTCGATGTACTGGTCCACCAGCACGAAATCCCCCGGTGCAAAATCCTCGCGCAACGACCCCACCGCCGACACCGACACCACATCGGTGCAGCCCAGCCGCTTCAGCGCGTCGATGTTGGCGCGGTAGGGCACGCCGGTCGGGCTGTGCACATGCCCCCGCCCGTGGCGTGGCAGGAACGCCACCGGCACGCCCCCGATCCGCCCCACCAGCACCTCGTCCGAAGGCTTGCCCCAGGGCGAGGCCACCTTCACCCACGATGCCCCCTCCAGCCCCTCGATCTGATAGAGCCCCGACCCCCCGATGACCCCGATCATGGTCTGCATCCGAACCCTCCTGCCGCCGCGCCGCCTTGCAGGCTATCCGCCCCCCCGCCCGGCGCAAGGGCCACGTCGCGCCACAATGCCGGGGCAAAGCGGACGGATCCCGAGACGGTCGCGGCCTGTCGCCTGGCGATTCGCGCAAGATGGTTAACCGGCCCCGTCTCCCCCCAACGTACGTACGCAAGGAAGACGTCGGGAAGACGCGGGGAAGACGTGCCCTTTCCCCCTCCTCCCCCCGATTAACCCAGCGCCCGCAACCCCTTAGCGTTCGTCGGGCCGGGCCAGCGTCACCACCTCGCGCACCACCGTGTAATCCTGGTACCCCAGCCTTGCGACAGGTCGGTACCGGGTCACGTCGAACCGCCCCGCCACGATGCAGTCGTCGCGCAGGTGCACGCCGGTCACCTCGCCGATGATCATGGCATTGTCCGTGCCCCGCAGCGCGATCTCTTCGACCAGCACGCATTCCAGCACCGCCGGGGCCCCCGCGACGCAAGGGCAGGCGATGGTCCGGCAGGCCCCCTTCGCCACCCCCGCAATGTTGAATTCGTCCACGTCGCGCGGCACGGTCGCGGACGTCTCGCTCATCGCGCGAAACATCGCTTCTTCCACGATATTCACCGCGAAAACATGGGTTTCCCGGATGTTTCGCACGTTGTCCTTGATGCCGGTCGAGGTGAACATCACCTGCGGCGGGCGATAGGCCACGGCGTTGAAAAATGAATAGGGGGCCAGGTTGTCGCCCATGCTTCCGGTGGTCGAAATCCAGCCGATGGGGCGGGGCGACACGATGGCGGTGAACGGATTGTGCGCCATCCCGTGCCCATCCTTCGGTTCATAGAACATCGCCACGGTCCCCTTGTTTGAACCTGACCTATCAACGTGTTACGGGCGTTTCCAGATGATTCCCCCCAGTCAGTCCCCCGGAGGATCGCGGTGTATCAGCTGGAGGAAGAGACCGAAGACGACTGGTGGGAGGTCGAGGCGCTCTATGACCTCTGCTTCGCCCCCGGCCGCACCGCCCTGTCGTCCTACCGCCTGCGCGACGGCGTGGCGACCGTTGCGCCGTTGTGCCTGGTGCTGCGGGACGAAACGAAAACCCTCGCTGCCGCAATACGTTACTGGCCGGTCGAGGTGGCGGGACAGGACGCCCTGCTGCTCGGCCCCGTCGCCGTCCACCCCACAAGGCAGGGCGAGGGGCTGGGCGGCCTTCTGATGCTGGAAAGCCTGGCCGAGGCGCGCCGCCTGGGCTGGCAGCGGGTGATGCTGGTGGGCGATGCGCCCTATTACGGGCGGTTCGGGTTCGCCAAGCTACCCGATGTGGTGATGCCGCCGCCGACGAACCCCGACCGCGTGCTGGGACTTGCCCTGCAGAAAGGGGCCTGGGACGGCATCGCCGGGCCGGTCGAAAAGGCCCGCAGCTGACCCCTCCTTGCGGGACGTCCGGGGCACCCCATATCAGGGGCATGGACACCCTGCCCGCCCTGCACGACGACGTCGGCCCCCAGATCGCCGGCCTTGCGCAGCGCTATCGCCGCGCCAACGGCCCGGTCCTGGCGCTGCTGAACCGGTTCGGCAACCAGATCGACGACGCGCTCAAGGTTCTGCCGCCAAGCGTCCGGAATCGCATCGAAAACGCTACGGCGGCGGCGCTGGACCGGGCGTTCTCGGTTGCCGTCCTCGGGCGCCACGCGCCCGCCCTCGGCCCGCGCGCGGCGCAGACGGTGGCGATGCTGACGGGGGCGGCGGGCGGCGTCGGCGGCCTGCCCACGGCGCTGGCCGAGATCCCCGTGACCGTCACGGTCTTCCTGCACGCCATCGCGCGGGCCGCCGAGACCGAGGGGTTCGACCCCGACGCGCCCGAGATCCGCGCCGAATGCCTGCGCGTGCTGTCGGCGGGCAGTCCGCTGGCCGGGGATGACGCGGTGAACACGGCCTTCCTGTCGGCGCGGCTGACCCTGACCGGCCCGGCGGTCAGCGGCCTTGTCGCGACCCTGGCCCCCGGCCTGGCCGCGATCCTGACGCGGCGGCTGGCGGCACAGATGGTGCCGATCCTGGGCGCGGTGACCGGGGCCGCGCTGAACGCGGCCTACCTTGGCTACTACCGGGAACTGGCCGCGATCCGCTTTGCCCTGCTGCGGCTGGGGGCGCTGCACGGGGCCGAGCGGGTGGTGGCCGATTTCGCCCGGGCGGTGGAACCCGCGCGCGTCACCCAAAGCTGACCCTCAGGCGACGATCCCCGGATCGTCGCCCATGTCCAGCCCCGGAAACACCGCTGCCTCAAGCACTTGGCGGTCCAGCCCGTACAGATGGTGCATCGCCCAGGCGGCCCAGGCGCGGACATCGGAGGTGGGCATCAGGTCGCGCCGGTCATACAGGTCGGCCTCGGCCAGCCCCGGCCAGCGGCCCATCACGCGGCCCCCTTTCAGCGCCCCCCCCGCCATCAGCATGACGCCGCCCGTGCCATGGTCGGTGCCCGCCGTGCCGTTCTGCGCCACGGTGCGGCCAAACTCGGTCATCGCCAGCAGAATGGTCTTGCCCCAGACTTGCGGCCCCAGCCCTGCCGCCAGCCGCAGCACGGAATGCTCCAGTTGCCCCAACGGCCCCTGCAGCGACCGGGCCTGGTTGCGGTGGGTGTCCCAGCCGCCCTGGCTGAAGGCCGCGATCCGCGTTTCGCCCAGCAGCCGCGACACGGCAAAGTCGATCAGCCCGTCAACCGTGGCCATGCCCCGGACGGGAGCCTCCTGCATGGCGGGCTCTGCGGCGGCCATCATCGACATGTCCTCGGCGTCTTCCCCGTCCCCGGCGGCCCCGGATGCCTGGGCGGACAGCTGCATCGCCTCAAGCCCGCTTTCGCGGAACAGGTCGTCGTCGTGCCAGACCTGTTCCAGCAGAAGCTGGCTTTGCGCCGACAGGGCCAGCTTGACCTCGGGCGTCCAGCTCATCGTCGGCGCGCGTCCGGCCAAGAGCGGCAGCGCATCGCGCCCGACGGCAAAGGCGGTTTCGGACGCCAGGCCCGGCACCGCCTGCAGCATGCGGTTCAGCCAGCCCTCGCGCGCGCGGCCCACCCCAACCTCGGTGCCGGTGCCGGCCTCGAGCAGGTCCTGCCCGTCGAAATGGCTGCGCTTGTCGCGGTAAGGCGTTGATACCGCATGGGCAAAAGCCAGTTCGCCCCGCGCCCACAGCGGCATCAGCCGCCCAAGCGAGGGGTGCAGCCCGAACCGGTCGCCTAGGGGCAGCGCAGGTGTCCCAGCCGACAACGTGGGGCGAAGCCGCGCAAGGATCGGGTCCTCCAGGGGGCGCACCACGTCCAGCCCGTCCATCGCCCCGCGCAGGATGATGACGACCATTCGATGATCGCCCAGTGGCGTCGCCCCGTTTGCCGATTGCGCCAGCGTCACCGTCGTCAGCCACGGATGCGCCGCCGCCGAACAGCCGAGCGCGGTCAGCCCCCGCAGGAAAGTCCGCCGTTCCATGAGCGTCTCCATCTTCTGTCAGCGCCGGTTGAACATGGGCGAGGCCAGCACCACGCCGACGCCCTCGGCCCGCGTCTCGGCGCGGGCGGCGGCCCAGGCCACGCGCGCATCGGCCCCGCTGCCCAGGGCGCGCGTGACCAGTGCCACGGGTTCGGGCAGGTCGGGCACCAGCCGCGACGGCACCTCCATCGCCCAGGTGACGCGGGCGGCCAGAAGCTGCGGCGTGATCCAGGCCTCGGCGGCCTCGGGCCAGCCGTCGGGGCCGCGCGGGGTCTGCCAGGGCTGGCCCATGGCCGCCAGAGGGCCGTAGATCGCCTGCCGGAACGGGCCGTCCCCGATCTGGGTCAGGCGGGCACCGTCAAGCCCCAGGGCACGCAGGGCCGCGACCATGAAATCAAAGGGTTGCCGCGCCTTGGCCAGATCAGGCCCCCAGGCGGCAGGATGGTCAAGCATGGCGCGACAGACGGCCCCTAGGTCACCGTCCGTGGCGACGAAGGCGCGGGTCATCCCCTCGACCAGGCCGGGATCGGGGGTGTCGGACACGAAATGCACCGCCAGCTTGCGCGCGATGTGGGCGGCGGTGTCGGGCCGGGTCGCGATGTCGTCCAGCACGGCCAGGATCGGATCCATCCCCTCGCCGCCGTAGGTCACGCCCAGCACCGTCTCGGTGCCCGGTTCGGCCTGTTCCGGGCGGAACCGGAAGCCATCCTTGGTCAGCGACAGGCCGGTCAGAAGTTCGGCCATCTGCGTCACGTCGGCCTGCGCATAGGCCGCCCCGACCCCTAGGGTGTGCAACTCGATCACCTCGCGCGCGAGGTTCTCGTTCAGGCCCCGCTCCCGCCTGCGCCCGAGGCGCGAATTGGGACCGACCGACTGCGCCTGGTCCAGATACTGCAGCATAGCCGGATGCAGGGTGGCGGCGCGCAGCATGTCGGCGAAGCGGCCTGCGACATGGGGGCGGATCGCCTCGTCAGCAAAGGCCAGGGGCATCAGCACGGCAAAGCCGCTTTTCGCCACGACGGTGAAGTGATCGGCCCAGAACTGCACCAGCCGCTCGCGAAACCCCGAGGGCGCGTCCAGCGCCCGCGCCAGGGGCAGGCGCAGGGTCACCAGCTGGTTGGTGCGGCGTTCCCGGCGCACCTCCTTGTCGGCCTGGTTAGCGTCGGGCGTGTTTTCCTTGCGCGACCGCTGCGCCGTCTCGATCCCCCGCCGGGTGAAGGCCACGGCATCGTTCAGCGTCGGGCCGGGATAAGCGCCAAGCATCGGATCGGGGCCGGTCAGCCCGGCCAGCAGCGCCGCCGGATCGGCCGCTCCCGAGGGCAGCCCGGTGCCAAAGCGGATGGCGGCAAGGTCGCCGGGGGGAATCATGGCCGTCTCCACAGGGTCGATCCCGCCAAGATAGGCGAGAGCGGGGCGGATTGCATCCGGTGCCGCGCCCGCTGCGCGCGCGTTCACGCAGGTTTTGGCGCAGGGCGGGGCGGCGTCCGGCGGGTTCCGGCCGTGCGCTGCGGCGTGCCGACGGAACCGGCCCGGCCGGGCGTTCAAGGCGATTGCGGGCTGTTCCGGCCGCATCGGACGCGGGTCACGACTCCCGCCGCACAACGGACCGGTTTGCCCGCAAGGCCCGGCTCGGCGCATCCTGAACGGGCGTGGGGCCAGGTTCTCCCGACCGCCGCTGTACGGGGCCATCGACAGGTTCGGGCAGCCCGATCCCGCGACAACATCCTTGTCGCGCGTCTCTGGCGGTCGCTGCAGGCATGGAACACCGGATTCATGCTCATGGCACCGCCGACAGCACCAGGAAGATGGCAAAGATCACCAGATGCACGGCACCCTGCAGGATCGTGGTGCGCCCGGTGGCCAGGGTCAGCGACGAGGTGAACAGGGTCAGCACCAGAAGCACCATCCCCTCGCCGCTCAGCCCCAGAACCAGCGGCCGGTCCAGCACCAGCGCCGCCACGGCGACGCAAGGGATCGTCAGCCCGATGGTCGCCAGGGCCGACCCGAGCGCGGCGTTCAGGCTGCTCTGCAGCCGGTTCGCGATGGCCAGGCGCAGCGAGGTCAGCCCCTCGGGCATCAGGATCAGCAGCGCGATCACCACGCCGACAAAGGCCACCGGCAGGCCCGCGCCCAGCACCGCCTTTTCCACCGTGGGGGTCAGCGCCTTGGCCAGCAGGATCACGGCGGCCAGGTTAACCAGAAGCAGCACCGAACAGGCCATCGTCTGGCCGGTGTCCGGCACCGGGTGGGCATGGCCCGGCGTGTCATCATGCAGGAAATACTGCGGGTGCCGGGCCGTCTGCACGAACAGGAACACGGCATAGAGGATCAGTGACACCAGCCCCACCGCCGCCTGTTGGAAGGGCGAGAAAGAGGGACCCGCCCGCGCCACGGTAAAGTTGGGCAGCACCAGCGAGATCACCGCCATCACCGCGATCACGCTCAGGATCGCCGCCGCGCCGTCGGCGCGGAAGCTTTGCTCGTGGTGGCGCAGGCCGCCGACGACCAGGCACAGCCCGACGATGCCGTTCAGAACGATCATCACGGCGGCGAACACCGTGTCGCGCGCCACCGCATCCGCCCCTCCGGTGCCCGCCGCCATCACCGACAGGATGACCGCGACCTCCATCACCGTGATCGCAAGCGCCAGGAGGATCGACCCGAACGGTTCCCCCACCCGCGCCGCAAGCTGGTCGGCATGGTGCACGGCGGCAAAGACGCAGGCCCCGATCAGCGCGGTCGCCGCCACCATCAGGACAACCGACCCGCTGTCCAGCACATGGGCCGCCTTCAGCGCCAACAGCCCCGCCACCAGCAGGGGTGCGGCCCAGGTCCACAGCGGGACGAAGATGTGTCTGTCCGTCGCCATCCGGGTGCGCTCCTGCGGGGTGTCCGGTCAGGGTTTAGCGATCGGGGTCGGGTTGGGCAAATGGATCGTTGAGGGGCGGGGTGAGGGTGCGAATGGTGCGTGCAAGCACGCACCCGGCTCAATGGTTTGGCGTACAGTCGCAATTGGCATCTCAATTGACATATTGAGGCGTTATGATATTTTGATTCGGCATGAATTAATTGGAGGTGAAGACGTGGACGACAGTACCTGGAATGCGAGGTTCAATTTTGGCGAGAGGAGCTTTGATAGGTTTATCGCAGCAATAGTCGCTCTAACTCTCGAAAGAGACACTTTAGTATTATCTGGAATTACAAAGCCGTTTGTGAGGATAGATGAAGTTTGGGGAGAGAAGTTCAAGGATGGAGTAGATCTGCGGTGCGAGCTGAACTTGAAGAGATTCAGGCAACTTATGCGCCTTCAACGCATGATCTTGGCGGAGCTTGTGCCGGAAATGAAGAAAGCTTCGAAAGACTCAAACTGGCACAATCTTGATTGCCAAGGTCACGCGCATTATGGAAAAAAGATCAAGAAACCTGACGGTGATTTCAGTGTCGATATCACCCATGGAAGTATTAGGCTTTGCAGGACCACTGACAAAGCAGTTCCATTCGAGATTCATTTGGACATCGACCGAAACTCGTTGTCACACTTGCTCAATCTCGTCTTGGAGGAACTGCAACGGAAGTTTGATGAGAAGTTGAAGAAACCAGCGATTGGCTGACACCCGACGAGATACAAGTCCCGACGGTTCGGGACATGCCAGCTACCCCTGCAACGTCCTTACCCCATACCCCTCGCCCCGTGCCTTCATCGCCGCCACCGCCGCGATGCTCGCGGCTGCCGTGGTGAAATACGGGATCTTGTCCATCAGCGCGACCCTCCGGATATCGCGTGAGTCGCTGATCGCCTGCGTCCCCTCGGTGGTGTTCATCACCAAAGCAATCTCGTCGTTCTTGAGCCTGTCCACGATGTTGGGGCGGATGCCTTCGTAGACCTTTGGCACATGGGTGGCCTTGACGCCTTCGGCGGCCAGCCAGGCGGCGGTGCCGCGGGTGGCGACGATCTCGAAGCCCATCGTCACCAGATCGCGGGCGGCGTCAGCCAGACCTTCCGTCTTGTCCATGTCCTTGACCGACAGGAACACGCGGCCCCCCTCGGGCAGGATCGTCCCCGCCCCCATCTGGGCCTTGAGGAAGGCCAGCGCAAAGGTGCGGTCCCAGCCCATGACCTCACCGGTTGACCGCATTTCGGGGCCGAGGACGGGGTCGACGCCGGGGAACCTTGCGAAGGGCAGGACGGCCTCTTTCACGCTGAACCAGGGGGTGTGGGGGTCGGCGAGGGTGAGGGGGTCCATCAGGGGCAGCGGCGTGTCGGGGCCGACGCCCTGCGGGTAGGGGGGGCGGAGCGGGAAGTTCGACAGGGGTTCACCGGCCATCAGGCGGGCGGCGATGCTGGCGATGGCAGAGTCGGTGGCCTTGGCGACGAAGGGCACGGTGCGGGAGGCGCGGGGGTTGACCTCGAGCACATAGATCACCCCGTCCTTGATCGCGAACTGCACGTTCATCAGGCCGACGACGTTGAGGGCGAGGGCCATCTGCACGGTCTGTGCTTTCAGCTCGGCGATGGTGGCGTCGGACAGGGAATGCGGCGGCAGGCAGCAGGCGCTGTCGCCGGAATGCACGCCCGCCTCTTCGATATGTTCCATGATGCCCGCGACATGCACCGACGTGCCGTCGGACAGAGCATCGACATCAACCTCGATGGCACCGGATAGATAGCTGTCGAGCAGCACCGGGCTGTCGCCCGAGACCTGCACGGCGGTGGTGATGTAGCGTTCCAGCTGGGCATCGTCGCGGATGATCTCCATCGCCCGGCCCCCCAGCACGAAACTGGGGCGGATCACCAGCGGGTAGCCCACGGTGCCCGCCACGCGGAACGCCTCATCCCGTGAACGTGCGGTACCGTTGACGGGCTGGCGCAGGCCCAGGCGGTGCAGGAGTTGCTGGAACCGTTCGCGGTCCTCGGCCAGGTCGATGGCGTCGGGGGTGGTGCCGAGGATCGGGATGCCTTCATGGGCAAGGGCTTGGGCGAGTTTCAGCGGAGTCTGGCCGCCGAACTGGACGATGACGCCGTGCAGGGTGCCGTTGTCCTGTTCGACCCGCAGGATTTCCAGCACGTGTTCCAGAGTGAGGGGCTCGAAGTACAGCCGGTCCGAGGTGTCATAGTCGGTCGAGACCGTCTCGGGGTTGCAGTTGACCATGATCGTCTCGTAGCCGGCGGCGGTCAGGGCATAGCAGGCGTGGCAGCAGCAATAGTCGAACTCGATCCCCTGGCCGATGCGATTGGGGCCGCCGCCGAGGATGACGACTTTCTTCGCTGCAGAGGGGCGCGCCTCGCATTCGACGTCGCCCATGACGGGGTGCTCGTAGGTCGAATACATGTAGGGCGTCTGCGCCTCGAACTCGGCGGCGCAGGTGTCGATGCGCTTGAACACGGCCTGGATGCCGAGGTTGCGGCGCGCGCGACGGACCTGCGCCTCGTCCCGGCCCGTCAGCCGACCCAGCCGGGCGTCGGTGAAGCCCATCATCTTGAGACGGCGCAGCCCTGCGGCATCGACAGGCAGGCCGCCCTGGCGCACAACCGCCTCGGTGTCCACGATTTCGCGGATGCGCGACAGGAACCAGGGATCGAAGGCGGTGGCGTGGTTGATCTCGTCGTCGGTCAGGCCATGGCGCATGGCCTGGGCAATCACGCGCAGACGGTCGGGCGTGGCCTGGCCCAGGGCCTTGAAGATCGCGGCGCGGTCGGGGGCCCCCGATGAGGACACGCCCGGAATGGCGATCTCGTCAAAGCCGGTGAGGCCGGTTTCCAGCGACGCAAGCGCCTTCTGCAGCGATTCATGGATAGTCCGCCCGATGGCCATCGCCTCGCCGACCGACTTCATGGCGGTGGTCAGCAGGGGCTCGCTGCCGGGAAACTTCTCGAACGCGAAGCGCGGGATCTTGGTCACGACATAGTCGATGGAGGGCTCGAAACTGGCGGGGGTCACCTTGGTGATGTCGTTGTCCAGTTCGTCCAGGGTGTAGCCGACGGCCAGCTTGGCGGCGATCTTGGCGATGGGGAACCCGGTGGCCTTGGACGCGAGGGCGGAGGACCGCGACACGCGGGGGTTCATCTCGATCACCACCATGCGACCGTCGGCGGGGTTGATCGCCCATTGCACGTTGGATCCGCCGGTTTCGACCCCGATCTCGCGCAGCACGGCGATGGAGCCGTTGCGCATGATCTGGTATTCCTTGTCGGTCAGGGTCAGCGCCGGGGCCACGGTGATGCTGTCGCCGGTGTGGACGCCCATCGGATCGACGTTTTCGATGGAACAGACGATGATGGCGTTGTCGGCGGTGTCGCGCACCACCTCCATCTCGAACTCCTTCCAGCCGAGCAGGGATTCATCGACCAGCACTTGAGCCACCGGAGAGGCCTCCAGCCCCGATTTCACGATGGCCTCATAGTCGTCGCGGTTGTAGGCCACGCCACCGCCGGTGCCGCCCAGGGTGAAGGCGGGGCGGATGATGGCGGGCAGGCCGACGTATTCGATGGCCTCGACAGCCTGCCGCACGCCGGCGGCGATGTCATACTTGCCCGAGGGCAGTTTCGGCGCGGCGACGATGGTGGCCTTGGGGTTTTCCAGGCCGATGCGGTCCATTGCCTCGCGGAACAGCTTGCGGTCCTCGGCCATCTCGATGGCATGGCGCTTGGCACCGATCATCTCGACGTTGAACTTTTCCAGCACGCCCATGTCGGCGAGCGCCAGGGCCGTGTTCAGCGCCGTCTGCCCCCCCATCGTGGGCAACAAGGCGTCGGGGCGTTCCTTCTCGATGATCTTTGCCACCACGTCCGGCGTGATCGGTTCGATGTAGGTGGCATCGGCAAGTCCGGGGTCGGTCATGATCGTGGCGGGGTTCGAGTTGACCAGGATCACCCGGTACCCCTCTTCCCGCAGCGCCTTGCAGGCCTGGGCCCCGGAGTAGTCGAACTCGCAGGCCTGCCCGATCACGATGGGCCCCGCGCCGATGATCATGATCGAGCGGATGTCGGTGCGTTTCGGCATGGGGGCCTCCAGGGCGCGCGCGGGCAGGGCCGGCAAATCTGCCGGGGTTATAGAGACGGGGTGGGGGCGCGCAAGGGGGGGGTGTTGTGCGGGGAAGGGTTTTCGTATATACACTAAGGCGTGATCGTATGGGATGAACCGAAGCGCGTGAGCAATCTGGCCAAGCATGGGCTCGACTTCGCGGACGTGACGCCCGAGTCCTTTGCCTGCGCAGGTATCACGCGATCATGTAGCGGGCGCTTGATTGCGGTGGGTGGTCTGGACGGAGGGCTTGTGAAGTTAATTTTTCTCCCGATGGGTCGTGAAGGATTGTCAGTAATTTCGATGCGGCCAGCGAGCCGCAAAGAAAGAAGGAGGATGCCTTGATCAAGAAATGGACCAAGGACGACTGGCCGACCGAGGAACAGATCCAGGCGATGATCGCCAGCGATCCCGAGAACCCGGAACTGACCGACGAAGAGCTTGCGAACATGCGCCCCTTCGCCGAGGTCTTCCCCGAACTGGCGGAGAACTTCCGCCGGGCTGCCGGACGCCCCAAGGCCGCGCAGACCAAGAAGGCGGTGTCGGTGCGGCTGGACCCGGACGTGCTTGAGAAGTTCCGCGCCACCGGACCCGGCTGGCAGACGCGAATCAACGCAGTGCTGAAGGCGGCCAAGCTGTAGCCCGGAGTCGGGGCAAGTCTGGTCTCCGGATCGTGCGGGCGGTCTTGCTGCACTGTCATGTGCCACCGTGACCGCCCGGCTGATGTCTGGGTGGAGGCCGGACCCCTTGCCATAGCGGACGCGTTGACCGAAGGGCTGCAAAAGCAAAGGTCCGCGCCGCCCAGGGGAGCGCGGACCGGATCGGTCAGTTCGGAGGCGTCAGACGCGGCGGCGGCGGCGCAGCCCAACAAGACCAGCTAGGCCACCCAAGAGAAAGAAGCCGGAGGCGGGCAGCGGAATGGCCGAGGTCGGCACGGCGCTGTAGACGACGTTGTCGACACCCCCGTTGAAGAAATCGCCGAAGAAGGTGATCTGGAGGCCCACGCTGGAAGAGAGGTTGATAAGGAAGTTCGAAGATGTGGTGCCAGACACGGTCACGAGGCCAGTGTTGACGATCTCGGTGTTGCTTTGCAGGTCAGTCACCGAAAATCCGAGATCACGATCTGTATTGGGCCAAGCGCCAAGGTCCAGACTCGTAAGTTCCACGTCGAAGCCCGCCGAAGCCAAGAACGAGAGCGTTGCGCCCGCACCGTAATAGGCGATGTCAGTAAGGTCCGAGTAGTCGTCGAACCAGTATGCGAAGTTCTGCAGACCAAGACCCACCGGATCGCCGTCGTACACGACGTCAACTCCCGAGATGTCTCCGTAGGTCTGATTGATGGAGCCACCGTTGCCACAAACGAGGTCACCGGCGCAGATGGCACCTTCGAAGGTGAGTACGGCGGCGTGAGCGGTCAACGGCAGCGCAAGTGCGGTGGCAGCAAGGGCGCTGAGGAATGGGGCATTACGCACGATCAACTCCAAATGTTCGGGGACTGTGACTGTCGAAGGAAATGGTACGCACGAAGACGATTCGCGGCAACCGTTCTTGTGCATCGACCCCATGGCTTTGAGGCTTTTCTATGGCCCAATGGGTGCGATTGTTTCCGCATTGCGAACAGCGGTTCGTTGCTCTTGTCGGCACGGAAACTACCGGGCAAGGGCGAACGGAAGGCGAATAATGAGTCCCGCCTGCTGCGGCCCAGTGATTCTCCTTTGGACGATCGCTGCCAAGTCCAACATGGGGTGCAAACAAGGGGTCGATGCCCTATGTCGATGTCCCAAGACGGAGACTGGGATGCAGCACCGGCGGCTCTGGGCGGAATTTGCGGTGCTGTATCTGGCGCTGCCCCTGGTGATCGCGGTCGTGCTGCCGCCGGGGTCAATGTTCCCGGCGCTGTTCGCGGGCACGGCGGCGGGCCTGTACCTGTTGCACCGCACGGCGGGGTTTCACTGGCGCGACCTTGTGCGCGGGCGGGTCGAGGCAGTGCCGGTGGCCCTGTTCGCCGCCGCGACCTGTGCCGTGGCGCTGGTCGTGTCGCTGGCGACCACGGGCGACCCCTTGCGGTTCATCCGGTCGAACCCCGGCTTTTTCCTCGTGGTGATGGTGTTCTATCCGCTGCTGTCCGCGCTGCCGCAGGAAATGCTGTTCCGCGCGCTGTGGTTTCGCCGCTACGGGGCGATCCTGCCCGGCGGCTGGCCGGGGATGGTGCTGAATGCCGCCGTCTTTTCGCTGGCGCATCTGATGTACTGGTCGGGGATCGTCGCCATGATGACCTTTGCCGGGGGCCTTGCCTTTGCCTGGGCCTACGAGCGGCGGGGATCGTTTCCGATGGCGGTGGCGATGCACGCCCTGGCGGGCCAGATTGTCTTTGCCCTGGGGCTGGGGATGTTCTTCTATTCGGGCAACGTGCTGCGCCCGTTCTGACGCCCGCCGGGAATGGCCGGTGTCCCGTCGCGCCCGGCCCTCGCGGGGGGCGGGGCCGCGTGCTAGACGAACCGCCTGGGGCTTGGGGATGCACCGCGTGATCCTGCTTGAGAACGGACCAGGGGGGCGACCGGCGCGGTTCTCGCAGCCGCTGGAAACCGTGATCGTGCACGATGCGGCGGGCGTCGTCCCGGCCCTGCACCGCCTGGACGAAGGGCGCGCGGCGGGGCTGTGGGTGGCGGGCTGGCTGGCCTACGAGGCGGGCTATGCGCTGGAGCCCCGGCTTGGCCCCCTGATGCCCCAGGACCGGGACGGGCCCCTGCTGTCGTTCGGACTTTACGCCGCGCCCGCGCCGTTCGACGAAGGCACCGACACCGCCCGCCTGACCGCGCCCGAGCCGATGATCACGCGCGCGGCCTATGGCGCGGCGTTCGGCCGGATCAAGGACTGGATCGCGGCGGGCGACTGCTATCAGGTGAACCTGACGTTTCCGATGTCGGCGCGGGTCACCGGTCCGCCGCTTGGCCTTTATGCCGCGCTCCGGGCGCGGGGGGTGGTGCCGCACGGCGGCTTCGTCGATCTGGGGGACGGCCCGGCCATCGTGTCGCGCTCGCCCGAGCTGTTCTTCGACATCGACGCGGGCGGGGTGATCCGCTCGCGCCCGATGAAGGGCACGGCCCCGCGCGACGCCGATCCCCGGCGCGACGCGGCCCTGTCGCAGGACCTGGCCGCCAGCCCCAAGGCGCGGGCCGAGAACCTGATGATCGTCGACCTGCTGCGCAACGACATCGGGCGGATCGCCACCATCGGGTCGGTCCGCGTGCCCGAGCTTTTCGCGGTCGAGGCGTTTTCGACCGTGCACCAGATGTCCTCCACCATCACCGGGCGGCTGGCGGGGCCGTCGGGCATGGCGGCGCTGATGGGCGCGCTGTTTCCCTGCGGGTCGATCACCGGCGCGCCCAAGATCCGCGCGATGGAGATCATCCGCGCGCTGGAGCCCCATGCGCGCGGGGCCTATTGCGGCGCGCTCGGCTGGATGGCCCCCGACGGACGCGCGGCCTTTTCGGTGGCGATCCGCACGGTGTCGGTGTGGGACGGGGGGCGGGCGCGCTTCGGCGTGGGCGGCGGCATCGTCGCCGATTCGACCGAGGACGGCGAGTGGGAGGAGGCGCTGTGGAAAGCGCGTTTCGCCAAGGCGATCTAGACGACCCCGCCCTGCGGCTGCCCGATCTGCGCCTGATCGAGACGCTGGGGTGGGATGGTGCCGCGTTTGCCCGCCTGCCGCTGCATCTGGCGCGGCTGGCGGAGTCGGCGGCGCGGCTGGGCTGGACCTGTGACCCGGACCGGGCCGCGCGCGCGCTGCGTCAGGCGGCCCCCGCCGCCCCGGCACGGATGCGTCTGACTCTGGACGCGGGCGGCGCGCTCGCCGTCACAGCCTCGCCGATGCCCGCCCCCGCCCCGCTGTGGCGCGTGACGCTGGCCGACGAACGGCTGGACCCTGCCGACCCCTGGCTTGCCCTCAAGTCCACGCGCCGCGCCGCCTATGACCGCGCCCGCGCCGCGCTGCCGGCGGGTATCGACGAGGCGATCCTTGCCAATCCGAGAGGCGAGGTCTGCGACGGCACGATCACGACCGTCTTCTTCGATGCAGGTGACGGTCTGTGCGCGCCGCCCCTGTCTGCGGGCCTGCTGCCGGGTGTCCTGCGGGCGGAGATGCTGGCCGGGGGCAAGTGCCGTGAGGCGACGCTGCACCTGAACGACCTTCCGCATGTCCGCCTCTGGGTCGGCAATTCGCTGCGGGGGCTGATCCCCGCTGTCTGGGCCGCCCCCTGACCCTTCCCCCCCCTTTCTTCTGTCCCCAAGTATCCTCGGGGGGTGCGGGGGGCAGACAGCCCGCCGTGCGACGCCGGGATCAGCGCCCCAGATGCCGCTGCAGCGCCGCGATGTCGGCCTGGCCCACGCCATGCCCTGCGCCGGGATGGATCAGCGTCTCGACCTCTGCCCCCAGCCGTGACAGCACCGTCGTCGTTTCCTCGACCCGGCCAAGCGGGATGTGCGGGTCGCGGGCGTGGCACGACAGCCAGACCTGCCCGGCGCGCCGCCCGGCATAGGCGAACAGCTTGGGCGCATGACCGTAAAGCCCGGCCTCCGGCGCGCCCCCGGCATCGCCCGTTCCGACCAGCCCGCCGGAAAACCCGAAGACGCCCGCCAGCCCCGCGCCCGTCCGTGCAAAGACCTCCAGCGCCAGACACGCCCCCTGGCTGAAGCCCATCAGCCAGATGCGATCGCGGGCCATCCCCTCGGTCAGCAGCGTGGCGACGGCGTCCTGCGCTGCGGCAAGGCCGCGCACCACGCAGGGCTCCATCTGTGCCGCGGGGGCCAGAAAGCTGGTCGGCCACCAGGTTTGCCCGGGGGCCTCGGGCAGCACGGCGGCCACCGAAGACAGGACGCCCGCCGCCTCCAGCAGCCCGGCCATGTCGGCCGCCGACCCGCCCCGCCCGTGCAGCGCCACGACCCCCGCCGTGGCTTGCGCCACCGGAACCCCGGCGCGCCTCATGCGGGCACCGTCAGCACGGGCAGGCTGCGCTCGATCCGGTCGCGGATGCCCTCGTACTTGGGCGGCAGCTTCAGCGCCTGGCCCAGGAGCGCCGGGTCCTCGTCCACCGTGAAGCCCGGCGCATCGGTCGCGATCTCGAATAGCACGCCGCCGGGTTCGCGAAAGTAGATGGCGTTGAAGTACTGCCGGTCGATCACCGGTGTCGTCGGATGCCCCGCCGCCGCCAGCCGTTCCTGCCAGTCGCGCTGCGCCTCTGCCGTCGGGGCGCGGAAGGCGACGTGATGGATCGTGCCCGCACCCGGCCGCGCCGGTGCGGCCCGGTCGCGGCGGACCAGGTCGATGACCGACGCCTCGGCCCCGCCGGGTGCTACCAGGCGCAGCCGCTCACCCCCCGCAACAGTCTCGTGCCCCGTCTCGGCATAGCCCATGACCCCGGTCAGCAGCGCCGCCGTCGGCCCCGGATCGCGCAGGTTCAGGGTGACCGAGTGGAACGCATGGTTGTCCGGGGCCGCAGGCGTCTCGATCAGGTCCACGACCAGGCCGTCGGGGGCCGTCAGCGTGACGACCTTCGCGCCGAACCGCTCGTCCTTGGCGACGATGGCGGTGCGGACCCGGTCGGTCACAGCGTCAAGGTCGGGCACGGCATAGGCCACGGCCTCGGCCATCCCCGGCCCGGCGCGACCGGGGCCCGCATCGGCGAAGGGAAAGAAGGTCAGCACGCTGCCGGGGCGGCCGGCGGCGTCGCCGTAGTAAAGATGATACGTGTCGGGCGCGTCGAAATTGACCGTCTTCTTGATCAGCCTCTGCCCCAGGGTGCGGGTGACGAAGTCGACGTTCGCTTGCGCGTCGCCCGAAATGGCGGTGACATGGTGCAGACCGGGGATCGTGGTCATGGCAGGGTCCTCTGGCGGGCGGGGATCGCCCGGTTGGTCGTGGATATGGGCCACGACGGGCCTTCGGTCACCCTGCGGCACTGCGCGCGAAGTGTGCAGGAATGCAAGGGGTCCGCCCGCAGGCTTGACTTCGCGTGTCGGCCAAGGTGTATCGGCGCGTCTGTCGCCCGATGCCCTGCCGGAAGGAAAACCCATGCACGCCTATCGCAGCCATACCTGCAACGACCTGCGGGCGGCCCATGTCGGCGCAGAGGTGCGCCTGTCGGGCTGGGTGCACCGGGTGCGCGACCATGGCGGGGTGCTGTTCGTCGATCTGCGCGACCATTACGGCATCACCCAGGTGATCGCCGACAGCGACAGCCCCGCCTTTGCCGCGCTGGAAAGGGTGCGCGCCGAATGGGTGATCCGCATCGACGGGCGGGTCAAGGCACGGGACGCGTCCCTGGTGAACGCCAAGATCGCGACCGGTCAGATCGAGGTCTACGCCACCGGCATGACCGTGCTGGGCGAGGCCGGCGACCTGCCCCTGCCGGTGTTCGGCGATCTCGACTATCCCGAGGAGACGCGCCTGACCTGGCGCTTCCTCGACCTGCGGCGGGAAAAGCTGCACCGCAACATGATGCTGCGGTCGAACGTGGTGCGGTCGATCCGCAACCGGATGTGGGACCAGGGGTTCAACGAATTCCAGACGCCGATCATCACCGCCAGCAGCCCCGAGGGGGCGCGCGACTTCCTGGTGCCCAGTCGCCTGCACCCCGGAAAATTCTATGCCCTGCCCCAGGCCCCCCAGCAGTTCAAGCAACTGATCATGGTGGCGGGATTCGACCGCTATTTCCAGATCGCCCCCTGCTTCCGCGACGAGGATCCGCGCGCCGACCGCAGCCCCACCGACTTCTACCAGCTGGACGTCGAGATGAGCTTTGTCGAGCAGGAGGATGTCTTTGCCGCCGTGCAGCCGGTGATCCAGGGCGTGTTCGAGGAGTTTGCGCCGGAGAAGAAGGTGTCACCGGATTGGCCCCGCATCGCCTACCGGGACAGCCTGAAATGGTACGGGTCCGATAAGCCCGACCTGCGCAACCCGATCCGCATGCAGGACGTGTCCGACCATTTCCGGGGCTCGGGATTTGCCATCTTCGCGAAACTGCTGGAACAGCCAGGCAACGAGGTGCGCGCCATTCCCGCCCCCACCGGCGGCAGCCGCAAGTTCGCCGATCGCATGAACGCCTTCGCCCAGAAGGAAGGGCTGCCGGGGATGGGGTATATCGTCTGGCGGGATCGGGGCTCCAACGAGGAAGAGCGTCAACGAGAATATATCTGGAAGTGCATTCAAACGGGGCAAACTCCATCTCCCGCTGTGATGCTGCTTACCGATACTGAATCAAGTGACCGATACATAGCGGCGCAAAGAATTGGTGATCTGCTTAAGTCAGGGGACATTGACGCAGCCAAATTCCTCATGGATTCCTATTTTGGCGAGTTTGAAGCGGCAGGCCCCCTCGCCAAGAACATCGGTCCCGAGCGCACCGAAGCCATCCGCCAGCAGCTTGGCCTCGGCCTCGGCGATGCCGCCTTCTTCCTCGGCGGCCTGCCCGAGAAGTTCGAGGCCGTGGCGGGGCGGGCGCGCAACGAGATCGGGCGGGAGTTGAAGCTGACCGAAACCGACACCTTCCGCTTTGCCTGGATCGTCGATTTCCCGATGTACGAGCGGACCGACGACGGCCGCATCGACTTCAGCCACAACCCCTTCTCGATGCCGCAGGGGGGCCTCGAGGCGCTGAACGGTGACCCCCTCAACGTCTATGCCTACCAGTACGACCTGGCCTGCAACGGGTACGAACTGATCAGTGGCGGCATCCGCAACCACAAGCCCGAGATCATGTACAAGGCCTTCGAACTGGCCGGATACCCCGCGTCCGAGGTCGACAAGCGGTTCGGCGGCATGGTCAAGGCCTTCAAGTACGGCGCGCCGCCCCACGGCGGCTGTGCCATGGGCATCGACCGGGCCGTGATGCTCTTGGCCGACGAGGCGAACATCCGCGAGGTCATCATGTTCCCGATGAACCAGCGCGCGGAAGACCTGCTGATGGGCGCGCCGTCCGAGCCGACGAACACGCAGATGCGCGAGCTGTCGCTGCGCGTGGTGGCCAAGGAAAGCTAGGGCACGACGCCGACCGGGATCAGGGGTACGGCAGACACACGGCGATCCAGGCAGGTCAGGCCAACCAACCAGCCCTCGCGGCGGCCCGGCCCAGAGGGGCTCTGTCGCATCAATGGCCTCAGGGGATTCATCTTGTGAATCCAGCGTGATAGCTGGGGTGGATGCGCGGACCGAACACACCGGCCGACAAGACCTTGAACGGGTCCGCGTAGAGTGAGCCATTGAGGTGCCATTGGGTCAAGCCCAATGGCGAACGCGCTCAAGCGCCGGGGCTCGCTGACGATCTGGTTCGATCCTGACATGGCGTGGGCGGCGCAGCCGACCGGCAGGCCTGGGCGACAGCCGATTTACAGCGACGCTGCCGTCCAGACCTGCCTGACGATGAAGGTCATCTTCGGGATGGTCGTCATCGTGGTGCCATCGGTTCGAGCCCGATGACGACGCGGCAGGCGACCGGCTTTATCGCAAGCCTGCTGTGTCTGATCGGCCTGGACTGGGATGTGCCGGATTTCAGCACGCTCGGCCGTCGCCAGAAGACCCCTGCCGTGAACATCCCGCATCGGGGGGCGCAGGGGCCGCTGCACCTGCTGATCGACAGCGAGCCGGTGAGCGCCACCGGTTCGAGCGAACCGGCGAGGGGATCAAGGTCGAGGGTGAGGGCGCGTGGAACGCGCGCAAGCATGGCGGTGCCAAACGCCGCGTCTGGCGCAAGGTCCATCTCGGGATCGATGCGGAAACGCTGGGGATCAGGGCGGTCGACGTCACCAGCAGCGACATGGGGGACGCGCCCATGCTGCCCGAACTGTTGGCCCGGATCTCCACCGACCAGGAGATCGCCAGCGTCATTGCCGATGGTGCCTGCGACACGCGCAAGTGCCACGACGCCAGCGCCGAACGGGGCGCTGCGGGCACCGAAATACCTCGGCCGCGCGCTCTGGCGACGATGGAGCGGCCATTACCGCCGAAGCCGCGTCGAAACCAAGATGCACTGTGTGAACCTGCCGGGTCAGCGCCTCATGGCGCGCGACTTGAACTGCCAGGTCACGGGGTTCCAGGTCCGTGTGGCCGTGCTAAACCGCTTCACCGCGCTCGGCATCCCCGTCACACAGGCCGTGGGATAGATCTTCCGGGAACAGGGGCAGTCCGACCGTCAGCCGATTTGGGCATCAGTGCCGTCAGGGGGTCGGCCTTCACCCCAGACCAAGCATTCAATCCTCCCGTACGGTCGGCGACGGCAGCGGGGCCTGCGCGAGGCCCGACTCAAGCCACCCGCGTTGCGCAGTGATCGCGGAAGGATGGAAGGATCGCCACACCGCGCCAGCGTCCTGACGCAAGGTGCCACAAGCGCACTGTCCAGTCCGCTGCGGGCCACCGGATGCGGCGTGGACCGCGTGATCGCCGTGCTGCGCCCCGCCCGCCTGCACTGCGGCAGTCTGTACTGGCAACGCCGGAACGGCGGCAGTTCATGGCCACGGGCCGGGTTGCCTGACCGCAGGTCAGTTCGCGGTGCTGTCAACCTGCCGGGCCAGGCCGAAGACCGAGCCGATCAGGCCAGAGATCGTGTTGAACGCGGTCAGCGGGCTTTCCGAGGCATAGATCACATCGTCGGGGTTGATGTGGAACCGGGCGGCGCTGAACAGGCCGTCCGCCGTGGTCATGTCGATCACGAAGATCACGCGCTGCGCGGTGGGGCCGCGGGTGCCGGCGGCCAGGGCGCGGGCGGGGTATTCGCGCAGGATCAGGATGGCCTTGGGATCGGCGCGCGAATCGTTCACGCCACCGATCGAGGCGATGGCTTCCAGCGCAGTGGGGCGGTCGGTCGGGAACGGGACGATCTGTTCGCGCCCCGCCGCGCCAAGCGCCAGGAACTTGCGCGTGTCCTCGAGCACGATCACCTGGTCGCCGCCCTGGACCACGGTGTCGAGGTCGGGGTTCTCGTACAGGCGGTCGAGCGAGGTCAGATAGGTCGTGCTGCCCCGCGTCAGGCGCACCAGGGGATGGTTCATGCCCGACGATGCCCCCCCCGCCAGGGCGATCAGGTTCAGCACCGTCAGCGACCCGTCCGAGAGCGGATAGTTGCCGGGGTTGCCCACGCCCGCCACCAGATCGACCGAATTGCTGCGCCCCGGCGACATCGCAAGCTGGACCTGCGCCGAGGGGGCGATGGCGGTCAGCTTGTCCTGGATCTCGAGGCGCGCGGCCTCGGCCGTCTTGCCGGCCACGTGCACCCGGTCAAGGTAGGGCACGAAGATCTTGCCGTCCCCAGCCACCGAGATTTGCAGCAGCGGCACCTGCTTGGCCCCCGGCGCGGCCAGCAAGGACGTCTCGGCGTTGTCCCAGACCACCAGGTCCAGCTTGTCCCCCGGCTTGATCGTGCCTGACGAACGCCCGCTGCCGCCGGCGATCCACGACCCGCGCGGTCCCGACCCGGTCATCGGCCAGTGGCCGACCTGATCCATGAAGGCGCGCGTGACCGTGTAGATCGCATAGTCCGAGGTTTCGTCGGCGGCGGCGCTGGACAGGATCGCCTTTCCGTTGGCCGCACCGCGCGGCAGGCTGCACCCCGAGACAATCAGACCTGCGCCCATGGCCAGCATCTGGCGGCGACCAATTCCCGGCATTCAGAACCCCCAAGTGTCGCGCGACCGAACAGGCAGCACCGCCATCGCGACCGATGCGCACCTTACCCGGCGATCTGCCGGGGTCAACGGATTCCCCCCCTGCCCGATCCCCGCAATGGCGCGAAAGCGCGCATGTGCCCGATAGGCGTCACGCGCCATAGCCGCCCGAGAGGTGCCAGGCCCAGGCATCGGCGATCATCTGGCGCATCGTCGACCGCGAGGGTTCCCACCCCAGTTCGGCCCGCGCCCGCGCCGACCCCGACACCAGCCGCACCGCGTCGCCCGCCCGTCGCGGCCCGAAGGCGAGCGGCACCGTTCGGTTGGTCACCACGCGCGCCTGATCGACCACCTCGCGCACCGAAAACCCGGTGCCGGTGCCCAAGCAGAACACGCGGCTTTCGCGCCCCGCCTCCAGCCACCGCAGCCCCGCGACATGCGCATCGGCCAGATCCATCACATGCACATAATCGCGGATCGGGGTGCCGTCGGGCGTGGGCCAGTCGGTGCCGTGCAGGGTCAGCGCGGGCCGCGTGCCCTCGATGGCCTCGAGCATCACCGGGATCAGGTGCGTCTCGGGGCGGTGAAATTCCCCCACCTCGCCGTCGGGGTCGGCGCCCGCCACGTTGAAATAGCGGAAGATCACATGGCGCAGCCCGTGCGCGCGACCGAAATCGCGCAGCATCTCTTCGATGGCGCGTTTGCTGGCACCGTAAGGGTTGATCGGGGCCTGCGGGGTATCCTCGTCGATGGTCACGCCGTCGGGTTCGCCATAGGTGGCACAGGTCGAGGAAAACACGAAGTCCAGACATCCCGCCGCCACCGCCGCCTCGATCAGGTTGAGCGAGGCGCTGACATTGCCGCGCCAGTATTTCCCCGGCTCGGCCATCGCCTCACCGACCAGCGACAGTGCGGCGAAGTGCATCACCGCGATGGGTTTCCACCGGACGAACACCGCATCCAGCCGGTCGCGGTCCATCAGGTCGCCCGCTTCGAACGGCCCGAACTTCACCGCCTGCCGCCAGCCGGTGACCAGATTGTCATAGGTCACGGGGACATAGCCGGCCGCACGCAATACCTTGCAGGCATGCGAGCCGATGTAGCCCGCGCCGCCAGTTACCAGAACATGATTGGCCATACTGCACCCCTCTGCCGCGCGCCTATTCCGCAGGGCGGGGCGGGGATGTCAAGGCGGGTGGAGGGCAGGTTCGAAGGTCGGCCTTGCGGACTTTGCTGCTGGCCGTTCTGATCGAACCGATGTTCGCTTTCATGATGCCGTCGATTGACTTCCTTCGGCTACGACGTGAAGGTCGATGGTATATCCCGTCATAAGGCTGGGCAAATGGCTGAAACTCTGGTGCGGCTGGCGCGCGACGAAGGCGATATCGAAGCGGCGCGGACACTCTGCAAAGAGTGGTTGGATTGGCACTGGAAGAACTACCCCCCAGATTGGCCCACAGGGGCCGGTCATCCGATGGATCCCGAAAAGTTCCACGCGATCCTTGAGAACCTGCCCGAATTGCATAGAAGACCGCTTGGCGGAATCCTTGTTGCCTTTGCGAACGGGAATCCCGCCGGATGTGTCATGTATAGCCAGGCAGGTCCGGGTGTCGCTGAATTCAAACGAATGTTCGTCAGCGTCGCTGGCCGGGGCCATGGGCTGGGTCGCAAACTTCTGGAAGGCATGTTCGAGCAGATGATTGCTGACGGATATGAACGAGTGTTCTTCTCGTCTGCAGTGTTTTTGACGCATGCACGCGCAATGTATGAGAGTGCCGGTTTCGTCGGCATGCCACAGCCGCAGGACTTCCCGGATGCATGGCGCGACAAGGTCTATTTCATGCAGCGTTCGCTTGTATAGTCACACAGAATGATCGCTCCGGCCTTCCATTCCGCTGTTTGACGCGGCCATTCGCTCTGCAAAAAGCATGTCGGGTGGTTTGGGCGCAAAGCTGACGTTCAGGCGGACGCAGCAGACCAGGGGGCGCAGCGGCCCTTCCCGTGCCATGTGAACCCCGCTATGCCTTGCGCATGAACACCGCCATCGACAACGAGGACCGCCGCGCCCGCATGCGCCAGCAGGTGCTGGCCACTGCCGCCCGCGTGCTGACGACCGAGGGGCGCGCGATCCTGAACCTGTCCGCAGCGTTGCCGCCCGATTTCGCGGCGGCGGTGGAGCGGATGCTGGTCTGCCGGGGGCGGATCGTGGTGTCGGGGATCGGCAAGTCGGGCCATATCGCGCGCAAGATCGCGGCCACGCTGTCGTCCACCGGGTCACCCGCCTATTTCGTGCATCCCGCCGAGGCGAGCCACGGCGACCTCGGCACGATCACCGAGGCCGACCTGTGCCTGCTGCTGTCCAATTCGGGCGAGACAAGCGAACTCTCTGACCTGATCGCCCACACCCGCCGCTTCGGCATTCCGCTGATCGCGATGACCGGGGGGGCGGGCAGCACTCTGGCGCAGGCCGCCGACCTGACCCTGGTCCTGCCGCCCGAACCCGAGGCCTGCATCATCGGCATGGCCCCCACGACATCGACCACCATGGCGCTTGCGCTGGGCGATGCGCTGGCGGTGGCGCTGATGGAGCGGCGGGGCTTTGTCGCCGACCATTTCCGCACGCTGCATCCCGGCGGCAAGCTGGGGGCGCGGCTGGCGCGCGTGGACCAGTTGATGCGCGGCGGCGACGACCTGCCGCTGGTCGCCCCCGACACCGCCATGGCCGAGACGCTTCTGGTGATGACGAAGGCGGGCTTCGGCATTGCCGGGGTCGTCAGCGAGGGTCGGCTGACGGGTGTCATCACCGACGGCGACCTGCGGCGTCACATGGCGGGCCTGATGGACCGCCGCGCGGGCGAGGTCGCCACCAAGCGCCCCCTGGTCGCGCCCCCGGCCATGCTGGCGGCCGAGGCCGTGGCGCTGATGAACGCGCGCAAGATCACGCAACTGTTCGTCGTCGATGACGCCGACCGCCCGGTGGGCGTGCTGCACATCCACGACTGCCTGCGCGCCGGGGTCGCCTGACAATGCGCAGCGTCATCCTGATCCCCGCCCGCTATGCGTCCTCACGCTATCCGGGCAAGCCGCTGGTGGAACTGCGCGGCCCGGACGGCGTGGCAAAGTCGCTGATCCGCCGCACCTGGGACGCCGCGATGGCCGTGCCGGGCGTGGCCGAGGTGCATGTGCTGACGGACGACGACCGCATCCGGGACGCCGCCCGGGGGTTCGGGGCCTCGGTGATCATGACCTCGTCCGACTGCCGCAACGGCACCGAGCGGTGCGCCGAGGCGGTGGCGCAGGGGGTGCAGGCCGATCTCTACGTCAACCTGCAGGGCGACGCGCCGCTGACGCCGCCCGGCTTTGTCACGGCGATGGTGGGCGCGATGGCGGTGCGGCCCGAGGGCGTTGCCACCCCGGTGATCCGCTGCGATGCCGAAACCGTGGCGATGTTCCGCGCCGACCGGGCGGCGGGCCGGGTCGGCGGCACGACGGCGGTGTTCGATGGCCAGGGCCGCGCGCTGTACTTTTCCAAGGAAGTCATCCCCTTTGCCGCACCCGACGCCGATCCGGTGCCGGTGTTCCACCATGTCGGCCTCTACGCCTATCGCCGCGAGGCGCTGCTGGCCTATCCCGCCCTGCCGGTCGGCCCGCTGGAGATGCTGGAAGGCCTGGAACAGCTGCGCTTTCTGGAAAGCGGCATCGCCATCGCCTGCGTCGAGGTCAGCCCCGGCGACCGCATGTTCTGGGAACTGAACAACCCCGTCGACGTGGCCCGCGTCGAGGCGGCCCTGGCCGCGCGCGGGGCGTGACCTACGGCGCTTCGAGAATCTCGCGCCAGTAGCGGCGCATGAAGAACAGCGATGTCGGCAGGAAGATGGCGATCAGGATCACGACATAGGTGACCGAGACGTAGTCGGCCGAATAGGTCGGGTACAGACCCGCCCGGATGCTGCCCACCATGTGGATGATCGGGTTCCACCACAGCCAGTCGCGATAGGGCAAGGGCACCGTCTCGAACAGATAGACGATGGCCGAGAACAGGAACAGCGGGCGCTGCAGCATCCCGAACAGCCGGTCGTACAGCGGCACGAAGGCAAACATCAGGCAGTTGAAGCTGCCGATGGCCAGCCCCAGGGCCATCGCCATCACCAGCCCCTGGGCGATCTTGTCATAGTTGAAGAACGGGTTCAGGTCGTAGATCTGGATGATCGCCGCCAGCACCAGCACGAAGATGATCGACTTGGTCATCACCGCCACCAGGAACCGCGCGAGCAGCGCATCCAGGAACGTGACGCCCGGATAGGTCAGCAGCGCACGCGAAAACCGCACCGAACCGGCAACCTTGTTGATGATGTCCAGAAAGATCGCCATCGGCAGGATGCCCGAGGCATAGAACAGCGCAAAGTTCTGGCCGAGCGGCGGGGTACGGAAATACAGGCTGAGGATCAGCGTCAAGAGCAGGATGGTCGCCACGGGTTCGGCGATTTCCCAGATGTAGCCCAGCATCGACTTGCCGTTCGACATCGACACTTCGCGCAGGATCAGCGCCAGGATCGTGCGCGACGCGCGAAAGCGTTGTGCGAACTGGGGGGTACGGGACAGCGATTGCATCGTCTTGACTGGAACTTCCGCTGTCTTGCGTGTATGACCCGGACATGGCCGTGCGACACGACCGCCGAGGCGCAGCATAGCCGATGAGGCAGGATTTGAAAGACCAGCCCGATGCAGGCCCCCTGAAACCTGCCGATCACGAGAGCAGCGCCGCAGTGCGGGCAGCGGACGGGTCGGTTTCGGGCGGACTTTCGCACGGGGCTGCCGTCAACCCCGTCGCCGCCGCCCGCGCAGCGGGCAAGGCCCTGCTCGAGGCAGGCCGACCGGCCCCTCCGGTGCCACCGGCACCTGCGCGCACCACCCCTGCCCCGCACGCCGCCCCTGCCGAGACCACCACCGTCCGTCCCGGACTGGCAGCGCGGCAGGCAGCCGCCGCACCGCCGACCAAGGTGATGGCCGTGCCCAGGGCCGCCGGTCCCGCCCCGCGCATCACGCTGGCGGCGGCCGAGACGGTTAGCACGGTCACCCCCTTGCCCTCGCCCCGGAACCGGCAGCCCGATCCTCCGCCTGCGGCCACGCCCCTGCCCGGCGCGGGGACAGGGGCAGGGCTGGCCAGCTTCTCGGGTGCCTCGGCGGCCCGCATGAAAAAGCGGCACTGGGGCCTCTTGGCCACCTTTGTGATGTTCGTGGTCCTGCCAGCCGCCGCCGTCGCCTGGTACCTGTGGGCCATCGCACTGGACCAGTATGCCTCGCGCCTCGGCTTTTCGGTCCAGAAAGAGGAAATGGGCTCGGCGCTCGAGATGCTGGGCGGCATCGTGAACGTCGGCGGGTCGTCATCTTCGTCCGACACGGACATCCTGTACAAGTTTATCCGCAGCCGCGAACTGGTGCGCAACCTTCAGACCCAGCTTGACCTTGTCGCCATCTACACCCGGCCGCAGGACCCGGTGTTCTCGATGCCGTCCGACCCGTCGATCGAGGACATCGAGGATCACTGGAACCGCAAGGTCGATATCTTCTACGACAATGCCAGCCAGCTGATCGAAGTGCGGGCCTTGGCCTTCGACCCCCAGGACGCGCTGCACATCACGCAAGGCATCGCGGCGGAAAGCACGCGCATCCTGAACGACCTGTCGGCCATCGCCCGTGCCGACGCCACCAACTATGCCCGCGAGGAACTGGACAAGTCGCTGGTCCGCCTCAAGGACGCGCGGCAGGCGCTGACCGCCTTCCGCATCCGCAGCCAGATCGTCGATCCGGCGGCGGACATCCAGGGTCGCATGGGCCTGATGAACACGCTGCTGGCGCAGCAGGCCACCGCGCTGATCGATCTTGATCTTCTGGCCGCCAACACCAGCTCCACCGATCCGCGCTATACCCAGGCGGAGAAACGCGTCGAGGTGATCGAGGCCCGCATCCGCGAGGAGCGCGCCCGTTTCGGTGACAAGCCCGCCGAAGAGGACCAGCGCTATGCCGACCTGGTGGGCGAGTTCGAGGCGCTGTCGGTCGACCTGGAGTTTGCGCAGCAGGCCTATCTGTCGTCGCTGGTGGCCTTCGACAGCGCCGTGGCCGAAGCACAGCGCAAGTCGCGCTACCTGGCCACCTATCAAAGCCCGACACTGGCCGAAGAGGCGCAGTTTCCGCAGCGCCGCCTGATCTTCAGCCTGGCGCTGGGGTTCTTCTTCGCGGTCTGGGCGATCATGGTGCTGGTCTACTACACGATGCGCGACCGCAAGTAACGCCACGGATTTCCCGATGATCCGGTTGGAGAACCTGACCAAGATCTACCGCCTGGACGGCACCGTGAACGTGGTGCTGGACAACGTGTCGATGTCGTTTCCGCCGCGCAAGTCCGTGGCGATCTTCGGCCGCAACGGCGCGGGCAAGTCGACGCTGCTGCGCATGATGGCCGGCACCCTGACCTGGGACTCGGGCCGGATCATCAAGTCCGGCACGATTTCCTGGCCGGTGGGGTTCGCGGGCGGGTTCCACGGCGACATGACGGGCGAGCAGAACACCCGCTTCATCGCCCGCATCGCCGGCGTAGATACCGACGAGCTGGTCGACTATGTGCGCGACTTTGCCGAACTGGGCATGCATTTCTGGCTGCCGGTGCGGACCTATTCCGCAGGCATGCGGGCGCGGCTGTCGTTCGGCGTGTCGATGGGCATCCGGTTCGACACCTACCTGGTGGACGAGGTCACCGCGACCGGCGACGCCACCTTCAAGGACAAGTCGCAGGCCGTGTTCTCCGAGCGGCTGCAAACCTCGGGGATGATCCTGGTCACCCACTCGCTGGAGTATGCCAAGCGGGCCTGCCAGCACGGCGCGGTGCTGCACGACGGCAAGGTGACCTGGTACGACGAGATCAGGGATGCCATCGAGCACCACCACGAGAACAACCGCCGCCACCGCGAGGCGATGGGGCGCACGGCGGACCGGACCTGAGGCTCAGGACAGCAGGAAGTCGCTGCTATCCAGCATCGACATCGCCACCCCGGTCAGCACGATGACCTGCTGGCCATAGGCGATGGTGGTATTGCCGCCCGATTCGGTGATGTTCAGGGCATCGAACTTGCCCGCCGCCCCCGTGCCCGTGACGCCGACGATGCGGATACGGTCCGCGCCATCCTCGAAGTCGCGGATCTCGTCGGTGCCGCCGCGCGGCACCAGCACCAGGTTGAACACGAAAAGGTCGGCATCCAGACCGCCCCACAACTGGTCGCTGCCCTCGCCGCCGGTCAGCGAGTCCATCCCGGTCTCGCCATACAGCGTGTCGCTGGCAGCGCCGCCCGTCAGGAAATCGTTGCCTTCCTCGCCATACAGCGTATCGGCATTCAGTCCGCCGCCCAGGATGTCGTGACCGGTGCCGCCGAAGATCAGGTCGCGCCCTTCGCCGCCGTTGAGCGAGTCATTGTCCGCCCCGCCGAACATCAGGTCGTTGCCATAGCTGCCGATCAGATCATCATTCCCGTCGTTGCCCTCGATGCTGTCGATCCCGGTGCCCCCGCCCAGCACGTCGTCGCCATCACCGCCGACCAGCGTGTCGTTGCGGTTGCCGCCCTCAAGGATGTCATTGCCAAGGCCGCCGTCCAGGCTGTCGTTGCCCTCGCCGCCGTTCATCCGGTCTTCGCCGTCCTCGCCCTGCAGGGTGTCGTTGCCAATGTCGCCGAACAGGGTGTCGTCGCCGGCGTCGCCGTACAGCACGTCGGCCCCCGACTCGCCATTCAGGACATCGTTGCCGGTGCCGCCATAGACACTGTCGTTGCCCAGGCCCGCACTGACCGTGTCGTTGCCCCCCGCCGCAACGATCCGCTCTGCCGCGTCGGTGCCGGCCATGCTGTCCGCCAGGACCGTTCCGTTCAGAACCAGCGGCTGATCGGCCATCAGGCTTTCCGCCGTCACCGTCTGGTCGGCGAACTCGAAGAACTCGATGTTGCTGAACACATCCACGCCAAGCGCCGACTGGATGCGGATGCTGCCACCGACGACCGTCGCCGTGACCGAGAACCGGCTGACGGC
This sequence comes from Gemmobacter sp., assembly GCA_052387255.1. Taxonomy (GTDB): domain Bacteria; phylum Pseudomonadota; class Alphaproteobacteria; order Rhodobacterales; family Rhodobacteraceae; genus JBBQXK01. The sequence continues at coordinate 22,803 of JBQTJI010000029.1, read as the reverse complement.
CAGAACCGCCGTGTCCGTCCCGTCCCCGCCATCCACCGTGTCGTCACCGTACCCTGCGTCGATCCGGTTCGCCGCCGCGTTGCCGGTGATGCGGTCATTTCCCTGCCCGGTGCGCGCGTGCTCGATCACCGAGCCGCGCATGATCACGACATTGCCGACCTCGCCCAGCACGCTCGACACGCCCTCCGACCGCAGGTCGATCACCTGCCCGCCGGTGTAGGTCGACACATCGAACAGGTCGGTTCCGCCCTGGTCATAGATGGTGAACCCGATGCCCCGCGACTGGGCACCTGTTGACCACCAGTTCGCGTCCGGCGTGACCAGATCGAAGGCATAGGAAAAGATGCGCCCCAGCGTGCCGCCCACGTTCGAGGCGACACCCCAGACGGTATCGCCCACGTTGACCGTGGTCGGCATCCCGTACAGCGACTGCATCGCGGCGATGTCCGCGATCATCGCCGTCACCGGAATCCAGTCGGTGCCCTCGATGAACGTGTTCTGCACGGCGTCGAAGTACGACATCACCGTCATCTGCGTGCTGTCGTTGGCAAACAGCGCGTCCGTCGCATAGCTGGCACCGCCGTTGTACGACCCGGGATGGGCCAGCCCCAGGGCGTGCCCGATCTCGTGGATGTAGGTGGTGAAGGTGTGGGTGTTCAGCGCGCGCCCATAGGTCGAAATCCAGTCGCTGCCGATGTTGACGGCGCTTGAGACAATCTCGCCCGTGTCGGGATAAAAGGCGGATGGCCCGCCGAGCGCCCCGGCGCGCGCGTCGTCGATGACGATGTCGGCTCCGGCACCCGTGGCCGTCACGAAATTGATGCCCGAGGCATATTCCCAGGCATCCATCGCTGCCTGCGCCAGCCGCTGGCCATCGGCGGTCAGCCCCGCGATGTTGACCGTGATCGTGCCCCCGGGGGCGGTCGGAAAGGCGATCTCGACCGGCCTGCCCCAGTTCACCTGGGTGATCTGCGTCACCACCTGATCCAGCGTGAACACATTGGTGGCGGCCTGGACGGCATAGGTGCCGGTCTCGCCGCCGAAAGCCTGGACGTTCAGGAAGTAGCGCCCCGTCGTCGTGGCCGTGAACCGGATCGCGGAAAAGTCGTTGCCCTGGCTTGACGCGATGTCCTCGTTGATCGCCACCTGCTGGCCGCCCGCGTTCATCAGGCGCAGGATGGTGTCGTCGATGCCCGCCGTCTGCCCGCCGGTGCCATGGGCGGTGAAGACATACCGGCTGCCCGCCACCAGGTCGACGGCGATCCAGTCGGCATCGGTGCCGCTGGACAGCCGACCGGCAAAATCCTCACCCACGCGCAGGGTATAGGCGGTGCCGGTGCCCGCTGCGGCGTCTGCGCCCTCGGTCAGGTCCGGCGGTGCAGCCATCAGCCCCCGCACGTTCGCCAGGGCCGCGTCCTGGGTGACCAGGGACGTGCTTGTCACCGACGTCATCGCACACATCACGCACATGCTGCCCGTCCCGCCTTGTTTTCGGGCGACATGGCCGCCCCGATTTCCCTGCGCTGCCCCTGGGACGCGCCTTCGTCACCCATCCTTGGCGCAGGACCGCCGCGTGGCGATCCCCGAACCATAAATCGGCCACCCGAGGTTGCAACCCCGCAGTGTTCCGCGTTAAGTACGGCGGGTCGCCCCGCCGGGGGTACGAACGGACCTTTGTCAAGCGTTGGACCAGCCCCCTGATGCCGCCTGACTTCTGTGTCGTCCTTCCCGTCTACCGTCCCGACCTGCGCCATCTGGAAGCCCAGATCGCCTCGGTTCGCGGTCAGACCGTGGCGTCGGTTCATGTCGTTTTTGTGGTGTCCGACAGGTCTTCTGCCGGCGCAATCCGGGAACTTGCGGCAGCGGCGGGGCTGACCTTCAGCCTGGTCGAACCTGCACAGGATTTGGACGCGCCGCGTGCGGTCGAGGCAGGTCTGTACCGCGCCCTGCGCATCGGCGGGCCGGACACGCTGATCGCGCTGTGCGACCAGGACGACATCTGGCACCCCGACCGGCTGCAGCGCGGGCGCAGCGCCCTGCCCCCCGGCGGCCCGACCCTGGCCCATTCCGACGCGCGGCTGGTCGATCAGGACGGCAAAGTGATCCACCGCTCGATGTTCCGCTTCGAGGGGCGTCTGCCCAAGCCGGGCCTGCGCGGCCTCTTGATGCGCAACGCGGTAACCGGCATGACCATGACAATGCGGCGCAAGCTGGTGGAACTGGCGGTGCCCTTTCCGCCGCAGGCGGGCGTGCATTTCTATCACGACCTGTGGCTGGCCCTGCTGGCCGAGGCGACCGACGGCATCGCCCTGATCCCGCAGGCGACCGTCGACTACCGCCAGCACGGCGGCAACGTCATGGGGGCCATCGACCGCCGCCGGGGTCCGCGCCTGCGCGTCGCGCTGCCCGATGCGGCCTGGCTGCGGCGCGAGGCCGCCGGATATGCCCTGGCGCGCTATCTGGCGCACAGCGTGAACAACCGCCTGGCCAATGGCGTGGCCTCGGGGCAATTGCGCCATGGCGAGGCCAAGGTGCAGCCGCTGCGCCCTTATCTCGCGCGGATGCGCGGGGCCGGGTCGCACCTGTGGGACGCAGGGCGCATGGCGCTGACCGGCAACCTGCGGCTGGCGCGCACGGCGCTGGCCTTTGCCACGGTCAGCCTCGGCCGCGCCGTCTGGTCGCTGCGCGAGGCGCTGGGTCCCGGCCTGCGGTCGGCGGTGGACCGGTTCGACGAACGCCTGTACAGCCTGTCGCCCGGCGTGCTGCCCGTCGTGCCGCGCTACCTGGCCCCCTCGGGCGACAAGGGCGGCGCGCAGGAACCGGCCGACCCCGCGCGCACCACGACCCGCGCGATGGAGCGCATCGTCGACGCCCGCAAGACCGCCCGCTTCCGCATCGAGATGATCGCCGCCACGCCGTCGGTCGTGATCCTGGTGCCCACGCTGAACCCGTCCGAGATCTTTGCGGGCATCGTCACCGCGCTGGACATCGGCTGCGACCTGGCGGCGCAGGGGTTGGCGGTGCGGCTGGTGGCGACCGACCTGCCGGTGTCCTCGGTCGATGCCTCGCGCCGGTTCGTCGAGGGCAGGCTTGCGCCCGCCGCACGGGGGGCCGGCGACCGCATCGCGGTGGATTGCGGCGTGACGTCCGGATCGCTGATGTTCCACCCCGACGACCGGTTCCTGGCCAGTGCCTGGTGGACGGCGCATCTGGCGGACCGGCTGTTGGCGCAGGGGTTCCGCAAGCGCGGGTTCCACTATCTGCTGCAGGACTACGAACCCAACTTCTATGCCTGGGGCCCCGAGTTTGCCGATGCCTCGGCCAGCTATGCCCTGTCCTTCACGCCGATCTTCAACACCACGACCTTGCGCGACTATTTCGCGCTGCAGGGCCATGCCTTTGCCTCGCCCGGCAGCCTGTGCTTCCATCCTGCCGTCGATATCGCAGAGTATGCGACCGGTGCCCGCCCCCCCCGCCCGGCACGCCGCAGGCTGGCCGTCTATGGCCGCCCCGCCGTGCCGCGCAACATGTTCCCGACGGCGGTCGAGGCGCTGAACCTGTTCCTGGCCGCCGAGGGCCTGACGCCCGACCAGATCGAACTGGTGTCGGTGGGCATGCTGCACGACCGCATCTCGCTGACCGGCGGGCATGCGCTGGCCAGCCTGGGCAAGCTGCCGCTGCACGACTATCCGCCCTGGCTGCGGACGGTGGACATCGGGCTGTCGCTGATGCTGTCGCCGCACCCCAGCCATCCGCCGCTGGAAATGGCGGCCTCGGGCGTGCGCGTGGTGACGAACCGCTTTGCCAACAAGGATCTCGGTCGGCTGACGCCCGCCATCCTGTCGATGCCCGGCACGCCCGAGGGCATCGCCGAGGGCCTGTCGCGCGCCTGGGCCATGGCACCGGTGGCCGAGGCCGACCGCCACTTCGACCTGACCGCGCTCGGGGCACCGCTGTCGCAGGTGACCGCCCGGCTGGCCGCCGACCTGCGCCCGATGCTCAAGGCGGGCTAGGGCGATGGCGCGCAGCCTGATCCTGCACATCGGCGCGCCCAAGGCCGGATCGACCTATCTGCAGCGTGTGCTTCTGCGCAATGCCGACCGGCTGGCGGCGGCGGGCGTCGCCTATCCGCACGACGACGCGCCGCATCCGGGCAACGCCGAAGGGATCGGCACGCTGGACCGCGCCGGGTTCGACGCGCTGTTTGCCTCCGGCGCGCGCACGGTGGTCTTGTCGCACGAAACCCTGTTCGCCAACGAGAAAGAGGCGGCGGCGCTGGTCCGGCTGGCCCGCAGGGCGCGCGTCACGGTCCGCAAGCTGGTGTTCCTGCGCCCCTGGTCCGAGTTCTGCATCGGCGACTTCTCGCAGCACCTCAAGCAGAATTTCGAGCGCTACCTGGCCGAACGGCGCGCCTTCGACGGCCTGGGGTTCGAAGAGATGGCCGAACAGCGCGCCGCGATGCTGGACCCGGCGGGATACTTCATCTGCTGGTCGCGGTTGATCCCGCTGCCTGCGCTGACCGTGGCCTCGCACCGCGCGATCCGCCCGGTGGTCGAGACAATGCTGGGGAACCCCGGCCTCGACTGGACGCTGCACCGCCACCTGACCAACCCCTCGCTGCGCCTGTGCGACTGCGAGGCGGTGGCGGCGCTGATCAACGACCCATCCGTGCCGGAAGAGGACGTGCGCGCCGCCTTCCGCGCCGCCCACCACCACACCGACGACCCCGACGAGGCCCGCACCCCCGACCGCATGGCCCGCGTCGAGGCCATGTTCGCCCTGCACAACCAGGCGCTAATGGACATCTACCAGTTCGACAACCGGCTGCGCGCGCCCGTCTGAACCGCAACGATGGCCAGAAGCCGGAATTTTCGAAAATTCCGGTCCGATTTCTTCGAAGAAATCGGTGCAACGCCCGCGTCCCGATCAGGTTTCGGGCGAAGGGTCACAGCCGCCCGATGACTGCGGCGAACCACAGCGCCGCCGTGCTGGCGCGGGTCTGGCGGTACAGGCACAGCCGCCGCAGCCGCCGCAGGCGCAAGATCAGCCCGCGCGTGGCGCGCATCGCCTGCCAGTCGGCAAGGACCGCCCGCGCCTCGGACGACAGCATGTCGGTGCAGGCAGCCAGGGCAGCGGCGTTGATGTCGTTCCAGGCGCGGAAATCGCCCGCCACCACCTGCCGCAACCGCCGCAGCCGCGCGCCAGTGCCGTCGTTCGATCCGATGGCGTTGCCGCCGTGCTGGCGGTAAAGGATCGTCGGCTGATCGTCATGCACCACCGTCCCGCCCGCCCCCGTGACCAGGAGGTAGGCCCACCAGTCATGTACCACGAACCCCGCGATGCGGTGCGACGAGGTGGCCAGCAGCGCGGCGGCGGCGGGGTTCAGCAGGATCGTGTTGCCGGCGGCGATGTTCTGGACCAGCGCATTGCGGAACGACGGCGGATGCGGGCGCGGCGGCGACAGGCGCCGCCCCTGCAGCGCGTTCGAGGTGATGAAGCTTCGGCTGCAATACAGCGCAGGTCCGGCGATCCCGGTCAGCGCCGCGATCCCGCGCGACAACCGGTCGGGCAGCCAGACATCGTCCTGATCGGAAAAGGCCACCCACCCCGGCACAGGCGGCAGCATCCGCAGCAGCGACAGATAGTTCGCCTCATGCCCTCGCGCAGGCCCCTGCACCAGCCGCACCTGTCCCGCAGGCCGTGCGTCCGCAAAGGCCGCGATCAGCGCGGGACCTGCGTCGCGCGATCCGTCGTCGCTGGCCACAAGGTGCCAGTCGGCATGGCTCTGCCCCGCGAAGCTGTCCAGCTGGTCGTGCAGATGGGCCGCCCCCTGCCAGACCCCCATCAGGATCGTGACGCGGGGGGCCGGCATGACGGTCAGGCGGGCCCCCGCCCGGCCAGAAGCTGCGCCAGGTTCGCGCCGTACCGGCTTTTGCCATAGCGCCGCGCGGCGATGGCCAGGGTCTCGGCGTCGATCCAGCCTTGGGTAAAGGCGATCTCTTCGGGGCAGCCGGTCTGCATGCCCTGCCGTTCCTCCAGCGTGCGCACGAAGTTGCCCGCATCCAGAAGGCTGCCATGCGTGCCGGTGTCGAGCCAGGCATAGCCGCGCCCCATGCGCCGCACCGCCAGTTGCCCCTCGTCGAGATAGGTCTGCAGCAGGTCGGTGATCTCCAGCTCGCCCCGCGGCGAGGGTTTCACCCCGGCCGCCCGGTCGGACGCGGTCGCGTCCAGGAAATACAGCCCCGTCACCGCATAGTTCGACGCCGGCACCTTGGGTTTCTCGACAATCGCCTTGGCCCTGTCGCCGTCAAAGGCCACCACGCCATAGCGCTCGGGTTCCGCCACGTGATAGGCAAAGACCACCCCACCCGCATCGTCCCGGTCCGCCTCGGTCAGCATCTGGGGCAGGCCGTGGCCGAAAAAGATGTTGTCGCCCAGAACCATGGCCGAGGGCGCGCCCGCCAGGAAATCCCGCGCCAGAAGATAGGCCTGCGCCAGCCCGTCGGGTGACGGCTGCGCGATGAAGGTAAAGCTGACCCCCCACTGCGACCCGTCGCCCAAGAGGCGCTGGAACTGCTCCTGGTCCTGGGGCGTGGTGACGACGGCAATCTCGCGCATGCCGCCCAGCATCAGGACCGACAGGGGATAATAGATCATCGGCTTGTCATAGACCGGCAGAAGCTGCTTCGACACGCCTTCGGTGATCGGATACAGCCGCGTGCCCGACCCACCGGCCAGAATGATGCCCTTGCGTGTCGTCATGGTTCGCCCTGCCTGCGGAAACGGTCGGGTCCTGCCTATACGCGACACGGCGGGCGTTCAACCCAGGCCCGGCACCGCCGTCAGACCCAGATGAAATCGCCCGCGTCCAGTTGCGCGCGCGCGATGCCCGACACCAGCACGGTATGGCCCGCATGTTCGATGCGGACATAGGCCGTTCCGTCGATGGTGACCCGGCCGATGTCCAGCGCGGCGAACTTGGCCGCCGCCCCGGCTCCGGGTACGCCCGTGAACTGCAGCCGGTCGATGCCGTTCTCGAACCCCTCGACGCGGTCCTGTTCGCCCCGCGCGAAGGCGGCAAAGACAAACACGTCGGCCCCCGCGTCGCCCCGCATCGTGTCGTTGCCCGTGCCGCCGTTCAGCCGGTCGGCCCCGTCGCCGCCCCACAACTGGTCATGGCCCGCGCCGCCCGCAAGGAAATCGGCATCGGCCCCGCCATAGAGCAGATCGGCATCATCGCCACTGCCGATGGTGTCGGCCCCGTCGCCACCGTAGAGCGTGTCGGCCCCCTGGCCCCCGCCCAGGCTGTCGTCGCCCGCGCCGCCATCGACCAGGTCGTTGCCATAGCTGCCCGCCATGGTGTCGCCGCCCGCCCCGCCATAGACTTGGTCGTTGCCCCAGCCGCCGCTGGTCACATCGTCGCCGTCATCGCCATAGAGGCGGTCCACGCCCGACCCCGCCCCGATGGTGTCGTTGCCCGCCCCGCCATACAGCGTGTCGGCCCCGTCGCCGCCGCCCAGTTCGTCCTGGCCCGCATCGCCATGGATCAGGTCGTCGCCGAATTCGCCCGGCAGGATGTCGTCGCCGTCGCCGCCATACAGCGTGTCGCCGCCTGCGCCCCCCTTGACCGAATCGGTGCCGGTGCCCCCGTACAGCAGGTCGTTGCCATCGACCCCGTCCAGCCAGTCATCGCCGTCGCCGCCGTGGAACGTGTTGGCCGCGGCATCGCCCACGATCCGGTCGCCCAGGGTGGTGCCCAGGATGATCTCGACCCCCTGGATCGTGTCGCCCGCCGCCGCCCCGCCATTCGTCGCCTGCGCGGCCAGGCTGATCTGCACGGCTTCGGCAGCCGCCGCGTAGGTGACGGTGTCGGTGCCGTTGCCGCCGGTCAGCAGGTCGCCCAGGCCGCCGCCGGTCAGCGTGTCGTTGCCCGATCCGCCGTCCAGCGTGTCGGCCCCGGCGGCCCCGTCCATGATGTCGTCGCCCGACCCGCCGTACAGCAGGTCGTTCCCGTCCGATCCGCGCAGGGTGTCGCGGTCGTCGCCCCCCGCCAGGGTGTCGGCCCCGGTACCGCCTTCCAGCAGGTCGTCGCCATCCCCGCCGTACAGGGCGTCCGCCCCATCGCCGCCGCGCAGGGTGTCGTCGCTTGCGCCACCGTCCAGACTGTCGGCCCCGCCGCCGCCTTCGACCACATCGGCACCGCCCGCGCCGTCCAGGCTGTCGCCGCCCGTCCCGCCCATCAGCGTGTCGTCATGGGGGGACCCGACGAAGGCGTCGATCTGCTCAAAGTTCTCGCCCACCGCGTCGCCGCCGTTCTGCGACGGCTGGTCCAGGTGCAGCCGCACCGGCCCGGTCGCCTGCGCATAGCTGACCGTGTCGGTGCCCAAGCCCCCGATGTACTGGTCGGACCCTGCCCCGCCATACAGCAGGTCGTTGTCCCCCCGCCCCCGCAGCGTGTCGTCGCCCGCACCCCCGGTCAGCGTGTCGGGCCCGGCCGACCCCTCGAACACCTCGCCCGGCGGCACCCCGCCGCCATCGTCCAGCCCGACCCGCGACACCCGCAGCACCGCCATGGCCAGCACCTGCGCCACCGTCAGCGGCGTGCCGGGGGCGGTGATGATGTCGAGCCGCTCGTTGCCGAATACGATGACGGCCCCGGTGGCGGTCGAGGTGATCTGCAACTGCGACGTGCTGCGCAGGAACGGCCACAGCGACAGGTCGATCATGTCGACGGTCGGCTGGAAATCCTGGATCACGTCGCGCCGCCCGTCGGCGGTCAGCACGAACAGATCCGCCCCCGCCCCGCCGCGCAACTCGTCCAGGCCCCCCCCGTCGATCAGGATGTCGTCGCCCGACCCGCCCTCCAGCACCCCCTGCCCGGCCTGTCGGAACATCAGGTCGTTGGCCGACGTGCCGGTCTGGGTGGGGGCACTGGCGGCGAACACCCCGCCCAGACCCGCCAGGTTGATGCGCAACAGCGTGACCCCCGCCTCGGCCCCCGAGGCGACCAGCACCTGCACCTCGGTGCCCACCCGCTGCATCTCGATGGCCGAGACGTTGGCCAGCCCCATCGCGGCGGTGTCGGCCAGGGAATGCAGATGAACCAGCCGCCCGCCGGGGGCCAGCGTGAACAGCGACAGCCCTTCGTCCGACCCGCCCGCGACGATGAAGATGCGGCCATCCACGTCGATGGCGTCCAGCACCGATGCATTGGCGAACCGCGTGCCCAGGTCGTCGATCACATGATCGACCGCCGTCAGCCGCCCGTCGCCGCCCACGCGGAACACCGTCAGGCTGGATGACCCCGCCGCCGCCGCGATGACATAGTCCTCGCCGTCCAGCGTGACGCTGCGCAGCGCGCTGACCCCCTGCAGCGGCACGCCCTGCGCCGGGCCCTGCAGACCCAGCGCCGTCAGCGCCCCGTTGGCCCCGATGGTCCAGGCCTGCACGCCGTGCTCGGTGCCCGATCCGGTGTAAAGCACGCGGCCCGTGCCGACCGGCACCGCGACCATCGACGTGACGCCCGCCGCCGCCGTGCCGCCCGAGTCGGCCACGCTTCCGCGCATGGTCAGCGTGCCGTTGGCGTTGACCTCGTGCACCGCGATCCCCGCCCCTGCGGGCCGCGCCGAATAGACCCAGGTCGCCGGGCCCGCATCGACCGCCAGCATCTCGACCATCTGTCCCTGCATCGGGCTGGACCCGCTGAGGAACGTCGTGACCGAGGCGCTGCCGTCCAGCCGCACCGCCGCCCCGACCGCATCGGCCAGCACCGACCCTGCCATCCCGTCCACGGTGAGCGCGACACGGTCGGTGCCGTGCACGGTCAGCCCGGTCTGGCCACCCGTGGCCCCGGCCACGACCGACAGCAGCACCGTCTCGCGCGTGACATGGTTGATCACCTGCCAGCGCGGTTGTGCCGCCGTTCCCGCCGCCACGATCTCGACCTGACCCGAGGCCGCGCCGAAACGCACCCCGGTCGTCACGCCCAAAAGGTCGAGCCGCTGCATCCCACACCCCACCATCCGCGTCCCCACGCATGCGCCAAGGCTGCGGCAGGGCGGCTAAGCGGGGGCTAACGAACGGTGGCGGCAAAGCGGCAGGGCGTGGCGACACGGCGGCATTTCGCGACAGTTTGCAAAAGCTGGCCGCAGGATCAGGGGGTGTCGCCCTGCAACGGCGGCCTGGGCGCACGCGCCGACAGTTGCGCCTCGCGCCAGGTGATGAAGCTGACGGCGGCGATGATCACCGCCCCGCCCGACAGGACATAGGGGTCGACCCCTTCGTCGAACAGGAACACGCCCAGAAGCGTGGCCCAGACCAGCTGCAGGAAGGCGACGGGCTGCGTCACCGCCAGGGGTGCGGCGGCAAAGGCGCGCATCATCGCGTAATGCGCCGCCGTGGCAAAGGCCGCGACCAGCGCCAGCCAGCCCACCTGTTCCGCGCTCACCGGCACCCAGACCGCCCAGGCCAGGGGGGCCACCCCCAGCGTCACGGTCAGCGACATCATCGCCACCACGGCCTGCGCGCTGGCCAGCTGCCCCAGCCGCTTGGCGCAGAGGTATGACGCGGCAAAGAACAGCGCCGCCCCGATCTGCGCCAGATGGCCGGGCGTCACCTCGCGCAGGCCGGGGCGCAGGATGACAGCCGCGCCGACCAGCGCCACGACGACGGCGGCGATGCGCCGGAACGCCAGCCGCTCACCGAACAGCAGCGCCGCCCCGACGGTGACCATGACGGGGTTCAGATAGCCGATGGCCGTCACCTCGGCCAGGGGCAGGCGCGCCATGGCATAGAACCACAGCACCACCGCCACGACATGCGCGGCCCCCCGAAGCGCGAACAACCCGGCGCTGCCGGTGGGCAGGCCCGTCCGCACGACGGCCACCAGCGTCGGCAGCAGGAACAGCACGCCAAAGCCGAAACGCAGGAACGCCGCCTGCGCGGCGGGCAGGTCGGTGCCCAGGTGCCGGACGATGGCCGTGACCGCGACAAAGCAGAGGCCCGTCGCCAGCATCCACAGCGCCCCCGCCACCGGCCGCGCGCCGTCCCTGCCCTGCATCGTCACGTCCGCCATGGCGCGGACCATTCCCGATCCCGCCGCCGGGTGCAACCGCACCACCCAGAAAAGGGGGTCTGCACGGGCCGATCCCCCTGTCACCCGTCGCCCCGACGAAGGTCGGGGCCTCGATGGTCTGCGCGCAAGGGATCGGGGCCCCGGCCTTTGCCGGGGCGACCGGTCACAGGATGGCGATGCCGCGCGTCAGATCGATCGCGACAGACCCTATCCGCACTTCGAGAACCCGCAGGACGCACAGGTCAGGCAGCCCTCGACCATCCGCAGGTCGTAACTGCCGCAGGAGGGGCAAGCCTTGCCCCTCGGGGCTTCGCCCACGGCGATCGCCTCGGCCTTGGGGTCGGCCTTCAGGCCCAGCCCCTCGCCCTCGATAAAGCCGATGTCGATCAGGTGGCGCTCGATCACGCCGCCGATGGCCGCCAGAATGGACGGAATGTAGCGCCCCTCCATCCAGGCCCCGCCGCGCGGGTCGAACACGGCCTTCAGTTCCTCGACCACGAAACTGATGTCCCCGCCCCGCCGGAACACCGCGCTGATCATCCGCGTCAGGGCGACGGTCCAGGCGAAATGCTCCATGTTCTTGCTGTTGATGAACACCTCGAAGGGTCGGCGGTGCCCGGCGATGACGATGTCGTTGATGGTGATGTAGAGGGCATGTTCGGACCCCGGCCACTTGACCTTGTAGGTCTGCCCCTCCAGCGCCGCCGGGCGGTCGAGCGGTTCGGACAGATAGATCACCTCGCCGCCCCGGACCGGGTCATGGGCCTCGCCGGGGGCCGACTCGGACGTCTCGCTGACGGCCAGGACCGACCCCGTCACCGCATTGGGGCGATAGGTGGTGCACCCTTTGCAGCCCTGGTCCCAGGCGGCCATGTAGACCTGCTGGAAATCGTCGAACGCAATGTCCGCCGGGCAGTTGATGGTCTTCGAAATGCTCGAATCCACCCATTTCTGCGCCACCGCCTGCATCCGCACATGGTCGAGCGGGGCCAGCGTCTGGGCGTTCACGAAGTGGTCGGGCAGCGGGGCGTCACCGTGCATCTGCCGCCACAACTGCACGGCGTAATCGACCACCTCTTCCTCGGTGCGGCTGCCGTCCTTCTGCAGCACCTTGCGGGTATAGGCATAGGCGAAGACCGGCTCGATCCCGGAACTGACGTTGCCCGCATAAAGGCTGATGGTGCCGGTCGGCGCGACCGATGTCAGCAGCGCGTTGCGGATGCCGTGGCGGGCGACCGCGTCGCGCACATCCTCCCCCATCCCCCGCATCGTGCCCGAGGCGAGGAACTTTTCGGCATCGAACAGCGGAAACGCCCCTTTCTCGCGCGCAAGGTCGACCGAGGCCAGATAGGCCGTCCGCGCGATGGCCTGCATCCACCCCTCGGTCGCCGCCACCGCCGCGCCCGACCCATAGCGCAGCCCGGTCATCATCAGCGCATCGGCCAGCCCCGTCACCCCCAGCCCGATCCGCCGCTTGGCCCGCGCCTCGGCCTGCTGTTCGGGCAACGGGAAGCGGCTCGCGTCGATGGTGTTGTCCATCATGCGCACGGCGGTGGTGACAAGGTCGGCCAGTTCGCCCGCGTCGATCCCCGCGCCCGCCGCAAACGGCTGCCGCACCAGCGCCGCCAGGTTGATCGACCCCAAGAGGCAGGCCCCATAGGGCGGCAGCGGCTGTTCCCCGCAGGGGTTGGTGGCCGCGATGGTCTCGGCATACCACAGGTTGTTCATCGCGTTGATGCGGTCGATGAAGATCACGCCCGGTTCGGCGAAATCATAGGTCGACCGCATGATCCGGTTCCACAGGTCGCGCGCCGGAACCGTGCGGTACACGCGGCCCGCGAACGCCAGTTCCCACGGGCCGTCGGCCTTGACCGCCGCCATAAACGGGTCGGTCACCAGCACGCTGAGGTTGAACATCCGCAGCCGGGCAGGGTCCTGCTTGGCCTCGATGAAGGCCTCGATGTCGGGGTGGTCGCAGCGCATCGTCGCCATCATCGCTCCGCGCCGCGATCCCGCCGACATGATCGTGCGGCACATCGCGTCCCACACGTCCATGAACGACAGGGGCCCCGAGGCATCGGCGGCCACGCCATGCACCTCGGCCCCCTTGGGCCGGATGGTACTGAAATCATAGCCGATCCCGCCGCCCTGCTGCATCGTCAGCGCGGCCTCTTTCAGCATCTGGAAGATGCCCTCAAGGCTGTCGGGAATCGTGCCCATGACGAAACAGTTGAACAGCGTGACGGACCGCCCCGTGCCCGCCCCCGCCGTGATCCGGCCCGCAGGCAGGAAACGGAACCCCTCCAGCGCGGCATGGAACCGGTCTTCCCACAGCCCGGGGTCCTTCTCGGTCGCCGCCAGGGCCCGCGCGATGCGCCGCCAGGTATCCTCGACCGTGCCGTCGATGGCGGTGCCGTCGGCGGCCTTGAAACGGTACTTCATGTCCCAGATCGCTTCCGAAATGGGGGCGGCAAAGCGGGTCATGGGGGTCCCTGCGGTCTTTTGGGAAGGCACGAGGATAGCCCCGGAACCTGCGCGGGTCAACGCCGCAGACACGCCATGTCGTGGCAGCGACAGCCACCGCCACCATGGCTTGCAGCGGTCAGAAGTTGTTGGGATTGCCCGCGACGATGGTGCCGTCGCCCTTGTCGGCCCCGTCCTGCACCCAGGTCACCTTGTCACCATCCAGCCGCACGTTCCAGCAGGCCGCCGGATCGGTGCCATAGGCAAAGCACATCGTGTCGCCCTCGACGGTCCACTTGCCCTGATAGCCCGACCCCTTGATCGTGCCGTCGCCTGCGTAGAACTCGGTATAGGCACCGCTGTCCAGCATGCTGCCCTGCACCGTGTTGCCGCCGATGGCCGCCCGGATCGCGTCACCGGTGGCAAGGTCGGCGGCCCAGAGGGCGGGGGCGGCAAGGGTCAGCAGGACGGACAGGGCGAGGCGGCGGAACATGAAGGTCTCCTTCGGGGGGATCGTCAGGCGGCAAGGTGCCGCCGTCCGGTCGTCCGGTCAACCGCCGCCCGCTGCGGCGGCGCATCACTTCCCCGACATCAGGTCTGGCGGAACCCCCGACGGACGGCCCCGTCCGTCCCACGGCTTGCGGCCCGCAACCCTGTTATCCACAAGATGGCCCCCCCGACCACCCCCACCGCCCCTTGTTCCCCCTGCCCCCCCGGCTATGATCCGCGCATGATCCACATCCTGAAACTCTGCGTCGGTGCCGACAGCGTCGAGGACCTGACCGACTGGCAGCACAGCCAGCGCCAGCGCTGGCCCGCAGGCCAGGCGATCCACGTCACCCGGATGTTCCCCAGGCGGCAGGCCGACGTGCTCGAGGGCGGGTCGCTCTACTGGGTGATCAAGGGCCTCATCCTGTGCCGTCAGCGGATCGTGGACCTGAACGAGGTCACGGGCGACGACGGCATCGCCCGCTGCGCCATCCACCTCGATGCGCAGGTCATCCGCACCGAGACCGCGCCCCGCCGCCCGTTCCAGGGCTGGCGTTACATGGTCCCCACTGATGCCCCCCGCGACCTGAGACCGGGCCGCCACCGCGAAGAGCCGCTGCCCGAGGGACTGGCGCTGGCGCTGGCCGAGATGGGGGTGCGGTGACACCGGGTAACGCGCCCCAGACGTGAACACGCGGACCTGTTCCTGCCCTTCCCTTTCCCCGCCCGCCGCGCCACACCTGCGGCCATGTCGCGCCCGCTCGGGCTGACCGCCGCCCCGGTCCTGTTCCTGCTCCTGTGGTCCGCCGGGTTCGCCATCGCGAAACTGGGATTGCAGCGGGCCGAGCCGATGACCATCCTGGCCCTGCGCTATGGTCTGGCCGTGGCGGTGCTGATCCCGGTGGCGCTGGTGCTGCGGGTGCCGATGCCGGCCACGCGACGCGCCTGGGCGGACGTGGCCATCGTGGGGTTCCTGATCCAGGTCGTCTATTTCGGCCTGTGCTATGTCGCCTTCAAGTCAAGCGTCTCGGCGGCGACGGTGGCCATCGTGGTCTGCCTGCAGCCGATCCTCGTCGCCCAGGCCGCGCCCCGCCTGGTGGGCGAGGTGGTGGGCCGGCGGGGATGGATCGGCCTTGCCCTCGGCCTCTCGGGGGCGGTGGTGGTGATCCTGTCGCGCGCGGACGTGGGCGCCGACACGCTGTTCGGGTTGGGCTGCACGGTGGTGGAGCTGTTCGGCATCACGGCGGGCACGCTGTGGGAAAAGCGGTTCGGCGTGACCCACCACCCGGTCGCCTCGAGCCTCATCCAATACGCCGTCGGGCTGGCCTTTGCCCTGCCCGCCGCCTGGGCGACCGAGACGATGGCGGTGCGCTGGGACGCCACCTTTGTCGCGGTGATGGCCTATCTGGTGCTGGGCAACTCGCTCTTGGCGATGACGCTTCTGCTGGCGATGATCCGGGCGGGCGAGGTGTCGCGCGTGTCCGCCCTGTTCTACCTGGTGCCGCCCCTGTCGGCGCTGATCGCCTGGCCGCTCGTGGGCGAGGGGATGCCGCCCCTGGCCTGGGGCGGCATGGCGCTGGCAGCACTTGGCGTGGCGCTGGTTGGCCGCCGCTAGGCAAACGCCACCGACACCTGCCCGAACGCCCCGAAGTCGGCGTGGAACCGGCTGCCCGGCGGGGCCTCGACGGGGCGGACGAAACTGCCCGACAGCACGACGTCCCCCGCCCGCAGGCCCAGGCCATGGGCGGCAAGGCGATGGACCAGCCACAGCACGCCAGTCACCGGATCGTCCAGCACCCCGGCCCCCAGGCCGGTTTCCTCGACCACGCCGTCGCGTTTCACGATGGCGGGGGTCCAGCGCAGGTCGTGGTCACCCGGGGCATGGCGCTGCAGCCCCAGAACGACCCCGGCATTCGCCGCGTTGTCCGCCACCGTGTCATGGATCGTCCGCGCGCGCCCCGTCGCCGGATCGGCCCGCAGGATGCGCGTGTCGAGAATCTCCAGCGCGGGGGCCACATGCCCCGTCGCCGCGATCACGTCCTCGCGCGTCGCCCCCGCGCCCGACAGGTCGGCCTGCATCACAAAGGCGATCTCGGCCTCGACCCTCGGCTGGATGAACCGGCCCGCAGGCACCACCGCACCATCGGGAAACACCATGTCCTCCAGCAGCACACCCGAATCCGGCGTCGTGATCCCCAAAGCCATCTGCATCGCCCGGCTGGTCAGGCCGATCTTCCAGCCGACCCCGCGCCCCCGCTTCCGCGCCACGAAGGCCGCCTGCACCGCATAGGCGTCGTCCAGCGTCATGCCAGGATGGCGCAGCGACAAGAGGCCGATCTGGCGGCGCGCGCGTTCCGCCTGGAACAGTGCCTCGGCGGCGGCGGCGATTTCTTCGTGCGTCATTCGTCCGCCACCCCGTTCCGCAGGGTGCCGATTCCCGGCGACGACACCTCGACCACGTCGCCGGGCCGCAGCCAGACCGGCGGGTCGAACCGCGCGCCCGCGCCGGTGGGGGTGCCGGTCACGATGATGTCGCCGGGGCTCAGCGTGGTGAAAGTGCTGATATAGGCGATCTGCCGCGCCACCGGGAACAGCATGCGCCCGGTCCGGTCGGACTGGCGCAGCGCGCCGTTCACGCGGGTTTCCAGCGCCACGTCCACAATCTGCGCGGGGTCAAGGAACGGCACCAGCCACGGCCCCATCGCGCCCGACCTGTCCCAGTTCTTGCCCTGCGTGACGTTGAACTTCGCATGCCGCACCCAGTCGCGGATCGTGCCCTCGTTGCACAGGGTCAGGCCCATGATGTGCGACAGCGCGTCCGCCTCGGGGATGCGCCGCCCCCCCGTGCCGATGACCACGGCAATCTCGCCCTCGTAGTCCAGTTGCGCGCTTTCGGGGGGCCGGATCAGGGGTGCCCCGTGCCCGGTGAACGACCGCGCAAACCGGGGGAACAGCGACATCTGGGGCGGGGCCTCCTGCCCGTCGCGGTACTCGGCATTCCGGTCGGGAAAGTTGACGCCGACACAGATGATCTTTTCGCCATCGGGCACGGGCATGTCCCAGGCAAAGCTGCCCTCGGGATGCGTGGCCCCCCGCCCTTGTGCTGCGTCCAGCACCAGAGGGATCGCCTGCGCCGCGATCACGCCGCGCAAGGTCGGCCACTGCGGGAAGTCAGGGCCAAGGTCCACGAACCCGCCCGCCACCACAGCCCCCCAGGTCTGCCGCCCCGCAATGCGCACCGTCGCCAGCCGTTCCGTCATCGACCTCTACCCTTTCGACTTTGCGGAAATATCCTCGGGGGGTCCGGGGGGCGAAGCGCCCCCGGCTTGTCGCTCAGGGTGCAATGATCGGCTGGGCCGCAAGGTCGCTGTCGGCCAGCACGGCCCCCTCGAACACCGACCCCATCTCGAACCAGCTTCGCGGTGCCGGTGCGCCCCACAGCGTCTGGCGCTGCGGGTCGGTCAGGCTCCAGCGGATCGGCTCATGGTCGGGGTCGACGGTCTGGTAGTCGCTGCAGTAAATCTCGGTGCGGTGCCCATCGTGATCGCGGATGTACAGAAAGAACGCGTTCGAGATGCCGTGCCGCCCCGGCCCGCGTTCGATATTGGCAAGGTAGCCGGTGGTCGCCATCAGGTCGAGAAGGTCGATGATGTTCAGGGGCGTCGGCACCCAGAACGCCACATGGTGCAGGCGCGGGCCGGTGCCGTTGGTAAAGGCCACGTCATGCACGCCGCCCTTGCGCTGCATCCAGGCGGCCCAGGTGCGCCCGGTCGCGTCATCCGCCGTGTACTCGGTCACCCGGAACCCCATCTCGCCCCAGAACGCGACGGCGGCATCCACATCGACCGAGAACAGGTTGAAATGGTCGATGCGCAGCGGCTTCACTCCCCGGTACAGCGCGAATTTCTGGTGGATCGACGGCAGCCGGTCCATCCGGGCATAGAATTCCAGCGGCACCCCCCAGGGGTCGCGCGTTACCAGCACCCGCCCCCTGAAGGGACGCTCCGTCCAGGCCACCGGCAGGCCCTTGCCCGCGAACCAGGCGGCGGCACGGTTAAGGTGGTCCTCGTCCCAGACCTTGAAACCCAAGCTCCCGACCGACCCCGCCTGCGCCTGCCGCAGGACCAGGCAGTGGTGGCCGCGTTCCTCCAACGCCCGCAGATAGATGACCCCGGACTCTTCATGTGTCACCTGAAGCCCCAGCAGGTCGACGTAATAGGCCCGCGACCAGGCCAGATCGGTCACGCGCAGTTCGGCATGGCTCAGCCGGACGATGTTGAAGGGCGGGTACAGGGTGGGGGCGGGGATCGGCATTGCTCACACTCCCAGCCGCTGGATCGGGTGGGACCCCAAGGCGAAGGCCACGTTCTTCGTCTCCATGTAGAACTCGAACGACCAGTCGCCCCCGTCGCGCCCGATGCCGGATGCCTTGACCCCGCCGAACGGCGTGGCCAAGTGGCGCACGTTTTCGCTGTTGACCCAGACCATCCCGGCCTCCACCCCCTGGCTGACCCGCAGCGCGCGGGCCAGGTCATCGGTCCAGACATAGGCCGCCAGGCCATAGGCCACGTCATTGGCGATGCGCAGCGCCTCGGCCTCGTCCCGAAAGGTGATCGCGGTCAGGAACGGCCCGAACACCTCTTCCTGCGCGATGCGCATGGCGGGCGTGGCCCCGGTGAACAGCGTCGGGCGCACGAACAACCCCGCGTCGCCCACGCGCGTGCCTCCAGCCGCAAGCACCGCCCCGTCGTCCTGCCCGATGCCCACATACCCCATCACCTTGTCGAAATGGGTCTTGTGGATCAGCGGCCCCACCTCGGTCGCCGGGTCCAGCGGATGGCCCACCCTGATGCGGTTCACGCGGTCGGTCAGCCGGGCCAGGAATTCGTCGGCGATGCTATCCTGCACCAAGAGGCGGCTGGACGAGGTGCAGCGTTCGCCGTTCAGCGAATAGATCATGAAGATCACGGCATCCAGCGCACGGGTAAGATCGGCATCCCCGAACACGATCACCGGGTTCTTGCCGCCCAGTTCGAAATGCACCCGCTTCAGCGTATCCGCCCCCTGCCGCATGATCGCCGCCCCGGTCCGCGTCTCGCCGACAAAGGCGATGGCCTTGATGTCGGGATGTTCGGTCAGCGCCCGGCCCGCGCCCTCGCCCATTCCGTTCACCAGGTTCAGCACGCCCGGCGGCAACCCGGCCTCATGCGCGATTTCGGCCAGGAGGCGCGCGGTCAGGGGGCTGAACTCGGCCGGTTTGTGGACGACGGTACAGCCGGCCGCCAGCGCGGGGGCGATCTTCCACGTCGACAGCATGAAGGGCGTGTTCCAGGGGGTGATCACGCCCACAGGGCCGATGGGGTGGCGCGAGGTGACGTTCAGATGGGTCGGCGTCGGCAGGCTGGCCCCGTCACAGGCAGCGGGGGCCAGGTCGGCAAAGAAGCGGAAGTTTTCGGCCCCGCGCAGCGCCGCCTTGGACATGAAGCGCCAGGCCTGCCCGGTGTCCCAGCATTCGCACAGGGCAATCTTCTCGGCCCGCGCCTCGATCCCGTCGGCGATGCGGTGCAGGATGGCGCGGCGTTTCTGTCCATCCATCGCGGCCCAGGCCGGGAACGCGGCCTTTGCGGCGCGCGCGGCGCGATCAATGTCCGAAGCATTCCCAAGCGCCACCTCGGCGATCAGGCTTTCGTCCACCGGGCTGTGGGTTGCGAAAGTGCCGCCCGACCCCGGTACGCTCTCGCCCCCGATCAGGTTCAGGATACCCCCTTTGCGGAACCGCGCCAGATGCCCCTCCAGCCGGGCCAGATGGGTGGCAAGGTCAGTCATGGCGTCTCTCCCGGCAGATGGCGGCGGATGGAACTGGCCTTGGGGCTGAGCAGGGGGTCGATGTCGCGCATCTCGAACGACAGCATGAAGGATGACGTGGCCAGCAGATCGGCGCAGAACGCCTCGGCCGCCGCGAAGATCTGCGCCGTGGCGCGGGCCTTGTCCTCGGGCGACCGCCCGCCTCGCAGGCGCAGCGCGATGTCCAGATAGGCATGGTCGGGGTTGCCGTCGGCGATGACCACATGGGTTGCCGCCGTGGCCCGCACCCGCAGCCCCGCCAGCGGAAGGATGCCCGTCGCCACCGCCGCATCGCGCAAGGCGCGGCACAGGGCGGGGATGTCCAGCCGCCCTTCCAGGTTCGGCGAATAGTCGATCATGATGTGCGGCATCGGCCCCTCCTTCCGATAGTTGCTTTGTTAAATGATTTGCTTGCTCTGTCAACGATTCTTGCCAAGGGGGCGGTCGCGGTGCATGATCATGGCCATGAAGGATGCCCCGCCCCTGCGCCGCACCCGGCGGTCCCTGCCCATCGCGCTGTTGCGGGCGCGGGAAAAGGTCATGGGGCCGGTGCGCGACATGCTGGCCACCTCGGGCGTGAACGAACAGAAATGGCGCGTGCTGCGGGTGTTGCAGGAAAGCGGCCCGCTCGACCTCGGGCAGGTCGCGTCCGAGGCCTGCCTTCTGTTGTCCAGCCTGACCCGGATGGTGCAGCCCATGGTGAAGGAAGGGCTGATCGCGCGGCATGTCCCGCCCGAGGACCGCCGCCGCGTGGTCCTGACGATCACCCCTGCGGGCGAGGCGCTGGTCCATGCCCATGCCGCCCAAAGCGCCGCGATCTTTGCCCGGATCGAGGCCGCGTTCGGGGCCTATCGCATGGAACGCCTGCTCGACCTGCTCGAGGCGCTGCAGGTGCTGGACCTGCGCGACCCCGATTGACCGGCTTGCCCCAGCTATCGCCGAGGGGTATCAAGACAAGAACAAATCATGAACTTCCGAGTCGGGAACCCCTGTGCCCCATGCGCCCGATATCGCTGCCCCCCGGCCCCCGACACCCGCCCCCGACACCCGGCGGCGCGGTCGCCCCCCCCGTCATCCCCGCCGTCACCCCCCCCGTCACCCTGTCCGAGGTGTTTGCCACACAGGTGGGCGATGCGGCGGCGGTGGGCTTCGTGCTGTCGCATCTGGTCCGGGGGGCGGCCCCGGTGCTGTGGGTCCAGGACCGGCTGTCGCGGCGCGAAACCGGGCGGCCCTGCCTGGCGGGCCTGGGCGGGCGGATCCTGCTGCTGGTGGACCTTGCCCGCCCCGTCGACGTGCTGGTCGCGGCGGAAGAGGGGTTGCGCTGTGCAGCACTTTCGGCGGTGGTGGCCGAGGTCTGGGGCGACCCGCCCGGCCTCGACTTCACCGCCACCAAGCGCCTGGTCCTGCGGGCCGAGGCCAGCGGTGTACCCTGCTGGCTGATCCGGCATGGTGCCACGCCCGACCTCAGCGCCGCGCGCGACCGCTGGCGGGTGGGCGCGCTGCCCTCGGCCCCGAACCCCGACGACGCGCTGGCCCCCGGACATCCGCGCTGGCGGGTCGAGTTGTTCCGGTCGCGCCACAGGCCGCCCGGCACCTGGGTGGCGCAGCATGACAGGACGGCGGATCGTGTCGATCTGGTTGCCGCAGTTCCCGATGGACCGCTGGCGGCGGACGCAGGAGCGCCTTGGCAACGCGCCCTGCGATGACCTGCCGCTGGTGCTGGCGGCCGAGGGACCGCACGGGCCGGTCGTGCATGCCGCAAACCGCCCCGCCCGCCAGGCCGGGGTGACGACGGGCGCGCGCGTGGTGGACATGCGCGCGCTGTGCCCGGCACTGCAGGTCGACTATGCCGATCTGGGCGGCGACCGGGCGGCACTGGACCGCCTGGCGCTGTGGGCGCGGCGCTGGTGCCCATGGACGGCGGCGGACGGGGCGCAGGGGCTGGTCCTGGACACCACGGGCACCGATCATCTCTGGGGTGGCGAGGCCGCGATGCTGGACGACATCGAGGGGCGGCTGGGCATCCTCGGCCTGTCGGCGCGGGTGGCGCTGGCCCCGACCTGGGGTGCGGCCTGGGCCCTGGCGCGGTTCGGGCCGCCCCGCGCGATCTGCACCGACCCCCTGCCGGTGGCCGCCCTGCGGCTGGACCCCGACACGGTGCTCTTGCTCAACCGCCTGGGCCTCAGGACCATCGGCGCGCTGGCCGCCGTGCCCCGGCTGGCGCTGGCGCGGCGGTTCGCGCGGGCCGACCTCGCCGCCAACCCCCTGCTGCGGCTGGACCAGATGACCGGCCACCTGCCCGAACCCCTGGCCCCGCCCGACGCCCCCCCCGTGTTCCGCGCCGATGCCCGCCTGGCCGAGCCGATCTTCGACCCCACGCACCACCTGCCCGGCCTCTGTGCCGATCTCTGCGCGCAACTGGCGGCGCGGGGCCAGGGCGCGCGCCGCCTGGCGCTGACCGTGTACCGCACCGATGGCACCGCCAGCCGGATCGAGGCCGCCGCCGCCGCCGCCAGCCGCGAGCCTGCGCACCTGGCCTTCCTGTTCCGCGAGCGGATCGAGCGGATCGACCCCGGCTTCGGCTTTGACCTGATTTCGCTCGAAGCCCCGGTGAGCGAAGCCATGGCCGTGGCCCAAGGCAACCTCGCGGGCGGCACGGACGCCGCGCTGGAACTGGCGCAGCTGGTGGACCGCCTGACCGTGCGCTTCGGTGCCGGGGCGCTGTCCCCTGTTGCGCCAACCTCTCCCCCGGCCCCTCTCGCACGGGACAGGGGGGCGGAACGGCCCCGCCGCGCGCCCCTGTCTGTCGCGAAAGGGGACAGGTTCGCGCCCTCTGCACCGCCCTCTGCACTGGCCTCCCCTGCCGTCGGGCGGACCATGCCGGACAAGGCACCTCCCTCTCCCCCCGGGGGAGAGGGATGGGGTGAGGGGGC
>JBQTJI010000028.1:0-4787 GCA_052387255.1 Gemmobacter sp. | reverse complement strand
ACCGTGGGGGCGGGTGCCCGGGGGCCCCGCCCTCCGCCGGGACGACCGATCCTGAGGACGGACGTGGTGACTAAGTTCCGTTGCGACCCGCGCTAGCGCAACCGCTTGCCGGCTGCATCGGCGGCGAAGTACAACGCGTCGCCCGCGTCGAAGGCCAGCCCCACCTTGTCGCCCAGCTTCATGTCGGGGTCGTCGCGGCTTTCGACCACCAGCTTCTCGCCCGTGGGCGCGGCCAGGTGGATGAAGCTTTGCCCGCCCAGCGCCTCGATCACGTCGACGCGGTGGGTCGCGCCCGGAACGATGCGCAACTGCTGCGGGCGCAGGCCCGCCACGATGTCGGCCCCCGCACCGGGCAGGGCGACGGCGGTCGTCACCTCGCCGCCAAGTCCGGGCACCATCGCACGGCCAGCCCCCGCGACCTTGCCCGCGCAGAAGTTCATGGCAGGGCTGCCGATGAAGCCCGCGACAAACCGGTTGTCGGGGTTGTGGTACAGTTCCAGCGGCGCGCCCACCTGTTCCACCCGGCCCGCCCGCAGCACCACGATCTTGTCGGCCAGCGTCATCGCCTCGACCTGGTCATGGGTGACGTAGATCATGGTGGCCCCGATCTCGCGGTGCAGGCGGGCGATCTCGACCCGCATCTCGACGCGCAGTTCGGCGTCGAGGTTCGACAGCGGCTCGTCGAACAGGAACACCTCGGGCCCCCGCACGATGGCCCGCCCGATGGCCACGCGCTGCCGCTGGCCACCCGACAGGGCCTTGGGCTTGCGCGCCAGCAGGGGGTCCAGCTTGAGGATGCGCGACGCCTCGGTCACCTTGGCCTCGATGTCGGCCTTGGGATGGCCGGTCATCTTCAGCCCGAACCCCATGTTCTCGGCCACCGTCATGTGGGGGTACAGCGCATAGGTCTGGAACACCATGGCGACACCCCGTTCGCTGGGATCGGCCTTGGTCACGTCCCTCTGGCCGATGCGGATCGTGCCGTCGGTCGTCTCTTCCAGCCCCGCGACCATGCGCAGCAGCGTGGACTTGCCGCAGCCCGAGGGGCCGACGAAGACGCAGAACTCGCCGTCCTCGACCTTGAGGTCCACGCCGTGGATCACGGTGACGTCCCCGAACCGCTTGACCACGCGGGACAGCGTTACCCCTGTCATTGTCGTTCTCCTCCCCTGTTCCCTATCCCGGAAAGCGCCAGCTTTCCGCATCCGCCGCGATTGCCGTCGCGGTCGCCTGTATTGCCGGGGCCAGCCCCGCCAGTTCGTCCAGTGTCGTGCGTGCCACCGTCGAGGTGACCGACAGCGCCCCCATGACGCGCCCGCTGCGCGACAGGATCGGCACCGCCACGCAGATGATGCCGGGCTCGTGTTCCTCGCGGTCGAAGGCGTACCCGCGGGCGCGGATCGCCTGCAACTCGGCCACCAGCGCCGGGGCCGTGTCCAGCGTCGCAGGCGTGAAGCGGTGGAACGACTGGCGCATCAGCGCCGCCTCCAGCGCGCCCGCGCCCAGATGCGCCAGCATCGCCTTGCCCACCCCGGTGCAATAGGCGGGGCCAACCTTGCCGGCCTGGCTGAACATCTCGACCGGCCGGGCGGCGTTGCGCTTGTCGACATACAGCACCTGGCCCTGGTCCAGCTGCGCCAGATGGATGGTCTCGCCGATCATGACCGACAGCGCATCGATATGCGGCCGGGCCAGGGGTGCCAGCGACGACTGCGCCCAGGCGGCATGGGCCAGCCGCACCAGACGGACCCCCAGCGAATAGCTGCCCGAATCGGGGTCCTGTGCCAGCATGCCCTGATGGGTCAGCACCTGCAGGAACCGGTAGAGCGTGGCCTTGGGATAGGGCGAGCGTGCCTGCATCTCGGTGAAACGCAAGGGACGTCCGGCACTTGCGACCATGTCAAGGACGTCGAGCGCCTTGCCCACCGTCCCGTCGCCCGGCCCCTCTGCGCCCATCCCGCAATGCCCCCTCTGCTGGCAGTTGACAGGATAGAGGATCGCAGACATACTTTCAATATTCAAGACTAAGTTTCAAATAGTGGAACCAAAGGGAGGAAACCATGGTCCATAAGAAGACGGGCGCACTGGCGCTGGTGGCGGTGCTTGCGCTGTCAACCTCGGCTTTCGCGCAGCAGCGGGTGCTGAAGTACAACGCCGACTACGATCCCACCCCGCTTGCGGCGATGGAAGCGCTGATTGCCGATTTCGAGGCCGCGAATCCCGACATCGACGTGCAGCTGAACAACTTCGACCACGAAGGCTACAAGACCGCGATCCGCAACTTCCTGACCACCGACCCGCCGGATCTGGCGAACTGGTATGCCGGAAACCGGATGGCCCCCTTCGTCAATGCCGGGCAGTTCCTGGACGTGACCGACGTGTGGACCGACAACGGCCTGGACGACGCGCTGGGGTCGGCTGCCGCGTCGATGACCATCGACGGCAAGAAGTGGGGCGTACCCTACACCTACTATCAGTGGGGCATCTACTTCAACAAGGACGCCTACAAGGCGGCTGGCGTCGACGTGCCGGGTCCCGAGGGCGTGGACTGGGCGACCTTCATTTCGAACTGCGAAAAGTTCAAGGCGGCGGGCATCGACTGCCTGACCACCGGGACCAAGGCCTTGTGGCCCGGGGCCGGCATCTTCGACTACATGTCGCTGCGCACCAACGGCTATGAGTGGCACATGGAGCTGACCGCCGGCAAGATTGCCTGGACCGACGACAGCGTGAAGAAGGTTTTCGCCGAGCTGGGCAAGCTGCAGCCCTACGTCACCGCCAACCATGCGGCGATCGACTGGCAGGATGCTGCCGCGCTGCTGGTGCAGGGCAAGGCCGCCAACTACGTGATGGGCAACTTTTCCGTCGCGACCTTCAAGGAAGGCGGCATGACCAATGACAATCTGGGCTTCATGGCCTTCCCGGAGATCACCCCCGGCATCCCGCGCGCCGAGGATGCTCCGACCGACACCATCCACATCCCGGCTGCTGCCACCAACGTCGAAGATGCGAAGAAGTTCCTGGCCTTCGTCGCCAGTGCCGACGCGCAGACCAAGCTGAACGCGGCCATCGGCCAGTTGCCCACCAACAAGAACTCGACGGTGGCGGCGGATGATCCGTTCATCTCGGCGGGCTTCAAGATGCTGTCAGAGGCCTATGCGCTGGCACAGTTCTTTGACCGCGACGCCCCGGCGGAAATGGCCAAGGCGGGGATGGAGGGCATCCAGCAGTTCTTGGTGCAGCCGGAAGAGATCGACAATATCCTGGCCCGGCTCGAGCAGGTGCGCGGACAGGTCTACAAGTAGGCCACTTTCGGGGCGCGGCGGGGGTGACCCGCCGCGCCATTTCCTGTCGTGCCGAACTGCGGGGGTAGGCAATGTCGACGTACTGGAAGGCCAATCAGCGACGCCTTGCGCCCCTGCTGTTCTTGGCGCCGGGCCTCTTGATGTTCGCGGTCTACGTGATCATCCCGATCTTCCAGAGCCTGTGGTACAGCTTCTACGACTGGGACGGTCTCAGCGACCCGGTCTGGATCGGCACCGCGAACTATGCCGAGCTTACGACCGACCCGAACATGGTGACGTCGTTCAAGAACAACATCATCTGGCTGGTGCTGTACATGCTGGCGGTGCCGGCGGGCCTTCTGGTCGCGATCTTCCTGAACCAGACGGTACGCGGCATCCGCATCTACAAGTCGCTGTTCTTCTTTCCCTTCGTGATTTCCCAGGTCGTCGTCGGCCTGATCTTCTCGTGGTTCTACGCGCCGAACTTCGGGCTCTTGTACCAGGTGATCGAGGGCATCACCGGCACCGGCGTCGCCATCCTGGCCGACCCCGACCTTGTCACCTACGGCATCATCGCCGCAGGCCTGTGGCCGCAGATCGCCTATGTGATGATCCTGTACCTGACCGGCCTGAACAACGTCGCCCCCGACCAGGTCGAGGCGGCGCGTCTGGACGGGGCACGCGGCTGGCGGATGCTGTGGTACGTGATCCTGCCGCAACTGCGCCCCGCGACGTTCATCGCGGTGGTGGTGACGGTGATCGGCGCGCTGCGGTCGTTCGACCTGGTCTCGATCATGACCAGCGGCGGACCGTTCGGGTCGTCCCGCGTGCTGTCCTACTACATGTACGAGACCGCGCTGTCGGAATACGGCTACCGCATGGGCTATGGGGCCGCCATCGCCGTGGTCCTGTTCGCGATCATGATGATCTTCATCTCGGGCTTCATCTGGAAGATGTGGCGCGACGAGAACCAGCGCTAGAGGAGGCGGCGATGTTCCCCAGACCGATCGAACGCACCTCGGCCACCACCCAGACGCTCTACAAGATCGCCGTGCCGGTGGTGCTGTTCCTGTGGCTGTTCCCCTTGCTCGGCGTGGCGCTGACCTCGGTGCGGCCCGCCTCCGACCTTGCACAGGGCAACTACTTCGGCATGCCGTCGGCGCTGGCCTTCGGCAACTATGTCGAGGTCTTCACCCAGTCGCCCATCGCCCGCTACATGCTGAACTCGCTGTTCGTCACCATCCCGACGGTGATCGGCGCGGTGGCCTTGTCCTGCCTGACCGGCTTTGCCCTGGCGGTCTACAAGTTCCGTTCGAACCTGATCGTGTTCTTCATGTTCGTGGCTGGCAACTTCGTACCGTTCCAGATCCTGATGGTGCCGGTGCGCGACCTGACCCTCGACATGGGTCTCTACGACACCACGACAGGCCTCGTGCTGTTTCATGTCGCCTTCCAGACCGGCTTCTGCACGCTGTTCATGCGCAACTTCATCAAGGCCCTGCC